>NZ_JBYSZX010000003.1:0-585064 GCF_058787615.1 Pseudomonas sp. FW305-3-2-15-C-LB1 | reverse complement strand
TGCCCAATGGAAAAACCCGCTTGTGGAAAGCCGACCTGAAACCCTATGAAACGCCGGTCAAGCTGCCACCCGATGCCAGCCCCGATTCCCAGGGACGCTATGCGGTCAACGGCAAAACCTATATCCGCCAGGACGGTAAACACTACGAAATCAGCCAAGGTACAACACCTGGCGAATGGCGCCTCCAGCACCCCAGCGATCCCGATGCGTATCAGCCTCTGCTACGGCACAACGGGCAAGGGGCCTGGCGCCATACCCTGGAACGTCCACTGGCCTGGGACCGGCTGACCCTGCTGCGCCGGCTGGGCCACGCGACCGAGCAATACTCCGACGAGCAACTGTTGAAGATCGCCGAAGTCAGCGGCGTCAACGATAACACCCTGCGCAAGGCCCACCTGGACAACCAGCCGCCGCCGCCCGAGTTGACGGATGCCATGCGCCTGTTTGAAGCCGACAGGGGCGTCGAAGACGTGATCAGCCAAGTGCAGACCGGCACGGCAGTGGATGAACGTTATCTGTATATCCTGCCGCTGATCACTGAGTTGCCCCGCTGGCCGACGGGTCGTGTGCTGGAGGTTTTTGACGGTCAGGGTCTGACGGGAAAGTCCGTGCAGTACGGTGCCGAGCGCTTGTACACCGGTGTCCGTGCCAGGACGCCCATCCGCATGAGCCGCGCCGAGGTGCTGAGCAGCGAGTTGCCGGCACGTATCCTGGCGGCCCTGGACGAGGACGAGATCACCAGCCTGCTCGGCGGTGAGGCGGCACGGGTGCGGGAGGCCAGGCCGGTGGAGCTCAGAAAACAGATCGCCGACTTTGCGCAGACCCGTCGATCAGCGATTTTCGACAGTCTCTATGAAGGCCCCAAACCCGTTGACCTGCGCATCACGCAATTGCGAAAAGCCTGTCCGGGGTTGAGCAAGCCTGCAGCGCAAGACATTCTTGCCCACGCCAGTGCCGAAGCCCTCGAGCGCCTGGAGAGCACCGGCAAAGTGCCGCTGGCCTTGCTCGAAGAAGGCCGCTGGTATGCACGACAAGGGCGCCAGGCCCGCGCCTATGCCGGACTGTACACGGATCACATAGCGACCACCGACAGCAAGCGCCTGGCCCTGCACGCATTGCAGAAACTGACTGGCTGGTCGGACGCGGTGCGCCTGGAAATCCGCGATGAACACGTGGGTGGCCGACTGATCGACGCCATCGGCAACCAGGACGCGATGCAACGCAAATTCCTGGTCAAGAAAGGTCCGGTCTACCAGGCGTTCGACGAGCATGGCGAAGCCCTCAACAGCCTGCCCAGGTATGGCGACAACTTCTACGCGTCGGTGCTGCATGCCCTGCCCGACGAAGCGCGCCAGGCGTTGGGCGTTCCCCATGTGGGCCAGCAGGCCGAGTTGCAGCACAGCATCATTCGCAGTGCGGTCGAGCACAGCCACCTGGCACCACAGTGGCTGGGCCAGGCCCGTGGCGAGGCGACGCGGTTCAAGCCACCGGTACGTATTCGCGTCAATCAGGCCGGCTACTACGCCAGCGGTCGTGGTGCCGGCATGGACCCGTCCCTGGTGACGCGTGTGCAGGATCTGTACCCCGACTTGAGCGACGAGCAGGCCAACGGCTTTATCCTCCAGCAACGCCGCGCCGGGCAAACCGACGCACAGATCTACGGGCTGCTGCAGGCGCGTGGGCGTGAATGGGAAATCCTGGAGGCAACATTGGCGCAGTGGGTGGCAACGCCGCCGCCCACTTCACCGGAAGCCATGCTGCGCAGTACCACCGCCGAAAACCTCAGGACCAGTTGGCGAAGTGCGCCACTGGCCAATGACGTGCAGACAGCCGCGCGACTTGAACTCACCAGCGACGCCCCATTGCCGCCGTTGACGGCGGATTTTTCCCATGTGCGCGTGTTGGTCACCCACGGCCAACCGCTGGAGCAATTGCCTGGCTTGTTCCCCAGCGTGGAACGCCTGCATATCTTCGTCGCCGGCCCGCGGAGCATCAATCAACTCGAGACATTGACACACTGGTCAAGACTGACGAGGTTGCGGCTCTTTTCACCGCTCTCGGCCGAAAACACCAACACCCTGGGCGAGCTCAGCCAGTTGGAGGAGCTGAGCATTGCCAGCAACAGCGTGTTTCCCCGGCTGGATGTCAGCCGCCTGACGCGGCTACGCCAGTTGGAAATATCCGGCTTCCTGGTGACCGACTGGCCGATTGGCGTGCAGGACCTGCCCCAGCTTGAGCGCCTGAACCTGCGCGGCACGAGCATCGACAGTTTTCCGGCCGAACTGCTGGAAGGCCACGACCGCTTGCTGGCTGGCCTCTCGCTGAACTGGTCGGGACTGTCGCGCGACGGTTTCAGGGCGCTCTATACCCGGCTGAGCAACCGAGCGGATCACCTGATCGACCTTGAGGAAATGGTGCGCAGTTATTGTGTCGGAGAACTGACGCGCCTGACGGCACCGGCAGGGGACTCGCAGGTGTTGATCAACGGTTTTACCGAGCGCTGGGCAGGTCATCGCGCCCGATTCGAAGCAATTGAGGCGTTGAGCGAACAGTACAGTCAAATCGACCGCCGACTGAACGAGTGGTTGCGTTCTCCGCACGAGGTTGAACACGCGAACCAACGGTGGATGGATGGTTACCTGAGGGTGCAATGGAGTCGCGGGGTGGTCGCGGCGGCTGACCCGCTGCGCGTGCGGCCGAACTCATTTCTGGAGGTAGACCTACGCGGTTTAAGACCCTCGAGCTTGCCCGATCTGCCGGCCAACAGCTTCCCCCAGACCACCGCTTTGCGCCTGATGAACCTGCGTGCACCCATGGAGCAGATCAGTCATTTCATACAGGCGTTCACTCAGGTACGCACTCTCGAACTGAATTATTGCGACCTGGCCGCCGCTCCCTCCGAGCTCCAGGACTTCCCCGCGCTGGAACACCTCTCGCTGCAAGGCAACCCCCTGACAAGGCTAGAAGTCGATCACTTGCCCCGGCTCCGCACCCTGAACCTGCGAGAAACGAACCTGCAGCAGGTGCCGACCGGTATCGAGGACTTGGCGCAACTGACCTCGCTGAACCTGCGCAACACCCGCATTACGGTGTTGCCAGAGGCTATCCTGGCCAGGGACGAGTTGCTGCTCAATACCAACGTGGCCGGAACACCGTTGAGTCAGGCCTCCGAACGCGCGCTGGCCACGGCCCGACAGCGGGTCGAAACCGCCCGGGGCCTGCCCGCCGGAGCCCTGGAACGTTTTGCCTATGAAGAACCGTCCGCCAACGTTTTCCCCGAGGCCGAAAGCGGCGGCTCATTGGCCCGCCACCTGCTCGACCTGCCCGCAGTCGGACCCGACCTGCCGCTGCCGCAACGCCTGCAGCGCTTGCAACCCGCGATGAACGAACAGGCATTGCAGCAATGGCTGGCACGCCTGCGCGCAGGCGGCGCCAGTGACGCGCACTTGCACGCTCTGATCGACGTTTGGAATGAGGCCCTGCACACCCTGACACGCCAGCTCAATGGCTGGCTGTACACGCGGGGCTCCCCTGCCAGCGACGGGACCTTGGCTAGCCGCCGCAACCAGGCCGCGCAACGTATCGTCACGTGCTGGCGCCAGGGCCTGGCGGCAGACGCGGCAGGCCAGACCCTGAGTTTCAACGGCTTGCAACTGGACAACCTGCCGACGGTAATGGCGGACTTTACCCATGTGCAACATTTGGACCTGAGCGGCCTCCTGTTCGCCCAACAAGGCTCCAACGGTTTCCTCGCAGGCTTTTCCAACCTGCGCACATTGCGCCTGACCGGCAATGAGTTGCAGGGCTTGCCCAGGGCACTCGCAGAAATGCCTGAGTTGCGGGAGTTGGATCTGTCATACAACCGAATCGACGATGAGTTGGCGGTCGACCTGGATGACTGGCCACATCTGCAACGGCTGGACTTGAGCGACAACCTGATGGAGTTTTTCAGTCTCGAGCCTGGCTCGCCCCTCGAGGTGTTGAACCTGAACGGTAACCGCCTCACGGATTGGCCGGCCGGTACATTGGAAGCCGGTAATCTGCGCGCACTCGACCTGAGTTCCAATGACATCCGTTCAATCCCGACCGAAGCACTGGATGGCAGCCACGACACCTTGATGCAGGGCACCGATATCTCAGACAACCCCCTGTCCCACGACAGCCTGACGGCGCTTATCGAGTATATGGACCGCACAGGGCACAACTCGGCGCTGGGCCTGTCACGGCGGGACATCCAGACAATGTTGGACGATGGGCTCCCGTCATCACCAGAGCCCGATGAAATCTTCCCTGAACAACCCGACGAAGAGCTCCCAGCGCAACCCGCCCTACCTGAACAACCGGTGCCCTGGATAGACGACCTGCCCCTTCCTGAACAAGGCAGGCTGCGGGAGATCTGGACACAACTGCAGGCTGAACCGGATCACCAGGCGTTTTTTCACTTGCTCGAACGGTTGCAGGACACCACGGAATTCGGCGCGGCTCGCGCCGACCTGTCGCAGCGGGTGCGCAACGTGCTGGAAGCAGCCGCCGATAACACCGAACTGCGCCAGGCGTTGTTCGCCATGTCCCATACCCACGGCACCTGCGTCGATGGCCGCATCCTGACTTTCAGCGGGCTGGAAGTCAGGGTCTACGAGCACAACGCGTTGCTCAACGTCGATGCGGCGCGGCTGGATCTAAGAGGTGCAGCGCTGTTGAACCTGTCCCGGCAGTTGTTCCGGCTGGGCAGAGCCGAAGTCGAGGCCGACAGGGCGCTGGTTCCACACTCGGACGTGGCGGAAGTGCGCTTGTCGTACCGCATCGGCCTGGCCAGGGGGTGGCCGGACCAGTTGGAGCTGCCTGGGCAACCCCGCTACATGCGGTTCAGCCGGCCAATCACTGGCACTGAACTGGCCAACGCGCGCCACAATATTCTCGACGCGGAACGCAGTGAGGTGTTTTACGAGGACTTGATCAGCCGGGACTACTGGGTGGACTACCTCAAGCAGCGGTATGCCGATGAGTTCGCCACCCTCAAACGCAATGCCGACGCACGGCAGAACGCCCTGGAAGATGCACACGAAGACTTTGATGACGCCTACCTCGAGGCCTTGAACCGGCTGGAAATCGAGCAGGCCACCGAACGTAACCTCAAGCTGCTGGAGCTGTCACGCCGGGAGGTGGCCGAGCTGACGCCGCACGGCGGCGATCACCAGCAACCCGGCCCCTCACGGGGTGTGACGGGGCGCCGCCCGCAATAACGGCCGCCCTGGCGTTCAGCCCCTCAGAAGTGCTCGCGGGGGTTGAACGCCGCTTTTTGCGCCAGCTCCTGCCACAAGGCCTTGACCGCCTCATCGTCCGACTTGGGCATCACGGCCTTGAGCTGCACGAACAGGTAGCCACGTTGCCCGGCCTTGTTCAGCAGGCCGTGGCCCTTGGCACGCATGCGCTGGCCGTTCTGGCTGTTGGCGGGGACCTTGAGGTTGATCTTGCCGGTCAGCGTCGGCACCGCCACTTCCGTACCCAGCGCCAATTCCCACGGCGCCAGCGGCAGGTTGATGATCAGGTTTTCGCCATCCACTTCAAACCTGGGGTGTGGCGCGAACTTGATGATCAGGTACAGGTCGCCATTGGCCCCGCCGCCAATGCCCGGCGCGCCCTGGCCCTTGAGCCGGATGCGCTCGCCGTCGGTCACGCCGGCGGGAATCTTCACGTTCAGGCTCTTGGTGGTGTTGCTGACATGCCGGCCCGAGGCGTCGTACTGCGGCACCTGGAAGCTGATCTGCTTGGATTCGGTGGACAGCGTCTCCTCGAGGAACACCGACAGCTGCATCTCCACGTCCTGGCCTTTACGCCCGGCAGGACGGCGTTGGCCGCCACCAAAGGCGTCGCCACGGGAGCCGAAGATCGAGCTGAAGAAGTCCGAGAAATCCTCGCCGCCACCACCGCCGCGGCTCTGCCAACCCGGTGGTCCCTGGAACGGTTGGCCATGCTGGCCGTATTTGCGCAGCTCGTCGTATTCGGCGCGCTTGTCGGCACTCTTGAGCGCCTCATAGGCTTCGGACGCGTCCTTGAACTTGGCTTCGGCGTCTTTTTCCTTGCTCACGTCGGGGTGATATTTGCGTGCGAGCTTGCGATAGGCCGCCTTGATTTCCTTATCGTCGGCCGTCGGCTCTACGCCCAATATCTTGTAATAGTCTTTGAAATCCATCGGCGGTTCACCATCCTTAATCGAGATCGCACAGCCCGGGGCACAACGTGCGCTGCATTGCACTTGTTGAGTGATGTGGCCTGGGGATGCGTCAAAGTGTTATCGGCACTTGCCGTATGCATCAGATGTGGGGGCGAATACCCAACTTTCAAGCACGATTTAGCGGATAGTCGGCCTACGCATCCGCCTTCGACTGGCATACACTGCGCGGCCGTTTTTCAACCGGAACCCGATAGACATGAAAAACCCATCCCCAGCCCGTGCCTGCGGCATCGACTTTGGCACGTCCAACTCCACCGTCGGCTGGATCCGCCCCGGCGAGGAGACGCTCATCGCGCTGGAGGACGACAAGATCACGTTGCCGTCGGTGGTGTTCTTCAACTTCGAGGAGCGCCGCCCGGTGTACGGTCGCCTGGCCCTGCACGAATACCTGGAAAACTACGAAGGCCGGCTGATGCGCTCGCTCAAGAGCCTGCTGGGTTCCAAGCTGATCAAGCACGATACCAGCGTGCTCGGCACCGCAATGCCGTTCACCGACCTGCTGGCGCTGTTTATCGGCCAACTCAAGAGCCGCGCCGAAGCCAACGCCGGGCGCGAGTTCGAAGAAGTGGTGCTGGGTCGCCCGGTGTTTTTCGTCGATGACGACCCGATGGCCGACCAGGAAGCCGAGAACACCCTGGTCGACGTGGCACGCAAGATCGGCTTCAAGGACATCTCGTTCCAGTACGAGCCGATTGCGGCGGCGTTTGACTACGAGTCCACCATCGAGAAAGAAGAATTGGTGCTGATCGTCGACATCGGCGGCGGTACGTCCGACTTCTCCCTGGTGCGCCTGTCGCCGGACCGTCGCCACAACGACAACCGCCAGAGCGACATCCTCGCCACCGGCGGCGTGCACATCGGCGGTACCGACTTCGACAAACAGCTCTCGCTGAACGGCATGATGCCGCTGTTCGGCTACGGCAGCCGCATGAAAAGCGGCGCCTACATGCCCACCAGCCACCACATGAACCTGGCCACCTGGCACACCATCAACTCGGTGTACTCGCAAAAATCCCAGCTGGCCCTGGGCAGCATGCGCTACGACATCGAAGACACCGGTGGCATCGACCGCCTGTTCAAGCTGATCGAACAGCGCGCCGGGCACTGGCTGGCCATGGAAGTGGAAGAAACCAAGATCCAGCTGACCCACGACGACAGCCGCCACGTGCTGCTGGACCGGGTTGAGCCAGGGTTGAGCGTGGAGCTGAGCCGGACGCTATTTGAATCGGCCATCGACGGTTTGCTGGAGCGGGTGCGCAACAGCGTCACGCAGTTGCTCAACGATGCGTCGGTGAGCGTGGCACAGGTGGACACGGTGTTCTTTACCGGCGGTTCCAGCGGCATTCCGGCACTGCGCCACAGCATTTCGGCGATGCTGCCGAATGCGCGGCATGTGGAAGGCAATATCTTCGGCAGTATTGGCAGCGGCTTGGCGATTGAGGCCAGCAAGCGCTACGGCAGCTGAGTTTTATCTGAAACGCTGCGTCGCGCCCATCGGGGGCAAGCCCCCCTCCCACCTTTGAATGTGTTCACAGATCAAAATGTGGGAGGGGGCTTGCCCCCGATGGGCCAGACCGGCTAATACAAGGCCTAAACCATCCCACCGAGCTTCAGCTCACTCTTCAAATACGCGTAGTAAATCGGCCCTGCGACCACCCCCGGCAAGCCAAACGCGGCCTCAAACACCAGCATCGCCAACAGCAACTCCCACGACTTGGCACTGATCTGCCCGCCCACGATCCGCGCGTTGAGGAAGTACTCGACCTTGTGGATCACGATCAGGTAACCCAACGCCGCCACCGCCACCCAGATCGACAGCGACAGCGCGACGATGGTGATCAGGGTGTTGGACATCAGGTTGCCGATCACCGGCAGCAGGCCGAGCAGGAAGGTCAGCACGATCAGGGTCTTGGTCAGCGGTAGGTGGATGCCACACAGCGGCAGTACCACGGCGAGGAACACGGCGGTGAAGGCGGTGTTGAGCGCGGCGATCTTGATCTGGGCGAAGACAATGTTGCGAAACGCCTGGACCAGCAAGTGCAGGCGGTCGAACAGCGCAGCGGCCAGGGGTTTGCGTTTGGTCAGGTCGGGCACGCGCTGCAGGGCGATGATCGCGCCGAGCACCATGCCGATCAGCAAGGTGACGAACATGTGGGCGGCGTCTTTGCCCACCAGTTGCAGTTCGCTGAGGTGCTTGCTCAGCCAGTCACCGATGGCCACACGGAACTCGGCAGCGCTGGCGGGCAGGTAGGCGTCGAGGAACGGCGGCAACTGGCCGCGCGCGCGGTCGACCACACCCATGAATTTATCGAGGGACGCCCCGGGGTTTTCCGCTTCGTGGAGCAGGAAGCTGATGGCGCCGGCAAAGATCAGCGCCAGCACGCTGACGATCAGGGTGCCCAGCAACGCTACTGCCAGCCAGCGCGCGCGCCGACCTTCGATCAGCCGTTGCAGTTGAGGGGTGAGCATGTTGACCAGTTCATAGACCAACAGGCCGGCCAGCAGGCTGGGCAGCAATTTGAGCGGCAGCACCAGCAGCAACCCGCCAAAAATGATGATGTAGCTGGCCAGCAATAGCACGTGACGCTGAGAAAACGTTGGCATACAGCCTCAAAACGAACGGCGTTAAAGGATGGGCAGTCTGCCAGCCTTGAGGGAATCAAGCGAGTGGGTCGGTTGTGAATGCGATCAAGTGTGGGAGCCGGGCTTGCCCGCGATGGCCTCGCCGCGGTGTAGCAGACAGAGCAAGGCGCCTGTATCGCGGGCAAGCCCGGCTCCCACCGTTGATCTGCGGCGTTCGCGAAAGAGCGATCAGCCTTTGAGACAGGTGCTCATAAAGGTTTTACGCGCATCGCCGGTCAGCGCCTTGGTTTTCGCCGACGCATTGCAATCCTTCATCTTCTGCTGCTGCGGTGTCAGGGTCTTGGCATCATTGGCCGCCGGAGCGGACAGGCAGGTCTTCATGAACGCCTTGCGCTCGTCGCCCTTGAGCGTCTTGGTGGTGGCTTCGGCGTTGCAGGTGGTCATTTTGTTTTGCTGGGCGGTGGCGGCAAAGCCTTGGGAACACAACAGCAAGCCCATCATCAACAGCGGAATACGCAGCATCTTCATGGAGTTTTCTCCCTGTTACCGCGCCGACGGGCACGGCCTACCGAGCAGTGTAGTCAAAGCCTGTTACATCTTCACCGACTACGAATATGGGCACGCCGGTACTGCTCGGGGGTACATCCCGCCTGGCGCTGGAACATGGCGATAAACGCCGAGGCGGTGCTGTAGCCCAGGTCAAACGCCACATGTTGCACGCTGCGCTCGCTGTCGAGGGCCTCGATGGCGGCCAGGTAACGCAGGCGCTGGCGCCATTCGCCGAAGCTCATGCCCAGCTCCCGTATGAACTGACGTGCCAGGGTGCGCTCGCTCACGTGCACCTGTTCGGCCCAGTGCGCCAGCGGCCGGTTGTCGCCGGGATCGGCCTGCATGCCTTCCAGTACGCCGAGCAGCCCTGGGTGACGGGCGTAGGGCAGGAAGCACTCGTGGATCGGCGCCTGCTTGAGTTGGTCCACCAGCACCTGGGCCAGGCGGACGTCGGACTCGGTCTGCGGCATGTTCACATCGCGCTGGGCGAAGTCACTGAGAATGGCCTTGAGGATATCGCTGATGGCCAGGGTGCACGGCTGCCGGGGCAATTGCTCGCAGAGTTCCGGGGCCAGCCCCACCGAGTGGTAGACGATTGCCTCGGCGTTATAGGAACTGTGCTCGGTATGCGGCGGCACCCACACGGCGTACTGCGGCGGTGACATGAAGCGGCTGCCGGCCACTTCCATGCGCATCACGCCACTGGCGGAGTAATCCAGCGAACCCCAGAAATGCTGGTGCGGCGTGCACTCGGTGTCGGGGGCGAAATCCGAGTAGCGGAAATACACCGGGCTCGGCAGTTGTGGGAAATCCTGGAGGCGTACGTTGTGCTTGGCCATGTTGTCTGGATACAACGGTGGGTTGTCTGGATCGCAGTATAGGCTTCGATCCAGACAATGGATAATCCTGCCTCATCTATACACCGGGCTCCTTTCGATGCAATACGCTTATCCCTTGCTGGCCATTTTTATCTGGGCCGGCAACACCGTCGTCAACAAACTGGCCGTGGGTTCGATCTTCCCGGCGGAGATTGGCTTCTATCGCTGGCTGCTGGCGGCACTGCTGTTTACGCCATTCATGCTCAAGCCGGTGATTGCCCACTGGGCGCAGATCCGCCCGAACCTGGGCAAAGTGTTCATCCTTGGTGTGCTGGGCATGGCGGTGTACCAGAGCCTGGCCTACTACGCCGCGTCGCTCACCACGGCGACCAACATGGGCATCATCCTCTCCCTGATGCCGTTGATGGCGCTGGCGGCGGCGATCATCAGCCTCGGCCAACGCCTGACCTACGGTGCGCTGACCGGTGCGGTGCTGTCATTCGCCGGCGTGGTCGTGGTGGTGTCCGCCGGCAGCCTCGGCGCACTGCTGCAACATGGGGTCAACCTGGGTGACGGCATGATGCTGGTCGCCACCCTGGCCTATGCGGTCTACAGCACCCTGCTGAAAAAATGGCAACTGCGCCTGCCCCCGCTGGTGCTGCTGTATCTGCAGGTGCTGGTGGCGGTGGTGGTGCTGTTTCCGCTGTTCCTGTTCTCGGCCAAGGCCGGCCTGGGCTGGGCCAACATTCCGCTGGTGTTGTATGCATGCCTGTTGGCTTCGATGCTGGCACCGCTGGCGTGGATGCACTCGGTGAAGACCCTGGGCCCGAGCCGCACCACGTTGTTTTTCAACCTGCTGCCGTTGATCACCGCGCTGATCGCCGCCGTGGTGTTGAAAGAAGAACTGGCGCCGTACCACCTGGTGGGCGGCCTGCTGACCTTGGGCGGGGTGATCTTGTCGGAGCGCTGGACCACGCCGGTGCGCTAGACACCGGCCGCCTTCAAGCGCCGTGCATGCTCGACAAACAGCCGGATCGGCTCGGCGCCCTTGCCCACCAGGCCCAGGGACTGGTTGACGATATCGAAGTGATCCAGTGCGTAGTCATCGCCGATCACCAACCCCAAGTGAGAGCTGTAGCGGCCGACCATGCCGTCGCACTGCCCCTTTTCCCGCACGAAGCTGCGGGCGAACAAACGGCAACTGCGGTTCGTGCCGTCGAACAGGTTGCGACCACGGTCGGTGATGCCCGGCTGCAAGGTGCCGGACCACGAGTAATAGCGCACGCCGTTGACCTCTTCAGCACCCTGCCCGCCCCAGGTCTGCGGCAACCCCTGCGGGTATTGCTGGTTGAACAACGCCACGCCGGCACTGGTCAGGGAGTGATGGGACGCCTGCAGGTCCGCTTTGAAGCGTGGCCCGCGATAGCCGGTTTCCAGCACGCCCATCACCCAGGCGGCCAGGTGAAACAACGCGCTCATGATTCGGCCCTTCACGCCGTCAGCGGGGTAATGCAGGTGGATATGGTCCGCCAGCTCCGAGCCATGATTGGGGCCTGCCACGGAGGTCACCGAGGCGACCCACTCAGGGCGCTTGGCCGCCGCATACCGCGCAGTGAGCGAGCCCTGGCTGTGGCCGATCAAGTTGACCTTGTCGGCACCGGTTTCACGGCGAATGCGTTCGATCTGCAGCAACAGTTGCTCGCCACGCACCTCGCTGGAATCCAGCGGCGCCACCTGCACGGGAAACACCTGCGCCCCGCCCGCCCGCAATGCCGGGACGATGCCGTACCAGTACGGGAACCAGCCCAGGCGCACGAAACCGAGCATGCCGGGTACCAACACCAGGGGGTAACGCGTGGCCAACGACTGCGGCATGAACCGGGCATCCTTTCAATCCTATCCATCCAGCCTAGCCCAACCTCAAGTCGGGCTTGTGACGTTGCCGGTAAATCCAATAAAACTTTTTGCTCCTCCCAGGACTCACAACTTGGAGCGATCACGCCGGCAGAGCGTGGCGCAAAACCGGATTAGCCCCAGGAGATAGAGATGACCGAAGCAAACTTGACTGACGTTGCGACCCTGCGCAGCCGCGCCCGCCAGAACGTCGAAAACGGTGCCGTGACCGAGGGCTATGACGCCGACCGCGAAGAAATCATCCGCCTGCTCAACGCGTCGCTGGCCACCGAGCTGGTCTGCGTGTTGCGCTACAAGCGTCATTACTTCATGGCCAGCGGCATCAAGGCCGCCGTCGCTGCACAAGAGTTCCTCGAACACGCCACCCAGGAAGCCGAACACGCCGACAAACTCGCCGAACGCATCGTGCAGTTGGGCGGCGAGCCGGAGTTCAACCCGGACCTGCTGTCGAAGAACTCCCATGCGCAATATGTAGCGGGCAATAACCTCAAGGAAATGGTCTACGAAGACCTGGTCGCCGAACGGATTGCCGTGGACAGCTACCGCGAAATCATCCAG
Source organism: Pseudomonas sp. FW305-3-2-15-C-LB1 (assembly GCF_058787615.1). Taxonomy (NCBI): domain Bacteria; kingdom Pseudomonadati; phylum Pseudomonadota; class Gammaproteobacteria; order Pseudomonadales; family Pseudomonadaceae; genus Pseudomonas; species Pseudomonas sp. FW305-3-2-15-C-LB1. Next base: position 572,407 of record NZ_JBYSZX010000003.1, on the reverse strand, counting down.
TACATCGGTGATAAGGACCCAACCACCCGCCGCCTGTTCGAAGAGATCCTCGCGCAGGAAGAAGAGCATGCCGACGACATGGCGGATATTCTCGAAAGCCTGTAACCCAGCAGAACGCAATACCCATGTGGGAGGGGGCTTGCCCCCGATAGCGGTGGATCAGTCAATTGAGATATCGACTGATATGCCGCCATCGGGGGCAAGCCCCCTCCCACATTTGCAGTTAGCCTTTCACGGTTTTTGGCGCCTTGCCTTCTTTCATCTGTTGCAGCAGCGGCGCGCACTCGTTCGGTTCCCCGCCACTGGGGGCAACCAGCGCCAGCAACCCGGCAGCCGGTCCGGCGATGACCCCAAGCGCCACCATGCCTGCGCCACGCAGTGCCAACGGAATCGCCTTCACACCCGCATTCGGCTTGATGAACGGCCCGTTCACATACAGCGGTGAACGCAGGGAGAACAGGCGGAAGCCTTTCGATTCCGGCGTAATGGTGAGATCCAATTGCTCCGTGGCCATGTTCGCCGTGCCATCGATGTAGACGATAGCGTTCTCGGTATCGAACACGAACAGACGTGTAGTCGCCAGGCCGGTCTTGATGCCGAAGTCCGCCGCGGCGCAGTTGATCTTCACTTCTTTATCGCCGAACAGGCGGCCGACCACGTAGTTACCCACGTTGAGCCCGGCGATTTCCATCAGGCCACGGCTGATCGCGCCGTCGTTGATGAGCATCTTCAGGTCACCGTTGGAGGTGCCCAGCAGTGCCGCCACCGAGTTGCCGCGCCCGGAAATATCGGCATCGCCATTGAGTTCACCGAAGCTGGTCTTCATCGGTTCGAAGGTCGGGAACAGTTGTTTGAGCTTGAAGTTGCGCGCAGTGAGTTTGGCGCGACCCTCCATCGGCGTGGTGCGGCCATTCAGGCGAATCTGCGCATCCAGCTTGCCGCCGGCCACGCCAAAACGCAGGGGTTCCAGGCTCAGTTCGCCATCAGTGAGTACCAGGTGGGTATAGAGGTCGGTGAACGGCAGATCGGCACTGTGCACGATGCGTTTGCCGGTGAATTCCACATCGGCATCCATCACGCGCCAGCGCTCGGTGCGGAATTCTTCCACCGGCAACACTTTGGTCGCCGGTTGCTTGCTGTCGCCACCACGGGCTTTTTGCTTGGCGTTGGAGTCGGCGCCGATCAGGGGCGCAAGGTCGGTCATCAGCAGTTGGTTGGACACCAGCGTGCCACTGAGCTTGGGCCGTGGCTGGCTGGCGATGTAGGCGAGGCTGCCGTGGATGTCGCTGTTGCCAATCTTGCCGTTGAAGTTTTCATAGCTGAACGAGGCACCGGTGGGCTCGTGCAGCTTGGCGATCAGGTGGCCATCGGTGGAATAGGCCGGTGAATCCGGCAGGGTCACGCCGGTCAGCGGATACAGGTTGCCCAGGCTGGAACCGGCGAGTTTCAGGCGCAGGTCGAGGGCGCCCAGATTCAGTGGGTCGGTAAGGGTGCCGGCCAGGGCGATGCTGGTGTCGGCAATCTTGACCTGGGCTTGCAGAGGGAACGGCTTGGCCGCGTCCTGCAAGGCCAGCAGGCCGCCGATCTTGCCGCTGCCGTCGAGTTTCTGGCCGTGGTACTGGCCTTTGACCTTGAGGCCGAACGCGTAATCCTGTGGCGCGGAGCCTTTTTCCAGTGCCTTCCTGGCATCGGCGTCGCCGACGATTTCACCGAAGGGAATGGGCTTGCCCAACGGATCGATGATCACATCCAGTTGAGTCTTGAGGGTCTGGTCGTCAAGGGTCACGTGGCCTTTGTCGAAGCCGATGGCGCCGATATCCACCACCCAGTTGGAGGGCTCGGCGTTGGGGTCCTTGGGGTCGAACTTGAAGGTCCAGTTGGCGCGACCGTCGGCCAGGCGCTGCAATTGCGCGCTGGGCTCAGTGAGGTCGATGCGCGGGATCACTACACGCTGCACCAGCAACGCCAGGGGCGAAATGCGCAGTTCCACCTTCTTGAGGGTGACCATCTGCGGGTTTTTCGACCAGTCGGGGTTGCCCAGGGTCAGGTCTTCGGCAATCACATGGGGCCACGGCACCCAGGCGCGCCAGCCGCCTTCATCGGGTTCGCGCGCCCACACCACCGCCAGGTTGCCATTGATAGCAAACGGTCGATGCAATTCTTCGGAGACCTTGGCATTGAGGGGGGGCTTGATGCGGTTCCAATCAAAGAACACCAGGACCAATACCACTATGGCGATTAACAGAACGAAGCTGGCGCAGCTCCAAGCGGCGATTTTACGCGTGCGCGTCATTGCACAGGACTCCTGAATACGACTGGCCGGATGACAGCCTTTAAGGACAGCTTATAGGACTACGACTGGCAAACCGCAGCGGGGTTTAACCCAATCGCCGATTTGCCAGGAAAAAGCTCATTTCCTGACCGACTCGACAGATTCCACCTGCGCCACCGCACCATTGTTACCCATGCGCGTGTCGAAAATACCCACACCGGTGCAAAACCGCGTGCTTGAGAGGCCCGTCCTAGAGCCTCTGACCAGAACAATCAATTCTGTTGATTATTACCATTGTGTTTATGAACTTTTATATCGACTTATCGAGAGTAGCATTAGCCCTGTACCCACTTTATCGCCCTCCCAAGGAGCAACCCATCATGAAACGCCAAGTACTCGCTACCGTCCTGTTATCCATCCTGGCTTCCAGTGCCTTTGCCCTGCCAGCCGCCGAACAGGCCACCCCACAAGTCAAAGCCGACGCCGCTCATTTCAGCCAGACCGTCGCTCGCAGCGGTTCGCAAGAAGAAGAGAACCGTGACTACGCCAAAGGCGCCGTTGCTGAGAATGGCTCTGAACAAGCCAACAAACGCGCCTACACCGAAGGCCTGACCGAAAACGGTCGCAACCGCCTGGAACAGAAAGGTCTGGTTGAAGGTGGCGCCGATCGCCTGCTGGAACGCAATGCTGTTGCCGAAGGTGGCCGTGATCGCCTTGAACAGAAAGGCCTGGTTGAAGGTGGTGCTGAACAAGCCAATGAACGTGCCTACACCCAGGGTATTGCCGAAGGCGGTGCTGACCGTCTGCAAGAACTGCATCAAGCACAGAGCTAACCCCGTGGTGGCCGAAAAAAAAGCCCGATCTGTCGATCGGGCTTTTGCTTTCCTGTAGATCGCGTCACGCCCTTCCCCTGCCAAGTTCGACGCCAACAGAACTGTTTTGCTAGAGTGCGTCGCTGTACTTGCCGACAAAGCCCGCTCGCCAATGCTGCCCCGCGCCGAACAGAAGCAACAGACACGCCTCGCCCTGATGGACGCAGCCCGCCATCTGATGGAGTGTGGCCGTGGGTTTGGCAGCCTGAGCCTGCGCGAAGTGGCGAAGACGGCCGGCATCGTGCCCACCGGTTTCTACCGCCATTTTGCCGATATGGACCAGCTTGGGCTCGTCCTGGTCAGCGAAGTGGGCCAGACCTTCCGCGCCACGATCCGCCTGGTGCGCCACAACGAGTTCGTGATGGGCGGCATTATCGATGCCTCCGTGCGGATCTTTCTGGATGTGGTCTCGGCCAACCGTTCGCAATTCCTGTTCCTGGCCCGTGAACAATACGGTGGCTGCCTGGCGGTGCGTCAAGCGATCGGCGCCTTGCGCGAAGACATCACCCGCGACCTGGCAGCCGACCTGACGCTGATGCCCAAGCTGCAGCATCTGGATGCCGAAGGTTTGCACGTGATGGCCGACCTGATCGTTAAAAGTGTATTCGCTACCCTGCCCGATATCATCGACCCGCCGGCCCAGGCCCTGCCTGACCACCTCACGCCCCAGGCAAAAATCACCCAGCAATTGCGCTTTATCTTTATCGGTTTGAAACACTGGCAAGGCCTGGGCAGCACCGAGTAACGCCATCATCCCGCTGAGTGGAAGCGCTTGGCCGTGGTGTAGTTCCTGTTCCAGTAGTTGTTGCTCAACGAATCGATGCGGATGCTCTTGCCGGTACGCGGCGAATGAATAAATTTGCCCTCGCCGATATACAGGCCCACATGGCTGACCTGGCCGCGCCCGTTGCCCTTGAAAAACACCGCATCCCCGGGCTTGAGCGCATTGCGCTTGATGGTCGGGGCCGTGGAGCGGTGCATCGCGACCGTCGTACGGGGTAGCTGGATATTGGCTTGGGTCTTGAACAGATAGACCAGGAAACTGCTGCAATCGAAGCCCTGGTCCGCCGAGGTGCCGCCCCATTTGTACGGCGTGCCCAGCAGTTCGTGGGCGCGGTCGATCACGTCATCGATGGATGCTTCTTTCAGTGAAGTGGAGAAAGAGGCATGAGGCTGCAGATTGGCAGAGGCCGAAGACAGGATGAAAGTCAGGCTGACTATAAACAGGTAACAAAGTGATTTGAACATGATGAACGTCGCAGTGGATTAAACACGGCGCACAGACTAAAGATCTCGCAGGTAACCTGATGAACGCCAATTCCTTTGACCATGTAGGGAAAATCTGAAAACGCCCATCACAGTGCAACAGGCAACACTTCGCACCATTTTGGCGCAATCCAGCCGAGTCTTTTCGCCCTATTTAGTGGCGCCACCCACACACCTACAGGCATTTCCTACACCCCAGTGAGGTTGGCAAGCCCCTTGCTCTAGCTGTTGCATCGCTCATAGCTGGAAGCTTCCTGATGCTGGTGATCCACCGCCGAATCGCCCCCCAAGCCCTCTGGGCCGCCGAGTTGCTGCTGAACTTCGAAGCTCGCAGCAAAAGCCGCCTGCGCTGTTTCAGTGCCGACGGTGAAGACGTAGGCCTTTTTCTGGAGCGCGGCCAGCCTCCGTTGCACGATGGCGAATTCCTGCAGGCTGAAGACGGACGCGTCGTACGCGTGTGCGCGCGGCCTGAACAACTCTTACACGTGACCTGCAGCAGTGCATTCGAACTGACCCGTGCGGCCTATCACCTGGGCAATCGCCACGTCGCGTTACAAGTAGGTGACGGCTGGTTGCGCCTGCTCGACGACTACGTGCTCAAGGCCATGCTCGAACAGTTGGGTGCGCAAACGCAAACCATCGAAGCGCCGTTTCAACCGGAGCATGGTGCCTATGGCGGCGGCCATCATCATTCGCGCCATGGCGATGAAGACTTCAATTACCCGCCCAAGCTGCATCAGTTCGGCGTGCGTCTATGAACCCAGCCTGGGCGCTGCTGCGTCTGGCCAGTCCGCAATTGCCGATTGGCGGATACAGCTATTCACAAGGCCTGGAAATGGCCGTCGAGAACGGTCGCGTCAACGATGCGGCCAGTGCACGCCGCTGGATCAGCGACCAGTTGCTGCTCAACCTCGCGCGTTTCGAGGCGCCGTTGCTGCTCGCCCATTGCCAGGCCGCCCAGGCGGCGGATTGGTCGCGCCTGGCACAGTTGTGTGAGGAACACCGCGCCAGCCGTGAGACACGCGAGCTGTATCAGGAAAGCCGGCAGATGGGCTACTCCCTGCAACAACTGCTCAATGGCCTGCCCGAGTTGGACGACGCGGCCCGCACCTTTCTTCAACAGTGCACCGAACCTCACCTCGCCCTGGGCTGGGCCCTGGCCGCCCGCGCCTGGCACATCACCCCCGCCGATGCCCTCGCCGCATGGCTGTGGAGCTGGCTGGAAAACCAATTGGCGGTGCTGATGAAAACCCTGCCGCTGGGCCAGCAAGCCGCCCAACGCCTGACCAGCGAACTGCTGCCGCTGTTGCAACAAGCCCAGCAGGACGCCAGCCACATCGACCCTGATCATCTCGGCAGCGCCGCGTTTGGCCTGTCCCTGGCGTGCATGGCCCACGAGCGCCAATACAGCCGCCTGTTCCGTTCCTAGGAGACAACACACATGAACGCACAACCTCTACGCGTCGGCATCGGCGGCCCGGTGGGCTCCGGCAAGACCGCCCTGACCCTGGCCCTGTGCCTGGCGCTGCGCGATCGCTACAACCTGGCGGTGGTCACCAACGACATCTACACCCGCGAAGACGCCGACTTCCTGGTGCGCAACCAGGCCCTGGCGCCGGAACGCATCATCGGCGTGGAAACCGGCGGCTGCCCGCATACGGCGATCCGCGAAGACGCCTCGATCAACCTGGAGGCCGTGGACCAGCTCAATCGCCGCTTCCCCGGCCTGGACCTGATCCTGGTGGAATCCGGCGGCGACAACCTGTCGGCTACGTTCAGCCCGGAACTGTCGGACCTGACCATCTACGTGATCGACGTGTCCGCCGGCGACAAGCTGCCACGCAAGGGTGGGCCGGGCATCTGCAAGTCCGACCTGCTGGTGATCAACAAGATCGACCTGGCCCCGCTGGTCGGTGCCTCGCTGGAGCTGATGAACAGCGACACCACCCGCATGCGCAACGGTAAACCCTTTGTGTTCAGCAACCAGAAAACCGGCGTCGGCCTGGATGACATCGTCGCCTTCATCGAACGCCAAGGCCTGCTGACCGCCGCCTGATCAACCCATAAGGAACCTGTCCATGAACCTCAAGAAACTGCTGACCGCCGCCGCCCTGCTGCTGGCCCCTGCCCTGGCCTTCGCCCACCCGGGCCACGGCGACAACGGCCTGGTGGCCGGCATCAGCCATCCCCTGAGCGGAATCGATCACTTATTGGCCATGGTCGCCGTCGGCTTGTGGGCCGCCCAACAAAAAGGCGCCGCGCGCTGGGCACTGCCGTGCACTTTCGTGGGCACCATGCTGATTGGCGGCGTGCTGGGTTTTGAAGGCCTGGAGTTGCCGGCGCTGGAAAGCGGGATTGCCGCGTCGGTGCTGGCCCTGGGTCTGGCGGTCGCGCTGGCGGTGCGTCCGCCGCTGTTCGTGGCGGTCGGGGCGACAGCCTTGTTCGCGCTGTTCCATGGCGTGGCCCATGGCTTGGAGCTGCCGGACATGTCCAGCCCCTGGGCGTATGCGGCTGGTTTTGTCGGTGCAACGGCGGTGCTGCATGCTGCCGGTTACGCTGTGGTGCGCTTGCTGCCGGCTGCGGCGGCGCCGCTGGTACGGGTTGCCGGGGCGGCTTCGGCGGCGACCGGGGTCTGGTTGTTGGCAGGCTGATTTGCGGCGTATTTGACGGCCTCATCGGGGGCAAGCCCCCTCCCACCTTTGGGGAGGGGGCCTGCCCCGATAGCGCTAGACCAGACACCACGGAACCCAAGCCTGCTACCATGCGCGCCTACACCCCTGCCGTGACGACGCCAGCCAATGCCCAGCGCTTCCCAACCCTCCTTGAACACCGTGCTCACGCACTTCCACAGCCTGATCGTGCCGCTCTGGCAAGGCCCGGGCTGGAATGCCGAACTGGCATTGCCGTATGAGGCACTGGACGCCGACCACCGGCCATTACCCCCGCAACGCTACCGCGCCATGGCCTGCGCCCGGCAGTTGTACCTGTTCGCCAGCCTGATCGGCGAGCCCGGCGCGGCCTTTGCCGAAGAACGTGCGGCGGCGTTGTTCCGCTCGCTGCAACGGCACTTCCACGACGCCGAACACGGCGGCTGGTTCTACAGCATCGACCCCGCCGGCCGACCGCTGGACAAGCGCAAAGATCTGTACACCCACGCCTTCATCATCTTCGCCTGCGCCCATTACTGGGCCAAGGTGCGCGAGCCGCTGGTGGAATCGGTGCTCAATGCCGCCCTGGCCGTGGCCGCCGAACGGTTTTCCACAGGCGACGGCCTGTACGAAGCGGTGCTGGAGCGCAATTGGGCGTCCCTCAAGTCCGGCCCCCTGCAAAACCCGTTGATGCACCTCGCCGAAGGCTTCCTCGCCACGCTGGCCGTGCGCGAAGATGCCATCACCCAAGACGCGCTGCTGGACCTGGCCAACGCCCTGCAGCAACGCTTCATCGACCGCCACCACGGCGTGATGATGGAAAAACCGCTGGGTGCTGTGGATAACTGGTTTGAGCCGGGGCACCAGTTCGAATGGTTTTTCTTGCTGGAGTCGTCTGAGTTACTGCGCGGTACGCCGTTGCACGCCTCCCTGACACGGGCGTTTGCCTACGCCGAAGAAAAGGGTGTGGATAACGCGAGCGGCGCCGTCAGCGGCATGTTGGCGTTGGATGGCACGGTGCGCGACGGCACCCAACGCATCTGGGCCCAGGCCGAGTACCTGCGGGCACTGACCTTGCGACCGGACAGCGAAGCGCGGTTGCAGCGCCAGTTGCTGGCGCTGCAACAACACTTCCTGCATGCAAAAGGCTGGCATGAATGCCTGGATGCCCAGGGCGCGGTGAGCCGACGGGATATGCCGTCGACCACGCCGTACCACCTGGCGACCTGTTACCAGGGCCTTATGCAATCCACTTGCGATCTCCGGTAAAGCTGATCGTCAGCCAGCGCGCCGCATCCGGCGTGCCAAGCCCTGTGGATATCTCTTCGCGCAGCCCGTCCAGGGTCGCGACGTTATCCACCGGGTAATCCGCCGGCAACACCACATGAATCTCTATAAACCGTGCGCGCCCATGCTTTTGCACGTAGGACACGTAGTCATCGAAACCATGTTTGGCCCGGGCCGCGTCCATGACCTCGCGCACCTTGTCGTCCAGGTGGTCCGGCGCAATCCCCAGCACCTCGCGCAGAGCCGGGCGCAAAATCTTGAATGCCGGCGCCAGCATGCTCAGGGCCAGCAGGATCAGGATCAACGGGTCGACATACACCGCCCACTCGCCATAGCCCTGGGACTTGAGCAACAGGGCCGCCAGAAAGCTGATCAGCAGGCCCACCGAGAGCATCGCGTCCACCAGCCAACTGATGTTGTCGAACTGGATCAGCGATGATTTCAGCGTTCGATTGCGGTAGCGCACGTAGAAAAAATAGGCGAACTCGACGACGGTAAACACCGCCGCATAGATGATCACCAGCCCCAGCTCGATCTCACGCCCGCCATTGATAATGCCGAACACACCGTTGAGGAACGCGTAGATGGCGATCAGCAACAGGAAGCTGCCTTCGATCAGCAGCACCATGGGCTCCAGGTGCCAGTAGCCGAACTGGAAACGCTCGTTGCTTTTCTTGGCGATCAGCTTGGCCGTGATCAGCATCAACACCTTGATGGCGGTGGCGATCAGCGAGAAAAAGCCGTCGAACAGAATGGACTGGGCGCCGGATACCACACCCGTGACAATCCCGGCGATCGCTACGGCGAACATCAGGATGGTCGATTGTTTGAGCAGTGCCTGCTCACCTCGGTTACTCACATTTCCTCCCGTCAAAACCTTGAATCCGCAGAGTGCGGAGGGGTTTTCAGGAGGTGAGTGTACCTTATGGCCTGTTTTGGCCGATCTGACGCCATCGGGGGCAAGTCGAATCGTCGCACCGCCCCTCCCACACTTGACCGAGTTTCAGCATGTGAATGCGGTCGAAGGTGGGAGGGGGCTTGCCCCCGATGGCAGCGACTCGTTTTTAAGCCTTACTTGGCCCCACGCTCAATCGCAAACCCCGCCCAGGTCTGGCTCACCGGCATCAGCTCCAGGCGGTTGATGTTCACATGCGCCGGTGTGTTCATCACCCAGAAAATCGTGTCAGCAATGTCCTGCGGCTGGATCGGCTCGGCGCCCGCGTAGGTCGCGTCATACCGCGCCTGGTCGCCGCCAAAGCGCACCAGCGAGAACTCGCTCTCGCACAAGCCCGGCTCGATGTTGGTCACGCGCACGCCGGTACCTTGCAGGTCGCAACGCAGGTTCAGCGAGAACTGCTTCACGAACGCCTTGGAGCCGCCGTACACATGGCTGCCCGGGTACGGGTAGCTGCCGGCGATGGAGCCGAGGTTGATGATGCCCGCACCACGGCCATGGGCGATCAGGCGCGGCAGCAGCAGGCTGGTGGTGGTGAGCAGGCCCTTGATGTTGGTGTCGACCATGGTTTCCCAATCGTCGAGATTGCACTTGGGCGCTGGGTCGGTGCCCACGGCCAGGCCAGCGTTGTTGATCAGCCCGCGCAGCGTGGCAAACGACGGCGGCAGGTTGGCGATGGCGTCTTCCATGCCCTTGCGGTCACGCACGTCCACGACCAGGCCATGCACTTCGGTCTGCTTGGAAAGCTCTTCGACCAACGCATTCAGGCGGTCGGCGCGACGGCCGGTGAGCACCAGTTTCCAGCCGGCTTCGGCAAAACGACGAGCACAGGCTTCGCCGAAACCTGAGGTTGCGCCAGTAATAAACAGCGTGTCGGACATGGTGTTCTCCTTGCGGGCATCGGGAAAAAAACAGCCAGCAGAATGCCCGTACGCCGCGATGGCGGCAACTACTGGGCACACAAGTTGACACATGCCTGATCACTTTTTAACCACTGAACGCAAAGCCTTACAGGCCGTGGCTTACAGCCATATGCGCGCAGGTTATCCACAACTGCGCCCACAGTCTTTGGGGGCAAGTGCAAAATGCCTCAGGCCTCTATACACAAGGGTTCCAGGCGCTTTTAGAAAGTTTTTTGCTTGACCTTGGCCGGTGCGTATGTAGGCCCTTTCACGAACGGCAAACCAGAACGATGGCTCCAGGCCAGTCATTCCGGCCTCTGCGGCGGTCTTTCCAGAGTTTAGTCACAGACTTATCCACAGGCTGCCGGGACATATTCCAGTTATATACCTGTGTCTTTAAACAGGTTGACAACGGGCTCGGGCGGCCCTCAAAAACCCGCTGATCAAAAAACAATCACCGCGCTACAGGCCGCGTGTTTGTTGGCTTTCAGCCAGCTACTCCCACGTTACCCACAGCCGGTTCCACAGCGAATGGGGACAAGTCAAAACTGTGACAAAACAGGGATTTGCGGCGGCTATATGTCGCGCTTTGGAGGGGGGCTGGATTTGTTTTCCACAATTTGGTGGCAACCCTCTTCACACCACAAAAAAACATGTGGATCTGCTTAATGTGGGAGGGGGCTTGCCCCCGATGGCGGTATGTCAGTCGACAGATGTACTGCTGATCCACCGCTATCGGGGGCAAGCCCCCTCCCACAGGGGGACCGCGTCGTTATTTAGATCAGTGACCGCCGAGGTAGGCGTTGCGCACTTCCTCGTTCACCAGCAATTCCTTGCCAGTGCCGGTCAGGCGGATCTCGCCATTGACCATCACATACGCCCTGTCCGACAAGCGCAGTGCATGGTTGGCGTTCTGCTCCACCAGGAAGATGGTCATCCCGGTGGCCGCCAGCTCGCGCAGGGTCGAGAAGATCTGCTTCACCACGATCGGCGCCAGGCCCAGGCTCGGCTCGTCCAGCAGCAACAACTTCGGACGGCTCATCAGTGCCCGGGCAATGGCGAGCATCTGCTGCTCGCCACCGGACATGGTCATGGCACGCTGGGTACGCCGTTCCTTGAGCCGTGGGAACAGCTCGAACATGCGCTGCATGTCATCAAAGGCATACTTGTCGCCAATCGGGATGGTGCCCATCAGCAGGTTTTCCTCGACGGTCATGTCGGGGAACACCCGCCGCCCTTCCGGCGACTGCGCAATGCCGTTGGAGGCGATGTAGTGGGACGACTTGTGGGTAATGTCGACGCCGTTGTAGAGGATCTGTCCCGACTCGGCCCGTGGCTGGCCGAAGATCGACATCAGCAGCGTGGACTTGCCCGCGCCGTTGGAGCCGATCAGGCTGACGGTTTCGCCTTCGTTGATGTGCAGCGAGACTTTCTTCAGGGCCTGGATCGGGCCGTAATACACGTCCAGGTCCTTCATTTCGAGGATAGGTGCACTCATACCAGCTCCTCTTCGTCAGCGCCCAGGTAGGCGGCAATCACTTTCGGGTCGTTGCGGATCGCGTCCGGCCCGCCCTCGGCGATCACGTTGCCGTGGTCCAGCACCACGATGTGGTCGGAAATACTCATCACCATGCCCATGTCGTGTTCGATCAGCACCACCGTGAGGTCGTGTTCGTCGCGCAACAGGCGAATCATCGCGCTGAGGGCTTCGGTTTCCTGGGGGTTGAGGCCCGCAGCGGGTTCGTCCAGGCAGATGATCTGCGGCCGGGTGCACATGGCGCGGGCGATTTCCAGGCGGCGCTGCTGGCCGTAGGAGAGTTCACCGGCCAGGCGGTTGGCGCAGTCCACCAGGTCCACCACTTCCAGCCAGTAGAAGGCGTGGTCGAGGGCGTCGCTTTCAGCCTTGCGGTAGCCCTTGGTGTTGAGGATACCTGCCAGCATATTGCGGTTGACCCACATGTGCTGGGCCACCAGCAGGTTTTCCAGTACCGACATTTCCTTGAACAGGCGGATGTTCTGGAACGTCCGCGCCAGACCCGCACGGTTCACCAGATGCGTTCCGCCGAACATCTTGTAGTACAGGCGACTGAGGAAGCTTTTCGGTGACACGAAGTCGGTCGGCTGGAACCGTTCGCCGAGCAACTGGATCACATTGGTCTGCTTGCCACGTATGTTCAGTTCGATCTTGCCGCCGCTGGCCTTGTAGAAACCGGTGAGGCAGTTGAACACCGTGGTCTTGCCTGCGCCGTTGGGCCCGATCAGGGCGAAGATCGAATTGCGTTCGACCTTGAGGCTCACATCGCTCAAGGCCTTGATGCCACCGAAGTGCATCATCAAATGCTCCACGCAGAGCACGACTTCCTTGCTCATGGCGCTACCCCCTTGCGTGGTGTCACACCGGTACGGCTGATGCGGATCAGGCCTCGCGGTCGCCAGATCATCATCACCACCATCAACACGCCAAACAGCAGCACGCGGTATTCGGAGAAGCTGCGCAGCAACTCAGGTGCAACGGTCAATACAAAGGCCGCGATCACCACGCCCACCGTCGACCCCATGCCTCCCAACACCACGATGGCCAGGATCAGCGCCGACTCGAAGAAGGTGAACGACGACGGGTTGACGAAGCCTTGGTAGCTGGCAAAGAACACCCCGGCCAAACCGGCCGTCGATGCACCGATAGTGAACGCCGAGAGCTTGACCAGCACATGGTTCAGGCCCATGGAACGGCAGGCGATTTCATCTTCGCGCAGGGCTTCCCAGGCGCGGCCGACCGGCATGCGGGTCAGGCGGTGCTTGATGTACAGCACGGCCAGCACCACCAGGAACAGCACGATGTAGATGAACAGGAATTTGATGTTGGGGTTGTAGTCGATGCCGAAGAACTCATGGAAGGGAACCCCGCCATCCTTCGCGCGCTTGCCGAACTCGAGGCCGAGGAAGGTCGGCGAAGGCACCGGCATGCCATTCGGGCCGCCGGTAAACGACAGCCAGTTATTGAGCACCAACCGGATGATTTCACCGAAGCCCAGGGTCACGATGGCCAAATAGTCACCGTGCATTCGCAACACCGGGAACCCGAGTATGCACCCCGCCAGCGCCGCGGCGATGGCCGCCAGTGGCAGCACGGTCCAGAAGCCCAGGCCGAGGTATTGATAACCCAATGCCAGGCCATAGGCGCCGATGGCGTAGAACGCCACGTAACCCAGGTCGAGCAGGCCGGCCAGGCCCACCACGATATTGAGGCCGAGGCCCAGCAACACGTAGATCAGCCCGAGGATCACCACGGTCAACAGGTACTTGTTGGCGAAGATCGGGAACACGATGGCGATCACGATCAGCGCCGGGATGATCCAGCGCAGCCGCGATTTGTAGTCCGGTGGCAGCACGTGCACCCCGGAACCACTGCTCTCGAAGCCCTGCAGGATCTTCAGGCCCTTGGGGGTTTGCAGGAACAGGCTCATGGCAAAGCGGCCGACCATCACGATGGCCACCAGCAGGCCCACGCGGGCCGGTTCCAGGTTGAAGCTGTAGCCGTCGAGTACCACGCCGACGATCGGACCGAACACGATCAGCGAAATCAGCCCGGCAAGGATCGTATCGACCACACTTTTCTTGATATCGATTGATTTGGCAGCAGACATGTTTACACCTTCGCCACGAGTGGGCGACCAAGCAGGCCCTGGGGACGGAAAATCAGAATCACCACCAGCAGGGAGAAACTGAACACGTCTTTGTAGTCAGAGTTGATCAACCCCGAGAACAGCGACTCGGAGATACCGAGGATGATCCCGCCCAGCATCGCCCCAGGCAGGGAGCCGATGCCGCCGAGTACCGCCGCGGTGAACGCCTTGATGCCGATGATGAAGCCGGCATAGAAGTCGAAGGTGCCGTAGTTGAGGGTGATGAGCACGCCGGCCAATGCCGCCATGGCGGCGCCGATGACGAACACGTAGGAGATCACCCGGTCGGTGTTGATGCCGAGGATCGACGCCATCTTGCGGTCTTGCTGGGTGGCGCGGCACATGCGGCCGAGCTTGGTGTACTTGATCACGTAGGTGAGCAACGCCATGCCGGCGAACGCCGCCACGAGGATGAAGACCTTGGTGTAGGTGAGCTGGACGAACCCTGTGCCGAAATCGACGCGCCAGGCGCCTGCCAGCAGGGTGGGAATGCCTTGTTGCTTGGCGCCCTGAGCGATCTGCGCATAGTTCTGCAGGATCAGGGAGATGCCGATGGCGCTGATCAGCGGTGCCAGTCGGGTGGAGTTGCGCAGCGGTTTGTAGGCGACACGCTCGATGACCCAACCGTACACGCCAGTGACGACCACGGTGAAGATCAAGGTGCCGAGAATGAGCAGCGGGAAGGATTCGATGCCGAAGTAAGCCAGCAGTGCCAGACTGATCGCCGCGAGGTAAGCGGAAATCATATAAACCTCGCCGTGGGCGAAGTTGATCATGCCAATGATGCCATAGACCATTGTGTAGCCGATGGCGATCAGGCCATAGACCGACCCGAGGGTCAGGCCGTTGACCAGTTGCTGCAGGAAAATACCATCCATAACGCAATCTCACGCGGTGAGCACCTGCACACCGGGAGGTGCGCGGCGCTTCTGGAGGAAAAGACAGATATTGATAACAACACGATCTCCTGTGGGAGGGGGCAAGCCCCCTCCCACATTGGAGCTGTGGTGTTCTGGATTACTTCTGTTTTTCCAGCTGGTGGTATTTGCCGTCTTTATCCCACTGGTAAACCACGTAGTCGGAGACTTTCAGGTCGCCCTTGGAGTCCCAGGCTTTTTCGCCCATGACGGTTTTCACCGGGTGAGCCTTGAGCCACTTGGCGGCGTCTTCGCCCTTGTTGGACTTGGCGCCGTTGAAGCCGGCGGCCAGGGCCTGGACCGACGCATAGGCGTACAGGGTGTAGCCTTCGGGCTCGGTGCCGTTTTTGCGGAACTCTTCCACTACGGCCTTGCTGTCCGGCAGCAGGCGCGGGTCGGCGCCGAAGGTCATGTACACGCCGTCGACATATTGCTTACCGCCCGCGGTAGCAACCAGTTCGTCGGTGACCACGCCGTCATCGGACATGAACTTCACGTCTTTCAGACCCGCTTCACGGATCTGGCGAACCAGTGGACCGGCTTCCGGGTGCAGGCCGCCGAAGTACACGACGTCGGCACCGGTGGAGCGGATCTTGGTGACCAGGGCGCTGAAGTCTTTCTCGCCACGGGTCAGGCCTTCTTCCAGCACCGGCTTGACGCCGCGCTTGGTCAACTGGGCAGCGGTGGCGTCGGCCAGGCCTTTGCCGTAGGTGTCCTTGTCGTTGATGACCGCGACCTTCTTGCCCTTGAGCACATCGACGATGTAGTCGCCGGCCACGATGCCTTGCTGGTCGTCACGCCCGCACATACGGAACATGGCGCCCAGGCCGCGTTCAGTCACCTGTGGGTTGGTGGAGCCAGGGGTGATTGCGATGATGCCCGCTTCGTCGTACACCTCGGACGCCGGGATGGTGTTGGAGGAACAGAAGTGGCCGACCACGCCGATCACCTTGTCCTGGTCCGCCAGGCGGTTGGCCACGGCCACGGCTTGCTTGGGTTCGCAAGCGTCGTCGCCAGCCACCAGCACGATTTTCTCGCCGTTGATGCCACCGGCCTTGTTGATCACATCGGCTGCCGCCTGGGCACCCTTCATGTACTGCTCACCAAAAGCCGCGTTGGCACCCGTCATCGGGCCCGCCACGCCAATCTTCACATCAGCTTGAACAAACGTAGAAACACCCAGCGCCGCTGCAACGGCGAGGGCCAGAAAACCTTTCTTGTAAAACGTCTGGGACATGAGTGGTGCTCCGATATTTTTGATTTTTGGCACGACAACTTGCGTTCAAACTTTTCACTGAAAGCCCAGAGCAAAGCGCGTGCCATTAGGTTTTTATTCTTCAAAAAGACACGGTGTCATTGTTATTGCAGGCGTTTCGGCTCCGTTCGCCAGGACGTGCAACCCTCTAGCGCCCAGAGGTGCAACCGATGGACCGAAAAAGTACAACCTCGACGGGTCGCACCTGCAACCAGAGCTATAAACGACAGTTCCTACAGCTGTAACAACCTGCGTAACGGAACTGCACATTTACAGTGCGTGATTGCTACGACTTGCACCAATACAGATTAGTAGCCTGCTAAGAAAATGCAGGCTTTTGAGCGGTATTTCGCTGATCAGATCACGATCCTGAGGCATTGGCCGGCGTGATACAGCGAAAATCCTGCTTCATACAGACAGCTACGCAGCCCTACCCCGGACAGCGGTTGCATGGGCGCGAAGGGAATTGGTAAAGCCTGGGGATTCTGGTGACACAAGTAGTCGGCAAACGCCTTGCCGACCACGCTGCCGGTGGTCACGCCACGACCGTTATAGCCCGTTACGGCCACAAGGCCCGGAGCGGGCTCGAACAGACGCATCAAGTGGTCCGGGGTGAAGGCGATGCAGCCGGTCCAGGTGTACTCCCACTGCACCGATTTGAGGTACGGGAAGTAATGCTGCTGCACCCGATCAGCCCACGCCTTGAGGAACCAGGTAGGTTTCTGGTTGCCGTTGCCCAGGCTGCCGAGTAGCAAGCGACCGTCAGCGTCGCGGCGGATGCTGCTCAGCACCTGGCGCGTATCCCAGGAGCCTTGGCCGCCGGGCAAAATCTGTTGGGCGGCTTCGTCTGTCAGCGGGGCTGATGCGACCTGGTAGTAGTAACCGGGGAAAAAGTTGCGCCGCAGCTCGGTCCATTCGCCTTCTGTGTAGGCGTTGGAGGCGATGACCACCTGTGCAGCCTGCACTGAGCCCTGGGCGGTCTGCACCGACCAGTGCGCACCTTGGCGCTCAAGTTGAGTAACCGGTGAATGATCGAACAACTGCCCGCCCAGCCCGACGGCAGCATTGGCAAGGCCGCTGGTGTAAGCCATCGGGTTCAGGGTGCCGGCACGCCGGTCCAGCAAGGCGGCGGCAATCTTTTTGGTACCGGTAGCCTGCTCGCAGGCCTGGCCGGTGAGCAGTTCCACTGGTGCGCCACGACGCTTCCATTGTTCTTCACGACTGCGCAGGTCCGCCTCGCCACGGGCGTTGTGCGCCATGTGCAAGGTGCCTTCACGGCGCAATTGGCAATCGATGTTGTATTTGTCTATCAGGCTGAACACCAGCGAGGGTGCCGCGCCCAGCATGCGGTTGAGCTGGCTGCCCACCGCCTCGCCGAAACCGGCTTCGATCTCGTCCGGCGGGATCCACAACCCGGCGTTGACCAGCCCCACGTTGCGCCCCGAACCGCCATGGCCAGTGCGATGCGCCTCCAGCACGGCCACGCTTTTACCCTGTTCCAGCAAATGAATGGCCGCCGACAGACCGGTAATACCGGCGCCGATCACGCACACATCCACCTTGACCTCGCCGTTGAGCCCAGCGCGATCCGGCCGGCTGGGGGTGAGGTGTTCCCACAAACATGTTTCGCGTAATGGCATTGCCAGACTCCGTGATGAAACCTAACAAACAGCTCGGTCAATGTAGGAGTGGGCTTGCCCCCTCCCACATGTTGATCCCATTCCGGCCAGCAGGGTCAGTCAAACGTGATGCCCTGTGCCAGCGGCAACTCCAGCGAGTAGTTCACGGTATTGGTCTGGCGACGCATGTACCCGCGCCACGCGTCCGACCCGGATTCGCGCCCGCCGCCGGTCTCTTTCTCGCCACCGAACGCGCCGCCGATTTCCGCGCCGCTCGGGCCGATGTTGACGTTGGCGATGCCGCAGTCGCTGCCCACCGCCGACATGAACTGCTCGGCTTCACGCACGTCAGTGGTGAAGATGCACGACGACAAGCCTTGCGGCACGGCATTGTTCAGGCGCAGGGCCTCAGCGAAGTCGGTGTAGCCGACCACGTAGAGGATCGGCGCGAAGGTCTCGGTGCACACCACATCGCTTTGCTCGGGCATTTCCACAATCGCCGGAGACACGTAGTAGGCATTCGGGAACTTGTCTTCCAACTGGCGCTTGCCGCCAAACACCTTGCCGCCTTCGCTCAGGGCCTGCTCCAGCGCGTCCTGCATAGCGTCGAAGCCGTGCTTGTCGATCAGCGGGCCGATCAGGTTGCCTTCCAGCGGGTGGCCGATGCGCACCTTGGAATAAGCCGCCTTGAGGCGAGTGACGATTTCTTCCTTGACCGATTCATGGGCGATCAGGCGGCGCAGTGTGGTGCAACGCTGACCGGCGGTACCAACGGCGCTGAACAGGATGGCGCGCACGGCCATGTCCAGGTCGGCGCTCGGGCCGAGGATCATCGCGTTGTTGCCGCCAAGTTCCAGGATGCTGCGGGCGAAGCGCGCGGCGACTTTCGGTGCCACTTCGCGGCCCATGCGCGTGCTGCCGGTGGCGCTGATCAGGGCGACACGCGGGTCGTCCACCAGCGCAGCACCGGCGTCACGGCCACCGATGATTACTTGGCTCAGGTACTGCGGGGCACCATCGAATTTTTTCAGCACGCGCTCGAACAGTGCCTGGCAGGCCAGGGCGGTGAGCGGGGTCTTTTCCGAGGGTTTCCAGATCACCGCGTTGCCGCACACCAGCGCCAGGGCGGTGTTCCACGCCCACACCGCCACCGGGAAGTTGAAGGCACTGATCACGCCGACCACACCCAGCGGGTGCCAGGTTTCACGCATGTGGTGGCCCGGACGCTCGGAGGCGATGGTCAAGCCGTACAACTGGCGCGACAGGCCGACGGCGAAGTCGCAAATGTCGATCATTTCCTGCACTTCGCCCAGGCCTTCCTGGGTGATCTTGCCGGCTTCCCAGGATACCAGCTCGCCCAGGTCGGCCTTGTATTCGCGCAATACATCGCCAAATTGGCGCACCAGTTCGCCACGGCGCGGCGCCGGTACTTTGCGCCAGGCCTCGAATGCATGCTCGGCACGACTGACCTGCTGCTCCACCTCGGCGGCGCCCTCCCAGTGCACACTGCCGATACGGCTGCCATCGATCGGCGAATGCACAGGTTGTTTACCCGACTGGTACAACGCCGGGTTTACCCCGAGACGATCAAGCAATGCGGCAACCATGGGTCACTCCTTCAATTTCAAACAGAAAATTCGCACCGTCACACACACGGCGATCCAGGCCTTATTTGTAGCTGGCCCAAGACTTGCCAACAAACGACGATTAGGCGAGATATCATTCCGTTTATTCATGCAAAGAATAAAAAGAGGCGTGCCGTGCTGAATAAAAGACATTTGCCCTCGATCACTGCCCTGCAGTGCTTCGAAGCCGCCACCCGCCACCTGAGCTTTACCCGCGCCGCCGAGGAGCTGAACCTCACCCAGAGCGCCGTGAGCAAACAAGTGGCGCAGTTGGAAGAACTGTTGCAACACCTGCTGTTTCGCCGGGTGCGCCGCCGTTTGCAGATGACTCCGGCAGGCGACCTGTACCTGGTGGAAGTGCGCAAGATCCTCACCCAGGTGGAGATGTCCACCCACTACCTGCGCTCCTACGGCGGCGAGACCGAAGTATTGCGCGTGTCCACGCCCTACACCTTCGGCGCGCGCTGGCTGGTGCCGCGCCTCAAGGGTTGGCGCCTGCGTCACCCGCAGATCCACCTGGACCTGTGCAACGAGCAGGAGCCGGACGAACTGCTGCAAGGCAAGGCCGACATGGCCTTCTACTTCGGCCAGGGCTCACGCCCCGGTACCGAGAGCCTGAAATTGTTCAGCGAAGAGCTGGTACCGGTGTGTGCGCCGGAAAGCCTGCCGGCGCAGCCTTTGAGCGACCCCACGCAACTGAGCGGCCTGGTCCTGCTGCAAAACGCCTCGCGGCCCCAGGGCTGGCATGACTGGTTCGCCAGCCAGGGTTACCAGACCGAACACAGCTACCATGGGCCGCGCTTTGACACCTTCTATATGTGCATCCGGGCGGCGCAGGTGGGCTGCGGCGTGGCCTTGCTGCCGCGCTTCCTGGTGGAAGAGGAACTGGCCGACGGCAAGCTGGTGATCCCCTGGCAGCATGCGATGCCGAGCCAGGACGCGTATTACCTGGCCTACCCGGAGCATTCAGCAGAGGTGCCCAAGGTGCGTGATTTTGTGAAGTGGATGATGGAGCAGGTCATTTAGTGCCTGGAATACCGCCATCGAGGGCAAGTCGAATCGTCGCGCCGCCCCTCCCACATCTGAAACGCATTCCAAGTGTGGGAGGGGGCTTGCCCCCGATGAGGCCAGTGGTCCCACTGAAAAAAACACTGGCAAAACCCCACAGGTCTATGCGCCACTAGCCCCCTTCCTTAATTGTGCGTAAAGGTCGGCGCCCATCGCCGTCCCGTCTGGAGATTCCCGTTATGAGCGAGAGTGTGTTTGCCGATCGCATCGTGCAGAACTTGCTCGACACCGACTTCTACAAGCTGACCATGATGCAGGCGGTGCTGCACAACTACCCCAACGTGGAAGTTGAATGGGAGTTCCGTTGCCGTAACAGCGAAGACCTGCGCCCGTACCTGGCCGAGATCCGCTACCAGATCGAACGTCTTGCCGAGCTGAGCCTGAGCCCCGACCAACTGGGTTTCCTGGAGCGCATCAGCTTCATGAAGCCGGATTTTTTGCGCTTTCTCGGGCTGTTCCGCTTCAACCTGCGCTACGTGCAGACCGGCATCGAGAACGGTGAGCTGTTCATCCGCCTGCGCGGGCCGTGGCTGCATGTGATTCTGTTTGAAGTGCCGATGCTGGCTATCGTCAGCGAAGTGCGTAACCGCTACCGCTACCAGACGGTGATCCTAGAACAGGCCCGCGAGCAGTTGTACCGCAAGTTCGACTGGCTGACCGCCAACGCCAGCAGCGACGAGCTGTCCGAGCTGCAAGTGGCCGACTTCGGCACGCGCCGGCGCTTCTCGTACCGGGTGCAGGAAGAAGTGGTCAGTGTGCTCAAGCATGACTTCCCCGGGCGCTTTGTCGGCACCAGCAACGTGCACCTGGCCCGCGAATTCGATATGAAGCCGCTAGGCACCATGGCCCACGAATGGATCATGGCCCACCAGCAACTCGGCCCACGCCTGATCGACAGCCAGATCGCCGCGCTGGACTGCTGGGTCCGCGAATACCGTGGCCTGCTGGGCATCGCCCTGACCGACTGCATCACCACCGACGCGTTCCTCGGCGACTTCGACTTGTACTTCGCCAAGCTGTTCGACGGCCTGCGCCACGACTCCGGCGACCCGGTGCAGTGGGCGGAAAAAGCCATCGCCCACTACCACAAGCTCGGCATCGAGCCGATGAGCAAGACCCTGGTGTTCTCCGACAGCCTGTCTCTGCCCAAGGCCTTGGAAATATTCCGCGCACTGCGTGGTCGGATCAATGTGAGCTTTGGCATCGGCACCAACCTGACCTGTGACATTCCAGGTGTCGAGCCGATGAGCATCGTGCTTAAAATGACCGCCTGCAATGGCCAGCCCGTCGCGAAGATCTCCGATGAAGCGGGCAAGACCCACTGCACCGACCCGAATTTCGTCGCCTATTTGCGTCACGTTTTCAAAGTACCTGCCCTATCCAGCAAGGAGTGAATCATGCAAGCCGTACAGCGTGAGATTGCGCAGCAGCTCAAGGTCCAAGCGCCGTTCAACGACCAGGCCGCACTTGAAGCCGAGGTTGCCCGTCGCGTGGGGTTTATCCAGGATTGCCTGCGCAATGCCGGGCTCAAGGCGCTGGTGCTGGGCATCAGCGGTGGTGTCGACTCCCTGACCGCCGGCCTGTTGGCCCAACGCGCGGTGAAAGAGCTGCGTGAAAATACCGGTGATGAGGCCTACCGCTTTATCGCGGTGCGCCTGCCCTACGAAACCCAGTTCGATGAAATCGACGCCACGGCCTCGGTGGACTTTATCGAGCCGGACGAGCGCCATACTGTGAACATCGGCCCGGCGGTCAAAGCCCTGGCCAATGAAGTGGCGGCGTTCGAAGGCAAGGCGGCGGTGTCCCGCGATTTCGTGCTGGGCAACACCAAGGCGCGCATGCGCATGGTGGCGCAGTACACCATCGCGGGCGCGACCGGTGGCCTGGTGATCGGCACCGACCATGCGGCGGAAGCGGTGATGGGCTTTTTCACCAAGTTCGGTGATGGGGCCTGCGATTTGGCACCGTTGAGCGGGCTGGTGAAGAACCAGGTGCGTGCGATTGCGCGGTACTTCGGGGCGCCGGAGTCGTTGGTGGAAAAAGTACCGACTGCGGACCTGGAAGACCTGTCGCCGGGCAAGCCGGACGAAGCGTCACATGGCGTGACCTACGCGGAGATCGATGCTTTCCTGCACGGCGAGCCGGTGCGTGAGGAAGCGTTCAGGATTATCTGCGAAACGTATCGCAAGACCGAGCACAAGCGGGTCATGCCATTCGCGCCGTGAGGTAGGACGCCATCGGGGGCAAGCCCCCTCCTACACTTTGATTTGTGAACACATCCAAATGTGGGAGGGGGCTTGCCCCCGATGAACGGTGATGCGGTGTTACTTGACGGTCACAGTGCCTTTCATCATCGAGATGTGGCCTGGGAACGAGCAGAAGAACGCGTAGTCAGTCCCGGCGGCCAGCTTCGACACATCGAAGGTCACCGAGTCTTTCTCGCCGGCACCGATGATCTTGGTGTGGGCGATGATGCGGTCATCACCTGGTTTCAGGTAGTCCTTGTCGATACCGGCGGCCATGCCGTCAGTGGCAACCGGCTGCATGTTGGCGGCGCTGGTCAGCACCCAGTTATGGCCCATGACGTTTTTCGGCAGGTTGCCCGAATGAGTCAGCTCGACGGTGAATGTCTTGCAGCTCTTGTCGATTTCGATGGCTTTGGTGTTAAAGGACATTTGGTCGGTGGAGTCGACAGTGACCTTGCACTCTGCAGCAAGCAACTGGCCACTTGCCAGAGTCAGCAGGGAAACAGCAACGAGTTTGGCAAACATGTGAATCTCCAAGGCAGGGTTTAAAAAACGCGTAATGCGACAAGGGTGCCTGAAGCAGGCAGAAATTCTTATGACCTGAATCAACAGATTGTATACAACTTTAGGCTATCAGACTTATCGACACAATCAACCAGCCAAAGTGCCGCACGCTGATTATGATCGGCCCATCACCCACTGGAGTCCGAGCCATGCACCTCAATCAACTGTTCAACGGCCTGCTGGCCGCCTACGCCTGCGGTAAGTGAAGGCCAAGCGCACCTTGAAGCTGCTACCATGTCGTCCCAAGGCAGCTGCGCGCCGCCACCCTCACCTTCGACCTTAGAGGATCGCCCATGGCCAAACCTAATTACTCCTTCGCCAAACGTCAGAGAGACTTGGCCAAGGAACAGAAGAAAGAGGAAAAACTGCAACGCAAGAAAGCCGCTGCAGACGAAGAAGCTGGCGCACTGAACCCGGACGCTGATGCTGAAGTAACGAGCGACGAGACCGAAACACCAAAAGATCCGGCTGAATAATTTCCTTTGTGCTGAGCCGGCTGCTCCGGCTCGGCACAATCAACCATCATTCCAGCGGCATCACCGTCACCCGCACCTCCGGGTCATGGCTCCCTCCCCCCAGAATCACCCCCCGCAACGGCGACACATCGGAAAAGTCCCGGCCCCAGGCCAGGGTGATGTGCTCCAGTGCCGGCTGCACATTGTTCGTCGGATCAAAGTCCACCCAGCCTGAAACCGGGCAATACACCGAGACCCACGCATGGGACGCATCGGCGCCGATCAGCCGTGGCTGGCCGGGCGGTGGCTGGGTGAGCAGATAGCCACTGATGTAACGCGCCGCCAGGCCTCGGGAGCGCAGGCAGGCGAGCATCAGGTGGGCGAAGTCCTGGCACACGCCGCGACGGCGCTCCAGCACTTCCACCAGCGGCGTGGCCACCTGGGTGGCTTCGGCATCGAAGGTGAATTCGCTGAAGATCTTCTCCATCAATGCCCGCACGCCCAGCAGCAACGGCTTGCCAGGCGGGAAACAGCTTTCGGAGAACTCGACGAAGGTTTTCTTCAAGTGCACGTAGGGCGATTCGAAACGATAGCGGCAGGCTTCGATCAGCTCGCCGGACATCGGCTGGCTGCTGTAGGTCAGGCGGTCGCGGGTCTGGTCCCAGGCCGGCGATTGCTGGAAATCCAGCACCGGCCGCGCCAGCACTTCCACGGTCAGCCCGGCATTCACCAGCAGTTCGTCATGGGGCCGCTCGAACGCCAGGCGGGTGATAGGGTTGCCGAACACGTCCAGCTCATCGCGGCGCGACGACGGCTGCGGGCTGATATCCAGTTGCTGCGAGCTGCAACGCTGCCAGGCGCACGGCCGTGGCCACAGGTGCGCCAGCTGCTGGGCCAGGGACACCGGGCTGTCGTAGTGGTAATGGGTATCGTGGAAAATCTGGTAGCGCGCACTCATCACACCGACACCGTTTGCTGGCTGACATCATCCACATGGGCAAAATGGCGCAAGGCCAGGCGATCCGACACTTGCCCGCTCTCATCGGCCACTGCTTGCAGCAGGTCGGCCAGGCCGTCCAGTGCGGCACGCACGCTGGACTCGCCGAACAATGGGTTCTCCAGGCAGCCCAGGTCGAAGCGCGCCAGGCGCTCCACCAACGGGCCGAGGCCGGTTTCACGCGGCACGCCAAAGTCGTCGTTGAGACGGCGCAGGGTGCGGCTCACCAGTTTGAGCTGGAACAGCACCGCATGGGGGTTCTGTTCATCCAGCAGCAACAGATCGAGCACCGGGATCAACTGCGGCACCGCCAGGTAGCGCGAGCGATAGGTGATGCTGCTGTTGCCCAACTCCAACAACCACTCCAAGCCAGCCTGGTCAAACACCGCCACACCGCGCAGGAATGC
This sequence comes from Pseudomonas sp. FW305-3-2-15-C-LB1, assembly GCF_058787615.1. Classification (NCBI taxonomy): domain Bacteria; kingdom Pseudomonadati; phylum Pseudomonadota; class Gammaproteobacteria; order Pseudomonadales; family Pseudomonadaceae; genus Pseudomonas; species Pseudomonas sp. FW305-3-2-15-C-LB1. Next base: position 547,369 of record NZ_JBYSZX010000003.1, on the reverse strand, counting down.
CGCCAGGCTGCTGCTCAGGAATTGCAGGCGCTCGATGCGCCGGCCCATCATCAAAAAGCGCCAGCCTTCGTCGCGGGTCATGTCGTCCAGGGCGAACCCGGACAGCGCCGCCAGGGACATCACCAGGCGGTTGAGAAAGTCCAGCAATTCGCCAAAATCCGGGGTCTCGCTTTCCAGCTCCAGGGCTTCGCGTTGCAGCTCCACCAGGGCCTGCCAGTTCTCCCGGGACAGCTTGCCGCGCACCTGGGACGCCGCCCATTGCAAGCGTTGCAGGTTGGCGCGCAGGCTCGATGGCCAGTCATCGCCCAAGAGTGCGGCCTGCAAGCGCTCCGGTAACTCGCCCTCTTCCGGCAACAGGCGCAGGTTTTCGCCCAGCTCGACGGCGGCCTGCAAGGCCAGTGGATCGTCGCCGTCCACATAACGCGCCAGCACGATGCGCAGCCAACGCGCACTGTCGTCACAGCGTTCGCAGTAACGGCCGAACCAGAACAGGTTTTCCACTACGCGGGACGGCAGATAAGGGTCGCGTCGTACCAGATCATGGGCGCCGATTGCGCGTTGTGCGCGCCAATGTTCACCACCGGATGCGCGTTCACCGAGCACCCAGGTGTCCTTGCTGGCGCCGCCGCGTTGCATCGATACCACTTCGGCATCGGCTTCAGCGGCGACCCGTGTCAGGCCGCCGGGCAACACGCGATAACCGTCATCGCTGGCCACGGCGTACACGCGCATGCCGATGGCGCGGTGTTGCAAATGATCATCCTCGGTGTGCCACACCGGCGCCTGGGACAGCTGCGCCAACTCCTGGGCGACGTACGCGTAGGGCCGCGCGCGCATGCGCTCGGCCAGGGCTTGGCGCTGTTCTTCATTCAGGTCACGGCCAAATACCGGGGTGAAACTCTGCGACGGAAACGCAGGCTTGATCAGCAGCTCCGGCAGTTTTTCCAGGGCCTCGGCCAGTACCGGCGCTTCACCGCACCACCAGGTGGCGATGGACGGCAGGATCAGTTCTTCGCCAAACAGGAATTCGTTGATTTTCGGCAGGAAACCCAGCAAACCGGGGGACTCCAGCACACCGCTGCCCAAGGCATTGGCCACCAGCACGTTGCCTTGGCGCACCGCATCAAGCAGGCCGGGTACCCCGAGGGCGGAGTCGGTGCGCAGTTCCAGCGGGTCGCAGAAGTCATCATCCAGGCGACGCATGATTGCGTGCACCCGGCGCAGGCCGCTGAGGGTTTTCAGGAACACCGTGCTGTCACGCACGGTGAGGTCGCCGCCTTCCACCAGCGGGTAGCCGAGCTGGCGGGCGAGGTAGAGGTGCTCGAAGTAGCTTTCGTTGAACCGGCCAGGGGTGAGCAGCACGATCAACGGCGGCTGGTCATCGCCGGGCGCCTGGCGGGCCAGGGTTTCCTGCAAGGTGCGGAAGAAACCGGTGAGGTGCTGCACCTGCAAGTCGCGGTAAAGATCCGGAAAGGCGCGGGACACGATAGTGCGGTTTTCCAATGCATAACCGGCGCCCGACGGCGCCTGGGTACGGTCGGCGGTGACCCACCAGCGGCCATCCGGCGTGCGCGCAAGGTCCACGGCGTACAGGTGCAAAAAGGCACCGTCCGGCGGTTGGATACCCTGGCACGGCCACAGGAAGTTGTTATGCCCGAACACCAGCTCGGCCGGCAGCAAGCCTTCCTTGATCAGGCGTTGCGGGCCATACAGGTCGGCAAGCACGGCATTGAGCAGGCGTGCACGCTGGGCGATACCGGCGCACAGGTGCTGCCATTCATCGGCGGCCAGCACATGGGGCAGCAGGTCCAATTCCCAGGGGCGGTCGGCGCCCTTGGGGTCGGCGTAGACATTGTAGGTCACGCCGTTTTCCTGGATCTGCCGGGTCAGCAGCGCCTGGCGCTGGGCCAATTGTGCAGGCGTGCTGCGTTGCAGGTGGTCGAGCAGGCGCTGCCAATGGGCACGCACTGCGCCACTGTCGTCCAGCAGTTCGTGATAAGTGCCCGCGGTCAGCGGGTAACGGTCGAGCAAGTCGGACATGGAACGCTCGGCAGGGACAAGGGGGCTCAGATTAACTCAAATTCACTGCAATCCACTGTGGGAGGGGGCTTGCCCTCTCCCACACTTAAACAGTGTTCAGTCATTTTTATTGGGGAAACGCCGCATATCCAGGGTCATCGGTAATTCATCGTTGATGGTTACCGTCGGTACGGGGAGCTTGCCGGGGCTATGCCCAAGCCGGAAAAACCGCGCCATCCGCCGGCTCTCCGCCTCATTGGCATTTACCGGCAAGCTGTCGTAATTGCGTCCACCCGGATGGGCGACGTGGTACTGGCAGCCGCCCAACGAGCGCTGCATCCAGGTATCCAGCAGATCGAACACCAAGGGCGCATGCACCGGGATGGTCGGTTGCAGGCAGTTGGCCGGTTGCCAGGCGCGATAACGCACGCCGGCGACAAACTCACCGACGCGCCCGGTGGCCTGCAGCGGCACCGGGATGCCGTTGCAGGTCAGCAGGTAGCGTTGCGGTGGCAGCCCGGTCAACTTGACTTGCAGGCGCTCCAGCGACGAATCCACATAGCGCACCGTACCGCCCACCGCGCCCTCCTCGCCCAGTACATGCCAGGGCTCCAGGGCCTGGCGCAGTTCCAGTTCGATACCGCTGACGGCGTAGTCGCCCACCTTGGGGAAACGGAACTCCAGGTGCGCGGCAAACCACTCGGCGCGCAGCGGGTAGCCGGCGGCGTTGAGCTCGACGATCACATCGGCAAAATCCTGCTCGATGAAGTGCGGCAACAGGAAGCGGTCGTGCAACTCGGTGCCCCATCGCGCCAGCTTCGACGGTGCATAGGGCTCGCGCCAGAAGCGCGCGACCAAGGCACGCAGCAGCAGTTGTTGGGTCAGGCTCATGCGTGCATGGGGCGGCATCTCGAATGCACGCAGTTCCAGCAGGCCCAGGCGGCCGGTAGCGCCATCCGGTGAGTAGAGTTTGTCGATGCAGAATTCGGCGCGGTGAGTGTTGCCGGTCACGTCGATCAGCAGGTTGCGCAGCAGGCGGTCGACCAGCCAGGGCGGGCATTCTTCGCCGGGAGCAGGCATTTGCGCGAAGGCGATTTCCAGCTCATACAGCGCATCGTTGCGCGCCTCGTCCACCCGGGGCGCCTGGGAGGTCGGGCCGATGAACAGGCCGGAAAACAGGTAGGACAACGAAGGATGGTTGTGCCAGTAGCTGATCAAGCTGCGCAGCAGATCGGGGCGACGCAGGAACGGCGAATCCTTGGGCGTGGCGCCACCGAGCACGAAATGGTTACCGCCACCGGTGCCGGTATGGCGCCCGTCGATCATGAATTTCTCGGTGGTCAGGCGGGTTTGCCGCGCCTCTTCGTAGAGGAACTCGGTGCGCTCCACCAACTCGTCCCAGGAGGCGGACGGCTGCACGTTGACCTCGATCACACCCGGGTCCGGCGTGACGCGAAAGTTGCTCAGGCGCGAATCGGCCGGTGGCTCGTAGCCTTCGAGCAAGACCGGGCAGTGCAGTTCTTCAGCGGTGGCTTCGATGGCCGCCACCAGTTCCAGATAGTCCTCGACGCGCTCCAGCGGCGGCATGAACAGATAGAGCCGCCCTTCCCGCGCTTCGGCGCACAGTGCGGTGCGGGTCAGCCAGTCGGCGGACTCGTCCACCTTGGGTACACGTTCATCACTCGGCGCAGGTTCGCCATGGCTTTGCAGTTGGGCGGTGGACGGCAGCTCGGGCTGATCCTGGTTAGGGTCCGTCGGGTGCACAAACGGATACTCCGCCGCCGTCACCCACGGCTGCGAAGCCAACGGCAGGCGATAGCCCAGGGGAGAATCTCCCGGCACCAAACAGCAGTGGTTATCGCGCAGGTACCAGCGCCCACTCTGCCAACGATCATTGGCAGGCGTACGCGCCAGCGGCAGTACTTGCCCGATGATTTTATCCAGGCCCTGGGCGAACACCTTGCGCAGGCGTTCGCGCTCCAGTTCATCGCCCAGGCGCGGGTCCTGGGCGGTGACGTTCTGCGGCAGCGCGCCTTCGCGCCACAGGTAATAGAAATTGTCTTCATAGGCCGGGAACACAAAGCGTGCCGGCAGCTTAAGGCGTTCGGCGACGCTGGCCAGGAAACGCCCGGCCATCACGCCGTCCGCAGCGTAATCCTCTTGCTCATCGGCGATCAACGCGCTGTTGTGCCAGATCGGCACGCCGTCACGGCGCCAGTAGCAGTTGAGCGACCAGCGCGGCAGTTGCTCGCCGGGGTACCACTTGCCCTGGCCGAAGTGCACCAGCCCTTTGGGCGCGTAGTGCTTGCGCATGCGCTGGAACAGCTCGGCGGACAGGCGGCGTTTATCCGGGCCGAGGGCGGCGGTGTTCCATTCGGCGCCGTCGGGATCGTCGATGGAGACAAAGGTCGGCTCGCCGCCCATGGTCAGGCGGACATCGTCCTTGAGCAGGTCGCCATCGATCTGCCGTCCCAATGCCTGGATCGCCAGCCACTGTTCCTCGGTGTAGGGCTTGGTGACCCGTGGGGCCTCCCAAATCCTCTCTACAGACATTTCGTGGGTGAATTCACACTCGCAGGGTTCCACCAGCCCACTGATCGGCGCGGCAGACGAGGGATCGGGACTACAGGCCAACGGGATATGCCCTTCACCGGCGAACAGCCCGGAGGTGGCGTCCAGGCCGATCCAACCGGCACCGGGCAAATACACTTCGCACCACGCGTGCAGGTCGGTGAAGTCCACTTCGGTGCCGGACGGGCCGTCGAGGGCTTTGACGTCGGCGGTCAACTGGATCAGATAGCCAGACACAAACCGCGCCGCCAAGCCCAGGTTGCGCAGCAATTGCACCAGCAGCCAGGCCGAATCACGGCAGGAGCCGGAGGCGTTTTCCAGGGTGAATTCCGGCGTCTGCACGCCCGGTTCCATGCGGATCAGGTAGCCGATGTCGGCCGCCAGGCGCTGGTTGAGGCCCACCAGGAAATCCACGGCCGGCAACGGCGTACGGTCGATGCCCGCAAGGTACGCGGCGAACTTCGGCGTCAGCGGCAGGGTTTCCAGGTACGGCGCCAGCTCGCGTTGTTCATCGGCGGCATAGCTGAAGGGGATTTTTTCGGCGTAGGGTTCAAGGAAAAAGTCGAACGGGTTGAACACCGCCATCTCGGCAACCAGATCGACCTCGATGCGCAGCTCATCGGTCTTTTCCGGGAACACCAACCGCGCCAGGTAATTGCCCTGGGGGTCTTGCTGCCAATTGATGAAATGCTGCTCGGGCAGCACTTTCAGCGCGTAGGACAGAATCCGCGTGCGGCTATGGGCGGCCGGACGCAACCGTACAATCTGCGGGCCGAGTTCGACAGCACGGTCGTAGCGGTAATGCGTAACGTGGTGCAACGCGACATGAATCGACACGGCGGCCTCCTGCGAGCCAGGGCATGGACACAAAGCGCGCAAGACTTATGCCAGAGCGGCGGTCATTGCGCTTTATCGTGGGACCCAGTGCAGTACAGCACCAAAACGGCGCCAACGGCGATGCTCTGGTGCAAGTGACGCACATATTTGTGGCGCGGGTGTGAAGGTGGGTGGGGAATCTACCCAATCAGCCGGTTTTGCGCTTGGCGATCACGGCTTGGCGCAGGTGGCGTATTTCAAGCAGCTTCTGGCGCATCTCTCGTTGAACCTTGCTGTTAAGTGTCAATAATCCGAGCAATGGGAATAACAGCGCCAACCCATAAAGAATTTTGTGAGGCTGGAATTGAATCATCGGAACTACAAACAGCAGACAGGCGACGTAGATGCCGACCATCACCCACACCCAGGAGGGGCGGCCCCGCAAAATCATAAAGTTGCTATGGACCGTCAACAGAATGAGCAGCGCCCCGGCAGACATGATCTTGAGCCCCACTTGAGCAATGGGCGCATCACGAAAATAGGTGATGAACGCCAGCGCCACAGCCAACGCCAAAGAAAAACACGCAGCAAATACGCCGCCCATAAACGTCAGAAAATATTGCCTGAAAAAGTCGCGTAGCGTCATTAACTCGTTCATTCGTTTATTTCCTCGTACAACCCAATCGCGATGGTATTGACGTTTCCGGAGTACGCACTCCCGCCAAATCCTACGGTTGCGCCGAGGACGTCTTTGATCTGGGTCGTGGTGCTGTGCTTGAGCTGCGTAGGGGTGAAACGCTTGGTGAGTTCGCCCGACGCCTGCCGCAATTTGAGCATCTTGGCGGTCAAGCTGGGATGGTTGATGCTCAGCAGCTCTTTCGTCAGCTTGGCTCTTTCCTGGCGATTCAAACCGCGAAGCACATCACGCAGGCTCTTGCCCGTCGATGCTTTGGCAGCCCTGACCAGCTTGACCGTCGTCAGGGCCGAACCGCCTACGCCAGCCAGTGAAACGGCGTCCAGCACAACGGATGCATTCTGGTACCAGCCCTCACTGTCGAGCCAATCGTTTACCTCCGGTTTGGCGACCTCAAGCGCTGTTCGAGCAATGCCGTTAAAGCACTGAAGCGTACTCGCGCCGGCGGCCGCATACCCCACTACAACGATGACGGAACTGGCGCCAGCGCTGAAAGGCACCAGAATGGTTCCACTGGCGATCGCAGCCCAACTGATGACCGCCCCCAAGCAGGAGATTCCGGTATTCACGGCTTCGCCAATCAGTCGCGACTCTCGAGGATTGCTCACGACATGTTGAGCAAACTGTGTTGGCGCAATGTACTTCTGCGCTTCACGCAAAATGATGCGCTTGGGCTTGATGCTGCAGATGGGCTTGAATTCGCGAAGGGTAATGACGTTGAAGTCGGCGTCGATGTATACGACACCTGCGCCAACGATACCTGGATCGGCGTCGATGGCCGCAAACAGGCGCGGAAGGTTGATCTGGCTTTCGATGCGCTGGCGCGCCATGAACTGCGAGCGGTTGGAGTCCATGCCGATGGAGGCCAGGGGGTTAGCCATAAGTGTTCTTCCTTGAGAATGATGGTGACCAGGCGGGCCCCATCGCGGGCAAGCCCACTCCCACATTTGGAATGCATTCTCCTGTGGGAGCCGGGCTTGCCCGCGATGGCTTTCTAATGGGCGCCACCTTAGCAAACAGGTTACCCAACAGCTAGAAAGCAAAACGCCAGCACGAGGCTGGCGTCTGGCATGTTCAGGCTGCGATCAACGCGGCACGACCGGCTTGCGCGCAGGCTTGCCGCCCTTGCCCTTGGCCGCATCGGCACGCTCCTTGGCGGCCTGCTTGTTGCGCGCCTGGGCCGCGGCCTTGGCTTGTTCACGCTTGTCCCACGGGTTGCTGCCGTCACTGCCGCGCGGCGGCAGGCCGGTGTGCTGGGTGAGGATCCTGGTGGTGGTTTCCTTGGCGACCTTGTGGCTGCCGGCCGGCGTCGAGTTCTTGCGACGGGCGCTCTGGTAGCTGTCGGTGCTCGGCTGGTGCAACGGGATCAGTTGGTCCTTGCCCGGCCCGATCAGGTCGGCGCGGCCCATGCGGGTCAGTGCCTCACGCAGCATCGGCCAGCCTTTCGGGTCGTGATAGCGCAGGAACGCCTTGTGCAGGCGACGCTGCTCTTCGCTCTTGACGATGGTTACCGCGTCGCTCTTGTAGGTGACCTTGCGCAGCGGGTTCTTGCCCGAGTGATACATGGCCGTGGCGGTGGCCATCGGCGACGGGTAGAACGCCTGTACCTGGTCGGCGCGGAAGCCGTTGCCCTTGAGCCACAAGGCCAGGTTCATCATGTCTTCATCGGTGGTACCCGGGTGGGCGGCGATGAAGTACGGAATCAGGTACTGCTCCTTGCCCGCTTCCTTGGTGTACTTCTCGAACATGCGCTTGAACTTGTCATAGCTGCCAATGCCCGGCTTCATCATCTGGTTGAGCGGACCTTCCTCGGTGTGTTCCGGGGCGATCTTGAGGTAGCCGCCGACGTGGTGGGTGACCAGCTCTTTCACGTATTCCGGCGACTCGACGGCCAGGTCATAACGCAGGCCGGAGGCGATCAGGATCTTCTTCACACCCGGCAACGCACGGGCGCTGCGGTACAGCTGGATCAACGACGAGTGGTCAGTGTTCAGGTTCGGGCAGATACCGGGGAACACGCACGACGGCTTGCGGCACGCGGATTCGATTTCCGGGCTCTTGCAGGCGATGCGGTACATGTTCGCGGTCGGACCGCCGAGGTCGGAGATCACGCCGGTAAAGCCGGGGACCTTGTCGCGGATCTCTTCGATCTCGCGAATGATCGACTCTTCGGAACGGTTCTGGATGATGCGGCCTTCGTGCTCGGTGATGGAGCAGAAAGTGCAGCCGCCGAAGCAGCCACGCATGATGTTCACCGAGAAGCGGATCATGTCGTAGGCCGGGATTTTTTCCTTGCCGTACGCGGGGTGCGGGACGCGGGCGTACGGCATGCCGAACACGTAGTCCATTTCTTCGGTGGTCATCGGAATGGGTGGCGGGTTGAACCACACGTCCACTTCGCCGTGCTTCTGCACCAGGGCGCGGGCGTTGCCTGGGTTGGTTTCCAGGTGCAGCACGCGGTTGGCGTGGGCGTAGAGCACCGCATCGCCACGGACTTTCTCCACCGATGGCAGGCGGATCACGGTCTTGTCGCGGGTCATCTTCGGGCTGGCCAGGATCTGCACGACCTTGGCTTCTTCCGGATCATCCTGCGGCCCTTTTTCCTGCTCGATGGCGCAGGCCTGGGTGTCCTGGGTGTTGACGTACGGGTTGATGATCTTGTCGATCTTGCCCGGACGGTCGATACGCGTGGAGTCCACTTCATACCAGCCGGCCGGCGTGTCGCGACGGATGAACGCGGTACCGCGCACATCGGTGATGTCTTCGATCTTGTGGCCCCACGACAGGCGCTGGGCGACTTCGACGATGGCGCGCTCGGCGTTGCCGTACAGCAGGATATCGGCAGTGGCGTCGATCAGGATCGAATTGCGCACCCGGTCCTGCCAGTAGTCGTAGTGGGCGATGCGACGCAGGGAGGCTTCGATGCCGCCGAGTACGATCGGCACGTTCTTGTAGGCTTCCTTGCACCGCTGGCTGTACACCAGGCTGGCGCGATCCGGGCGTTTGCCGGCCATGCCGCCTGGGGTGTAGGCGTCGTCGGAGCGGATTTTCTTGTCGGCGGTGTAGCGGTTGATCATGGAGTCCATGTTGCCGGCCGCGACGCCGAAGAACAGGTTCGGCTCGCCGAGCTTCATGAAGTCGTCTTTGGACTGCCAGTTCGGCTGGGCAATGATCCCGACGCGGAAGCCCTGGGACTCCAGCAGCCGGCCGATGATCGCCATGCCGAACGACGGATGGTCAACGTAGGCATCACCGGTGACGATGATGATGTCGCAGGAATCCCAGCCAAGCTGATCCATCTCCTCCCTGCTCATCGGCAGGAATGGCGCTGGACCGAAACATTCGGCCCAGTACTTGGGATAGTCAAATAACGGCTTGGCTGTTTGCATGACGGTGACCGGTGTTGAGATGGAAAATCGCGGGCGCGGAATATAGCACAAATTTTGACCAATTCCGACGGTAATGGTCGGCTTTTACCCTGGCATCACTTTTCCCCGGTACTCATAGCCGGATTTGCAGGGGGCAAGGGCCTAATCCGCTAGCCCCATCCCCGGAAACACCCTGGATAGGCTGTCAGGATTCAACTAGCCTTTTCATGGAAACCCAGATGAGCAGTAATCCCGCGCCTCCACTAGTAACACCCGACGCCCACGCCGCCTTCATCCAGACCCAACTCCCCACTTGGCTCACCGACTCCCCCGCAGACACCCGCGCAGCCCTGCGCGCCAACCTGCTCAAGAGCAATCAATCCAGGCACAAGATCCAAGAACTCCTCAGGCAACTGCAAAGCCCCGAGGCGTTCGCTTTTCCGCTGTTTGAGCAGGCGCTGCGCCGCGAATACCTGACGCTGCTGAATGCGAAGACTTCGGTCCTGGTGCGCGAATGGAAAAACCATCACCTGTTCGGGCTGCTACGCACCCACGCACGCACCACTGAACAATCCCTTTTGGAGGCGGCCCTGCAGAACTTCGAGGCTTCGGAAGCAGAGGACGGCGGCATGGAGACCGGGACCGAGCTTTTCAACATCACCCAGGACTCACGATTTCCTTCGTTGATTTCCGCGACGCTCTTCGCCGGTTTTTGCCGCAAACTGGACCTGGGCGGGCAATACCTCAAGCATATTCGCACGGTCATCAGCACCAATCTGTCGGTACGCCGGTTCTTTCGCGAGCACGAACAGCAGCGTTTCAACGTTGCCTTGCACCTGGCCTACCTCAAGAAGAAGATGCCGAAAACCCTTTACGAAGAATTGGTCGAGCTCTCCGAGCGCGGACACCACGTGTCCTTCGACTGCTTTCACCTGACGCTTGGTGGAGTGGTGTTGCCTGACGTCCTGGTCATCGTTGACGTCCGGGCAGAAACCGGACCGCTTCTCTACACACCTGAAGACCCGATCGAGGCACTTCGCCAGCACCCCTCGATGGACGACCTGGAAACTCAACTCGTTAAACGCCTGATGCGACCGGACTACCTGGCCTTCTTCAAGCGGCTGGCCCCAGTGCATCAGCGAGAATCGCTGCTGCATGTAAAGCCCATGTGGATTGATTGGCTGCCCATCGGCTCACCCGGGAAAATCAAGCCAGCGCAGCTGGACAAACCGCTGACCCTGACCAAAATCACCGGCAATCTGTTCCACGCCATCATCCTGCGACGGTTTTCCCAGATAGAAAGCGACGCTTGCGAAGTCGCGGTCCCGACGGCACAGGTTGATGCCATCAGCCGACAAAAACGCCTGCAGTTCTATGCCGACCTGGGTAAATCCCTGCTGTTCTTTGCCGCATCCTTCGTGCCAATCGTCGGGGAGGTTCTGCTGGTCGTTACCGCCGCCCAATTGATCGGCACGGTCTATAACGGCTTTGCCGCCTGGAGCCGGGGCGATAGCCAACAGGCGCTCGACGACCTGCTGGACGTGGTGGATAGCGTTGCCATGGCCGTAGCGACCGCCGGCGTGATCAAGGCAGGACGCTTTACGGCGGGCCTCGTGAAAGTTCAGGTACGCAATCAGGGCTGGCGCCTCTGGCACTCTGACTTGGAACCCTACCAACACCCCGCGACATTGCCTGAACACGTGGTTGCCGATAAACAAGGTATCTATCAATACCAACAGCAGTCGTATCTAAAACTGGATGATCACCCCCATGCCATTCAGCGCTCACCCGATGGCACACGATGGGAGTTGTCACACCCCAGCGATCCGCACGCTTATTCACCTCCCCTGTTGAACAACGAAGCCGGCGGCTGGCGCCATGTGCACGAAACGCCAGAGGATTGGGACACGCTCAAACTGATCAAGCGCCTGGGCCCAGATGCGGCCAACATAACCCAACCGTCCGTAGAGCCCATCCTGCTGATCAGCGGGCTGGACAGCACCACATTGCGCCAAGCCCATCAAGAGATGGTGCGCCCTGCGCCCTTGCTGTGCGATACGGTTACACACTTCAACCTGGACCAGGAAATCAATGATTTCAACCTGAGCCGTGCCGAGGGCACCTCCGTGACGGCTCACTCGCCGCTGATTCAAGCCCACCTGCTCACCTCGCTGCCCGAATGGCCCGCCACTTACGGGCTGAAGGTGGTCGACCAGCAGCAACAGACCGTGATGCAGTTCGGTCAGGGCAACGTCGAAATCAAGGTCAGCGAAGACCGTTTCAGAAAGGGCGAGTTATTGCATGCCATAGAGGCGCAAATGCCTCAGACCGCGTTCAATAATCTGCTGCCCTCCTCGCCTATCGACTACTTCAGTAAAACCGAAAACCTTGCCCTGAGATTGAGCAAGCAGGCCGCACAGAAAAAACAATGGCTGTTTTCTCAACTCAACGCGGCCAATGAAGCCGCGGTCACACCCACCGAAAAAAGTCTGCGCACACTGATGCCGCAACTGTCCAAACGACATCTTGAAGAGATAGAGCGCACACTCCCAGCAAGCAAACGCCAACGCTTGCAAGCGGGAGACAGCCTGGACCCCGTATCGCTCGAAGAAGCAGACCACTACACAAAGATGGCAAAGGTCGCCCAGCTGCAAGAGAGCATTTTCCTCAATACCTTGCGCAACCGGGAAAGCGTGCAATTGATGCTTTACACACTGGAGCAGATACCCGGTTGGCCTGGGTCGCGCCGGATTGATGTGTATGACGACAGTACCGAGGGGCCGCTTCTGGGGAGTATCGGTAACGCGGATGCCCCTTCGAGCCATACGCTGATCCGCAAAGGCGAGCTATACGCGCTTCACGCCTCACCAGATACCCTCCCCCCCCCACTGACCGATCTGCCTCACGCAATCGAGCAAACACTTTCCCCCTTGGAGCACCGTGCACTGCTGCGCCAATCGGGTGCGGATTCGTTTGAGCAGGCCCTGCACAAATCCGGCAAGTCACTGATGGCCAGCAGCCTTCCGCGTCTGCGCGGCAAGCCCCTTACCCTCGAAACCCGGCCCTCGGCAGGGTTGCCACTCGACCCCTTGTTCGCCGAACCAACCCCTCCGGCCGGACTGACAAGGCTGGCTGACCAGACCTTTCAAGCGCCGCCACTGCCTGACGGAAGTTTTCGCTATTACGTCCAGGACGAGCAGAACTACTACCAGATCAAAAAAGACCCGCAGGGATGGCGACTGGTCGATGCGCGTAGCCGTTTCCGGGCCTATTCGCCCTATCTGCGCAAAAACGCCAACGGGGGTTGGGAAATCGACCCCGCCAAAGGTGGGTTACCGGGCGGAGGGGGCTCGCCTGCGCCATCACTCGAAAGCGTCGACTCCATTGACGGGTATGGGTCGGCACACTCGTCCAATTCTTACGGATCAGCCGAGGAAGGCACTGTAGACGCGCTCTACACTCCTCAGGAATTGGCCTACATGCGCACCGAGCGCAGCTACCAGCACAGCCAGAACTATCGGCGTATTTATGACCGCGCCAACTGTGGCCGCTACCCACTGCGCGATGAAAATGGTCAGCCCATGCTGATCCGACTCATGCAAGCCCAAGGGAAGTCGTTAACGTCCGGCACGGTATTCAGCAAAGACCAGCTGCTGCCCTACATCCGCTGGGAAGGTTATGAAAACGTCGCGCGCCTGTATGAAGACAAGCTTGAGGTTTTACCCTTCACCGCCGCTCATCAAAAATTCCCCCAGGAGGCCGCAATGATCGGCGAAGCCACGGTCATCACGCGGCGCCCGCTGAGCAAGGGCGAAGCGCTGGGCGTGTATGGAGGGGACATCCTGCCGTTTTTCGTGGCGAAGGCGCGCCGAGATCCTTATCTGATGGCCGTCAAGGATGTGAGGCCTGTGTCGCCACACGCGCTCAACACTCAGCCGGTACTGTCCGGCGACAACGCGTTGTCGAGGATCAATACCATTTTTGAATATGAGGCCGATGTTCCGGTGCGACAGGCCGCCTCGGGCTACAACGTTGAGGCGGCAAAATTCAGGGTCCAGGCCCAGGTCGGCAACCGACAGGATCAAATGATACTCACCGGATTATTTGCCAGCGAATCTATTCCCGCCGGCACTGAGTTGCGCTGGAACTACCAATACGACGAAGCCACCATCCGTGCGCTGTTTGCCCGGCCGTAAGGCGCGTTATTCGTCGTCGTCGAAGTTATAACTGCCCGGCGCGAGGTTCTCGAAGCGTGTGTACTTACCGATGAACGCCAGGCGGATAAAGCCGATCGGGCCGTTCCGCTGCTTGCCGATGATGATCTCGGCAATGCCCTTGTGCTCGGTCTCGGGGTGGTACACCTCGTCGCGGTACACGAACATGATTACGTCGGCGTCCTGCTCGATCGCGCCGGATTCGCGCAAGTCGGAGTTCACCGGGCGCTTGTTGGGGCGTTGTTCCAGGGAACGGTTGAGCTGGGACAGCGCCACCACCGGGCAGTTGAATTCCTTGGCCAGGGCCTTGAGGGACCGGGAGATTTCGGAAATCTCGTTGGTCCGGCTGTCGCCGCTGGAACCGGGGATCTGCATCAACTGCAGGTAGTCGATCATGATCAAGGCGATATCGCCGTGCTCGCGCGCCAGGCGACGGGTACGCGCACGCATTTCCGAGGGGCTGATACCGGCGGTGTCATCGATGAACAGCTTGCGGTCGTTAAGCAGGTTGACCGCCGAGGTCAGGCGCGGCCAATCGTCGTCTTCCAGTTGGCCGGAACGCACCTTGGTCTGGTCGATACGCCCGAGCGACGAGAGCATCCGCATGATCAGCGATTCGCCTGGCATCTCCAGTGAATACACCAGCACGGTCTTGTCGCTGCGCAACACCGCGTTTTCCACCAGGTTCATCGCGAAGGTGGTCTTACCCATGGAAGGACGGCCGGCGACGATGATCAAGTCGGAGGGTTGCAGGCCGCTGGTTTTCTCGTCGAGGTCGGTGTAGCCGGTGGAAATACCGGTGATGGCCGCGTCGGTGTTGAACAGGGTGTCGATGCGGTCGATGGCCTTGGTCAACAGTTCGTTGACGCCCACCGGGCCGCCGGTTTTCGGGCGGGCCTCGGCGATCTGGAAGATCTGGCGCTCGGCTTCGTCGAGGATCTCTTCGGCGGTGCGCCCTTCGGGGTTGAAGGCGCTGTCGGCGATCTCGGTGCTGATGCCGATCAGTTGGCGCAACGTGGCGCGCTGGCGAACGATCTGGGCATAGGCCTTGATGTTGGCGACGGACGGCGTGTTTTTCGCCAGTTCGCCCAGGTAGCCCAGGCCGCCGACCTGGGAGGTCTGGCCTTCCTTGTCCAGTTGTTCGGCCAGGGTCACCACGTCGATCGGCGAGTTCTGGTCGGCCAGCTTGGCGATGGCGCGGAAGATCAGGCGGTGGTCATGGCGATAGAAATCACCGTCCGAGACTTGATCCAGCACGCGCTCCCAGGCGTTGTTGTCCAGCATCAAACCACCGAGCACAGCCTGTTCGGCCTCGATGGAATGCGGCGGCACCTTCAGGGCAGCGGTTTGCAGATCGTATTGCTCAGGAGCTGAAATATCGTTCATGGCCACTTGGAATTTGGGGTGTGTAGAAAAACAAAAGGCACGACCTGTAAACAGGATCGTGCCCGATGTTAACCGCCTGGCACGCGAGGTGCCAGCCAGTTAGGTGCGGCTTAAGCTGCTACCACGACAACGCGTACGGTGGCTTCAACTTCGGCGTGCAGGTGCACGGCTACGTCGAATTCGCCTACGTTGCGGATGGTGCCGTTCGGCAGACGAACTTCGCTCTTCTGCACTTCAACGCCGGAGGCGGTCAGTGCATCAGCGATGTCGTGGGTGCCGATCGAACCGAACAGCTTGCCTTCGTCACCGGCGGTGGCAGTGATAGTCACTTCCAGCTCAGCCAGTTGGGCAGCGCGAGTTTCGGCCGAAGCTTTTTTGTCTGCTGCGGCTTTTTCCAGCTCGGCACGACGCTCTTCAAACGCAGCCAGGTTGGCAGCGGTTGCAGCGGTGGCTTTGCCGTATGGCAGCAGGTAGTTACGACCGTAGCCGGCCTTAACGTTCACTTTGTCGCCCAGGTTGCCCAGGTTGGCGACTTTTTCCAGAAGGATCAGTTGCATGTGAAAATCCTCTAACTTTTAACCTTCACCGTTCGCGTTATCGGCGTCTTTCGGCGCCAGACGACCGCGAAAATCAATCAGGCCGTCGACAATGGCCAGAACCACGAGTAACGGATAGATCAGCTGCATGAACAGCACCATTGTTACGTACATCCCCACCAGCCAGAACTTGGCCATGCGCTTCTGCGCGACCAGCCCGTGAGTCAGGGCCAGTCCGGCGAACACCAGCGGTACGCTGCAAAACAGCACCAGCAAAGTGGCTTGTGAACCGAAGTACGGTCCGACCACCATGAGTGCCAGCAGCAACATCGCCGGGCCCACGGGGATTCTGATACTGCGAAATTCGCGACCAAAACCACCCGGGTTGTACAACAACGCCTGCCAATATCGCCCAAGCATCAGGCTCAGCACGCTGACAATCTGCATCATTACCGCCATCAGGCCGATCAGGGCCGGTGCAATCAGTGTCGCAAGACGCGCTCGCTCATCTACCGAAAGCTGCTGGTAGAGTTCCCCGAGGGCCATCGGCAGGACCTTGACGATCTCTTGCGACAGCACCTCGATCTGCGGGCGGAAAGCCGCGTCGATCAACACCGAAAACACCAACCCCACTGCCACGCTGACCAGCAGCGTGCGGGCCCAGGACTCACTTGCGCGCAAAACCAGCGCAAGGCTCGACGATCCCAGCAGTACCAGAAGTACCTTGGGTTCGCCCAGTTGCAGCCACCAGATCAAGGCAGCCAGCACTCCCAGGGCCAGGACGCCAAGGGCATCCTGCAAACCGCGCCGCAGCAGCACAAGGCAACCTGCGGCAGCACCCAACCAATACAACAACGGCAATGCTGCACATCCAGCCACTACGAGAGTGGCCTGCACGCGACCGCGCATGATGAACTCAGCTAAGGCGCGCATGCATTCAATCCCTTACTACTTGTCGACTGCCCGGTCTCAGCGGCCGTGGCTGTCGGTGTAGGCCAGCAGGGCCAGGAAGCGGGCGCGCTTGATAGCGGTGGCCAGCTGACGCTGATAACGTGCTTTGGTACCGGTGATACGGCTTGGAACGATTTTGCCGGTCTCGGATACGTAGGCTTTCAGAGTGTTGAGATCTTTGTAATCGATCTCTTTCACGTCTTCAGCGGTGAAGCGGCAGAATTTACGACGACGGAAGAAACGTGCCATTTGATAGGCTCCTTAAAAGGTCCGTGGATTACTCGTCAGCGTTATCGCTGTTGTCGCTGTCATCACTATCAGCGCTATCAGCGCCTTCGTGCTCAGGACGGTCGCGACGCTCACGGCGCTCACTGCGGTTTTCTTCAGCCTTGAGCATCTCGGATTGGCCGGTAACGGCTTCTTCGCGACGGATGACCAGGTTACGGATCACAGCATCGTTGTAGCGGAAGTTGTCTTCCAGCTCGGCCAGGGCCTTGCCAGTGCACTCAACGTTCAGCATCACGTAGTGAGCCTTGTGAACATTGTTGATTGCGTAGGCCAGTTGACGACGGCCCCAATCTTCCAGACGGTGGATTTTGCCGCCGTCTTCTTCGATCAGCTTGGTGTAACGCTCAACCATGCCGCCGACTTGCTCGCTTTGATCCGGGTGGACCAAAAAGATGATTTCGTAATGACGCATGAATGCTCCTTACGGGTTGTAGCCTGCCGCTCAAAAACGGTCAGACAAGGAGTGAATGACACTTATGGATCTTGCCGCAGGGAGGCACCTCGGTGCCCGCCAGGAAGGCAAGGGGCGCAATTGTAGAGAAGGGGGAGGATGCGTGCAAGGTGATTGGTGATTATTTGAACAATCTTCCAGACACCCCAAAAACACTGTGGGAGGGGGCTTGCCCCCGATTACGGAGGATCAGCCACATCATCTGCAACCGACACACCACTATCGGGAGTAAGCCCCCTCCCACATTTTGATCACTTCTTCGTTTTGGCCTTGGCCTTTGCGCCACGCTGGCGCTGGGCTTCGAACAGGCAGACGCCGGTGGCGACCGACACGTTGAGGCTGCTGACACTACCGGCCATCGGCAGGTGCACCAGGTAATCACAATGCTCGCGGGTCAGGCGGCGCATACCTCTGCCTTCGGCGCCCATGATCAGGATGGTCGGGCCGGTGAGGTCCTGGTCATAAATGCTGACCTCGGCCTCTCCCGCCGTACCCACCACCCACAGGCCGCGCTGCTGGAGCTTCTCCAGGGTGCGCGCCAGGTTGGTCACGGCCACCAGCGGAATCACTTCGGCTGCGCCACACGCGACTTTACGCACCACCGGCGTCAGCGTCGCCGATTTGTCTTTAGGCACGATTACCGCCAGCGCACCGGCAGCGTCCGCCGAGCGCAGGCAGGCGCCGAGGTTGTGCGGGTCGGTCACGCCGTCCAGTACCAGCAGCAACGGCGCACCTTCGGTGCGATCGAGCAGCTCGTCGAGCATCGCCTCGCCCCAGACCTGGCTCGGGCTGACATCCGCCACCACGCCCTGGTGAACACCCTCTACCCATACGTCCATTTCACGACGCTCGGCCTGGCCGATGGCAACCTTGTTTTGCGTGGCCAATTCAACCAGCGCTTGTACGCGCGGCTCGCTGCGCCCTTCCGCCAGCCAGACTTGCTTGACGCGCTTGGGATGGTGACGCAGCAGTGCTTCTACGGCGTGGACGCCGTAGATTTTTTCCAGACTCATGACTTGGCCTTAGGTTTGCGCGACCCGCCGCTCTTCGCGGGAGCCGAACCCGCTTTTGGCGGGCCTTTACGGTGTTTACTGGGCTTGCTCGACGGCTTTTCCGCCCCGTGGGACTTTCCCCCAGACGCCGCTTTACCACCGCTTTTGGCTTCATTGAGCAACTGCTGCTTCAACTCACGGCTCTTGCGCAGTTCGGCGTTTTTCGCCGCTGCATCGCTTGGGCGGTAGGCTTCGGGGGCCTTTTCCTTGGTCGACGAACGACGACCGGCCTTGGCTGGCGCAGGCTCGACGGTCGCTGCTTTGGCAGGCGCGGCCTTGCCTTTGCTGGTCGGTTCGCTACCACGCTTTTTACGACTGCCCGGCGATTCGGCTGGCTTATCGGACATGCCGAAGTCGATCTTGCGCTCGTCGAGATCGACGCGCATGACCTGCACTTCAACGGTATCGCCAAGGCGGAAGCTGCGACCGGTGCGCTCGCCAGCCAGGCGGTGATGCACAGGGTCGAAGTGGTAGTAGTCGCCCGGCAAGGCGGTGACGTGCACCAGGCCTTCGACGTAGATATCGGTCAGTTCCACAAACAGACCGAAGCCGGTCACGGCGGTAATCACACCCGGGAACGATTCGCCTACGCGATCCTTCATGAACTCGCACTTGAGCCAGTTCACCACGTCGCGGGTGGCTTCGTCGGCGCGGCGTTCGCTCATGGAACACTGCTCGCCCAGCTGTTCCAGGGCCGCTTCGTCGTACGGATAGATCCGCGCCTTCGGAATGGTCATGGCACCGGCGCGCTTGACGTGCGGGGTGTTCATCTTGGAATGGATCACGCTGCGGATCGCACGGTGCGTGAGCAGGTCCGGGTAACGGCGGATCGGCGAAGTGAAGTGGGTGTACGCCTCGTAGTTCAGGCCGAAGTGGCCCTGGTTATCCGCGCTGTACACCGCCTGGCTCAGGGAGCGCAGCATGACGGTCTGGATCACGTGGTAATCCGGGCGGTCCTTGATGCTGGCCAGCAGAGCCTGGTAATCCTTCGGCGTCGGGCCGTCCTTGCCTTTGTGCAGGGACAGGCCGAGTTCGCCGAGGAACGCGCGCAGCTTTTCCAGACGCTCCGGCGGCGGGCCGTCGTGCACCCGGTACAACGCAGGGATCTCGTGCTTTTTCAGGAACTCAGCGGTGGCCACGTTGGCCGCCAGCATGCATTCCTCGATCAGCTTGTGCGCATCGTTACGGGTGGTCGGGGTGATCGCAGCGATCTTGCGCTCGGAACCGAAGACAATCCGGGTTTCCTGGGTTTCAAAATCGATCGCGCCTCGGGTGTGACGTGCGCCCAGCAACACCTTGTACAGCGCATAGAGCTGCTTGAGATGCGGCACGACATGGCCGTACTCACCGCGCAATGCTTTGGCTTCGCTGGTTTTCGGCTGTTCCAGGATGGTGCTGACCTTGTTGTAGGTCAGGCGCGCCTGGGAGTGGATCACCGCTTCATAGAACTGGTAATCGGTCATTTCGCCGGTTTTCGAGATAGTCATCTCGCACACCATGGCCAAACGGTCGACTTTCGGGTTCAGCGAGCACAGCCCGTTGGACAACTCTTCCGGCAGCATCGGAATCACGCGCTCGGGGAAGTACACCGAGTTGCCACGCACCTGGGCTTCGTTGTCCAGGGCCGAACCGATCTTCACGTAGCTGGAGACGTCGGCAATCGCCACATACAACTTCCAGCCGCCGGAGAACAGACGCAGCTTGCCCGGCTTGGCTTCGCAGTAGACCGCATCGTCGAAGTCGCGGGCGTCTTCACCGTCGATGGTGACGAACGGCAGATGGCGCAGATCGATGCGCTTCTCTTTGTCCTTCTCTTCGACTTCCGGCTTGAGCTTGCGCGCCTCCTTCACGACGGCTTCAGGCCAGACGTGAGGAATATCGTAGGTACGCAGCGCGACATCGATTTCCATGCCCGGCGCCATGTAGTTGCCGACCACTTCAATCACATCACCCTGCGGCTGGAAGCGAGGGGTCGGCCAGTGGGTGATCTTCACCTCGACAAACTGGCCAACCTTGGCATTCGCATTGCGGCCCGGGGTGATCAGCACTTCCTGCTGCACCTTGGGGTTATCGGGCACCACAAAACCAATGCCGCCTTCTTCGAAGTAGCGACCGACGATGGTCTCGTGACCACGGGACACCACTTCGACGATCACGCCTTCACGGCGACCGCGACGGTCCAGGCCGGAAACACGCGCCAGGGCACGGTCGCCATCGAACACCAGGCGCATTTGCGCCGGGCTCATGAACAGGTCATCGCTGCCGTCGTCCGGGATCAGGAAGCCGAAGCCATCACGATGGCCGGCGATGCGGCCGAGGATCAGGTCGAGCTTGTCCACTGGCGCGTAAGTGCCACGGCGGGTGTAGATCAATTGTGCGTCGCGCTCCATGGCGCGCAGGCGGCGGCGCAGGGCTTCGAGCTGGTCTTCGGTGGTCAGACCGAATTCTTCAACCAACTGCTCGCGGCTAGCAGGCGAGCCCCGATCGGCGAGGTGCGCCAGGATCAGTTCGCGGCTAGGAATAGGGTTTTCATATTTTTCCGCTTCACGAGCGGCCTCGGGATCGAGGGACTGCCAATCGGCCATTAGAGAGTTTTCACCTTGTCTATATGCGGGTTAGTTTGGCATACGCGTATTGAAACGGGAAATTTCAGACGTCAACAAGCCTTTTAAAGCCCTTTGCAGCCCGCAACAGGCACCTTGCACGACCACTGGCGAAATTTTCCAGGCTTTTTTCGTGGCGGGGGTTTACAGCTTAAAATCCCCTCCGTATAGTGCGCGCCATCGACGACGGCAACGTTGTTTGATAATGCCCAGGTGGTGAAATTGGTAGACACGCCAGCTTCAGGTGCTGGTGACCTTACGGTCGTGGAAGTTCGAGTCTTCTCCTGGGCACCAAATTCAGATCAAACCCGCGAAAGCGGGTTTTTTCGTTTCAAGGCTCTGATTTTTAACGGAAAACTTGATTTATTTTTTTGAATCAGGGGTTTACAGATCAAAAAGCCCTCCGTATAGTTCGCTCCATCAACAGCGCAGGCGTTGTTGATAATGCCCAGGTGGTGAAATTGGTAGACACGCCAGCTTCAGGTGCTGGTGATCGCAAGGTCGTGGAAGTTCGAGTCTTCTCCTGGGCACCAAATTCAGATCAAACCCGCGAAAGCGGGTTTTTTCGTTTCCGGGGTTTGAAAACTTCCCAGCCGATTTCCGCCTGCGTCCGCACCTGAGAAACTTTATCGTTTATCCTTGCAATGATTTGTTGCACACAAGCGAGGAAAACTTCGGATGACCATCCGCGATACCCGTCTCAAGACATCCCTTCTGCGTGGCCTGACCCTCACCCTGCTCGGCCTGACCTTGCTCTCGCCCACCGCCTATTCCGCCGACAAGGTCTCCCTGACCCTGTACAACGGCCAGCACAAAGAAGTCGGCGATGAACTCGCCAAGGCCTTCGAAGCCAAGACCGGCATCCACGTCAACGTGCGCAAAGGAAGCAGCAACCAGTTGGCCAGCCAAGTCGTCGAAGAAGGCGACCGCTCGCCCGCCGATGTGATCTACACCGAAGAATCGCCTCCGCTGAACAAACTCGGCGAGCAAGGCCTGCTGGCCAGGATCGACGCCAGCACCCTCGACGTATTGCCCAAGGATTATGTTGGCGCCAATGGCGACTGGATGGGCGTGACCGCGCGCACCCGCGTTGTGGCTTTCAACCCGAAGCTGATTGCTGAAAAAGACCTTCCCGAATCGGTACTCGACTTTGCCGGCCCCGAGTGGCAAGGCAAAGTCGGCTTCGTGCCAACCAGCGGCGCGTTCCAGGAACAAGCCGTGGCGATCATCAAGCTGCACGGTCGCGAAGCGGCTGAAGAATGGCTGACCGGCCTGCGCGCCTTCGGCAAGGTGTACAGCAACAACATGGTTGCGCTGAAAGCCGTCGAAAACGGCGAAGTGGCCACTGTTCTGGTGAACAACTACTACTGGTTCGCCCTGAAGAAAGAAAAGACCAATCTGGATTCCCAACTGCACTACTTCACCAATGGCGACGCCGGCGGCTTGATCACCGTGTCTTCCGCCGCCGCGCTGAAATCCAGCAAGCACCCCAAGGAAGCCCAGCAACTGTTGGCGTTCATGGCCAGTGAAGAAGGCCAGCGCGTGATCACCAACACCTCGGCCGAATACCCGCTGCGCAAGGGTATGGAATCCAATCGCGGCCTCAAGCCTTTCAGCGAACTGCAACCGCCGAAAGTCACCCCGGCCGACCTGGGCAACGCCGAAGAAGCCCTGGACCTGGAACGTGACGTTGGCTTGAACTGATGAACCCATCGCTACCCGCCCTGCGCACAGGGCTCAGCCCAAGGCGCAAACGTCCGTCGATCTGGCTGTTGCTGCCGGTGCTGTTTCTGGTTGGCTTGAGCCTGTTGCCGCTGGCGTACGTCGGCACCAAGGCCTGGCAAGCGGGCTGGGCGGAAGCGGTGCATCTGCTGTGGCGACCTTATGTGTTTGGGTTGCTGCGCAACACCCTGGCGCTGATGGTGGGCGTGACGGCGGGCTGCGCAGTGATCGGCCTGTCCCTCGCCTGGCTGCTGGAGCGCAGCAACCTGCCGGGGCGACGTATCTGGGGCGTGATCCTGTGCCTGCCGTTTGCGGTACCGGCGTTTGTCAGCAGCTTTACCTGGGTGTCGCTGAGCGCCAGTTTCGAAGGGCTCGGTGGCGCCATCCTGGTGATGAGCCTGTCCAAATATCCGCTGGTGTTCTTGCCGGTGGCGGCGACGCTGCGCAATCTTGATCCCGCACTGGAAGAGTCGGCCCGCACCCTGGGACTGAATCGCTGGAGCATCTTTTTTCGCGTCACCTTGCCGCTGCTGTGGCCCTCGCTGCTGGCGGGGGCATTGCTGATCGCGCTGCATATGCTGGTGGAGTTCGGTGCGCTGTCGATCATTGGGTTGCAGACCTTCACCACCGCGATCTACCAGCAGTTCGAGCTGGAATTCAGCAATGCGAATGCTGCGATGCTGTCCGCCGTGCTGCTGGTGATGTGCCTGACGCTGCTGCGGCTGGAGCTGCGCGTGCGTGGCAAGGGCCGGCACGTGCGCATTGGCCAGGGCGCAGCGCGACATGCGGAGCTGGTGCGATTGGGTAAGTGGGCGCCATTGGGCCAGGTGTATTGCCTGGCGTTGGCGATCATCGGTAGCGGCATTCCCCTGGGAATGCTCGGTTATTGGCTGGCGGCGGGTTCGTCGGCTGCATTTCCGCTGGCCGAGATCAGTGAGGCGTTGCTGTCCTCCCTGGCGCTGTCTCTCGGCGGCGCCGCGCTTTGCCTGGTACTGGCGGTGCCGGTGGGACTTCTGGTAGTGCGCTACAAAGGTCAGCTGGCGATCTGGGCCGAGCGCCTGCCCTACCTGCTGCACGCCTTGCCCGGCCTGGTGATCGCACTGAGCCTGGTGTATTTCGCCCTGCATTACGTGCCGGCGCTGTACCAGACCTCGGCACTGTTGCTGATTGCCTATGCGCTACTGTTTCTGCCACTGGCCCAGGCACCGATTCGCACGGCACTGAACAAGGCGGCGCCACAGCTTGAAGAAGCTGCACGCACGCTGGGCGCTTCGTCGTTCAGTGCATTTTGTCGGGTGACGCTGCCGATTATCTTCCCGGCCCTTGGCGCAGCATTTGCGCTGGTGTTCCTGGATGCGATGAAGGAATTGACGGCGACGCTGCTGCTCAGCCCGACCGGCTTGAATACTTTGGCGACGGCGGTGTGGGCGCACACTTCGAATGTGGAATTTGCGGCGGCGGCACCTTATGCGGCGTTGTTGATAGTGGTGTCGGGGTTGCCGGTTTATCTGCTCACGACGCGGATGTATCTGAGCCGTTGAGACCGCCATCGGGGGCAAGCCCCCTCCCACAGTTGACCGAGTTCCAGCTATGGAATGCTGACAAATGTGGGAGGGGGCTTGCCCCCGATGAGGCAGGTATAGGCAACACTACGCCCTGAACTGCCCCAGGCTCGCCTTCAACTGCGCCGCCAACCCATCCAGCACCTTGCCACTGGCGGTGGTCTCCACCACCGCCTGCGCGGCACGCTCGGCCTGGGCATGGATTACCTCCACCCGACCACGCACCGCATGGGCGCCCTGGGCCTGATGCTCGGCTGCACGTGTTGCCAAACCAATCGCGGCATGTACCTGCTCCACCGAGGCCTGCACCGTCTGCTGCAAACGCACGCTGTCACGCAGCACCAACAAGCCTTCGTTGGCCTGGCGCCCAGCCTTGCCGATGGTTTCCACCGCCTCCCGCGCGCCCTGCTGCAACGCCACGATATGCGCCTGGATATCGCCGGTGGAGCTTTGGGTCTTGCTCGCCAGTGCGCGCACCTCATCCGCCACCACCGCGAAGCCGCGCCCGGTTTCACCGGCACGTGCCGCCTCAATCGCCGCGTTGAGTGCCAGCAGGTTGGTTTGCTCGGCAATACCGTGAATCACGGTCAGCACCACCTCGATCTGCTCGCTTTGCTGGGCCAGGCGCTCGATAACCGTGGAACCTGCCTGCACCTGCCCCGCCAGTGCCTCGATCAAACTGCCGACTTCAGCCGAGGTGCGCGAGTTCTCGTCCGTGGCCTGACGAATATCCACCACCTGTTGCAACGCCGCCTGCATGGCGTGGCTTTCAGCCTGAGCTTCATCTGCCATCTGCGACAGCGCACGCAGACTTTCAGCCACTTCATCACGCTGCAAGCCCGCGGCCGCATCGGCACCGGCGTTGCGCAAGGTCATGGCGCCGATTTCCACACCCGTTCGCTGGGCTACATCCCCCGCCTCACGCACGATGGGCTGCAACTTATCCACAAAGCGATTGACCGCCGAGGCCATGTCGCCGATTTCGTCCTTGCTGCTGATTTGTACGCGCTTGGTGAGGTCGCCCTCGCCCGCCGCCAGATCATCCATGGCCGCGATCAACAGCTTCAAGCGGTTGACCACGCGACGACCCAGCACAACAGCGATCAACAGCAATACGCCAAGACCGACCAGCGCGAGCCCCATGCCAATGCGCCAGCGCAGGGTGCCGGCAGCGTCCTGGACGGCGCTGGTGGTGTTGGCCGTCATTTGGGTGGCTGTGGCTTGCGCAGATTGCAGACGGGCGCCCATGGCCGCAGCACTGTCGGCCGCTGCGCCCTTGAGGCTGTCGCCGACCAGTTGATCACCACTGGCGATCAGCGCCGCGAAACGCTTGTCGAGCGCTTGCAAGTCAGCTTCAACCGCAGCTGTCGAAACCCCCATGCGCACCTTGCCGATCTCTACACCATTCGGGCTGATGGACGCTTCCACGTAGAACACAGAAGGATCATCCTTGGCCGCATCCAGCACTTTATCCAGGGCACGATCACCCTTGCCCTTTTCCAACAACGCCTGGTTGATCGGGTTTTCACGGTTCAGGTAGCGAGTCAGGTGCTCACCTGCCGCGTCGTCATACACCACAAACAGCACGTTGGGATTGCGCTGGGCGCGTCGGGCGAACTCCGACAACGTCGGCACGTCACTGTCCCACATGGCGCGGGGCGCCACTGAGGCGAGCAGCTGTGCCATGTCATTGGCGGAGTCTTTCAGGTCTTTTTCCAGGGTTGCACGCAGTTGCTTCTGCTCTTCCTGCAGGCGAGCCGAGAGCCCAGCGGTCAGACGTTGGCGAGTGCTTGTCGACAAGCTATCGAGACTGGACGTGACTTCCTTGCCAGCCTGGGCCAATTCGCCGGACAGCTTCTGGCTGTCGACACCCAGGCGATTGCCCAGATCAGCCTCCAGTGCAGTGACCGTGCTTCGCGTCAGGGCGACCGCCACCAGTACTTGCACCAAAAGAGCGATACCTAGGGTAACGAACACCGGCCGCAACAGACGGCTTTGTAACAATGAGAGAACGGCAGACATCGGGAATCCCTCCATCACGGGTGCCATTAATTTGATAGCACCGCGAAAGAAAGAACCAAAGCAAGGGTCGTGCCGCTCGGGCGACAGAAACGACAAAGGGCTCCCGAAGGAACCCTTTGCTTTTTACATCAACAGCTTATTAAGCGAACGGATGACGCAGAACGATGGTTTCGTTGCGGTCCGGCCCCGTCGAAATAATGTCGATCGGCGCGCCAATCAGCGCTTCAACACGCTTGATGTACGCACGGGCATTCGCCGGCAGCTCTTCCAGGGTCTTGGCGCCCACGGTCGATTCGGTCCAGCCCGGCACTTCTTCGTACACAGGCTGCAGGCCTACGTAGCTGTCAGCGTCAGTCGGGGCGACATCTTTACCTTCCGCATCTTTATAACCAGTGCAGATATTGATGGTTTCCAGACCGTCGAGCACATCCAGCTTGGTCAGGCAGATGCCCGAAATGCTGTTCACGTCGATAGCGCGACGCAGGATAACGGCGTCAAACCAGCCGCAACGACGGGCACGGCCGGTGGTCGCACCAAACTCGTGACCTTGCTTGGCCAAGTGAGCGCCGACTTCGTCGAACAGCTCAGTCGGGAACGGACCCGAACCGACACGGGTAGTGTAGGCCTTGGTGATGCCCAGGATGTAGTCCAGGAACATCGGGCCCACGCCCGAACCGGTCGCCACGCCACCCGCGGTGGTGTTGGAGCTGGTCACGTACGGGTAAGTGCCGTGGTCGATGTCCAGCAGGGAGCCTTGGGCGCCTTCGAACATGATGTCCTTGCCGGCGCGACGCAGGTCGTGCAGCTCGGCGGTCACGTCCAGCATCAGCGGCTTGAGCAGCTCAGCGTATTCCTTGCACTCGGCCAGGGTCTTTTCGAACTCGATGGCCGGCTCTTTGTAGTAACCGACCAGCATGAAGTTGTGGTAATCCACCAGTTCACGCAGCTTGTCTTCGAAGCGTGGCATGTTGAGCAGGTCGCCCACACGCAGGCCACGACGTGCGACCTTGTCTTCGTAGGCCGGGCCGATGCCGCGACCGGTGGTGCCGATCTTCAGCTCGCCACGGGCTTTTTCACGGGCCTGGTCCAGCGCAACGTGGAAGGACAGGATCAGCGGGCAGGACGGGCTGATACGCAGGCGCTCGCGCACCGGTACGCCTTTTTCTTCCAGCTTGGTGATCTCACGCAGCAGGGCATCCGGTGCAACTACTACACCGTTGCCGATCAGGCACTGCACGCCTTCGCGCAATACGCCCGACGGGATCAGGTGCAAGACAGTTTTTTCGCCATCGATGACCAGGGTGTGGCCAGCGTTGTGGCCACCTTGGTAGCGCACTACGGCGGCAGCATGTTCGGTCAGCAGATCAACGATCTTGCCTTTGCCCTCATCACCCCATTGGGTGCCCAGGACTACGACATTCTTACCCATAACACTTGTCCTCATTCGCGCAAACTTGGTGCCGGCGATGGCCGGCAGGAAAACTCAAGAAGCCAGTGGCGATACTTGCCAAAGCCCGTTCTGCAGAATCAATTGCCGGTCGCAGTCCGCTTCACGGGCGGCGGCCAATGGCTGACCAGGCAAGGCCTGGACAACACGCTGACCCTCACTGCGCAACTGGCAAACCTGCTGCCAGAGTGCTGCGTCCGTACTGTCGGGCATCCAGATGCCACCAGACGGCAGCTCGACCTCAGCACGCCCCAGGGTCACCAGGGTTTTCAAATCGGTGGAAAAACCAGTGGCCGGACGCGCACGACCGAAGTCAGCGCCGATATCGTCATAACGACCGCCTTGGGCGATGGCCTGGCCAACGCCCGGTACAAATACGGCGAACACCACACCGGTGTGGTAGTGGTAACCGCGCAACTCACCCAGATCAAAGTACAGCGGCAGCTCCGGGAAACGCGCCGATAGCTGCTCGGCAATTGCCAGCACGTCATCCAGTGCCGCCAGTACCGGCGCCGGCGCATTGGCCAGGCGCTCACGGGCTGCCACCAGCACTTCACGGCCGCCACACAGGTTGACCAGTGCGCGCAGCATGTCGGCCAGATCGGCAGGCACGCCAGCGGTCAAGGCGATGACTTCATCGATAGCCTTGCGTTGCAGGGCATCGAACAGCTGTTGTTCAACTTCACCAGACAAACCGGCCGCACGGGCCAGGCCACGGTAGATACCTACGTGACCCAGGTCCATGTGGACATCCGGTACGTCGGCCAATTGCAGCATGGCCAGCATCAAGCTGATTACTTCAACGTCGCTGCTTGGGCTGGCATCGCCGTACAACTCGGCGCCCAACTGGATCGGGCTGCGGGACGACGACAACGCACGTGGCTGAGCATGCAGCACGCTACCGGCGTAACACAGGCGGCTCGGGCCTTCTCGGCGCAGGGTGTGCGCATCGATGCGCGCCACTTGCGGCGTGATATCGGCACGGAAGCCCATCTGACGGCCCGACTGCGGGTCGATGACCTTGAAGGTGCGCAGATCCAGGTCCTGGCCCGCGCCGGTCAGCAGGGATTCCAGGTACTCGATATGGGGGGTCACGACAAACTCGTAACCCCAGCTCTGGAACAGATCCAACACCTGGCGGCGCGCTACTTCAATGCGCGCAGCTTCTGGTGGCAGTACTTCTTCGATGCCATCTGGCAGCAGCCAGCGGTCTACCGTTGCCATTACGCCATTCCCCTTTGATCCGGGCGGCCAGCCCTCGGCCGAGCCTTGAGTGAAGCAGAAAACACCCGCCCCCTGCATAAACCACGCGCAAGAGCGACGTGACGAACGGCCTGCAATCGGCCTCGTCGGGCACTTTCCTCGAAAAACCTGTCACGCCTGCCGAATCAAACATGCAGACGCAAAAAAGCCGGGAATTTCCCGGCTGCCGCATCATACACCCGTTTTCTGAAAGGATCACCCCGCCTGGCGTTTTAGCCGCCCGACGGAGTGCTTCCTACACAGTGACGAGCTGATTACTTGGCCTTTTCCAGGTAGCGGAAGAAATCGCTACTTGGGTCCAGCACCATGACGTCGGTTTTGTTCGCGAAGCTTTCACGGTAGGCACGCAGGCTACGGTAGAACGCGTAGAACTCCTGGTCCTGCCCGTAGGCCTTGGCGTAGATCGCCGCGGCTTGAGCGTCGCCATCACCACGGGCCTCTTCAGACTCGCGATAGGCTTCAGCCAGCAGTACACGACGCTGACGGTCGGCATCTGCACGGATACCTTCGGCCAACTCGTTACCCTTGGCGCGGTGCTCACGGGCTTCACGTTCACGCTCGGTGCTCATGCGCTCGAACACGCTGCGGTTCACTTCCTTCGGCAGGTCGATAGCCTTGACCCGGACATCGACCACTTCGATGCCCAGCTCTTTTTCCGCCATGGTGTTCAGCGAACGGGTGATGTCAGCCATCAGCGCGTCACGCTCACCGGATACCACCTCGTGCAGGGTGCGCTTACCAAACTGGTCACGCAGGCCCGATTCCAGACGACGCGACAAGCGCTCGTCGGCAATCTGCTTGAGGCCGGAGGTCGCGGTGTAGAAGCGCTCGGCATCCTTGACGCGCCACTTGGCGTAGGCGTCAACCATCACGGCTTTCTTTTCCAGGGTCAGGAAGCGCTGTGTCGGTGCATCCAGGGTCATCAGGCGGGCGTCGAACTTGCGCACCTGGTTGACGTAGGGGACTTTCACATGCAGGCCCGGCTGGACATCCGCCTGGACCACGCGACCGAATTGCAGCAGCACCGCACGCTCGGTCTGAGCCACGATGTAGAAGCAGTTCCAGGCAGCGATGACCACGACGACGCCCACAATCAGGGCGGTCAGCGATTTATTGCTCATCAACGACTCTCCCTGGTACGTGTTTGCTGTTGCAGCAAGTCGGCGGCCGCACGGGCGCTCGCTTCGTTGGCAGCGGCATTGGAACCGGTGGACGGTGCGCTGGTGCTGCTACGACCACCTTCGATCATCTTGTCCAGCGGCAGGTACAGCAGGTTGTTCTGCCCACCCTTGCTGCCGGTCACGAGAACCTTGCTGGTGTTGCTGAAGACTTCCTGCATGGTGTCCAGGTACAGACGCTCACGCGTGACTTCCGGCGCCTTGCGGTACTCGGCAACCAGCTTGGTAAAGCGATCCGCCTCACCCTTGGCGCGGGAGACCACTTCGTCGCGGTAACCGTTGGCATCCTCGAGGATGCGCTGGGCCTGACCACGGGCTTCCGGCACGACGCCGTTGGCGTAGGTTTCAGCCTGGTTGCGCGAACGCTGCTCGTCTTCACGGGCGCGGATCACGTCGTCGAAGGCTTCCTGTACTTCACGCGGTGCGGCTGCGCTCTGTACGTTCACCTGGGTGACGGTGATACCGGTGCGGTAGGTGTCGAGGAACCGTTGCAGGCGCTCCTTGATCTCGCTGGCCATCAATTCACGCCCTTCGGTCAGCACCTGGTCCATCGCGGTCGAACCGACGACGTGGCGCAGGGCACTTTCGGTGGCGTGTTGCAGGCTGATTTCCGGCTGGTCAACGTTCAGCACGAAGTCCTGCAGGTTGCTGATCTTGTACTGCACGGTCAGCGGCACTTCGACGATGTTCTCGTCTTCGGTCAGCATCTGGCCCTGCTTGGTGTAGGCACGCTCACGCGTGACGTTCTCCATGTACTTCTTGTCGATCGGCGGGAAATAGATGTTCAAGCCCGGTCCGACGGTTTCGTAGTACTTGCCGAAGCGCAGCACCACGGCCTGCTCCTGCTCGTCCACCACGTAAACGGCGCTGTACAGCCAAACGGCCGCCAGCACGACAAGACCCAAGCCCAGCAAGCCATAGCCACCGCCCTTGCTTGTGCGACCGCCGTCGTCACCACCACGTTTTTTCCCACCACCGAACAACCCATTCAGGCTTTCCTGCAGCTTTCGGAAGGCCTCGTCGAGATCTGGTGGCCCCTTGCGGTCGCCATTATTGCGGCGTTTACCACCCCAGGGAT
The DNA here is from genome assembly GCF_058787615.1 of Pseudomonas sp. FW305-3-2-15-C-LB1. Classification (NCBI taxonomy): domain Bacteria; kingdom Pseudomonadati; phylum Pseudomonadota; class Gammaproteobacteria; order Pseudomonadales; family Pseudomonadaceae; genus Pseudomonas; species Pseudomonas sp. FW305-3-2-15-C-LB1. The sequence continues at coordinate 516,148 of NZ_JBYSZX010000003.1, read as the reverse complement.
CCTGATTATTCGAGTTGCCACCCGGCTCATTCCAAGCCATAGCGCTCTCCATCTGATAAAGCAAAGACGCACCCACGGCGCGCCGACCAATGCTACAGAATGCCTGCCACTGCGGCACAACCGCTTTAGGAGGCTTTTATTGCAAAGTGTGTTGTTCGATGAACTCTGTCGGTACCACGCCTTCACGGCTGACCAGCCGATTCAGCTCCGAGCGCGGCAATCGAACGGCCAGCAAGCTGACACCCTCTTCGTCGTGTTCTTCTTTCTGTACCGCGCCCAACTCGAAAAACTGTGCACGCAGTCGAGCAAAACGCTGGGGCAAGCGCAAGGTGCCAACGAACAAATCGCTGCCGAGCAACTCGGCAATGGCTTGTTCAAGCAACTCGAGACCGCTGCCATCACGCGCCGACAGCCAGACCCGCTGGGGCTTGCCGTTCTCATCGCGCTGGATTTGTGGCTCAACGCCCTCAAGCAAATCGAGTTTGTTATAGACCTCGAGGATCGGCAAGTCCTGGGCGCCAATCTCGCCCAGCACCAGCATCACCTGTTCAATCTGCAACATGCGATCCGGTTCCGCCGCATCGATCACGTGCAACAGTAAGTCGGAATTGCTCGACTCTTCGAGCGTAGACCGAAATGCCTCGACCAGCTTGTGCGGCAAGTGACGAATGAAACCCACGGTATCGGCCAGGACAATCGGCCCCAGGTCGTCAAGATCCAGACGGCGCAGGGTCGGGTCGAGGGTGGCGAACAGTTGGTCGGCCGCGTACACGTCCGACTTCGTCACGTTGTTGAACAGTGTGGATTTGCCGGCGTTGGTATAACCCACCAGGGACACGGTCGGGATATCCGCACGGGAACGGCCACGCCGCGATTGCTCGCGCTGGCTGCGCACCTTCTCGAGGCGACCCTTGATCTGGCGCAGGCGAACCCGCAGCAGGCGTCGGTCGGTTTCGAGCTGGGTTTCACCCGGGCCGCGCATACCGATACCGCCACCCTGGCGCTCAAGGTGAGTCCAGCCGCGGACCAGCCGGGTGCTCATGTGGTCAAGCTGGGCCAGTTCGACCTGGAGCTTGCCTTCATGGGTACGGGCGCGCTGGGCGAAAATATCGAGAATCAGACCGGTACGGTCGATCACGCGACACTCGAAGACACGTTCGAGGTTACGTTCCTGACTGGGCGTGAGGATGTGGTTGAAGATCACCAGATCGGCTTCTTCGGCGTGGACCAGGTCGCGCAGTTCCTCGACCTTGCCGCTGCCAATCAGGAATTTGGCGGTTGGCCGATGACGCGGCACGTTAAAAAACGCAACGGTCTCGGCGCCGGCCGAATTTGCCAACTCCTGAAACTCCTGCGGATCTTCGCGCGCCTCAGGGTCCTGTCCATCCAAGTGAACGAGGATCACTCGCTCACCACCACCGTGGCGCTCAAAGAACAAAGGAGACTCCTATCAGGCGTTACCTGCCTCAACGTCACCCTGTTCATCACCCGCTGCGCTAGGCAGACGGATTGGACGAACTGGAACGACTGTCGAGATAGCGTGCTTGTAGACCATCTGGCTGACGGTGTTTTTCAGCAGGATCACGAACTGGTCGAACGACTCGATCGTACCTTGCAGCTTGATACCGTTGACCAGATAGATGGAAACCCCCACTTTCTCTTTACGTAAAGTATTCAAGTAAGGGTCTTGTAGCGAATGCCCTTTTGACATGTGCCGCACTCCTTTAAGGATCAATAATAAAAAATCGGAAAATAGATAGCTTATGGCCGTCACACCCCCAAGGATAGACGGCAATTGCAAGGACTCAGCTCAATATGGAGACCGTTCCCAAGTATTTCAAGGCGCGTGACAGATTGTCGCTGTCCAGGCTGTCCAGCCAGTGCAAATCGCTCCAGCTGCGCAACCAGGTGAACTGGCGTTTCGCCAATTGGCGCGTGGCAATGATGCCGCGTTCCTGCATTTCGGCTGACGTCAGCTTGCCATCCAGATGATCCCAGACTTGGCGGTAGCCTACGGCACGTATCGAAGGCAACCCTGGATGCAGGTCACCTCTGGAACGCAGAGCTACGACCTCGTCCACAAACCCCTGTTCCAACATAATTGTGAATCTTTGTGCAATTCGTTCATGCAGCACCTGGCGATTTGCCGGAGCGATGGCCAGATTCGCCACAGTATAGGGCAATTGTGACTGTCCCGAAGCGCCTGCGTCAGCACTTTGCGCACTTTGTTTGCGCCGGTGTTCAGTCATGGTCTGCCCGCTCACACGCCAGACTTCCAGGGCGCGGGTGAGGCGCTGGGGGTCATTGGGGTGAATGCGTGCGGCGGAGACCGGGTCGACTGCCGCCAACTGGTCGTGCAGGGCTTGCCAGCCAAGGCGTGCCGCTTCTTCTTCGAGCTCGGCGCGCACCTGGGCGTCGGCCGGGGGCATATCCGCCAGGCCTTCCTGCAAAGCCTTGTAGTAGAGCATCGTCCCCCCCACCAGCAGCGGGATATTGCCCCGTGCGGTGATGTCGGCCATGGCGGCGAGTGCATCGGTACGAAAATCTGCAGCCGAATAGCTCTCGGACGGGTCGATGATGTCGATCAACCGGTGCGGATACTGGGCCAGAAGCTCTTTCGAAGGCTTGGCGGTGCCGATGTCCATGTCCCGGTAAACCAGGGCAGAGTCGACACTGATCAGCTCGCACGGCAACACCTTGGTCAGCTCGATGGCCAGGTCGGTCTTGCCGGCGGCCGTGGGGCCCATCAGGAAGATCGCGGGGGGCAAGGCACTCATCAACGGCCGCGCAGGAATAGTTTGTCCAGATCGTCCAGGCCCATCTGGGTCCAGGTCGGTCGGCCATGGTTGCATTGCCCGCTGCGCTCGGTGTTTTCCATGTCGCGCAGCAAGCCGTTCATTTCCGGCAGGGCCAGGCGGCGGTTGGCGCGGATGGCGCCGTGGCAGGCCATGGTGCCGAGCAGCTCGTTGATGTGCGCCTGGATGCGGTCACTGGTGCCGTACTCCATCAGGTCAGCCAGCACGTCAGCCACCAGCCGGTTAGCCTCGGCCTGCTTGAGCAGCGCGGGAATCTGGCGGATGGCCAGGGTTTCCGGGCCAAGGCGTTGCAATTCAAAGCCCAGTTTCTGGAACACGCTGTGGTGCTCTTCGGCGCAGTCGGCCTCACGCTGGCTGACTGCCAGGGATTCCGGCACCAGCAGCGGCTGCCCACTGAGGCCTTCGCTGGCCATGGCAATCTTGAGGCGTTCGTACATGATCCGCTCGTGGGCGGCGTGCATGTCCACCAGCACCAGGCCGTGGGCGTTCTCCGCCAGGATGTAGATGCCCTTGAGCTGCGCCAACGCGTAACCCAGCGGCGGAATATCACCACCGCCCTCCGGCAAGGCGACCGGCGCCCCCGGCTCAGCCCCCGGCAGCGGTGCAAAAAACTCGCGATACGCAGCCTGGGCTTCGGCCACCGGCACCGCCGATTGCGGGCGCGGGGTGTATTGGTACTGATAACCCGAGCCGGAGCCGGCATTCGGCGCGGTATACGAAGGTTGCTGCTGTGGCGATTGCAGCAGGTTTGCCGCCAGGCTCATTTCGCCTTGAGGGCCGAACTCACCGGCTTGCGGGCCACTCGGCCGGACCACTGCCGTCACAATCGGTGCGGACAACTGATCATCCGGACGCACATCCCCCAGGGTGCGGTGCAAGGTGCCATAGAGGAAGTCATGCACCATGCGTCCATCACGGAAGCGCACTTCGTGCTTGGTGGGGTGCACGTTGACGTCCACCACCGACGGGTCGACCTCAAAGAACAGCACAAACGTCGGGTGACGCCCATTGAACAGCACGTCGCGATACGCCTGGCGCACCGCATGGGCCACCAGCTTGTCGCGCACCGCTCGGCCGTTCACGAAGAAATACTGCAAGTCCGCCTGGCTGCGGGAGAACGTCGGCAACCCGACCCAGCCCCACAACCGCAAGCCATTGCGCTCGATTTCAATCGGCAGCGCCTGCTCCAGGAAACCCGCGCCGCAAATCGCCGACACCCGGCGCGCACGCGCAGCGTCATCGTTGGCTTCATGCAGGCTGAGGATGGTCTTGCCGTTATGGCGCAGGTGGAAAGCCACGTCGAAGCGGGCCAGGGCCAAGCGCTTGATGACTTCCTGCAGGTGATCGAATTCGGTTTTCTCGGCCTTGAGGAATTTACGTCGCGCCGGGGTGTTGAAGAACAGGTCGCGCACTTCCACCGAGGTGCCGACCGGATGCGCCGCCGGCTGCACCCGAGGTGCCATGTCGCGGCCTTCGGTTTCCACTTGCCAGGCTTGTTCGGCGCCGCGGGTGCGGGAGGTCAGGGTCAGGCGCGCCACGGAACTGATGGACGCCAGGGCCTCGCCGCGAAAGCCCAGGCTCATCACCCGCTCAAGGTCTTCCAGGTCGCGAATCTTGCTGGTGGCGTGACGCGCCAGAGCCAGCGGCAGGTCATCGGCGGAAATACCGCTGCCATCGTCGCGCACGCGCAACAGCTTGACGCCGCCCTGCTCCACATCGACGTCGATGCGCTTGGCGCCGGAGTCGATGCTGTTTTCCAGCAGCTCCTTGATCACCGATGCGGGGCGCTCGACCACCTCGCCTGCCGCAATTTGGTTGGCAAGACGCGGGCTCAGCAGCTCAATGCGCGATCCGCTGTTCAGGAGTGATTCGCTCATTACTGTGCCGCCAATTCAGTGCCGGGGATAGTCAACACCTGGCCGACTTTCAATTCATCGGTTTTCAGGTTGTTGGCGCTGCGCAAGGTCGCGGCCGATACCTGGAAACGCACCGCCAGCATGGCCAGGGTGTCACCCGGCTGCACGCGATGGTCACGCGGGCCCTGGGCGATTTTCCCCGAGTCACGCAGCCAGGCGATGTAGGTGCCCGGCGGCGGGTTCTGCTGGAAGAACTGGCGGATACCGGCACTGATCGAACGCGCCAGCGCCTGCTGGTGACTGGCGCTTGCCAGCTTCGAGGCTTCGTTGGAGTTGGAGATAAACCCGGTTTCCACCAGGATCGAGGGGATATCCGGCGATTTCAGCACCATGAACCCGGCCTGTTCCACACGCTGCTTGTGCAGCGAAGTGACCCGGCCGATGTTGCTCAGGACCTTCTGGCCCACGTTCAAGCTGGACGTCAGCGAAGCGGTCATCGACAGGTCCAGCAGTACGCCGGCGAGCATTTTGTCTTTGTCATCGAGGGACACGTTGCCGGCGCCGCCGATCAGGTCGGAACGGTTTTCACTGTCGGCCAGCCAACGGGCGGTCTCGGACGTAGCACCTCGATCCGACAGGGCAAACACCGAGGCGCCAAACGCGGCGGCCGAAGGCGCGGCGTCGGCGTGGATCGACACAAACAGGTCGGCGCCTTTCTTGCGGGCGATTTCGGTACGGCCGCGCAGCGGAATGAAGTAGTCGCCGGTACGCGTCAGCTCGGCGCGGTAGCCCTTCATGCCATTGACCTGGCGCTGCAGTTCGCGGGCGATGGCGAGTACCACGTCTTTCTCATGCTGGCCGCGTGAGCCGGAAGCACCCGGGTCTTCCCCCCCGTGACCGGCGTCAATCACCACGATAATGTCACGCTTGCCGGCCGGGGCCGGTGGCGGCGGTGGCAGCTTGACCTGCGGTTGCGACGGGTTCACCGGCACCGCCGGCACCGTTGCCACGCTCGGGGTCGGCGCAGGCGGCGGCGCGGCATCGGCGGCGTTGTCGAACAGATCGACCACCAGCCGGTTGCCGTACTGGGCGTTGGGCGCCAGAGAGAAGCTTTTGGGGGTCACGACCTTTTTCAGGTCGATGACCACGCGCAAATCGGTCGGCGTACGCTGGGCCGAGCGCATGGCGGTAATCGGGGTGTTGGCGGTGGAGACTTTCAACGGCGCGGCCAGGGTCGCCCCGTTGATGTCGATCACCAGACGATCAGGCGCCGTCAGGGTAAAGACGCTGTGCTGGACCGGGCCAGACAGGTCGAACACCAGTCGCGTGTTATCCGGCGCTCGCCACAGGCGAACACTCTTCACCTGTGAAGCAGCCAGAGCATTGACAGTCATTGCCGCAAGCAACACCCCCACGACAGCAACCAACGCGCGAAAGCGCATACCTAACCCCACCAATTATTTGAATTCCAATGCCAAAGCCGCGCACCACGACTGGCCGCGCACGCTCTGGGGCAACAACTTCAACTGACGTCCATGCTCATGCGGCGTAATGGTAATGGTCAGGTCGGGCTTTGGCAAAAAGCCTGTGCCTTTATCTGGCCACTCGATCAGGCACAGCGCATCTTCGTCGAAGTAATCCCGGATACCCATGTATTCCAGTTCTTCGGGATCGACCAGGCGATAGAGGTCGAAATGGAACGCTCGCACGTCGCCGATTTCGTAGGGCTCTACCAGGGTGAACGTCGGGCTTTTTACCGCCCCCGTGTGGCCCAACCCGCGAATGATCCCCCGGGACAGCGTGGTCTTGCCCGCCCCCAGGTCGCCTTCTAGAAAGATCAGCCCCGCTCCCGCCGTGACCTGGGCGATGCGCTGGCCGAAGGCAACCATGGCCTCTTCATCGACCAGGAAAAGAATTACTTCAGACACGGTGACTGCTCCTCCAGCAATTGACGAATGGCAGGGATCAGGTCACTGGCGGCCAACCCGCGACCGAACGTGCCCTGGCGATCTCCCGCCGTTGCGTGCAACCACACGGCCAGGCAGCTTGCCTCATAGGCTGGCATGCCCTGGGCCAGCAGTGCACCCACCAGACCGGCCAACACGTCGCCCAGCCCTGCCGTGGCCATCGCCGGGTGGCCTTGGTCACAGCGTGAAACACGCCCGTCCGGGCTGGCAATCAAACTGCCTGCGCCCTTGAGAATAGCCACTGCGTTGAATTTCTGGCTCAACGCGCGCGCCACCTTAAGGCGATCGGCCTGAACCTCGGCTGTCGACAGACCCAACAACCGCGCCGCCTCCCCGGGATGCGGTGTGATCACGCAGTTGGCCGGCAAGCTGACGCTGCCGGTGGCGAGTTGATTCAAGGCGTCGGCGTCCCACACCTGCGGCTGGCTGGCGTTGGCGGCGACCGAAAGCAGGCTTCTGCCCCAAGACGCGTCACCGAGCCCAGGCCCGATCACAATGACCGAGATCTTTTCCAGCAGGCCCATCAGTTGGTTGGCCGAGGCGACGCCGACGGTCATGACTTCCGGCAGTCGCGCCAGGGCCGCGGGCACATGCTCCAGGCGAGTAGCCAGGGACACCATGCCCGCGCCGCTGCGCAAGGCGCTTTCGGCACTCAGCAGCGCTGCGCCGCCAAAGCCGTGGTCACCACCGATGACCAGCAGGTGGCCGAACCGGCCTTTATGGGCGTCCGGGGAACGCGCAGCGAGTTGCGGCAAATGGCCGTGCAGCAGCGGTTGTACGTCGGTTATTGCGTGTTTTGTCTGCGGCATGCGTCTTCAAGCTCCGATGTCTGGCAGAATTATACCTATCTAACCTGCGGTTTCCCTTGTCTCATGCCTGCCATCACCACCGATCTGCCTGCCCTCGCCCAATCGATCAAAGACTGGGGCCGCGAGCTGGGCTTTCAGCAAGTCGGCATCAGCGGCCTGGACCTGGCCGAGCATGAACAGCACCTGCAACGCTGGCTCGACGCGGGTTACCACGGCGAGATGGACTACATGGGCGCCCATGGCAGCAAACGCTCCCATCCGGATGAGCTGGTGCCCGGCACCTTGCGCGTGGTGTCGCTGCGCATGGATTACCTGCCCGGCGACACACAGATGGCGCAACTGCTGGCCAAGCCGGAAAAAGCCTATATCTCGCGCTACGCCCTGGGCCGCGACTACCACAAGCTGATCCGCAAGCGCGTGCAGCAACTGGCCGACCGTATCCAGGCGCAAATCGGCCCCTTCGGCTTCCGTGCCTTCGTCGACAGCGCACCCGTGCTTGAGAAAGCCATCGCCGAAAAAGCCGGGCTGGGCTGGATCGGCAAGAACACCCTGGTGCTCAATCGCAAGGCCGGCAGCTACTTCTTCCTCAGCGAGCTGTTTGTCGACCTGCCACTGCCGATCGACGCACCTCATAGCACTGAACATTGCGGGCGCTGCACCGCCTGCCTGGACATCTGCCCCACCAATGCCTTTGTCGGCCCCTACGTGCTGGACGCCCGGCGCTGCATTTCCTACCTGACCATCGAGCTCAAGAACGCAATCCCCGAAGACCTGCGCCCGTTGATCGGCAACCGCGTGTTCGGTTGTGATGACTGTCAGATCGTTTGCCCGTGGAATCGTTTCGCCCGCGCCACGGCTGAAGGCGACTTCAAGCCACGCCACAACCTGGATAACGCCGAACTGGCCGAGTTGTTTATGTGGGATGAGGATAAATTCCTCAGCAGCACCGAAGGTTCACCCCTGCGCCGCGCCGGCTATGAGCGTTGGTTGCGCAACCTGGCGGTAGGCCTGGGCAACGCACCGTCGAGCATTCCGGTGCTGGAAGCCTTGAAGGCGCGGCGCGAATATCCCTCCGAACTGGTGCGCGAACATGTGGAATGGGCGCTGAACCAGCACGCCAACCGCTAGTGCACGTCGTCGTTGTAGACGAACTTGGGCATTTCCCAGTGGAAACGGATCGCCAGCAAGCGCAGTAGAAAGCCGCTGAACAGCGTCAGCAGGATCGATTGCTCACTGGGCAATTCCAGATACAGGCACAGCATGTAGAACCAGGCGGCCAGGAACGACACGCTGGCGTACAGCTCACGGCGGAAGATCAGCGGGATATCGTTGCAGAAGATATCCCGCAAGATGCCACCGAAAACCCCGGTGATCACGCCGCTGACCGAGGCCACCAGCATGCCATGGCCCATTTCCAGGGCGGTCATGCAACCGATCAGGGTGAAGGCCACCAGGCCCAGGGCGTCCAATGCCAGGAACAACGAACGCAGGCGGCGCATCAGCGGGGCGATGAAGATCGTCACCAGCGCGGCGACGGAGGTCAGCACCAGGTATTCCGGGTGCTTGACCCAAGTCAGCGGGTAATGCCCCAGCAACACATCGCGCACCGAACCACCACCCAGTGCCGTCACGCAGGCGATCAGCACGACGCCAAACCAGTCCATGCCTCGCCGCCCAGCCGACAGCGCACCGGTCATGGCTTCGGCAGTGATGGCGATGAGGTAGAGCATCAGCAGCATGAGGGCGATCCTTGCAAAACTGTGGCGAGCGGGCTAGCCCCGCGTTGGGCTGCGCAGCAGCCCCAAAGCCGGCAATCATATCTGTTTGGAGAGGTGTGTTGGCAGTATTAGGGCTGCTTCGCAGCCCAACGCGGGGCTAGCCCGCCCGCCACAAAAAACCGGCTCACCAGTGAAGGAATTCAAGCCTTGATGAAATGCTTGCGGTAGTGCTGCAACTCGGCAATCGACTCGCGAATATCATCCAGCGCCAGGTGCGTGCTGCCTTTATGGAAGCTGTCCTTCACTTCCGGCGCCCAGCGCGCCGCCAGCTCTTTAAGCGTGGACACATCCAGGTTGCGGTAGTGGAAGTAGCTTTCCAGCGCTTTCATATGCGTATAAAGGAAGCGGCGATCCTGGCAGATGCTGTTGCCGCAGATCGGCGACTTGCCCTTGGGCACCCATTTTTCCAGGAAGGCGATGGTTTCGGCTTCGGCTTCGGCCATGCTGATGCGGCTGTCACGCACGCGCTGGGTCAGGCCGGAGTTACCGTGGGTGCGGGTGTTCCACTCGTCCATGGTGGCGAGTACGGCATCGCTGTGGTGGATGGCGATCACCGGACCTTCGGCCAAGGTGTTGAGGTTGCTGTCGGTGACAATGGTCGCCATCTCGATGATGACGTCGGTGTCGGGGTTCAGACCGGTCATTTCCAGATCGATCCAAATCAGGTTCTGTGGGTTTTGCATGGGTTGATTCTCTTGGCACCTTGGCGTAGCTGCGCAGTTTAGCAGGCGGGGCCGTGCTAGACTCGCGACCGTTTTACCCAACCTTTGCATTATCGACACGGAACACCAATGGCCAAACGCCAGCTCAACCGTCGCCAAAACTGGCGCATCGAAAAGATTCAGGGCGAACGCGCCGCGCGCGCCGCCAAACGTGAATCCTCCGCCGTGGAAGCGCTCGAGGGCGGCGACCTCGGCCCTGAACAAACAGGCCTGGTGATCGCGCACTTCGGCGTGCAGGTCGAAGTCGAGGCGCTCGAAGGCGAACTCGCCGGCCAGGTGTTCCGCTGCCACTTGCGCGCCAACCTGCCGGCGCTGGTCACTGGTGACCGGGTTGTGTGGCGTGCTGGCAACCAGGGTATCGGCGTAATCGTCGCCCAACTGCCGCGCACCACCGAACTGCGCCGCCCCGATAGCCGCGGCCAGCTCAAGCCGGTGGCGGCCAACGTCGACATGATCGTGATCGTGTTCGCGCCGCTGCCCGAGCCCCATGCCAACCTGATCGACCGCTACCTGGTGGCGGCCGAACACGCCGGCATCCGCCCGCTGTTGCTGCTGAACAAATTCGACCTGATCGACGAGCAGAATGCCCCGGCACTCAACGCCCTGCTGGCGGTCTATCGCACCCTGGGTTACCCGGTGCTGGAGGTTTCGGCGCATCACGGTAATGGCATGGAACAGCTGCAACAGCAGCTGGACGGGCGCATCAGCGTGTTTGTGGGCCAGTCCGGCGTGGGTAAGTCCTCGCTGGTCAACAGCCTGCTGCCGGAAGTCGACACCCGCGTAGGTCCGCTGTCGGAACTGTCCGGCCAGGGCACCCACACCACCACCACCGCGCGGTTATTCCACTTCCCCGGCGGTGGCGAACTGATCGACTCCCCCGGCATCCGCGAATTCGGCCTCGGCCACGTCAGCCGCAGTGATGTGGAAGCGGGCTTCATCGAGTTCAACGACCTGATCGGCACCTGCCGCTTCCGCGACTGCAAACACGACCGCGAACCGGGCTGTGCGTTGCTCAAGGCGCTGGAGGATGGGCGCGTGCAGCAGCAGCGGATGAACAGCTATCGGTCGATTATTGCGAGCTTGCCGGAGAGCAGTTACTAAAACCGCCATGCCTTGATACACATAAAGCACGGCACAGCATGGCCTCGTCCATTGATTTAACGGGGTCTGACATCAAGAATTCAGGACAACTGGACGGCCCACCGACACGAGCCAGCCTGAATTCGGAATTCCTGATGCGCATAATTGCTCCGTCACCAGCGCAAGCTGGCAGGAGTCTGGATCCTCTTCGGGGTTGATCCAGCGGCGCAGAAGGGGCGAAGCAAGCTCCATAGAAAGACGCGAGCCACAGGGCGGGAGTACTTCGTACCGCGCCTGTGCACCGATGACATGCGAGGCGTGATCAAAGGCGTCAAAGCCTACCTCCCGCTATGACTGCAAAAGAAAACGCCCCGATCAGTATCGGGGCGTTTTCATGAGTGAAGCAGCTTCGGCAGCTTAAGAACCCGTCTTGGGCACCGTAGGATCCTTCACCCCACCGTCATCAAACAGGTTCAGCTTCTGGCGCAACTCATGCGCCGGCAACGGCTCCTGCCCTGGCGGAATGGCGTTCGGGTCGGCCGGTACTTCACCCGGTGCGCCGGCCCCCGGAGTAGGTTGCGGCGCTGGCGGCTGGTCACCTTCAATCGCACGCTGGGCCTTTTTGGTCAGCACCACGATGTCGATCCGGCGGTTGACCGGGTTGAACGGGTCTTGATGATCAAACAGCTGCGACGAAGCAAAACCCACCACCCGCGCCACCTGCGCATCCGGATAGCTGCCGGCCACCAGCGCACGGCGTGCGGCGTTGGCGCGGTTGGCCGAGAGTTCCCAGTTGCCGAAATCCCCCTGGCCCGCGTAAGGCTTGGCGTCGGTGTGGCCGCTGATGCTGATCTTGTTGGGTACCGCTTTGATGGTATCGGCCATGGCCAGCAGGATGTCTTCGAAGTACGGCTTCAAACGCGCGCTGCCGGAGTCGAACATAGGCCGGTTGGCGGCGTCGGTGATCTGGATGCGCAGGCCTTCAGGCGTGATTTCGAAGGAGATCTGGTCCTTGAACTTCAGCAGTTGCGGGTTTTCCTCGACCTTGTTCTGCAGCTCCTGCAGCAACAGCTCAAGGCGCTCCTGCTCGACCTGTTCGGCCATCGACTCGACAGTATCGCGCTCGATCGGGATTTTTTCCTGAGGCGCTTCAGTCTTGACTTCGGGGTTGATGGTGCGCTCAGGCGCCAACTGCGGCGAACCGCCCAGGTCGATCACAAAGGGCGTGCCGCTTTCCGAAAAGCCAATCGGGTCCTTGAAGTAACCGGCAATGGCGATCTTCTGTTCGGGCGTGGCGGTGGACATCAGCCACAGCACCAGGAAGAACGCCATCATCGCCGTCGCAAAGTCGGCGAAGGCGATTTTCCAGGCGCCACCATGGTGCCCCGCAGCGAAGCGCTTGACGCGCTTGATGATTATCGGCTGGTTGTTCTCCATGGCTTAGCGACCGCGAACCGCTTGTTCCAGCTCGGCGAAGCTTGGGCGATGCTTGGGGTACAGCACTTTACGACCGAACTCCACCGCCAGCGACGGCGGCATGCCGGAAGCGGAAGCAACCAGGCTGGCCTTGATCGATTCGTACAGGTTCACTTCTTCCTTGGCGTCATGGGCCAGGGAAGTCGCCAGCGGGCCGAAGAAGCCATAGGCCGCCAGAATACCGAAGAAGGTACCGACCAGCGCTGCACCCACGTGCATGCCGATAGCGGCCTGGTCGCCCTCACCCAGGGACGCCATGGTCACCACGATACCGAGTACCGCCGCGACGATACCGAAACCCGGCATACCATCGGCGATGCCGGTCACAGCGTGGGAGGGGTGCTCCAGCTCTTCTTTAAGGCTGAACAACTCCATGTCGAACAGGCCTTCCAGCTCATGGGGGGCCATGTTGCCGGAGGACATGATGCGCAGGTAGTCACAGATGTAGGCGGTCATGCGCTCGTCCTTGAGCACGGCCGGGTACTTGGCGAAAATCGGGCTGGCGGCAGCGTCTTCGATATCGGCCTCGATGGCCATCATGCCTTCGCGACGGCTCTTGTTGAGGATCTCGTAGACCAGGCCCAACACCTCCAGGTAGAAGGTATGGGTAAAGCGTGAACCGAACATGCCCAGCGACTTCTTGATCACGTGCATGGTCATGTAGCCGGGGTTGGCCTGCAGGAATGCACCCAGCGCCGCACCGCCGATGATCATCACCTCGAAAGGCTGGATCAGCGCAGCGATTTTACCGTGGGACAGGACGTACCCGCCGAGCACGCTTGCGAAGACGACGATGATGCCGATAATTTTAGCCATAGGAGATGAGTACTTGCGCCGTCGGGTTCATGGACATATTGGGTGTAGCAGAAAACTCTTGTTCTACTTATCGGCAAAACTGCGCCAGACTATAGCCCGTTAAGGCGAAAAGCCAGTTCGGCCCGCTCCGGGCGTGTAGACCGCAAGTGATGATCGCGCCCCAATCATGGCTAATGAAACGACAGTCCCAACTGCAAAACCCAACTCTCTCGCCGCTTGGATCAAGCGCCTGGACGAAGTGCTGCTGCCCGTTCCCCAGGCCAGTCACGACCGTGTGTGCAAAGGCATCCGCGATAACCGCAGTTCATTGCGGGATATTGCCGAACTGATGCAAAGCAGCCCGGCCCTGGTGCTCAGCGTGATGCGCGAGGCCAACAGCCACACCCATGGCAGCCTGGCGGAACCGGCGGAAAACCTGGAAGTGGCGCTCAACCGCCTGGGCCTCAAGCGCGCCGAAGAACTGCTGGCACGCCTGCCCTCGGTGCCGGCCAACGAGATCCCCGTGGCGTTGCGCCAACTGTTGCTGGTCAGCCAGCACGCGTCGCAGCAGGCCAACGGTTTGTTCGGCAGTCGCCTGGCGCGGCTGTGGCAAGACATCCACTGGGGCAGCCTGTTGTTCCTGTCGCCACTGTGGCCGATGGCGGTGGCCTACCCCAAGCTTCTGGAGGAGTGGGAGCTGCGGGTTATCCACAAGGGCCAATCAGCCCGCACGGTCGAGCAGGAATTGTTCGGCGTACGCCTGCTGGACCTTTGCGTCGGCATGACCGAAGCCTGGCACCTGCCGATCTGGGTGTCCCAGGGCTATAAGTTGCTGATGAGCGAGCAGCGCCTGCTGGTCAAGGCCCTGCATATCGCTCGTGAAGACGACCCGCTGCGCCATCAGCAATTGCTCGACGCTGAACCCAATCTGCGGCGCTGGCTGAACCAGCCGGCCAATACCGTGTTGCTGGCCAACGGCCTGGCGATGTCGGCCCAGGAATCCTGGACCTGCCCGCACACCGAACGCTGGCAGTTGCTCACAGCGCTGTACCTGCAACAACCGTTGGGTGAGGTGCAGCAACTGGTCCACCAACAAGCCGTCACCAGTGCCCGTACCACCCTGATGCCCGACCTCTGGCACCCGGCGCTATCGCTGATCTGGCCGTGGCACGTGGCGAAGATCCATCGCGGCCTGCTGCCGGCGCCACCGCCCACCGCCGAGGCCCTGGCCGTGTGGCGCAAGCGCTGCACTGAACTGTTGGTGGAACCGAGCCGCTTTGCCAACGCGATGCACCTGACCACCTGCGCCAAGGAGGCCTTGGTCGCCAGCGGCATGCAACGGGTCATGCTGTTGATGGCCGATCGCGCCATGAGCACCTTGCGCGTGCACCAGGTCGATGGCCTGCCCAAGGACGCCGCCAACCTGAGCCTGGACGTGGTCAACAGCACCTTGCTGCAACGCCTGCTGGAAAAGTCCGCCCAGGTGCGCCTCAACCCCGAAAACCATGCCCAGTTCTCAGCCTTGCTGCCGCCGATCCTGCGCCGTCTGTTCACCGGCGAACACCTGCTGCTGCGCTCCCTGAGCTGCAATGGCAAGGTGGTGATGCTGATGGTGGCCGACCAGGGTGGGGGGCCGTTCTCGGAAACCACCGTGCAGGCCTTCGGCAAAACCGCCCAATGCATCGAAAAAGCCCTGCACTGCTTTACCAACCGCAGCGCCTGATGCTTGCGCTACAATCGCCCTCTTTTATCGCCAACATTTGTGCCCAGGAGACCTCACATGCCTGACTTCTCTGGCTTGCCGCTGGTGATCGAATCCAGCGACCTGATTGGTCGCCTCGGTGCCGAACACCTGATTCTGGTGGACCTCACCAGCGCTGCCCGCTACGCCGAAGGGCATATCCCCGGCGCGCATTTCGTTGACCCCAAGCGCACCCAACTGGGCCAGCCGCCGGCGCCCGGCCTGCTGCCCAGCAAGGCGGACCTGGAAAAACTGTTCGGCGAACTGGGCCACACCCCGGATGCAACCTACGTGGTCTATGACGACGAAGGCGGCGGCTGGGCCGGGCGCTTTATCTGGATGCTCGACGTGATCGGCCACCAGAAATACCACTACCTGGATGGCGGCCTGCTGGCCTGGCTGGAAGAACACCACCCGGTATCCACCGACGTGCCCGCGCCTGTCGGTGGCCCGGTCAGCCTCACGCTGCACGAAGGCCCCACCGCCACGCGTGAATACCTGCAAAGCCGGCTGGGTGCTGCCGACCTGGGCATCTGGGATGCTCGCGGGCCGCTGGAATACTCCGGCGAGAAGGTCCTCGCTGCCAAAGGCGGGCATATCCCCGGCGCGGTCAACTTCGAATGGACCGCCGGCATGGACAAGGCACGCAACCTGCGTATCCGCCGTGACATGCCGCAGATTCTCGAAGACCTCGGATTGACCAAAGATAAAGAAATCATCACTCACTGCCAGACTCACCACCGCTCTGGCTTCACCTACCTGGTGGCCAAGGCGCTCGGTTATCCGCGAGTCAAAGGTTATGCCGGTTCCTGGGGCGAATGGGGCAACCACCCCGACACCCCCGTCGAGATTTAAGGTTTAAGGACAGTTATGAAAAAGCAGTTGTTTATCCTCAGCCAATACTTGCTGCCGCACCACTTGCTGTCGCGCCTGGCAGGTTGTATCGCCGAGTGCCGCGTGCGCTGGTTCAAGAATGCCTTCACCGCCTGGTTTGCCAAGCGCTATCAAGTGGACATGTCCCAGGCCCTGGTTGAAGACCTGAGCGCCTATGAGCACTTCAACGCCTTCTTCACCCGCGCCCTGAAAGACGGCGCCCGCCCGCTGGATCAAACCCCAGGCGCGGTGCTGAGCCCTGCCGATGGCGCGGTCAGCCAACTGGGCTCGATCGAACATGGCCGCGTATTCCAGGCCAAGGGCCACAGCTTCAGCGTGCTGGAACTGCTGGGTGGCGATGCGGCCGTAGCTGCACCGTTCATGGGCGGCGACTTCGCCACCATCTACCTCTCACCGAAGGACTACCACCGCGTGCACATGCCGTTGGCCGGCACGCTGCGCGAGATGGTCTACATTCCTGGACGCATCTTTTCGGTCAACCAGACCACCGCTGAAAACGTACCCGAGTTGTTCGCACGTAACGAGCGCGTTGCCTGCATCTTCGACACCGAACGCGGCCCGATGGCCGTGGTATTGGTGGGCGCGATGATTGTGGCGTCGATTGAAACCGTATGGGCCGGCTTGGTGACACCGCCAAAGCGCGAGCTGAAAACCTTCCGCTACGACGAAGCTGCACGTGCGCCGATCCACCTGGAAAAAGGTGCCGAGCTGGGGCGCTTCAAGCTGGGATCGACGGCGGTTGTGCTGTTCGGGCCGGATCAGGTGAAGTGGGCTGAAGAATTGGCGGCGGGTACGCCAGTGCAGATGGGCGAGGGTATTGCACTGCCAAAAGCCTGATTTGAATTCAGTACAGAGCAAATGTGGGAGGGGGCTTGTCCCCTCCCACATTTTTAACTGTATTCCTACTGTGAGATCGAGTTACAGCTGACCGTCGCGATCGCGAAAGCCCAGCAGGTACAACACACCGTCCAGCCCCAGCGTCGAAATCGCCTGCTTGGCCGATTGCTTTACCAACGGCTTGGCCCGGAACGCCACACCCAACCCGGCAATCGCCAGCATCGGCAAGTCATTCGCCCCGTCGCCGACTGCAATGGTCTGCTCCAGACGCAACCCTTCCTTGTGAGCCAATTCCTTGAGCAGATCCGCTTTGCGCTGTGCGTCGACAATCGGCTCCACCGCCACGCCGGTCACCTTGCCATCCACCACTTCCAGCTCGTTGGCGAACACATAGTCGATACCCAGCCTGGCCTGCAATTGCTTGGCGAAGTAGGTGAAGCCGCCGGACAGAATGGCGGTCTTGTAGCCCAGGCGCTTGAGTTCGGCGAACAGGGTTTCGGCGCCCTCGGTCAGGCGCAGGGAAGCGCCGATGGAGTCCAGCACGCTCACGTCCAGGCCCTTGAGCAGCGCCAGGCGCTCCTTGAAGCTGGCGCGGAAGTCGAGTTCACCGGCCATGGCGCGCTCGGTGATTTGCGACACCTGCTCGCCAACACCCGCGGCCTTGGCCAGCTCGTCGATGACCTCAGCCTCGATCAGCGTCGAGTCCATGTCGAACACTGCCAGGCGGCGGTTGCGGCGGAACAGCGAGTCTTCCTGGAAGGCGATATCGACGTTCAGCTCCTGGGCCACGCTGAGGAACTCGGCACGCAGGGCCTGCGGGTCGGCCGGTTCACCGCGCACGGAGAACTCGATGCAGCCCTTGCCCTTGTCGGCCGGCGTGTCCAATGGCATACGACCCGACAAACGGTCGATATGGTCGATATTCAGGCCATATTGCGCGGTGATGGAGCTGACGCGCTGCAGTTGCTCGGCGGTGACCTTGCGGGTCAGCAGCGTCACGATGTGGCGCTTCTTGCCCTGGCCGGCAACCCATTGCCGGTAATCCTCTTCGGACACCGGGGTGAAACGCACCTGTTGGTCCAGCTTGTAGGCCGTAAACAGGATGTCCTTGAGCACCGAAGACGCCTGCTCGGTGCTCGGGATCTCGACCAGGATGCCGAACGACAGGGTGTCGTGGATCACCGCCTGGCCGATGTCGAGAATGTTCACACCACCCTGGGCCAGAACGCCGGTTATGGCTGCGGTCAGACCCGGGCGGTCTTCCCCAGTGATGTTAATCAGGACAATTTCGCGCAAGGCGCACCCCCAGGCTGGAAAAAAACCGCATTCTACCCACTTTCAGTGACCATCGGGCACAGCCAGCGCTTTGCCGGTCATGGGGCTGTCGCTATACTGCGCGTCAACTTCACGGACCAAGAGCCGAGCGCAAGTGAACCGGCCCACGCCAGTAAAAACCGATAACTTCTTCCTGCTGATCTTCCGGGCACTGCGCCACCGCCGTGTACCGATCGCATTACGCATCGCCAGCCATAACGTGATCCTGGTCGCCCTGGCCCTGGTGATCTACGCCTGCGTGATGGGATTGCAGTTCAAGCAGGCCATGCACGAACAAGCCGACGCCCTGGGCGAGAGCCTGACGACCCAGACCGCCACCTCGGCGACTGAGTTGCTGGTGTCCAACGACATCCTCAGCCTCAACGTACTGCTCAACAACCTGACCAAGAACCCGCTGGTGGCCCACGCCGCCATCTACAGCGTGGACAACCGGATCATGGCCGAAGCCGGGCAACGCCCGAAAAACGGCCTGCTGGGTGAAGCCGAAGGCCTGTATTCGAGCAATATTACGTTTCAGGATGTGAAGGCCGGCCAACTGCGCATCAGCCTCGACATGCAGCAATTCCAGCAGCCGATGACCATCAGCCTGCAAAGCATGGGCATTCTCAGCGCGATCCTGCTGGCCCTGGCCCTGGCCCTGAGCCTGCGCCTGGGACGGCATATCTCTACGCCCTTGATGCAACTGCGCATCTGGCTGCGGGACATCGACGAACATACTCCGGCCACTGATCGCCAGGACGAAATAGGCGACCTCGCTCGCCAGCTGCACGCCAGCTTCGCCCCGGAACCGGTGGTGCGCGAGATTGAGCCCGAGCCTGAGTTCGACGATGAGCCTGAGTTTGAAGTGGAAGACGCCCCGGTCGCAGGCCTCAAACCTGCCACTCGCCAGGCGTTCAAAGCCGAAGAGGACGAGCTGGACGACGAAGACCCGTTCGCCGATCTGCGCGACACCTCGGCCAGCGCCCCGGCCGTCGCCGCCAAACCGGCTCCGGTAAAGAGTGCGGAACCCCAGTACAGCGCCGTTCTGGCGGTGCAACTGGGAGCACAGGATCAACTCCGTCGCCTGCCACGCGCACGCCTGACCGAGTTGCTGGAACGCTACCGTGACTGCCTCGACCAGGCCGCTTCGCTGTACCAGAGCGAATTGCACACCCTGAACGATGGCAGCACGCTGATGCTGTTCCACAGTGAAGACAGCGGTGAAGACTACCTGACCAACGCCATCTGCTGCGGCGAGTTGCTGCGTGCCCTGGGTCATGAATTGCAGATCGAAGTGGCGGACAGCGGCATTACCCTGCAACTGCAGCTTGGCCTGACAGTGGGCGACGATCTGTTCGGCATAAGCCAGATCGACCTGCTGCTCACCGAAATCGCCCAGGACGCCCTGGCCCTGTCCCAACACAGCCGCAACCTGCTGCTGGTGGAGCGCAAGATCAGTGAAGACACGCTGATCCGCCAACGCGCGCGTATCCGCCCGATTGCCAGCCCCGAGGGGGCCAGTTGTGTGGAGCGATTGATGGAGCCGTATCCGTCGATGCTGGAGCGGCAGTTGGCGCGGATGCATGAGACCCGCGCCAAATAAAACGGTAGGACTCATGTGGGAGGGGGCTTGCCCCCGATAGCCGAGTATCAGTTAACACATCATTAACTGAACTACCGCTATCGGGGGCAAGCCCCCTCCCACATTGGGTCCGCAGCCTGGCTCAAATTGCGCACAAACAAAAAGGCCCGCTTAATCAGCGGGCCTTTTGTTTGTGCGCGATTCAGGTCAGAACCTGAACACTTCCATATCCGTACGGATCGGCGTAGCCATCGGCATCTTCGGCTTTTGCGGCTCTGCCGGCCTGGCCTGCGCCGGCGCGCTTTGCTTGCGCGGCGCTTCGGCAATCGGCGGTTGGTTGGCCAATGGCTTGAGCGCCACCGACAACTGCTGCGCCAAATGCTGCAACAACACGCCCTGGGCCTGGACCTGGGACGCAGTGGAACCGGTGTGCTGTTCCTGCAAGTGCACGATACGGTTATCACGCACCTGCCCACGACGGTCGATCAAGCGCCATTGCGCATCGAGGATGGCCGGTTGCGACGTGCCGGAGTCAAGCCGGGTAATGGTCAGCAACACCTGTACATCAGGCGTGAACCCGGAGGGCCCTGGTGCCAGGACCACCCGCTGGCTGTCCAACTGACCCGCCACCTGGCGCAACATCAACTGATTGATATCAGAGGACAAACTCCCCGCCCAACGGCCATCGGTGGAACCTTGCAGGCTTCCATCGTTCTGACGTTGCAGGAGGGTTTCGCGTTGCAGGTAGTCGGCTACGACCACCGGGCCGAGCAGGACGGCCATGCCGGCGGACTGTGCAGGTTGAGCCGGGCTTCCGCTGTCCAGCTGGTACAGCGACACCGGTTGGTGCGTGCTGCAGCCCGCCAGCCCCAACAGGCCAGCGAGCATGAAAATAAAAGGAAGGCGTGGAGCAGTCATCATCCCATCCAGGTGGCTGCCACAAGGCGAACCACAATGTAATACTAAAAATAACCTAAACACGCTCGGCCACGCCGGCGCTGGAAAGGCCATATCATCCGTGAATATGCGCCATGACTCCAGCGCCAAAGCATCGATCTACGCGTTAAATCGTAGATCGAGAGCTCTAAAACGCGTTAAACCGGCGCTTCTACCAGCAAGGCATCCACTCGCTGGAAGCCTCGAGGCAGTTTGTTACCACGCCGACCACGTTCGCCCTTGTAATGTTCAAGGTCGTCAGGGCGTAGCGACAGCGTACGCTTGCCGGCCTGGAGCACCAGGGTCGCGCCTTCCGGGATCACCGCGATGTCGGTCACGTACTCTTCGCGACTGGCCACCCGCTCGCCGGGAATACCGATGATCTTATTGCCTTTACCTTTGCCCAACTGCGGCAGGTCGCTGATCTTGAACACCAGCAAACGCCCTTCGGTGGTCACCGACGCCAGCCAGTTGCTCTCACGATCATCCACCGGCCGCGGCAGGATCACCTTGGCGTTGTTGGGCAAGCTCAGCAACGCCTTGCCCGCCTTGTTCTTGGCCTGCAGGTCTTCACCCTTGACCACGAAACCGTAACCCGCGTCGGACGCGATCACATACAGCGCATCGTCGTCCGGCAGCAGCACACATTCGAAATTCGCCCCTGGCGGCGGCGTCAGACGCCCGGTCAACGGCTCGCCCTGTCCCCGTGCGGATGGCAAGGTGTGAGCCGGCACCGAATAACTGCGCCCGGTGGAATCGATAAACACCGCAAACTGGTTGGAACGCCCGGCCGCAGCGGTCTTGAACCCGTCACCGGCCTTGTACGACAGACCAGTGGCGTCAATATCATGCCCCTTGGCGGATCGAACCCAACCCTTTTCCGACAGAACGACAGTAATTTTCTCGTTTGGCAGCAGCTCGGTTTCTGTCAGGGCTTTCGCCTCGGCACGCTGCACAATTGGCGAACGACGCTCGTCACCGTAGGTTTCGGCGTCTTTGATCAGCTCGCTGCGCACCAGTTTCTTCAGCTTGGCCTCACTGCCCAGCAGGGCTTGCAGCTTGGCTTGCTCCTTGAGCAGCGCGTCCTGTTCGTCGCGCAGCTTCATCTCTTCCAGTCGCGCCAATTGACGCAAGCGGGTATCGAGGATGTAGTCAGCCTGGATCTCGCTCAGCTCAAACCGCGCGATCAGCTCGGCTTTCGGGTGCTCGGCGGTACGGATGATATGGATCACTTCATCCAGGTTGAGGTAGGCAATCAGCAAGCCGTCCAACAGGTGCAGGCGGCGCTCGACCTTGTCGAGGCGGAATTGCAGGCGGCGACGCACGGTCTGCACCCGGAACTCCAGCCACTCCACCAGCAGGTTGCGCAGGTTCTTCAACTGCGGCTTGCCGTCCAGGCCGATGATGTTGACGTTGACCCGGTAGCTGGACTCCAGGTCCGTGCTGGCAAACAGATGCTGCATCAACACTTCGTGGTCGACCCGGCTGTTGGTCGGGATGATCACGATGCGGCATGGGTTCTCGTGGTCGGACTCGTCACGCAGGTCGGCCACCTGCGGCAGTTTCGACGGTTTGGCCTGCATCAGCGCGGCGATCTGCTCCAGCACCTTGGCGCCCGACACCTGGTGCGGCAGCGCGGTAACGATAATGTCGCCATCCTCGATGTGGTACACGGCGCGCATGCGCACCGAGCCCTTGCCGGTTTCGTACATTTTCAGCAGGTCGGCGCGCGGTGTGATGATTTCCGCTTCGGTCGGATAGTCCGGGCCCTGGATGTGCTCGCAGAGCTGTTCAACCGTGGCTTTGGGCTCATCCAGCAAACGCACGCAGGCCGTGGCGACCTCACGCAGGTTGTGCGGCGGTACGTCAGTGGCCATACCCACCGCAATACCGGTGGTGCCATTGAGCAGGATATTCGGCAAACGTGCCGGTAACACCAGTGGCTCGTCGAGCGTGCCGTCGAAGTTGGGCCCCCAGTCGGCGGTGCCCTGCCCCAGTTCGCTCAGCAAGACTTCCGAGTAACGCGACAGGCGCGCTTCGGTGTATCGCATGGCAGCGAAGGACTTGGGATCATCCGGCGCACCCCAGTTACCCTGGCCGTCCACCAGCGTGTAGCGATAGCTGAACGGTTGGGCCATCAGCACCATGGCTTCGTAGCACGCCGAGTCGCCGTGGGGATGGAACTTACCGAGTACGTCACCGACGGTACGTGCCGATTTCTTGTGCTTGGAATCAGCGTCCAGGCCCAACTCACTCATGGCGTAGATGATGCGCCGTTGTACGGGCTTCAGGCCGTCGCCGATATGCGGCAAGGCACGGTCCATGATCACGTACATGGAGTAGTTGAGGTAGGCATTTTCGGTGAAGTCAGCCAGCGACCGGCGTTCTACGCCGTCTAAGCTGTCTGCGAGGATGTCACTCATGCGGGCCTCATCATGCTTGGGTATGGCGCAGCGGAAATGCCACGGCACCGGGTCAATTCAAAAAAGTGTTGGCTCATGGCTTGGCGCTCCAGCCACCCACAGGGGCGGCAAAACGATAGACCATGGGGCGTTTTTCACCATCGGCACGTGGGCCGAAATTGTTGTCCAGACCGATCCAGGCGCCATCGGCGTCCACCACCAACGCTTCGGCCAGGCCGTAGGGCTGATCGTATCGGCGTTGCGGCGTGAGCATCTCGGAAGCAAATGACCAGCATTGCTCGACAGCCCCTGTGACGGCATCGCGGCGGCACAGCTGGTATTGGCTGCTTTCGAGCGTGAACAATTTGCCCTGAAACAGCGCCACATCCGAAAAATTCCTGGCGACCGCCTTGGCCTTGGGCACCTGGGCAGGCTGCATCTCGGTGCCCGCCTCGCTCAATAACACGCACGGACCATCGCAGTCCCAGAGGCTTTGCGGACGCTTGATGGAAATCAGGCCACGCCGTTCACGCTCAGCCGCCAGCCAGATCTGATTGCCTTCAGGATTGATCGCCAGGCCTTCAAACAATGCATTGAAGTGCAGCAACAGGCCGCTGGCCCGGGCCTCACGCACCATGCCCGGTGCGATCCTCAACCAGTCCGGCGCCCCCGTAACCGGCACTTGCAGCACCGCCGCATGGGCTTCGCTGACAATGTAGCGGTTACCGGCGGCATCGCAGGTGATACCTTCAAAATCCAGGTCGCCACCGCGAATGAGCGAGGCTGCCTTGGTGCGCGAACGCAACCCCCAGGGCAAGCCGGACTCGGGCACCGGCGGCACGTCGATCTTCACGGTTTCGGCCTTCCAAGTCGTCTCGCTTGTATCCAGGCGGTAGATCTGGTCGTCGTCACGATCGGAAACCGTCCACAACTCGTTACCGCACAACGCCAGGCCCGACAGGTTGCCGCCGCGCATGCCGTCCACCGGGTGTTCGGACACCAGCTTGAGCTCGGCCGCAGGCGCGGCAGCCACCTGGGCGGCCGCCAAACTGCTCAACATCAGGATCGCCAGGGCGAAACCTGTGCGCATCAGCCCAGAACCTCGGCCAGGTTGCCTTTGGATTCCAGCCAGGACTTGCGGTCCGGCGCGCGTTTCTTCGCCAGCAGCATGTCCATCATTTCCGAGGTGGCGGCGAAATCGTCGCCCAGCGTCAACTGCACCAGGCGCCGGGTGTTCGGGTCCATGGTGGTTTCGCGCAGTTGCGGCGGGTTCATTTCACCCAGGCCTTTGAATCGCGTGACCTGTGGCTTGCCGCGCTTCTTCTCGGCCACCAGGCGGTCGAGGATGCCATCGCGCTCGGCTTCATCCAGGGCGTAGTAAATCTCTTTGCCCAGGTCGATCCGGTACAGCGGCGGCATGGCGACGTAGACGTGGCCGGCATCCACCAGCGGGCGGAAGTGCTGGACGAACAGCGCGCACAACAGCGTGGCGATGTGCAGGCCGTCGGAGTCGGCGTCGGCGAGGATGCAGATCTTGCCGTAGCGCAACTGGCTCATGTCCGCCGCGCCCGGGTCTACCCCAATGGCCACGGCGATGTTGTGCACTTCCTGGCTGGCCAGGACTTCGCTGCCATCGACTTCCCAGGTGTTGAGGATCTTGCCGCGCAACGGCAGGATCGCCTGGAACTCCTTGTCCCGCGCTTGCTTGGCGGAACCGCCGGCGGAGTCACCTTCCACCAGGAACAGCTCGGAGCGCATCGGATCCTGCCCGGCGCAATCGGCCAGTTTGCCGGGCAATGCCGGGCCCTGGGTGATGCGTTTGCGCTCGACCTTCTTGCTGGCCTTCAAGCGACGGCCGGCGTTGTTGATTGCCAGCTCAGCCAGGGCCAGGCCCAGTTCAGGGTGCTCATTGAGCCACAGGCTGAACGCATCCTTGACCACCCCAGAGACAAACGCCGCCGCTTCACGGGACGACAGGCGCTCTTTGGTCTGGCCGGAGAATTGCGGCTCCTGCATCTTCATCGACAGCACGAACGCAATGCGCTCCCACACGTCTTCCGGCGCCAGCTTCACCCCGCGTGGCAGCAGGCTGCGGTATTCGCAGAATTCGCGCATGGCATCGAGCAGGCCCTGGCGTAAGCCGTTGACGTGGGTGCCGCCCTGGGCCGTAGGGATCAGGTTGACGTAGCTTTCCTGCACGCTATCGCCGCCCTCGGGCAACCACAGCAGCGCCCAGTCCACGGCCTCTTTATTACCGGCCAGGCTGCCGCAGAACGGCTCGTTGGGCAGGCGCTCGAAGTCGCTGACGGAGTCTTCCAGGTACGAACGCAGGCCGTCTTCGTAATGCCACTCGACCTTCTCGCCGGTGCCTTTGTCTTCAAAGGTCACCAGCAGGCCCGGGCATAGCACGGCCTTGGCCTTGAGCACATGCTTGAGGCGGCTGATGGAGAATTTCGGCGAATCGAAGTATTTCGGGTCCGGCGCGAAGTACACGCTGGTGCCGGTGTTGCGCTTGCCAACGGTGCCGATCACTTCCAGGTCGGTGGCTTTGTAGCCATCGGCAAAGGTCATCTGGTACTCGTTGCCGTCGCGCTTGACCTTGACCCGCACCAGCGTGGACAGGGCGTTGACCACGGAAATACCCACACCGTGCAGGCCACCGGAAAACTGGTAGTTCTTGTTGGAGAACTTGCCACCCGCGTGGAGCTTGGTGAGGATCAGCTCGACGCCCGGCACCCCCTCTTCCGGGTGGATGTCCACCGGCATGCCGCGACCATCGTCGGACACTTCCAGGGAGTGGTCAGCGTGGAGAATGACATGCACCGACTTGGCGTGCCCGGCCAAGGCTTCGTCGACGCTGTTGTCGATGACTTCCTGGGCAAGGTGGTTCGGCCGACTGGTGTCGGTGTACATGCCGGGGCGTTTGCGCACCGGGTCGAGGCCCGAGAGGACTTCGATGGCGTCGGCGTTATAAGAGCTAGCGCTGGGAGTGGCCATGGGGTCTCGTCGTGAGTCGTTCGATTAAAAAATGACCTGCGACTTTACAGTGCAGCAAAGTCGAAGGATTGATACTGATCTGCGCCAATACCGGCAAAGCTCAAGATCGCCGGTAATTGCCGGGCGAAACCCTGGTAACCATGGTCGCCGCCGGCCTGGATGCGCAAGGCACAGGCCCGGTAATACTGCTGGGCGAGGCGATAATCCAGGGTTTCATCCCCGGTCTGCAACCACACCTGATACCGCGCGGCGTCCTGGGGCGCCGGCACTTCCAGTTCGGCCAGGGCCGTCACGTGGTCGTGGGTCAGCTCCCAGGTTTCATCGGTGTAGAGGTTCTTCTGGGTGCCCAGGTAACCGTCGAACATCCGATGGGGGCTGACCGCCGGGTTCACCAGCAATGCCTTGAGGCCATGGCGTTCGGCAAGATGGGTTGCATAGTAGCCGCCGAGTGAGCTGCCGACCAGCAGTGGCCGACCCAGTTCGGCAATCGCGGCTTCCAGTTGAGGAATCGCCTGACGGGGATGGTGATGCAGGGCCGGTACACGCAGTTGCCCGGCCAGGCCAAGGTTGTCCATCACGGTGATCAGCTGGCTGGCCTTGTTGGACGCCGGCGCGCTGTTGAAACCGTGGATATACAGGATCGAAGCGGACATGCCGGGCTCTCCATGACTCAGCCAAAGAGGCGCAGTTTACAGGGATCGAAGCCGTGTGTGATGACCTCAGCCCTCAATACACCGAAGATCCAATGTGGGAGTGGGCTTGCCCCCGATAGCGGAGTGTCAGGCACTGTTAGATGTGACTGATCCACCGCCATCGGGGGCAAGCCCCATCCCACAGTCAATAGCCGTTGCTGCCGTAGTCCACGGTAAATTCGAAGCCCTGGACACGCTCCACCCCGGTCTCCAACCGTCCGTCGGCGTGCAGGCGCAGCCAGCGGTAGCCCGGTGCCTGTTCACTGACCTTGAAATCCTCGCTGCCCGGCGCGAACTGGATGCAGGTGGACGGCGACGCCAGCAGGCGCACGCCGTTGCGCTCGTGGTCGATTTCCTGGTGCACATGCCCCCACAGTACCGCCCTCACCTGCGGGAAACGGTCGAGCACCGCAAACAGGGCCTCCGGGTTGCGCAGGCCAATGGGTTCCATCCAGGCGCAACCGATGGACACCGGATGATGGTGGAAGCACACCAGATGGTGACGGTTCGGCGCTTCGCTCAGGGCCTGGGCGAGCAGTTGCAATTGGCTGTCCTGCAAGTAACCGGGCACAGAGCCGGGTACAGCGGAGTCCAGCAGGGTGACACGCCAATGGCCGATATCGACCACCGGTTCCAGCAAGTCGCTGTGCACGGCGGCGTGGGCCATGATCTGCGGCTCGTCGTGATTGCCAGGAATCCAGCGCGTCGGGGCGCCAATGGGCGCAGTCATATCGCGAAACTGCTGATACGACTCCAATGTGCCGTCCTGGGAAATATCCCCCGTAGCCAATAGCAGGTCGATCCGGGGCTGCTGCGCACGCACCAGCTCGATCACCCTTTGCAGGCTGTCACGGGTGTTCATGCCCAACAGCGTGCCATCGGCCTCGGCAAACAGGTGGCTGTCGGACAGTTGCACCAGCAAGGCCGGTGCATCGGGGCTCACGGTGGATACGCTCGGCAAGGCGCTCTCCCAAGGCAATCGCAGGAATGGACGTTTGGCGTGATTATGCTGGGGCAGGACACAAAGAGGAAACCCAGGAAGCGGACGCAGTTCACATCTACCGCACGGCTTCGAACTCATGGCCCAGGGCCAGGCAGTGGCTCAACCATTCACCGAGGAACACATTCAGTTGTGCTTTCTCGTCGGGCTGGTGCATGAACACGTTGGGGTAAGGATAGATGCTGCGAAAGCGCCGCGCATGTTCGGCGCTGATCACTTCGGCCATGCGTGCGTCGTGGTACACCTGCACTTCCAGCTGCGGCACCGGCAGCCAAGGCAGGCTGTGCTCCTGGCGCACGCGCAGGGTGGTGGTGTACGGGCAGTTGACGATCACTTCCAAGGCCAGCACGCCGAGCATCTGGTCGCCATGGGTCACGCCGATACGCCGCGCCTCGGGGGCGTGGCGCATGTCGGGGAGCAGGCGCATCAGCCGCGCATAGTTGGCCTCGCAGGCGGCTTGCAGCCCGATCAGGTCGACTCGATAACGTTCCCGTGCCTTTACTGCCATAACCCCCTCACTTCCGCGCGATTAAGCGCAAGCCACTGCAGGGCGATAATGCTGGCTGCGTTGGAAATTTTGCCGTCGCGCACCGCTTGCAGGGCATCTTCGAAGGCCCACACGGTGACGCGGATATCTTCAGCTTCTTCTTCCAATCCATGGACGCCCCCCGCGCCCGAGCTGTCGCAACGGCCCAGGTACAAGTGGACAAATTCGGTACTGCCACCGGGCGACGGGAAATATTTGGTGATCGGCCACAGCGCGGAGAATGTCAGCCCAGCTTCCTCCTCGGCTTCGCGGTGTGCAACCTCCTCCGGCTCTTCATCCTTGTCGATCAGGCCGGCGACCATCTCTACCAGCCACGGGTTGTCGGTACGCCCCATGGCGCCGACGCGGAACTGCTCGATCAGCACCACTTCGTCACGCTGCGGGTCGTAGGGCAGCACGCACACGGCATCATGACGAACAAAGACTTCACGGTTGATCACCCGGCTCATGCCGCCATCGAACTTCTCGTGGCGCAGTTGCACGCGATCAAGCTTGTAGAAGCCCTGGTAGGCATTGTCGCGCTGAACAATCTCGATTGTGCTCGGCGTCGATTTTGCAAAATCCGTCATATCCCTTCCTCGTTGAGCCTGCGCAATTGGCGCCATCCTAACGCGCTCATGCCTCTGGATGCAGCCCCTTTCCAGTTGCCGGGATAGACGGCGGGCGTCAAACACACTCTAATCAGCTTAGTGGCGAACTGACTGCCGTGCTGGCAGTCGAAGCTCCACAAATTTCGCTCTTATCGATAGACGAAGGACTTACATGTCGCTTTTAAAAATCGCCTCCGTGGCCTGCATCGCATTGACCCTCGGCGCGTGCCAGAGCCTGTTCCAGCCGAGTTACAAAACCCCGGTGGAAGCCACCCGCGACGCCACCGAGCAAAGCAAGCCGGGCTGCGCCAGCGCCGATTGCCCGCTGGTGAATATCGACACCGTGCACTTTGCCAAGGAACCCAAGCTGGACGCATTGATTGAACAGCGCCTGCTGGAAATGACCCAAAGCGATCCCCTGCCGACGAGCCTGGAGACCTATCGCGAGCAATTCCTGAAAACCGCCGCTCCACGCAACAGCATGTACTTGCAGGCCAAGGTACGTGAACAGCATGACGGCTTGGTGATCATCGAATTGTCCAGCTACCTGGACCAGGGCGCCACCCACGGCGAGCCCGGCCGTGCGTTCATCAACTATTCGCGCCAGCGGCAAAAGGCCCTGACCCTGACCGACATGCTGCTGCCCGGCAAGGAAGATGCGTTCTGGAAAGCCGCCCAGGTGGCCCACAACAGCTGGCTGATCAGCACCCGCCTGAGCCTGGAGCCGGAGTATGTGAAGACCTACCCCTTCCAGAAAACCCCGAACGTGGCGCTGACCTATGGGGGCGTGATCCTCAAGTACCCTACCAACACCATCGCGCCGTACGCCCTGGGCCACGTCGAATTGCAGATTCCCTACTCACGCCTGGACGGCATCATCCAGCCTGAGCTGGTGCCTGCACGCCGCTGAAGGCTTTAGCCAGAATTAACTGCAACAGCCCTGCCAGCACCAGCGCCGGCAGGGTCGCGCCGATGTCCGGATAAAGATTGGCCAACAGGTGATACGTCGCGACGCCGCCCAGCCAAGCCAGCAGCGCCGGCCAACGCAGGTTGGCGACAGCGCCCTGGCCACGACGACGCAGGATAAAGTGATCCACCAGCACCACGCCGAACAGCGGCGCGAACACCGAGCCGATCAGCAACAGGAAGTTCTGGTATTGCGCCAACGGTGCAAAGCAGGCGATAAGCGTGCAGATCACGCCGATGGCCAACGCCAGGTGCTCCACCTTCAAACGCAACAGCATGCCGCTGGAAACCGCCGCCGAGTGAATATCGGCAAAGGCATTTTCCGACTCATCCAGCAGGATCAGCAGCAGCGGAATCCCCAGGCCAGCCCCGGCCAGCGCCAGCAACAGCGCATTCACCTCACCGCTCGGCGCAAACGCCAGGGTGTAGGCCACGCCCAGGCTCATCAGCCAGAAATTACCGATAAAGAAACCCAGCGCCGTGCCGCCGAACACGTTTTTGGCGCGCTTGCCGAAGCGTGAGTAATCGGCAATCAGCGGCAGCCATGACAGCGGCATGGCAATCGCGATATCAAAGCCCACCGCCGAACGGCATCGAACTGTCACCGGCGTTGGCCCAGAGTGCGGCGAGGTCGGCTTTGGCGAACAGGTTCCAGGTCAGCCACAGGCAGGCGGCGAGCAGCAGCCAGATACCCCATTTGCGCAGGACCTGACGCACAAACGTCAGTGGACCGCTGACCGCCAGCAAGGTCGCCAGACCGCCGAAGAACAGCGTCCACAGCAATGGGCTGGCCAACAGGCTGCCGTCGCTGAATGCCCGCGCGCCCAACAGGCTCGCGGCGTCACGCATCACGATGATTTCGAACGAGCCCCAGCCGATCAGTTGCAGCAGGTTGAGCAACGCCGGCAGGCTGGCGCCCTTGGCACCCAGGCTGAGCTTGAGCGCGGCCATGGCGGACAGGCCGGTATCGCTGCCGATGACGCCGACGGCGGCCAGCAGCAGGACGCCGACCAGGGTGCCAAGGGAAATCGCCAGCAACGAACCGGACAAGCCCAGGCCCGGCGCCAGCAAGGCGCCGGTCTGCAGGACCATCAGGCCGATGCCGAGGGAGAACCACAGGGAGAACAGGTCGCGGGCGCCGAAGACTCTTTTGTCGCTCGGCACTGCGATATCGGGGGAGTAAGTACTCGGTTGAATGCTCAAGGGGGTTATCTCTGAGGAACATTTGTTGTTTGTCGGATCGCTATCGGGGGCAAGCCCCCTCCCACAATTTGAGTAATGTGGGAGGGGGCTTGCCCCCGATAAGGCCGGTACAGGCGCCTACGATCTCGAATCAGACCTTTTTGTAGAGCTGACTGCCTTCCTGCTTGAACCGCTCCGCCTGCTCGGCCAGGCCCTTGGCCACATCCACGTCCACCGCTTCAATGCGCTGGTTGGCCGCGTACTCACGCACTTCCTGGGTGATCTTCATCGAGCAGAACTTCGGCCCGCACATCGAGCAGAAGTGCGCGACCTTGGCCGAGTCCTTCGGCAGGGTTTCGTCGTGATAGGAACGCGCGGTGTCGGGGTCAAGGCCAAGGTTGAACTGGTCTTCCCAGCGGAACTCGAAACGCGCCTTGCTCAAGGCGTTATCGCGGATCTGCGCGCCCGGATGACCTTTGGCGAGGTCCGCCGCGTGGGCGGCGATCTTGTAGGTGATGATCCCGGTCTTCACGTCATCCTTGTTCGGCAGGCCCAGGTGTTCCTTGGGCGTGACGTAGCAGAGCATGGCGCAACCGAACCAGCCGATCATCGCCGCGCCGATGCCGGAGGTGATGTGGTCGTAGCCTGGCGCGATGTCGGTGGTCAGCGGGCCGAGGGTGTAGAACGGCGCTTCGTCGCAGCACTCGAGCTGCTTGTCCATGTTCTCCTTGATCAACTGCATCGGCACGTGGCCAGGGCCTTCGATCATGGTTTGCACGTCGTGCTTCCAGGCGGTCTTGGTCAGTTCGCCCAAGGTTTCCAGCTCACCGAATTGCGCGGCGTCGTTGGCGTCGGCAATCGAACCCGGGCGCAGGCCATCGCCGAGGGAGAAGCTGACGTCGTAGGCCTTCATGATTTCGCAGATTTCGTCGAAATGCGTGTAGGTGAAGTTCTCTTTGTGGTGCGCCAGGCACCACTTGGCCATGATCGAGCCGCCACGAGACACGATGCCGGTGACGCGCTTGGCGGTCAGCGGCACGTAGCGCAGCAACACGCCGGCGTGGATGGTGAAGTAGTCGACGCCCTGCTCGGCCTGTTCGATCAGGGTGTCGCGGAACAGCTCCCAGGTCAGGTCCTCGGCGGCGCCGCCGACTTTTTCCAGGGCCTGGTAGATCGGCACGGTGCCGATCGGCACCGGCGAATTGCGGATGATCCATTCGCGGGTTTCATGAATATGTTTGCCGGTGGACAGGTCCATCACCGTGTCCGAGCCCCAGCGAATGCCCCAGGTCAGTTTGGCCACTTCTTCTTCGATGGACGAACCCAGGGCGCTGTTGCCGATGTTGCCGTTGATCTTCACCAGGAAGTTACGGCCGATGATCATCGGTTCCAGTTCGGTGTGGTTGATGTTGGCCGGGATGATCGCGCGGCCGCGGGCGATTTCTTCGCGCACGAATTCGGGGGTGATGATCTTCGGCACGCTGGCGCCAAAGCTGTGGCCGGCGTGCTGCTGGTCGAGCAGGCCACTGGCGCGGGCTTCTTCGAGCTTCATGTTTTCGCGGATGGCGACGTATTCCATCTCGGCGGTGATGATGCCTTTGCGCGCGTAGTGCATCTGGGTGACGTTGGCGCCGGCCTTGGCACGACGCGGGTTCTTCACATGGGCGAAGCGCAACGCGGTCAACTCGGCGTCGCTGAGGCGCTGTTGGCCGAAGTGCGAGCTGAGGCCCGGCAGGCGCTCGGTGTCGCCACGCGCTTCGATCCACGGCGAGCGCACATCGCCCAGGCCTTTGCGCACATCGATGATCACGTTGGGGTCGGTGTAGGGGCCGGAGGTGTCATACACGGTAACCGGCGCGTTGATCTCACCGCCGAAATCGGTGGGGGTGACGTCCAGGCTGATTTGTCGCATCGGTACACGGATGTCCGGGCGAGTGCCTTCTACGTAGATCTTCTGCGAGCGGGTAAAGGGCTGCACGGAGCCGGAGTCGACTTTGGCCGACTCACTCAAATGCACGGTATTTTTTAATTTTGTAGTCATCACGGGCTCCAATATCCAGGCGGTGGATTATTGTCGGAGCGAACCTGTGACGGACGGACGCACTGGAACCAGTGCTGTGCTTGGCGCACGAGGCTGTTCGATTGTCGAACAACATCCCGGACGAAGCACAAGAGGACTCGCCGGGTGACGAGAAATCTTGTTCCCTACGCAGGCGCTAACCTGATCAGGTTCAACGGGATCCGGTATTTACCGATCTCAGCCTTCCAACAAGGCACCCCGACAAGAACGCGGCCAGTCTAGACCATGCCGTGGGCAAATTGCCAATGGCGGTGCATTCAGCGTGATGAATGGCGTGATTGCGGGATTGTTGCGCCGAGTCAGCACCACTACACTCGGTTGCCGCCACAATGCTTGACGCCAGGAATGGCCGGCCTTAGCCTTGGGCGCTAAATTATCATCGTAATATTCAAACTAGGGATCGCCTCATGCTGCGCAAACTTTCACTGGCTTTTGCCGTGTCTTGTGCGACCAACGGAATGGTCTGGGCAGCTGAAGCGCCCTTGTCCGCCAAAACCGACCTGGTCAGCGTCTACCAGGAAGCGGTGGACAACAACGCCGACCTGGCCGCCGCCCGTGCCCAGTACGGCGCGCAAAAGGAAGTGGTGCCCCAGGCCCGCGCCGGCCTGCTGCCGAACCTGACCGGCGGTGCCGATATCAACAACGTGCGCACCCAGATCGACACCCCGGCCGCTACCGCCAACCGCGATGCGCACTCCTGGCGCGCCACCCTGAGCCAGCCGCTGTTCCGTGCCGACCGCTGGTTCCAGCTGCAAGCCGCCGAGGCCACCAATGAGCAGGCGGCATTGCAACTGTCGGCCACCGAACAGAACCTGATCCTGCAAAGCGCCGAAAGCTATTTTGCCGTGCTGCGCGCCCAGGACAACCTGGCCTCGACCAAGGCCGAAGAAAACGCGTTCAAACGCCAGCTGGACCAGTCCAACGAGCGCTTTGACGTGGGCCTGTCGGACAAGACCGACGTGCTGCAATCCCAGGCCAGCTACGACACCGCCCGCGCCAACCGCATCCTGGCCCAGCGCCAGGTCGAGGATGCGTTCGAAGCGCTGATCACCCTGACCAACCGCCAGTACAACTCGATCCAGGGCATCGTCCACACGCTGCCGGTGCTGCCGCCGCTGCCGAACGACGCCAAGGCCTGGGTCGAAACCGCCGGCCGCCAGAACCTGAACCTGCTGGCCAGCAACTACGCGGTCACTGCCGCCGAAGAAACCCTCAAGCAGCGCAAGGCCGGTCACGCGCCAACCCTGGACGCCGTGGCGCAATATGAGAAAGGCGACAATGACGCCCTCGGTTTCAGCAACCCGAACGCCTTCGGCACCCCGTACCGGGGTGATGTGGAACAGCGCACCATTGGCCTGCGCCTGAGCATCCCGATCTACAGCGGCGGGCTGACCAGCTCGCAGGTGCGTGAGTCCTACTCGCGCCTGGGCCAGACCGAGCAGCAGCGCGAAGGCCTGCGCCGCCAGGTGGTGGAAAACACCCGCAACCTGCACCGCGCGGTGAACACCGACGTGGAGCAGGTACAGGCGCGCCGCCAGTCGATCATCTCCAACCAGAGCGCGGTGGAAGCCACGGAAATCGGCTATCAGGTGGGGACGCGCAATATCGTCGACGTGCTCGACTCACAGCGCCAGCTCTACGCGTCGGTGCGCAACTACAACAACAGCCGCTACGACTACATCCTCGACAACCTGCGCCTGAAGCAGGCGGCCGGCACCTTGAACCCGGGAGACCTGCAGGACCTGGCGCGCTACCTCAAGGCTGACTACAACCCGGACCGCGACTTCCTGCCGCCGGACCTGGCCAAGGCTGCCGCCGAGCAGCTCAAGGCCCGCCCCGGCAACTGAATCCACTGCAACCCCCCTCCCACATTGAGTCAGGTGCTGATTCAGTTAGCCAGCAGTCGACCCAGGCCATCCAGTAAACGCTTCAACGCGCCCTGGTTGGCCTGCATCACCCTGAGCCCCGCCTGCGCCATCTTGCGCGCATCCTGCGGCAGTTCGAACAACTGGCGCACGGCTTCGGCCAACCCTTCTGCGTCGTCCACCGCGCGCAACGCCCCGGCTTCACGCATCATCGCGGTGATTTCGAGGAAGTTGAACACATGTGGCCCCATGATCACCGGCAAGGCCAGCGCCGCCGGTTCCAGTGGGTTGTGCCCACCGGTCGCCACCAGGCTGCCGCCTACGAACGCGCTATCGGCCAAGGCGTAGAGAAACAGCAACTCGCCCATGGTGTCGCCGAGCAGTACCGACGTGTTCGCGGTGACGGGTTCGCCACTGGAGCGACGCACCGTGGCAAAACCCTGCTGCTCGCACAATGCGAACATCGGGCCGAAGCGCTCCTGATGGCGCGGCACCAGAATCAGCAGAGCGTTGGGGTAGCTGTCGAGCAGTCGGCGATGGGCGGCCAGCACCACCTCATCTTCACCTTCATGGGTACTCGCTGCGATCCACACCGGACGCTCGCTGGCACCCCATTGCGCGCGCAACGCGGCGGCGCGCACCGGCAACTGGGGGTCGATGGTCAGGTCGAACTTGATCGAGCCGGTGACTTCGACGGTTTCCGGCCGAGCCCCCAAATCCAGGAAGCGCTGCGCTTCGGCTTGCGTCTGCACAGCGAACAGGCTCATTTCGGCCAACATCGGCGCCGTCAGCCTGGCAAAGCGCCCATAGCCCTTGGCCGAACGCGCCGACAACCGCGCATTGGCCAATGCCACCGGAATCCCGCGCCGGGCGCAGGCGTGGATATGATTGGGCCACAGCTCGGTTTCCATGATCACCGCGAGCTTGGGCTGTACACGATCAAGAAAACGCTTGGCCGCGCACGGCAAGTCATACGGCAAGTAGCAGTGCTGGATTCGCGGTTCATTGGCGAACAACGCCTGGATACGCTCGGAACCGGTCGGCGTCATGCAGGTGACGGTGATCGGCAGCGTCGGATAACGCTCCAGCAACCCGCGCACCATAGGCGCAGCGGCAATGCTTTCGCCCACCGACACGGCGTGCACCCAGATCCCACCCGGCCGCATCACCGGCAAGCCATAGGAGAAGCGCTCGCCGACGCGCTTGGCATAGGCCGGCGCCTTGCGCGCGCGCAGCCACAGACGTAAAGCCACCAAGGGCAGCGCCAGGTAAAACAGACAGCTGTAGAGAGTTCTATTCATGGCGGCGGAGTTTATCGGCTTTTTCAGTCGATCGCCTGCAAGCACTCGGCAAATCGTTTGGCCAGGAAGCGCGCTGCCGGCCCCAGATGTTCGTCGCGCCGCCAGACCAGCTCGACCACCAGGGCCGGCGGCGTCCATTCGCTGTCCAGTTCGACCATCTGTTGCTGGTAGGTCGGGTATTGCACGATATGCCGCGGCAACCAGGCCCAGCCCAGGCCACTCATCAGCCATTCGGCCAGCACGTAGAAACTGTCGGCGCGCCACACCAGCGGGCTGGCGGCTTCGCTGCCGGGGTAGACACTGGTCTGGGTCGACATCAGCAACTGGCGGAACTGCGCCAGGTGCTGGCACGTTACATAGGTTTGCTTGGCCAGCGGGTGATTCACACCGCACACCGTGACCATCTCCACGCTGCCGACCACGCGCCGCTCCAGGGCTTCAGGGATCTGGTCGTGATAGAACAGCAGGCCCAGGTCAGCCTTGCGCTCCACCAGCTTGCGCGCCACATCACCCTGGGCCGCGCTGGACAACTGTACCTCCAACAACGGGTACTGCCCGGCCAGTGCCTCAAGACTA
This sequence comes from Pseudomonas sp. FW305-3-2-15-C-LB1, assembly GCF_058787615.1. Classification (NCBI taxonomy): domain Bacteria; kingdom Pseudomonadati; phylum Pseudomonadota; class Gammaproteobacteria; order Pseudomonadales; family Pseudomonadaceae; genus Pseudomonas; species Pseudomonas sp. FW305-3-2-15-C-LB1. Next base: position 479,347 of record NZ_JBYSZX010000003.1, on the reverse strand, counting down.
TCGAGCACTGGCTGGAACAGCATGGCTTCATCCTGGGCCAGGCGCAGGCAGGCCTCTTCACCACGGGTCAATGACAGTGCCCGGCCATTGAGTCGCTCGCACTGGCGCAGCACTTCGCGCGCTTCTTCCAGCAACACACTGCCGGCTTCGGTCAGCCGGGGCTGGCGGCCGCTGCTACGCTCGAACAGGCTGACGCCCAGGTCCGCCTCCAGCATGGCAATCCCATTGCTGACCGCCGATTGAGCCTTGCGCTGCTGGCGCGCCACCGCCGAAAACGAACGCTGCTCGGCGACGCTGACAAACAAACGCATCCGTTCCAGATCCCACTGTACGCTCATGGCTCAACCCATCTTTGATTCGGATAGGTAATGACTTTACCCCATCTGACATAACTCTAAAATGCCAGCCTTAACTGACCGCTTTATCCGAGGACTGCCCCATGAACGCCGCCTACTGCTATCTGGCTATCGCCATCTGCTCGGAAGTGATCGCCACCGTTTCCATGAAAGCCATCAAGGGCTGGAGCACGCCTATCCCACTGCTGCTGGTGATCGTCGGCTACGGCGTGGCGTTCTGGATGCTGACGCTGGTGGTGCGCACCGTACCGGTGGGCGTGGCCTACGCGGTGTGGGCTGGAATGGGCATTGTGATGGTCAGCATCGCGGCGTTGTTCATCTACGGGCAAAAGCTGGATATCCCGGCGATGCTGGGGATGGGCCTGATTGTGCTGGGCGTGGTGGTGATCCAGCTGTTCTCGAAAACCGCCGGGCACTGACCACTCCTCAACAGCCTGTATACTGCGCCTCTTGTCTTGAACACTGAGGTCGCCCATGCCATCCGTTATTTCCACCGACGTTCTGATTGTCGGCGCCGGGGTTGCCGGCCTCTGGCTGAATGCGCGCCTGCGCCGCCAGGGGTTTTCCACGGTAGTGGTGGAAAACGCCACCTTGGGTGGTGGGCAGAGCGTGAAGTCCCAGGGGATCATTCACGGTGGTGCTAAGTACGCCCTGCACGGCGCGATCACCGGCGCGTCCGAAGCCATTGCCGACATGCCGCGTCGCTGGCGCGAAGCACTGGCGGGTAGCGGTGAGCTGGACCTGCGCGGCGTACGCTTGTTGTCCGAGGCGCATTACCTGTGGTCCCCCGGCACGCTCGCCGGCAACCTCACTAGTTTTTTCGCCAGCAAGGCCGTGCGTGGCCGTGTTGATCAGGTCAAGGGCGACGATTTGCCCCCAGCGCTGCAAGACCGCCGCTTCAAGGGCAAGGTCTACCGCCTTGCCGAGTTGGTCGTCGATGTACCGAGCCTGATCGAACGCCTGGCCCAACTGGCCGGCGATGGTTTGCTCGCCGGCCAGCACATCGAACCTTTGTTGGAAGGCGACACGTTGGTGGGCTTGAAGGTGGACAGTCGCGAGATCCGCGCCCAGCGCATCGTGTTGAGTGCCGGCGCAGGTACGGCGGATCTGCTGACCGCGCTGGGCATCAGCCAGCCGGCCATGCAAAAACGCCCATTGCATATGATCATCGCCAAAGGGCCCGGCCTGAAGCCGCTGTATGCCCACTGCCTGGGCGGCGGCACCAAACCGCGCATTACCGTTACCACTCACCCGGCGGCCGATGGCAACTGGGTGTGGTACATGGGCGGCGATATTGCCGAAGCCGATGGTGTGGCGCGCACCCCGCAGGAACAGATTGCTACGGCGCAAAAAGAGCTGGCGCAGTTGCTGCCCTGGATCGACATGAGCCAGACCCAATGGGCGACCCTGCGCGTCGACCGCGCGGAGCCCCTGCAATCGGGCCTGACCCGGCCCGACAACGCCTTCATCGCCGAGCAAGGCCGTCTGCTGGTGGGCTGGCCGACCAAATTGGCCCTGGCACCAGACTTCGCCGATCGGGTGATCAACAGCCTGGAGCGTGACGGCATCCGCCCAAGTGTCGGCGAGCCGCTGCCCGACCTGCCAAGACCCGCCATCGGCGTGCCTGCCTGGGAGCAACTGTTGCCATGAGCCTGCCCACCCTGCACGACCTGCACCGCCCCCTGGGCAGCACTGGCCTGCTGGTATCACCCCTGGGCCTGGGCACCGTCAAGCTGGGCCGCGACCAAGGGGTGAAATACCCCAGCGGCTTCCAGATCCCCGGCGACGACGAGGCCCGCATGCTGTTGCGCCAGGCCCGTGAACTGGGCATCAACCTGATCGACACCGCGCCGGCCTATGGCATGAGCGAAGAACGTCTGGGGCCGCTGCTGCGGGGCCAGCGCAAAGACTGGGTGATCGTCAGCAAAGTCGGCGAAGAATTCGAGAATGGCGCGTCCAGCCACGACTTCAGCGCGGCCCACACCCGGATGTCGATCGAGCGCAGCTTGAAACGACTTGAAACCGATTTTATCGACCTGGTGCTGGTGCACTCCGACGGTAACGACCTGCATATCCTCAATGACTGCGAGGTCTACCAGACCCTGGCGGCGCTGAAACAGGAAGGCAAGATCCGTGGTTTCGGCTTTTCCGGCAAGACCGTCGAGGGCGGCGTGAAGGCTCTGGAACAGGGCGATTGCGCGATGGTCACCTACAATCTGAACGAACAGGCCGAGAAAGCCGTCATTGAATATGCGGCGGCCCATGGCAAGGGCATCCTGGTGAAAAAGGCCTTGGCCAGCGGCCACGCCTGCCTGGAGCCGGGAATGGATCCAATTCGCGCCAGTTTCATGTTGTTGTTTGCGCAAACAGGCGTTGCCAGTGCTATTGTCGGGACCATTAATCCGCTGCACCTGGCCCATAACGTGGCGACCGCTGCCCAGGTCATTCGTCAACTCTGATGCCGCCGACGCGGCCGACCCCGTCGCAAGAAGGAGCCGACATGCCGCGAACGCTCATAAGAAAAAACCCCAGCAACTTCAAGACACTGCCGCTGCACGTCGAAGCCACCCCCGAAGGCCTGAGCTACCAGAGCGTCGGCATGCCGCTCAACTTTGCCCAGACCCTGCAACGGCGCAAGCCGGTGGAGGTGGCAGACCCCGAACGTTTCGCCCTGGAACTGGCCAACCTCGGCGTGTCGGTGCGCCTGACCCTGCATTGGCAAAACAAGGATTACTGGGTGCTGGTGCGCCAGCGCCGCCAGGACCGTGGCGACGTGGTACTCAAGCTGATCTCAGGCTACGTGCCCGCCCATGAGCTGAACCTGCCGCTGCACACCGCCATCCAGGAAATTGCCGAAGAATGCCTGCTGGAGACGCCGGAAGGCTGGCTCGGCGGGCGCTTCAACGACACCTGGCTGCCGGCCCCCTACTCCGCCGCCCTGCATTACCGCGAAGCCCTGCCCTTTCGCCTCAGCCCGCTGTCCGGCGCGGCTCGCCCGGTGCGCTGCGCCACCACCCAACTGATCGAACGCCCGCGCGCCTACGTGCACCTGCCCACGGCATCGCTGCAATTGATCTACGACCTGCGCCTGGAAGTACCCAAGGAAGCCAAATCCCTGAGCCTGTTCCATGTGGACGAACGCCTCGAAGGCGACCAACTGGTCGCCCGCCTCGACCGTCAACGCCCGGACCTGTACCTGATGCCATTGAAAGACGGCCAGCCCCAGGCTGAGTTGTACACCGTCAAGAAAGACCAGTTGTATCCGGCGAGCACGCGAGGCTTGTACCTGGCGGAGAGCTTCGCCCAGCAGGAAGGCTGGCTGGTTCGTGAGGAGCGGATTCGCTGGAAGGATTGGCTGCGCCAGCAAGGTCTGGCAGAGCCTGAGAAAGAGTCGAAATTGAAACGCCTGGCCCAGCGGGTGCTGCGCAAGATCGTGCCGAAGAAAAAAACCAAGGCCTGACGCAAGCCAGCTCCCACAGCGATGGCGTTCAGCCTTTGAGCAAGCGCTCCAGGCCCACCTTCAACGGCGTGGGCTCCGGCAGTGTGAAGCTCGCCAGCAACCGCTGGTTGTTCGCCCGCGAATGCCGGATATCGCCGGAGCGTGCCGGCCCGTAAGTCACCGCCGGCAGCTTGCCGACGATGTCTTCCAAGGCCCGCAGCACATCCTTGAGCGTGGTGGTGCGGTTCCAGCCGACATTGATTGCGCCCAGCGGAGCTTCAGGCGCTTCAATAGCCTGCACCAGCAAATCCACCAGGTCCCCCACGTACATGAAGTCGCGGGTTTGCTCGCCATCGCCAAACACGGCAATCGGCACGCCCTGTTGCACGCGCTCGCTGAAGATACTGATCACGCCGGAATACGGCGATGACGGGTCCTGCCGTGGCCCGAAGATATTGAAGAAACGGAAGATCACCGGCTCCAGGCCATGCTGGCGACGGTAGAAATCGAAGTAGTGCTCGCCGGCCAACTTGTCGGACGCATAGGGCGTGAGCGGCGCCTTGGTGGTCTCTTCGTCGATCGAAGCCCCTTCGCCATTGTTGCCATATACCGCAGCGCTGGAGGCATACACCACACGCTTGACGCCGGCCTTGCGCATGGCTTCGCACACATTCAGGGTGCCGACGAAATTGCTCTGGTGCGTGCTGACCGGGTCATCCACCGAGGCCTGCACCGAGGCCACCGCTGCCAGATGCACCACCGCCGCTGCGCCGACAGCGGCACGGGCGACCCACTCGGCATCGGCCACATCACCTTCCAGCAGTTCGACGCGCGGATTGTCCAACGGCAAGTTACTGCGCTTGCCGGTGGAGAGGTTATCCAGTACCCGCACGCCGTAGCCTTTGGCGAGCAGCGCATCGACCAGGTGCGAGCCGATAAACCCCGCGCCGCCGGTGACAAGAACCTGCTTACTCATTGTTGCGGATCTTCTCGACAATGGCGGTGGTCGAGCTGTTCTCGACCAGGCCCAGCACCTTGACCTTGCCACCGTAGGCGCTGACGATGTCCGCCCCCACGACCTGGTCGACAGAGTAGTCGCCGCCCTTGACCAGCACGTCCGGCTTGACCTGGGCCAGCAGGTTTTCCGGGGTCGCTTCAGGGAAGCTGATCACCCAGTCCACCGCGCCCAGCCCCGCCAGCACCGCCATGCGCCGGTCGACACTGTTGATCGGACGGCCAGGGCCTTTCAGGCGGCTGACCGACGCATCGTCATTGACCGCGACAATCAGTCGATCCCCCTGGGCACGCGCCTGTTCCAGGTAGGTCACATGGCCGGCGTGCAGGATGTCGAAACAACCGTTGGTGAACACAATGCTTTCGTTGTGGGCGCGGGCATCGTCAATCGCCAGCAGCAATTGTTCGATAGTCAGCACGCCCCGCTCCGAGCCTTCGGAGCGCTGGATCGCACGGCGCAATTCAGGTGCGCTGATGGCAGCAGTACCCAACTTGCCCACCACGATGCCCGCCGCCAGGTTGGCCAGGGCCACGGCGTGGGGCAGTTCTTCACCGGCGGCAATCGAGGCCGCCAGGGTAGAAATCACGGTGTCGCCGGCGCCGGTGACGTCGAATACTTCACGGGCACGTGCCGGCAAGTGCATTGCCGGGTGGCCGGGGCGCAGCAGGGTCATGCCGTGCTCGCCGCGGGTCACCAGCAAGGCGCCGAGGTCGAGGTCGGCCATCAGCGTCGCGCCCTTGGTCACCAGATCGTGCTCATCGGCGCAACCGCCGACGATGGCTTCGAATTCGCTGAGATTCGGCGTAATCAGGCTGGCTCCGCGATAAATCGAAAAGTCCTTGCCCTTGGGATCGGCCAATACCGGAATGCCCCGGGCCTTGGCGGCCTGGATCAGTTCCTGGTGGTTTTTCAAGGCGCCTTTACCGTAGTCGGACAACACCAGCACCTTGATGCCTTCCAGCAACTGATCGACCTGACCACTCAAGGCCAGGGCGTCGGTGGCGAAGGGTTCTTCAAAATCGATACGCAGCAATTGCTGGTGACGGCTCATCACCCGCAGCTTGACGATGGTCGGCTGATGGGCAATGCGCTGGAACTGCGCACGCACGCCAGCACCGCGCAGGCTGTTGGCCAGGCTGTCGGCGGCTTCGTCGTCGCCGGTCACGCCGACCAGCGAGGCCGGGGCGCCGAGCGCGGCAATATTGAGGGCAACGTTGGCAGCGCCACCTGGACGGTCTTCGATTTGCTCGACCTTGACGACCGGCACCGGCGCCTCAGGGGAAATCCGTGAGGTACCACCATGCCAGTAACGGTCGAGCATGACATCGCCGACCACCAAGACAGGGGCTTGATCGAATCGCGGCATGGACAACTTCATGGAGCAACCCACATACAAAATGAACAGGGGCGCGATATTAGCACAGGGTTGTGGGAGGTTTGCGGGAGGGTTTTGCAAGGAGCCGGCTTGCCGGCTCCTACAGGGAGGTTCAGGTGATGTCGGCGGAAATCGGCGCATCCAGGCCCATGGCATGCAGGCGGGCGTAATAGCCGTTCTGTGCCAGCAGCTCACTGTGCGTGCCACGCTCGACAATTCGACCGTCGTCCATCACCAGGATCAGGTCGGCCTTCTCGATGGTGGACAAACGGTGAGCAATCACCAAGGTGGTGCGACCTTGCATGACCTTGTCCAGCGCTGCCTGTATGTGGCGCTCGGACTCGGTGTCGAGGGCCGAGGTGGCCTCGTCGAGAATCAGCAGCGGTGCATTCTTCAGGAGGGCGCGGGCAATCGCCAGGCGCTGGCGCTGGCCGCCGGACAGCAACACACCGTTTTCGCCAACCTGGGTGTCGAAGCCCTTGGGCAACTGGTCGATGAAGTCCTTGGCATTGGCGTCCGCCGCGGCCGCTTCAACGTCCGCCCGAGGCGCACCCGCCAGGTCGCCGTAGGCGATGTTGTTGGTCACGGTGTCGCTGAACAAGGTCACATGCTGGGTCACCTGGGCAATGTGTTTGCGCAGGTTGAGCAGCTTGTAGTCTTCGATCTCGACACCATCCAGCAGGATTTCGCCACTTGCGTGGTGGTAGAAGCGCGGGATCAGGCTGGCCAGGGTCGACTTCCCGCTGCCCGAGCGCCCGACCAGGGCGATCATCTGCCCAGGCTCGGCGGTGAAGTTGATGTCCTTGAGCACATGGCGCTCGGTGCCCGGGTAGGTAAAGTTCAGGTTGCGTACGTCGAGACGACCGCTGACCTTGTCGCGCTCGATGGTGCCGTTGTCGACTTCGACCTCTTCGTCCAACTGTTCAAAAATGCTTTCGGCACCCGCTACGCCCTTCTGGATCGTGGAGCTGACTTCCGAGAGCTGGCGAATCGGCTTGGGCAGCAGGCCGGCCAGGGTGATGTAGGCCACCATGTCACCGGCCGATGCGTCACCGCGAAGATAAAGGACCAGGAACATCAGCACCGCCATCGCGGTGTAGATCACCAGTTGCAGTGCCGGTGTGTAGATCGCCCCGGTGCGGGTCATGCGCAGTTGCTTGTTGGTGTTGCTCTGGCTGGCCTTGAGGAAGCGTTTTTCTTCGTAGACCTCCCCCCCGAAGCTGCGCACCACGCGGTAGCCCTGGATGGTTTCGGAGGCCACGTGAGTCACGTCGCCCATCGCTACCTGGATCTTCTTGCTCTGCTTGCGGAATTTCTTGCTGGCCGTGCTCACCATCACGGCGATCAACGGCAGGATGGCAATCATCACCAGCGTCAGGCGCCAGTTCATGTACAGCAGCGAGGCGAACAGAAAGATCACTGTCATGCCTTCACGAATCACCACTTTGATCGCATCGGTCGCCGCCCCCGTGACCATGGTCACGTTGAAGGTGATGCGAGAAATCAGGTGCCCGGAGTTGTGGTTGTCGAAGTAGCGATTGGGCAGCGTCAGCAAGTTGTTGAACAACTGCACGCGCAGGTCATGGACCAGGCCCAGGGACACCTTGGCCAGCAGGTAGTTGCCCAGGAACGAACCCAGGCCCTGCCAGGCGGCGATCAGGATGATCAGCAGCGGCACGGCTTGCAGCAGTTGCAGGTCCCGAAGGTACGGCACGGTAGGGAATAGCACGGCTTCAGGGTTGGAAAGGCCGTCGACGAAGTACTTGAGGATGTACCCCAGCATGGGCTGGGTCGACGCGAAAATCAGAAATCCGACGATACTCAGCGCGAACAAGCCGGCGTAAGGCTTAACGTAACTGAGCAGGCGGAAGTATATTTTCAAGCTCGAAGGGCTTGCGCTCGGACTGGAGTCGGTCATATCACGCGGCGTTTTGAAAAAGGAGGCTGACTTTAGCACAGCTTCTCTGTTGTACTTGCACCCTGCATGACCCTCAAACCGGTTGGCTCCAACCGGCGACATTATATAGCCACTACTTTATGATGGTCGGCTTTCTCAAATGGAATGGCTTTACTGTATGCACTCCAAGCGCCTGATCTATGGCTCAAATCGCGTTTTTGACTTCCTGGTCCTGTGGATCTTGCCCATTGGCTTGTTGCTGTTGCTGAGTTCGCTGTTCTTCGTATCCAACCGCAACGTGCTGCATCGAATCGTCTACATCCTGTTCAGCGTCCCGACGCTCTTCATGTTGTGCATGCGCCCCCGGGAGCTGAAAGAGTTACTGCGCGAGCCCCTGGCGCTCGCCTTTCTGGTCTTCTCCGCATGGGCCTTGACCAGCCTGCTGTGGAGCCCGGAGCCCACCACCGACACCGACCTGTTCAAGCGCCCGCTCAATACCTTCATGTTGTTTGGTGGCTGCGGGCTGTTGCTGCATTACCGCAACGAACTGTTCAAGCCGATCTTCTTCAGTGCGGCGGTAATCGCACTGGTGGTGAGCCTGTGCAACCTGGTGGCGTTCGTCAAAGGCTTCGAACCGGGCATGCGCATGATCGGTGGGCGTGGCGCTCTCGACAATCCGCTGCTCAGTTCTCATCTATTCGGTTTCTTCTGCGTCTACTGGTTGTATGTCTGCATGACCACCCAGCGCCTGAAAGTCCTGTGGTTCAGCGCCCCGGCTCTGGCAGTCATGCTCGCGGCGGTTCTGGCTACAGGCTCGCGTACACCGCTGGTAGCCCTGACACTGACCGTCCTGTGGATGACCTTCGTCAGCCGCAACCGCCGCTCGGCCCTGCTGATAGCAAGCCTGGTCCTGGGGGCTGCTGCATTGCTGCTGCTATACCCGGAATCCATTACCGAACGAGGCAGCTCATTTCGCTTTGAACTGTGGGGCATGTCACTGCAACGCATTGCCGAACATCCATGGATCGGCCACAGCTACGACTCCGAGCTGTACCTGACCCTGTCCGACGGCTATCAGCTGCGCGAGCCGCACAGCTTTGCCCTGGGCGTGTTGTATTACGTCGGCATCATCGGCTTTATCCCGTGGATCTTCATGATCGGCTGGGGGCTGTACAAGGGCCTGAAAGAACGCGCCCAGCCACTCTTCATCCTGGCTTCGTCGCTGCTGACCTATGGCATCGGCGCCGGGCTGACCGAAGGGGGTGGCATCCTGTCACGCCCGAAAGAGCACTGGTTCGTGCTGTGGATCCCGCTGGCGATCATTGCCGGCCTGAGCATCGCCCAGCGCCGCCACAGCCTGTTGCGCATGCCGGTACAAGCGCTCAAGCCCGCAGCTTTCGACCAGTTGTGCAGCAATGCCCACGTGATCGAAGCCGACGGGCTGGGTCCGAAAGTCCTGCGCCTGGCCGACGGCCGCTTCCTGAAGATCTTCCGTGCGCGCCACTGGTACACCTCGGGCAGCTTCAACCCCTACTCCGAGCGGTTTGCCAGCAACGCCGAGCAATTGCGCACCCTGGGCATCCCCACGCCGCAGATTCTAGGCCTCTATAGCCTGCGCGATGCCAGCACTGCCGTCAGCTACGCGCCACTGCCCGGCCTGACTCTGCGCCAGGCCCTGCAAGGCCTGGACAACAGCCTGCGTGAGTCGCTGATCGAACGTTTCGGTCAGTTCATGGCCAAGCTGCATGAGCGCGGTGTGTACTTCCGCTCGCTGCACCTGGGTAACGTGCTGTTGATGGATGACGGTGAGTTCGCCCTGATCGATATCGCCGACCTGCGCATCTTCCCGTCGCCGCTGCGCAACGCGTTGCGCCAGCGCAACCTGCGCCATATGCAGCGATACCCACAGGACCGCGCCTGGTTGTTCGAGACACACTTCGAACAATTGGCCAAAGGTTATGCATCCGTTGCCAGCCAAGGCGCCACGGCGAAGATCCGCGCGCAAGTGCAGGCATTGACCAGCCCCGCCACCTGATAAAAAAGGCGACTATCACTGCTGATAGTCGCCTTTTTCATACCCCCCGCCGCCTCATTTCCTGAGGGGCGCCAGGTACAACCGCACCAAGCCACGCAAGGTCTTGCGCCCCCAGAACTTCAGCGGGATCTGCTTGAGGATCTCGCGCGCCAGTGGCCGGTCACGATCAGCCGTCTTCAGGAACATCGAGTTCAGGAAGTTGTAGCGCACCGCGTCATAGGCCGGGTGCTCGCTGAAATGGGCATAGGTCTTGAGAATGTTCTGGATCATATAGCGGTGGTTCTTGTAGGTGTTGCTTGCGTGCTGCCGATACTGCGCCATCACTACGCCGAGTGCGTCAATGGTGTAGCCCGCGGCGGTGATCTTCAATTGGATCAGCAGGTCTTCCAGAGGGATCAATGGGTCGAAGCCACCGACTTCTTCCAGCACTTCGCGGCGAATCAACATGGTCGGTGCCGGCGGGAAGGGCTTGCGGTCCATGAACATGTCGTCGAAATCCAGGCTGCGAAACGGTACGTCGCGGCGCTGCTTTTTCTCCGGGTGCAGATTGCCGTCACCATCGATCAACTCGATGTTGCCAGCGCACATGCCCACCTTCGGCTTGTCCGCCATGTAGGCCACCTGGGTGGCGATACGGTCCGGCAACATGATGTCATCGGAGCCGAACGGGGCGATCAGGCTGCCCTTGGCGCGGGCGATGGCACCGTTGAGCGTGGCGGTCAGGCCCTGGTTCTGCTGCACCTGGAAATCAAAGCCGTGCTCGGCCTGCAGGCGCTGGATGCGCTCGACACTGTCATCCTTGGAACCGTCATCCACCACCAGCAGCTCGATGTTAGGGTACGTCTGACCAAGCACGCTGAGGATGCTCTCCTCGATGTACCGGCCGTGGTTGTAGGACGCGATGATCACCGAGACCAGGGGTTGTTGTGCTGTCATGCTCTACCTACTTCTTTCAAACCGGTTTCGATGAGGTTCAGGTACTTTTGCTGGAACTCGGCCAGGGCGTGGTTTTCTTCCAGATAACGGAACACCTGTTCACCCTTGGCGCGCAATTGCTCGTCGCTCATGGCCAGATAAGTGTCCAGGGCCGCTGTCAGTTGCTCGACATTGCCAGGCTCGTGAGACAAGCCTCCCGCCCCTTCCACCAGCGGCAGCATGGCCGGCCCGTTGGAAGCAATCACCGGCAGGCGTCCACTCATGCCTTCGAGCAGGGCCAGGCCCAGGCCCTCAAGCAAGGAAGGCATGGTCCAAATATCGAAGGCGCGTACATATTTGAGGCCATCCTCGCGAAAGCCCAGCAAGTGCGCACGACCAGTGAGGCCAAGGCGCTCGATGTCCGCACGCAAGTCGGCTTCGGCACGGCCGGAACCAATGATGCCGACTTGAGCGTCAGGGTACTTATCCTTGAGGCGGGCAAACGCTTGCAGCAGGTGCGTATGGCCCTTGATCGGCACCAGTCGCCCCAGTGCGCCGATGATCCGCGCGTCGAGCGGCAGCCCGAGCGCGTGGCGCGCCTGCTCGCGTGGCAACTGCAAGGCTTCGGCCTGGGGAATATCGATGGCATTGGTGACGAAGGTGGTGTTCTCTTGGGTAAAGCCGCAGTTGAGGCCGATCAGGTAATCCCTGACTGCCGCCGATACCCCGACAAAGCGCCAGGCCGGGCTGACCAGGCGGCGCGTCTGGCGCCGGCGATAGGCGCGTTCGTACTCGCCGAAACCGTGGGAGATGCCGATGCACAACGGGATCTTCAACCAACGGTTGAGCGACAGCATCATGTTCACCGACTTGAAGCGGTTACAGATGACCACATCGAATTTCTGCTCACGGCAGTACTTGTAGATTTCCCACATGGCGCCCAGGCGGATGCCTTTGAGGGCCTTCTCGGGAAACTCGAAATACTTGGAATGATCCGCCACGCTCAACGGCTGGCCCGGCTGCGGTCGACCGCTCAGGAAGGCGGACGTTACCTCGAATCGCTCCGTCGGCAACGCCTTGACGATCTGCTCGCCGAGATCAGCGAAATCATTGAGCTTGACGTTGTAGTCAGGCTGCAACTGCAAAACCTTGAAACGAGGCTTCATATCACTCCATGAGGCAATCGGGCTACTGCACGCGGGCAGCCCGACGAAAAAAGTCAATTTCAGTCCTGCTTCAGCACCCAAAGCAGCTCGTGGCGGCGCACGGCCTTGCGGAAAAATTCGTTCTCGCCGTAAGGCGATGGACCACGGCCGGCCAGCCATTGCTGCAACAGACGACGCACCCGGCGCTTGAACGGTGCACGGGGCTGCAGATCATGCATCATACCCAGCGCCATGGCCTTGTCCTGCTGCTGGCTCAAGCTGAGCACCCGGCAATAGGGCTCAAGTATCTGGGCGGCATCGAACTGCGGCGGCAAAGCGATGCCGGCGCCTGAATCACCCATGGGCCAACGGTCGTTATCATGCAGATGGTTGGCATAACCAAGCAACGTGGTCGGTTGCCACTCAAGCCCCTGCAGCGCCTGCACCACCGCGGTGTGCGCGCAGATATGGTCAGGGTGGGGGTCGAGCACTGGCGTCGGCAACACAATCACCTCGGGACGCGCCTTGAGCAACACCGCCCGCAGGTCGGCTATCAGGTTGTTCCAGGTCGGCGCACCGTCCACATCCCCCGGCAACGCCAAGGCATTGAACTGGCGGAACAGCCGCGTATCGTCCAACTGCGCTTCGCGCGATGCCTGGGGTTGATCGGGGGCGTCACGCATGGCCGACAGTTGCAGGCAGAAATACCCCAACTGCACGCAGTGCGCCTCGGGCACACCGGCCCAGCGCGGCACGGCAATGCTGTCCCAGGCACGCAAGCGCCCTTTGATCCGCGCCGCTTCAGCCTTGGGCAAGCCCATTTGCTGATAGTGCTCGGCCTCGATCTCACCTGCGGTCAGGGTCACGATCCAGCTTTCATCCGCCTGGCTGTACAGACCGAAGGCAGCCAGCTCAGCATCATCGGCGTGAGGGGCGATCACCATCACCCGCTGGCGGGCAGCATCTGGCTGGCGAAACACCCACAAGACCGGCTGGCCGATCACGCGACAAAAGCGCCCGCGCAGGCGCAGTTCACCGCCGGCCAATGCCGCCGCCGAACCGGTGAGATTGAGGCAACGCTTGCCGGCAACCCCGCGCTCGAACGCCTGGCGATCGTCCAGAAAATCAACTGCAGGATCAAACAAGCGCCCCCAGAGAGTGCTCTTGAGCTGCACTTCGACGATCAGCGTTTCATCGCCAGCCAGCTCGAGCGGTGTCTCTGCCAGCAACCTGCCGCCCTCCAGACGCAGCCCGACCTGCTGGCCACTCGACGCAAACCTGTATTGGTAGTCTTCCTTGGGCGAATAAAACAGGTGGTCGGCAAACCAGGCTTCGTGGGCCACCCACAGCACGACCGCGAGGATCAGCGGCAACCACCAGGCCACCAGCACACCGGTCGCGATCAACAGCAGCAGCCCGATCAGCAGCGCAATGCGTTTATTGCGCCGGTGGCGCTTGAGCAGTTGCTGTTTGCGGCTCATACGCTGAACACCGGCACCGGGTTGCACCAGCGCTCCTTGTACTCGCGGTCGGCACGCCCGAAGGAAAAACGCAGCGGTTTATCCACGGCCCGCGCCTGTTCCCAGGCACTTTGGGTGTTGAGGAAGCTCAGCACACTGCCGGGGCTGAATGCCCGGGTTTCAGGGTCGACACCGCCATTGACGTACTCGATGCTGATCCACTCCGGCGCCTCGACGCGGTACACCAGTTGTACGGCAATCGGCGCATCGTTGAGAAACAGGACCGAGCCGATCAGGAACTCTTTGAGCAGCTCCAGCACCTCAGCCAGGCGCTCGGCGCCTGTGGCGGCAAAGCCCCAGCGGCGCTGGAACAGATCGCAGTAGATCGCCGACAGCTCCACACTGGAAAACTCGCTCACCGCCCGCACCACGCCGCCCGCCTCTTCCAGCAGACGCAGTTCGCGGCGCTGGTTGTAGCGAAACTTCTTCGACAGGTCTTCGGGGGTACGCGCCATGGCCAACTGCTCGGCCTGGGACTTGAGGGTGCTGATGCGGCCCTCGTTCAGCGCTGACAGGTAGCGCCCGCGATGGCGCACCGGCAACTGGGCATGGGCAGTGATCGGCAGGATGATCTCAGCATTGCCCAAGTCAAACAGGCCTTTCTTGCCGCTGCGCTTGAGTACGTCCTTGGACAGGGCCAGGTCGCGCCCCCAGGTGGCAATCGCCCCCCGGAGTTCGCCGTCCTGTTCCCAGCCCAGGTAACGCACCGGAATCTGCGCCAGGCCCGCCAAGCGTTCGACAACCTGCGGATGGGTCGCAACGCTGCCGCCAAACCGCTGCCAGGCCTGGGCGTAAACCTCGGCCTCGACAGGCGCCCAGCCACGCTCACGCCACACCTGGAAGCGGTTCAGCATTTAGACCACGGCGTCATAAGGGTCCACGCCGTCCTTGACGACCAGAATGTCTTCCATGATCAGGTATTGCAGGTCGGAACCGAAGAACATGTTCAGCGCGTCGGTCGGCGAGCAGATCATCGCTTCGCCGCGACGGTTGAGCGAGGTGTTCAGGGACACGCCGTTGCCGGTCAGCACTTCGAGCTCTTTCATCATGTCGTAGTAGCGCGGGTTGTACTCGCGCTTGAGCACCTGGGCGCGGGAGGTGCCATCTTCATGGACCACTTCCGGCACGCGGGTCTTCCACTCTTCGGCCACTTCAAAGGTGAAGGTCATGAAGGGTGCCGGGTGGTCGACCTTGATCATCTGCGGCGCGACGGTGTCGAGCATCGACGGGCAGAAAGGCCTCCAGCGCTCGCGGAACTTGATCTGGTGGTTGATACGGTCCGCCACGCCGGTGGCGCTCGGGCAACCGATGATCGAGCGGCCGCCCAATGCACGCGGGCCAAACTCCATGCGGCCCTGGAACCAAGCCACCGGGTTGCCGTCGACCATGATCCTGGCGATGCGCTGGGGCATGTTCTCGATCTTGCGCCAGTTCGGCTTGCTCTCATGCCTGGCGCACGCGGCGATCACGTCTTCGTTGCTGTAGGACGGGCCGAGGTAGACGTGTTCCATCTTCTCCACCGGCACACCCCGGGCGTGGGACACGTAGGCCGCCGCGCCCACGGCAGTACCGGCATCGCCGGAGGCTGGCTGTACGAACAGCTCCTTGACGTCATCACGGGCGATGATTTTCTGGTTCAGCTTGACGTTCAGCGCGCAGCCGCCGGCGAAGGCCAGCTTGCCGGTGTCCTTGAGGATGTCGCCCAGGTAGTGGTCGATCATCTGCAGGGCCAGCTTCTCGAACAGCGCCTGCATGCTGGCGGCGTAGTGGATGTACGGCTCGTCGGCGATATCGCCTTCGCGCTTGGGACCCAGCCACTCGATCAGTTTTGGCGAGAAGTAGAAACCCTTGCCCTTCTCTTTATAACGGCGCAGGCCGATGACGTTGGCGTAGTCGGTATTGATCACCAGCTCGCCGTTCTCGAAGGAGGCCAGGCGCGAGAAATCGTACTTGCTGGCATCGCCATACGGCGCCATGCCCATGACCTTGAACTCACCGTCGAGCATCTCGAAACCGAGGAACTCGGTGATCGCGCCGTACAGGCCGCCCAGGGAGTCCGGGTCGTAGAATTCCTTGATCTTGTGGATCTTGCCGTTTTCGCCGTAGCCGAAGAACGTGGTGGCGTACTCACCTTTACCGTCGATCCCGAGGATCGCGGTTTTCTCCTGGAAGCCGGAGCAGTGGTAGGCGCTGGAAGCGTGGGCCAGGTGGTGTTCAACCGGTTCGATCTTGATTTTCTTCGGATCGAAGCCCAGTTGCTCCAGGCACCAGACGATCTTGTTGCGATAGCGCTTGTAGCGACGGTTGCCCATCAGGATCGCATCAAGGGCGCGGTCCGGGGCGTACCAGTAACGCTTGGCGTAATGCCAGCGCGCCTCACCGAACAGGCTGATCGGGGCGAACGGGATCGCCACCACGTCAACGTCGGAAGGCTTGATACCGGCCTGTTCCAGGCAGAACTTCGCCGACTCGTAGGGCATGCGGTTCTTTGCATGTTTGTCGCGTACGAAGCGTTCTTCTTCGGCGGCAGCGATCAGCTTGCCGTCGATATACAAGGCTGCGGAAGGATCATGGCTAAGGGCGCCGGACAGGCCAAGAATCGTCAATGCCACAGGGGTCTAGCCTCTTTTAGTCTGCATGCAGGCGGGTTGCGCCTGAAAAAAGTGTGCTCCCCGCCTGGGCGGGAAACAGCTAAAGGGCGGGATTATAGCGTAAAAGCGAAAGGAAGCTGTTAGCGGCGAGCGTCAAGAGGGATCAGCGGAAGATCTCGATGCTGCCGTCCCGGCTTTGACGGTAAACGGTGTAGGGCAGCACAAGGGTGTCCAGCACGCCGGAGGCGACAAACTCGACCGCGACAAAGGGTAGCATGCTCCCGTCATGGTCGATCAGGCTCTTGTCCTTCAGGCTCTTGTCGGGCGCCGGCTCCCCATTGAGCGTGCAGAACCCGTAGATCACCCCGCTGTAGATACGCGGCACGTTTTCGCAGTGACTGCGCGAGTCCTTGAGGTTCTGGCTGGTGACCGCGTCGGGCCGGAAGACCGTATTGATGGTTCCGCAGCCCGTCAACACAAGCGACAGCGCACTGCACAAGACTTTCGACCCCATTCTCATGACCCTCTCCTTATGGCCCATCCGCCATTGTTATTGCCAAGGCTGACCACGCTACCATCGCCAAGGTGGGTGACCCAAAGCAGCAAAATTGATTTGCAGCGTAGGACGATTCCCAAATGATAAAAATCGCCTGAGCCACTAAACTCGCGCCCCTTTGCGCGTCTACCTCCTATGCGCGCCATGGATTCCGGCTGACTGATGAAAACCCTCGCCCGCTTCACCTTGTTGTTGCCTGGCCTGTTGGCCCTGAGCGATACCGCTCGGGCCGACGACGCTCCGCTGGTCCTCGACCCCAGCGTGGTCACCGGCTCGCGCAGCGCCAGCCCGACCTTCGACCTGCCGTACTCGGTGGACGGCATCAGCCGCGAACAGATCAGCGACGGCCAATTGGGCATCAACGCCTCCGAGGCCCTGTCCCGCGTGCCTGGCCTGGTGGTGCAGAACCGCCAGAACTATGCCCAGGACCTGCAGATTTCCTCCCGAGGCTTCGGCGCCCGCTCGGCGTTCGGCGTGCGCGGCATCAAGCTGATTGCCGACGGCATCCCCGCCAGTACCCCGGACGGCCAGGGCCAGGCGGCCACCTTCAACCTCGATACCGCCGAACGCATCGAAGTGCTGCGCGGCCCTGCCGCCACCCTGTATGGCAGCAATGCCGGCGGCGTGATCCAGATGTTCTCCCGCGACGGCGAAGGCCCACCGCGCATCGGCGTCGAGACCCTGGTGGGCAGCGACGGCCTGAACAAGAACCACCTGAACGCCGAAGGCGCGACCAACGGCGCCGGTTTCGTGCTCGACGCTTCGCGCATGGACACCAACGGCTACCGCGACCACAGCAGCGCACGCCGCGACCAGACCTTCGCCAAGCTCAATGTCCAGCCGGATGACGACAGCAAGCTGGCGCTGATCTACAGCAGCCTGGAGCAGAACGGCACCCAGGACCCGCTGGGGCAGACCTGGGCAGCGTACAAGGCCGACCCACGCTCGGTGAGCGCCAACGCGCTGACGTACAACACGCGTAAAAGCATCGATCATCAGCAATTGGGAATGAATTACGAGCGGTACTTCGGCGATGCGACACTGCAGGTGAACGGATATACGGGGCGGCGGAGTGTGATTCAGTATTTGTCGATTCCAAAGGGCACACCCGCCAACGAGCGTGGCGGCGGCGTGGTGCAATTCGACCGCAAGTTCTATGGCGGCAGCGTGCGTTGGATACAGCCTATTGAAAGCGCACCGGGCGAGCTAATGATCATCTCCGGCCTGGATTTCGATCAAAGCGAAGACAGTCGCCACGGCTACCAGAACTACAGCGGCAACACCCTCGGCGTAAAAGGCCAACTGCGCCGCGATGAAATCGACACCGCCCGCAGTCTCGACCCCTATATCCAGGCCAACTGGGCCCTCGACCGCTGGACCCTGCAAGCCGGCGTCCGGCACAGCACCATGCAGTTGGACGTTGACGACCAGTTCCTCAGCAACGGCGATTCCAGCGGCAACAAGACCTATCAGAAAAATACGCCGTCAATGAGCGTGATGTATGCGTTCACGCCTGAACTGCATGGTTATGTGAGCGCGGGCAAAGGCTTCGAAACACCAACCCAGGCCGAATTGGCCTATGCGCCGGGCAATGTGGAGGGCTTCAACTTCGGCTTGAAACCGTCAGAGAGCACACAGTACGAAGTGGGATTAAAGGCCCAAGTGAAAAATACCAGGATCAATGCGGCCGTATTCCAGATAACTACAGAAGATGAGTTAGTGGTCGCTCAATCCAAAGACGGCCGCACCAGTTACCAAAACGCCGGCCGCACCCTGCGCCGCGGCTTCGAACTGGGCATCGAAAGCCAGCTCAGCGAGCACTGGAGCGCCAACCTCGCCTACACCCGCCTGCAAGCCACCTACGACAGTGACTTCGTCAGCGGCAACACCGCCGTCGACAAGGGCAACTACCTGCCGGGAGTCCCTCAAACCACGCTGTTCGCAGAACTGAGCTGGAAACCAAGGGACTGGGTCAGCACCGCACTCGAAGGGATGTACCGCAGCCAGGTCTACGTCGAAGACACCAACAGCCAACACGCCGCCCCGGCCTACAGCGTATTCAACTGGCACGCCCGCTTTGAGCAGAAAGTCGAACACTGGACCTTCCACCAGACCCTGCGCCTGGACAACCTGCTCGACCGCCAGTACGTCGGCTCGGTGATCGTCGGCGACGGCAATAACCGCTACTACGAAGCGGCGCCTGGACGTTCGTGGTATGCAGGCGCCGGGGCGGAGTATCGGTTCTGATCAGTTGATGTCTCGTGGCAACCGCTGATCAATCAATTGGTACAACGCACTGCTTTCGGGCCAGTTACGCATGAACCGCGCCCGGTCCTTGGCATACGCCGGGGCGAAGCTCGCCTCGGAGCCGTGCTGACACATGGCGTCCAGGTCGATCAGCGACCAGCGGCCCTGGTCCCAGAACAGGTTGTGGCCCTTGAAATCGCCATGGCTGATGCGTTCACGGATCAGCTCGGCGAACAGGTGATCCAGCGCCTGCAGTTCGTTTTCCGGCGCGTCACCATTTTCAACGTACGGTGCGAAGCGCTCGATGATGTCCGGGCCCGGCAGGTATTCGGTAACCAGGTAAGCGCGACGGCGCAACCAGAAGAAGCGTTTTTCCAGCACCGCCAGCGGCTTGGGCGTGGCGATACCGAGGAACGCCAGGCGGTTGCCTTCGCGCCAGGAGTGCCAGGCACGGCTCGGACGCCAGAAGCGTTTGAGCCAGTGGGCGAAGCCCTTGATGTTATAGCGCTTGATCACCAGCGGCCGACCGGCCACCTCGACCTTGGCCACGCTGGCGGCGCCGCCGGTCTTGTACAAATGCCCCTGGTCCAGCAGTGCGTCAGCCTGTTCCAGCACCGGTAGCATGGCCGGTTCCTCTTCCCGCCGGATCGCGCGCAAGGCAAAGGCGCCGCGCACCACGCTGAACAGCGTGCATTCACGGCCGACCTTGCTCAGGAAGTCCTTGAGGCGCCAGGCACTGACTTTACGCACCTGTTTCTCCAGGGCTTCCAGCGGCAGGGCGTGCTCGCCGTTGCTCAGCAGGTAGTACACCAGCAGCTCTTCGGTAAACGGCTCGATATTCTTCGGCAACTGGGCGAAAAACACCCCGAGGTTTTCCAGCACACGGTTGCGTGAGAGCGGTTTACCCGCTTCTTCGACGCGGATCCCGGCGCCATCGATCAGGTACAGCTTGCCGTCCTGGCGCAGCAGGTTGTCCAGGTGCAGGTCTTCCTGCCATAGGCCCCTGGTGTGCATCTGCGCAATGACACCCAGCGCTTCGGCCAGCACGGCGGTTTGTTCGTCAGCCAGCGGCGGCAGGTCTTCGACGGCCTGCCAGGCAGCGGCCAGGCTTTCGGCGCCCTCGATGAACTCGAACAGCAGCCAGCCGCCCTCGCCTTCCTGCAAGCCATCGGCCAGCAGCAACGGCGTGGTCAGGCCTTGCTCGGCGAGCAGGCGCACGCCGCTGAGTTCACGCTGAAAGTGCCGCGCCGCCTTGCTGCCCACCAGTAACTTGGCCAAAACCGGACGACCGCGCCAGACCGCCGCCCCCACATAACGCTCGCCCGGCAGCACACGTAACAGGCTCAGCAGTTGCAACTGGCCCGGGCCGGCCGCATCGGCCAGTTCGAGGGTCAGTGGCAGCCCGGGGTTACGGCCGGCGGCTTTAAGCTCGGACAGACGCATCAACGGTTTTCCTTGTGACTACGGCGCGCGGTCAGTTTCTGCAGCCAGCTGGTGACCAGCGCGCTGTCCTTCGATTGATCAAGATAGGCGGCCAACAGTTGGCGCACCTGTTCATCCGACCACTGCGGTGCACGTCGCAACAACGGCTCCAGGTCCTTGACCCGATCGCGCCAGCCGAACAGCAGCGGGCGGGTTTTCTCAAGGTCGATCAACTGCGCGGCATAGCCGTCGCCGGTGGCCTGCATAAAAATATGCTTGGGATAAAAACAGCCATGCACCTGGCCGACGCTGTGCAACCGACGTGCAAGCTGACCGCAGGCCAGCAGGATCGCGTGGTGCTGGGCGTCGCTCAATTGAGGCCACTGCCCCAGCAGCGAATCCAGGTCATTCCAGCCGTCCAGGGCACGGGTCAGCAGCATGGCGCGATGCTCGCCGCCCACCTTGCGCTCGCCGTAGAAAGCCGCCTGCAAGGCAGGGATGCCGAGCTTGCGGTAACGACTGATATTGCGGAACTCGCGGGAGAAACTCGGCTCGCCAAAGGGACGGTGCAGGCTGCGCGTCAGGTAGTTGCTCTGACGCTTGAGGTAATAACCGTGGCCGTCCAGCTCCAGACGAAACACGCTGCTCCAGCCGCCGCGACTGGTGTTGGGTTCATCCACTGCATCCAGTTGTTTGGCCCACAGGGCGTCGAACGTCGCCAAGCCGTTGCGCTCCAGCAGCGCCCGGTCTTCAGCCGCCAGGAAATCACTCATTCACGTCCCTCGAAAAACTTCACCACGTGGCGAATACGCTGTTTGTCCGCTGCACTCAGGTGTCGGCGCTGACGGTATTGCATGTAGAAACGCAGGCGCTGGGTGGCGGACAAGTGATACTTGGCCACCTTGTCCAGGCAGGCCAGGTCTTTGGTGATGCGGTACTTGAGCCAGAACCCGCGCCAGAAATCGCCGTTGGGGCAGTCGATCAGGTACAGGGTCTGCTGGTCATCGATCAACAGGTTGCGCCACTTCAAGTCGTTATGGGTAAAGCGATGATCGTGCATGGTGCGTGTGTATTCGGCGAGCTGACGGCTCACCGCGTCGACCCACTTGGGGTCGCGCAGGCGCGCATCGTTGCGCTCGGCCAATACCGAGAGGTCTTCGGTCTTCGGCAGCTCGCGGGTGATCATTGCCCCACGATCATAGGCCAGGCCCTTTCGCTCCAGCCCCCAGGCAACCACATCAGCGGTGGGAATACCCCATTTGGCGAAACGCTTGAGGTTCTGCCATTCGGACTTGACCCGCGGCTTGCCCAGGTAGCGCCGCAGCCCTTTGCCGGCACCAATGTAGCGCTTGACGTAATAGTTGACCCCGCAACGCTCCACGCGGATCACTTCCGACAGCGGATCGCGGGTCAGGCGCTCGCCCTGCAGGGCGAAGACCGCTTCGAGGTTGCCGAAATCATCCGCCAGGCTGGCGTACGCAGGTTCCAGGTTCCAACCCGCCATCAGATCGCATCCCCATAACGCAGCTTGCGCGCATACAGCTTGTCGGCCTTGCGCTGCATCAGGCTCAGTGACGCCGATTGCTCAGCGAGGATCTGGCGCAGCGGCTGGCGGAAGTAGCCCTTGAGGAAACGCAGCTTGTCGCGACGGGTGAGGCCGATATCCAGCGCCGAGTAGTACAGCGCGGACAGGTCCTTGTCGCGCCAGCGCAGCGGCAGATGGGCACGCAGTTGAGCGCGGTGCAGGTCGATCACCGACAGCTTGATGTTGTTCGCATCGATGGGCCTGGCGGTGTCCAGCAGGAAGTGGCACAGGTAGCAGTCGCGGTGGTTTACGCCACCCCGGTGCATATCGCCAACCATGCGCGCCAGCTCGGCCGTGAGGGCATGACGCAACGCGGGCGCAGGCGGTTCGGCGACCCAATTGATCGTGACGTCTTCGAGGCTGAGGGTCGGCGCCAGCTCTTCGGTGATGATGAACGAGTGCTGGTCCGCCGGGTTGCTGCCCTTCTCGCCGAAAGCCACGCTGGTCATGGTCGGCACGCCGAGTGCCTGAAGTCGATGAATCGCCGCCCATTCAAGGCCTGCGCCCAGCACCGGCAGCTTGGCGGTAATCAGGTTCTTGAAGATTTCGCCCCAGCCGATGCCACGGTGGATCTTCACGAAATACGGACGGCCATCCACCACGGTGCGCAGCGTGCGGCGCGCCGCCAGCTCACGGAATACCTGGCCTTGCAGTTTCTCGACTTCGGCGAAGGCATCAAGCCCGGCCCACAATGTCTTGAACGGTTCGGCAAGAATCAACTTCATCGTTTTGGCTCCGCCAGAATCACATCCGCAGCGCGCTGCGGCATGCTGTAAAGGTCGGCCGTCTCAGCGAAGGCCAGGCCATTGCGGCTCCAGGCCGCGCGCTGTGCAGTGTCGGTGAGCATGTGCGTCAGGTACTGGTTGAGCTGCGCTTGTTCAAACGGCTCATCCAGTACCAGGCCACTGTCGGCCTCGGCAATGTAGTGGGCATACCCACATACCGCCGAGACCAGCACCGGCAACCCGGCCACCAGGGCTTCGAGCAAGACGGTGCCGGTGTTTTCGTTGTACGCCGGGTGAATCAACAGGTCGGCGCCCAGCAGGAAACGCGGGATATCGCTGCGGCCCTTGAGGAACTGCACGTTATCGCCCAAGCCCAAGGTGGCGCTTTGCAGTTGGAATACCTTGGGGTCGTCCTGGCCGATTACAAACAGGCGCGTGCGTTTTTTCAATTCAGGCGGCAACGCGGCCACGGCCTTGAGGCTGCGGTCGACCCCTTTGGTCTTGAAGCCCGAGCCGATCTGCACCAGCAGCAACTCGTCGTCGCCGAGGTTGAATTCCTTGCGGAAACCCTCACGGATTTCGGCGGCATTCGGCGGTGCGCGGCGGTCCTGGGCAATGCCCGGTGGCAGCAGGTGGAAGCGCTCCACCGGGGTGTTGTAATGCTTGATGAACAGCGGCTGCTGCACTTCGGAAATCATCAGGACTTCGGTCTTGGCGTCCTTGGCGAACACTGCGCGTTCGTACTCGGCGAAGTGCTTGTAGCGGCCGAAATAGCGGTACAGCGAGTGGCGCAGGTTTTGCGCCTTGTCTTCAAAGCAACCGTCGGCGGCGTAGTACACGTCCAGGTTGGGCATTTTGTTGAAGCCGATCAGGCGGTCCACTGGGCGCCTGGCCAGGTCGGCAGCCATCCAGGCGCTGAGCTTTTCATTGCGCCGATGGTTGAAGAACGCCTTGACCGGCGCCACCAGCACTTCGAAGCCGGGCGGGATGTCGCCCTCCCAGATCAGCGTGTACACACGAATCTGATGGCCGCGCTGCTGGCACTCCAGGGCGATGCGCATGAAGTCGCGCTGCAGGCCACCGAAGGGGAAATATTTGTACAGCACAAAAGCCAGTTGCATCAGTGCAGCTCCTCAGCCAATAACAACGTGCTCAGTCGGCTTGCCACACGCTCTGGGTTCAGGCGCGTGAAGCACAGGGGCGACTCGCGCTTGAGGTCGAACCGACGCAGGTCGTCGGCCGTCGGTTGATAGGTACATTGCTTTTGCAGGCACGGCGCGCAGGGGAAGTCGCTGGCCAGATGAATCTGGCGCTTGCCGTAGGCACCGGTCAGGCCGGGGTTGGTCGGGCCGAACAGGGAGATGGTCGGCACATCCAGCGCGGCGGCCAGGTGGCCGAGACCGGTGTCCACCGCCACACAGGCGCGAGCGCCGGCCAATACACGAGCCACACCGGCCAGGTTCAGCTTGGGTAGCACCTCGGCGTTTTGCAGGCCCTGGGCCAGGCGTTCGGCACGGGCTTTTTCGGCGGCGTTACCCCAGGGCAATTTCACGTCGACACCCAGGCGCCCCATGCGCTCGGCCAGCTCGCGCCAGTAGGCTTCGGGCCAGTGCTTGGTGTCCCAGGTGGTGCCGTGCAACAGCAGCACAAAAGGTTTTTTCGGCGGCAGGCCCAGGAGCTTTTCAGTGCTCAGGCCGTAGTCGCCCAGGCCTTTGGGCAGGTCATATCCGAGCGCCACGGCGAATAACTGGCGCAGACGCTCCACCGCGTGTTGCCCTCGCGCAACGGCGAGGCGTCGCGAATAGAAACGCGCGGCCATCGGCTCGCGGGCGGAGTTTCTGTCGAAACCCGCGACGGGCGCACGCACATAACGGGTCAGCCAGGCGCTTTTCAGCAGGCCCTGGGCGTCGATCACCAGATCGTATTTGGTCGACTGGACTTGCTGCTTGAAGCGCCGCCATTCGCCACTCTTGATGGTTTGCCAGATGTTTTTGCGCCAGCGACGGATCGCCACCGGGATCACCTTGTCGACTGCCGGGTGCCAGGTGGGAATCTCGGCAAAGCCTTCTTCCACTACCCAGTCGAATTGAATGCCGGGGATCGCCCGCGCCGCGTCGGTCAGCGCCGGCAAGGCGTGGATCACGTCGCCCAGGGATGAGGTCTTGATTACCAGTACGCGCAAGCTATCGGACCTCGACCGCAGAGCCCTGCAACCGCTGCAAGGCCTCGTTCACCGGCTGTGGCAACAACTGGCGCATGCAATTGTAGTGGCCGAAACGGCAGGTACGGTCAAAACATGGGCTGCACTCCAGGCCCAGGCGCACCACTTCGACCTGATCGGCCAAGGGCGGCGTGAAGCCCGGCGAGGTGGAGCCATACACCGCCACCAGCGGGCGGTTCAGCGCAGCGGCCACGTGCATCAGGCCGGAGTCGTTGGACACCACCGAATCGGCGCAGGACAGCAGGTCGATGGCCTCGGCCAGGGACGTGTCGCCACTGAGGTTCACTGCCTCTTCACGCAGGCCGGGGATCAGGCGCTGGCGAATGTCTTCACCTACCGGATGGTCCTTCTTCGAACCGAACAGCCACACCTGCCAGCCTTCGCGGATCTTCGCCTCGGCCACCTTCGCGTAATGCTCCGACGGCCAGCGCTTGGACTCGCCAAACTCGGCGCCGGGGCACAAGGCCAACACCGGCCGGTCCAGGCTCAGGCCGAACTTGGCCAGGGCCGCGTCGCGGCTCAGCGGGTCGATCTGCAGGCTCGGGCGCGGATACGGCTTGGGCAACTCGGCACCCGGCTCATAGGCCAGGGCCATGAAGCGTTCGATCATCAGCGGGTAGCGGGCTTTGTCCAGCGTGCGCACGTCATTGAGCAGCACGTAGCGGAACTCGCCGCGCCAGCCGGTGCGCTTGGGGATACCGGCAAAATACGGCACCAGCGCCGACTTGAGCGAGTTGGGCAGCAGGATCGCCTGGTCGTACTCACCCGCCAGGGACTTGCCGATGCGACGGCGGGTTGCCAGCTCCAGGGCACCGTGGCCGAGCGGGAAGCTCAAGGCCTTGCGCACCTCGGGCATGCGCTCGAGGATCGGCCGGCTCCACTCGGGGGCGAGCACGTCGATCTGGCAGTCCGGGTAACGCACGCGCAGGCACTGGAAGAGTGTCTGCGCCATCACCATGTCACCGACCCAACTGGGCCCAACGATCAGAATATTCATGTAGTTTCCACAAACGATGCGGGGAGGCTTATGCCTCCCCGCCGTAATAGTGTTTCAGCTCAGCCCCAGCGCCTGCCAGATTCGCATTACCTGGCGCCGTTCGTCGGCAAACTGATCCCCGGCCACTGTACCGGCCTCGTTCTGCAAGGCCTGGCGGTGCGCGGCGGATCGGTAGGCCTTATACACCTCACGCAGCAGATGGGCATCGGCGGCGGGCATCAAGCCTACCTGCTCCAGGCCTTCCAGAATGCGGATATTGTCGGTGTAGCGCAGCAACGATGGATGTTGCGCAGACCACGCCAAAGCCGCGTATTGCACCATAAATTCAATATCGACGATACCTCCGGCGTCCTGCTTGAGGTCGAACAGCGCCGTGGCTTCGAAGGCATTGGCGCCGGTGCCGGCCGCCGTGCCCTTGGTGCCCAGGTTGTCACGCATCTTGGCGCGCATCTCGCTGACCTCCTGGCGCAGCTTCGCCAGGTCCCGCTCCTGCCCCAATACCTTAGCCCGTACCCGCTCGAACGCCTGGCCCACATCCTGGCTGCCCACCAGCACCCGCGCACGAATCAGGGCCTGATGCTCCCAGGTCCAGGCTTCATTTTGCTGATAGCGCTCAAACGCCCCCAGCGAACTCACCAACAAACCGGATGCGCCGGAAGGTCGCAGGCGCATGTCCACTTCATACAACTGGCCCGAGTTGGTCTGGGTGGTCAGCAGGTGGATGATGCGCTGGCCCAGGCGCGTGAAGAACTGCGCACCGTCGATGGGCTTGGCGCCATCGGTTTCCGCCTGGGGATCACCGTCGTGGATAAACACCAGGTCCAGGTCCGAACCATGCCCCAGTTCTATACCGCCGACTTTCCCATAACCGACAATGATAAACCCAGGATCGCACAGGGTGCCGTCCAACCGCTGCGGCGAGCCATGGCGCGCCACGGTCTGGCGCCAGGCCAGGGCCAGCACCTGTTCGAGGATGGCCTCGGCGAGCCAGGTCAGGTAGTCGCTGACTTTCATCAGCGGCAGGCTGCCGGCAATCTCCGAGGCCGCCACGCGCAGGCGGTGGGCCAGCTTGAAGTGCCGCAGGGCTTCCATCTGTTGCTCAAGGTCATCTTCGGGGATGCGTGTAAGACGCTCGCGTAGTTCGGCGGCCAGTTCCGGCGCCAGCGGTGGCTTGAACAGGCGGCCTTCGTTGAGCAATTCGTCGAGCAACAGCGGGAAACGGGTGATCTGCTCGGCGATCCACGGGCTCGCGGCGCACAGGGTCAGCAGACGGCGCAGGGCATCGGGGTTTTCCGTGAGCAGCACCAGGTAAGCGGAACGCCGGGCGACGGCTTCCACCAGCGGCAACACGCGCTCCAGCACCAGGTCCGGGTTGGCGTGCTCGACCGCCTGGGCAAGCAGGCGCGGTATAAAAGCATCCAACCGTTCGCGCCCCAAACGCTGCATGGCCCGCAGTTGCGGGCTGTTGCGCAGGCCGGCCAACGCCTTGAGCGCCTTGGCCGCGTCGGTAAAACCACCTTCGGCCAACTGACGGCAGGCCGCCTCTTCATCCTGGGATTCCTCCCAAAGCGGCAGCCACTCACCGCCCACCACCAACTCGCTTTCTTCGCCCTCTTCTTCATCCGGATCGGCGATCACCTGGCGGAAGTGCCAGTCCACCCGACCGCGCCAGTACATCAGGCGCTCGTGGAAAGCGTCCCAATCGGCAAAGCCCAACATAAAGGCAATGCGCGCCTGGTCTTCGGGGCTGTCCGGAAGCATTTGTGTCTGGCGATCGGCAATCGCCTGGATCGCGTGCTCGGTGTAACGCAGGAATTCGTAGCCATTGCGCAATTCGGCAATCACCGCCGGCGGCAGGTAACCCTGGCCTTCCAGGGTGCCGAGCACCTTGAGCAGCGGGCGCTGTTGCAGGCTCAGGTCGCGGCCGCCGTGGATCAACTGGAACGCCTGGGCGATAAACTCCACTTCGCGGATGCCGCCCGAGCCCAGCTTGATGTTGTCGGCCATGCCTTTGCGCCGTACTTCCTGCTGAATCAACTGCTTCATCGTGCGCAGCGCTTCGATGGCGGAAAAGTCCAGGTAGCGGCGATAGACGAACGGCCGCAGCATGTCGAGCAGTTGTGCACCGGCCACCTGGTCGCCGGCCACGACCCGCGCCTTGATCATGGCGTAGCGTTCCCAGTCACGGCCCTGATCCTGGTAATACTGCTCCAGCGCGTTGAAGCTCAGTACCAGCGCACCGGCCGAGCCGTAGGGGCGCAGGCGCATGTCGACGCGAAACACAAAGCCGTCAACGGTGATCGGGTCGAGGGCCTTGATCAGTTTCTGACCAAGGCGGATAAAGAATTCCTGGTTATCCAGGGCGCGTTTCACACCCACCGTCTCGCCACCTTCGGGGTAGGCGAAGATCAAGTCGATATCCGACGACAGGTTCAACTCCACCGCACCGAGCTTGCCCATGCCGAGGATCACCATGTGCTGCGGCTCGCCGCTGCGCCGCCCGGTGGGCGTGCCGAACTGTACGCAGTGACGTTGGTACAGCCACTGGTAGGCCTGGTCGATGCAGGCGTCGGCCATGTCGGAAAGGTCGCGGCAGGTTTGCACCAGGTCGGCCTGGCGGGTCAGGTCGCGCCAGATGATGCGCACTTGCTGGCGCGTGCGCTGGCGACGCAGCACACGGCCGAGTTCATCTTCTGTTTCGACTTGTTGCACAGCGCCAGCAATCTGCCCGCACAGCTCGCCGGGCGCAAAACCCCGGTCCAATTCGCCCCAGGCGGCCAGTTCGAGCAACATCAAAGGGTCACGAACACTCTGTTCAATGACGAAATCACTGGCGGCGCACACGCGGGCGAAGTCGGCCCACCGTTGCGGCGTCCACGCAGAAAGTCCATGATCGTCGTCCAGCGCGGCCACTGCGTCACGAAATGACTGCTCGGCCCGCTGGGCTTTTGGCAAGAGAATGGCCGGTAGTTGGGCCAGTGTTGGAAGGCTCATGGTCTATCCTTGATCGGCGTGTAATTGGCTACGTGTTGTGAACGCAAGGACCACGCTCTATGAAGGACTGTCGAACAAAGGTTAGAAATAGCTGAAATTAATTTCATTTTGGCAGCCAACATCAAGCTTTCACCTTTTCTTGTTCGCAAAAGATCAACAATAACGATTATGCTCACCAGCCAGACCGAGCCATACGCTCAGTCTTGTGTAGTTTTACTACTCGTATATACATTCGAAAGGCTGAAATGGCCGACGATTTGTAGTAAAACTACAGGACGCCGAAGCAACCTTCGGCCATCCAAGAATTTATGTCGTCTGCCCACAAGGCCAGTCGCAAACTTCAGGCAACCGATTCTGGTAGCCTTTCCGCCCTGGAGCAAGCCATGCAAGACCTCGATCCCGTCGAAACCCAGGAATGGCTGGACGCCCTGGAATCGGTTCTCGACAAAGAAGGCGAAGACCGTGCTCACTACCTGATGACCCGTATGGGCGAACTCGCGACCCGCAGCGGCTCGCAACTGCCTTACGCCATCACTACGCCATACCGCAACACCATCCCCGTTACCCACGAAGCACGCATGCCTGGCGACCTGTTCATGGAACGCCGCATTCGCTCGCTGGTACGCTGGAACGCCATGGCGATGGTAATGCGCACGAACTTGAAAGATTCGGACCTGGGCGGTCACATCTCCAGCTTCGCTTCCAGCGCAACCCTGTATGACATCGGCTTCAACTACTTCTTCCAGGCCCCGACCGACGAACACGGCGGCGACCTGATCTACTTCCAGGGCCACACCTCGCCAGGCGTCTACGCCCGTGCGTTCATGGAAGGCCGCATCAGCGAAGAACACATGAACAACTTCCGCCAGGAAGTGGACGGTAACGGCCTGTCGTCGTACCCGCACCCTTGGCTGATGCCTGATTTCTGGCAGTTCCCGACCGTATCCATGGGCCTGGGCCCGATCCAGGCGATCTACCAGGCACGCTTCATGAAGTACCTGGAAGCCCGTGGCTTCATCCCTGAAGGCAAACAGAAGGTCTGGTGCTTCCTGGGCGACGGCGAGTGCGACGAGCCGGAATCCCTGGGCGCCATCTCCCTGGCCGGCCGCGAGAAGCTGGACAACCTGATCTTTGTCATCAACTGCAACCTGCAGCGCCTCGACGGCCCGGTTCGCGGCAACGGCAAGATCATCCAGGAACTCGAAGGCGTGTTCCGCGGCGCCCAGTGGAACGTGACCAAAGTCATCTGGGGTCGTTTCTGGGACCCACTGCTGGCCAAGGACGTCGACGGTATCCTGCAGCGTCGCATGGACGAAGTCATCGACGGCGAGTACCAGAACTACAAGGCCAAGGACGGCGCGTTCGTCCGCGAACACTTCTTCAACACGCCTGAACTCAAGGCGATGGTTGCCGACCTGTCCGACGACGAAATCTGGAAACTCAACCGTGGCGGCCACGACCCGTACAAGGTCTACGCGGCGTACCACGAAGCGGTCAACCACAAAGAACAACCGACCGTCATTCTGGCCAAGACCATCAAGGGTTATGGCACCGGTGCCGGCGAAGCGAAGAACACTGCGCACAACACCAAGAAAGTCGATGTCGACAGCCTGAAGTTGTTCCGTGACCGCTTCGACATCCCGGTCAAGGATGAAGAGCTGGAAAACCTGCCGTTCTTCAAGCCGGAGCCGAACAGCGCCGAAGCCCGCTACCTGGCCGAGCGCCGCGCCGCACTGGGTGGTTTCGTGCCACAACGCCGCGCGCAGAGCTTCAGCGTACCGACGCCGGACCTGAGCACCCTCAAGGCTATCCTTGACGGCTCGGGCGACCGTGAAATCTCCACCACCATGGCCTTCGTGCGGATCCTCGCGCAGTTGGTCAAGGACAAGGACATCGGCCCGCGCATCGTCCCGATCATCCCGGACGAAGCCCGTACCTTCGGTATGGAAGGCATGTTCCGTCAGTTGGGCATCTACTCCTCCGTCGGCCAGCTCTACGAGCCAGTCGATAAAGACCAGGTGATGTTCTACAAGGAAGACAAGAAGGGCCAGATCCTCGAAGAAGGCATCAACGAAGCGGGCGCAATGAGCTCCTTCATCGCTGCCGGTACTTCGTACTCCAGCCACAACCAGCCGATGCTGCCGTTCTACATCTTCTATTCGATGTTCGGCTTCCAGCGTATCGGCGACCTGGCCTGGGCAGCAGGCGACAGCCGTACCCGTGGCTTCCTGATCGGCGGCACCGCCGGTCGTACCACGCTGAACGGCGAAGGCCTGCAACACGAAGACGGTCACAGCCACATCCTGGCTGCCACCATCCCGAACTGCCGCACCTTTGATCCAACCTACGGCTACGAGCTGGCGGTGATCATCCAGGACGGCATGAAGAAGATGACCGAAGAGCAGCAGGACGTTTTCTACTACATCACTGTGATGAACGAGTCCTACCAGCAGCCAGCCATGCCGGCCGGCGTGGAAGAAGGCATCATCAAGGGCATGTACCTGCTCGAAGAAGACACCAAGGAAGCAGCGCACCACGTACAGCTGATGGGCTCCGGCACCATCCTGCGCGAAGTGCGTGAAGCGGCCAAGATCCTGCGTGACGAGTTCAACGTCGGCGCCGACGTATGGAGCGTGACCAGCTTCAACGAACTGCGTCGCGATGGCCTGGCCGTAGAGCGTCACAACCGCCTGCACCCTGGCCAGAAGCCACAGCGCACCTTCGTTGAAGAGTGCCTGACCGGCCGTAAAGGCCCGGTGATCGCTTCGACCGACTACATGAAACTGTTTGCTGAACAAATTCGCCAGTGGGTCCCGTCCAAGGAATTCAAAGTCCTGGGCACCGACGGTTTCGGCCGCAGTGACAGCCGCAAGAAGCTGCGTCACTTCTTCGAAGTTGACCGTCACTTCGTGGTGTTGGCAGCCCTGGAAGCCTTGGCTGACCGTGGTGAGATCGAACCGAAGGTGGTGGCTGACGCTATCGTCAAGTTCGGGATCAACCCGGAAAAACGCAACCCACTGGACTGCTGAGGAGACTTTTTGTGAGCGAACTCATTCGCGTACCTGACATCGGCAGCGGTGAAGGTGAAGTAATCGAGCTGTTTGTGAAGGTCGGCGACACCGTCGAAGCCGACCAGAGCATCCTGACCCTGGAATCGGACAAGGCGAGCATGGAAATCCCTGCTCCCAAGGCCGGCGTGGTCAAGAGCCTGAAAGTGAAGCTGGGCGACCGCCTGAAAGAAGGCGACGAACTGCTGGAGCTGGAAATCGAAGGTGCCGCTGATGCGGCCCCTGCGCCGGCGGCCCCTGCTGCCGCCGCTGCACCTGCGCCTGCTGCTGAAAAACCTGCCGAAGCGCCTGCCGCTGCCGCACCTGCCGCCGCCACTGTCCAGGACATTCACGTCCCGGACATCGGTTCGTCGGGCAAGGCCAAGATCATCGAGCTGCTGGTCAAGGTCGGCGACACCGTCGAAGCCGACCAGTCGCTGATCACCCTGGAGTCTGACAAAGCCTCCATGGAAATCCCTTCGCCGGCTGCCGGCGTGGTGGAAAGCATTGCGGTCAAGCTGGAAGACGAAGTCGGCACCGGTGACTTCATCCTCAAGCTGAAAGTACAAGGCGCTGCGCCTGCCGCCGCCCCAGCCCCGGCCGCTGCTCCAGCCGCCAAGGCTGAAGCCGCACCGGCTGCCGCTGCACCTGCACCTGCTGCAAAAGTCGAGGCCGCTCCGGCCGCTGCTGCTGCCGCACCTGCGCCAAGCGGTGCCAAGGTTCACGCCGGCCCTGCCGTGCGTCAGTTGGCCCGTGAGTTCGGCGTGGAGCTGAGCGCTGTGTCGGCCACTGGCCCTCACGGTCGCGTGTTGAAGGAAGACGTGCAGGTTTACGTCAAGGCCATGATGCAGAAAGCCAAGGAAGCGCCAGCTGCTGGCGGCGCTACCGGTGGTTCGGGCATTCCGCCGATCCGCACCGTGGACTTCAGCCGCTTCGGCGAAGTCGAAGAAGTGCCGATGACCCGCCTGATGCAAATCGGCGCGGCCGGCCTGCACGCCAGCTGGCTGAACATCCCACACGTAACGCAGTTCGACCAGGCCGACATCACCGACCTGGAAGCTTTCCGCGTTGCGCAGAAAGCCGTGGCCGAAAAAGCCGGCGTGAAACTGACCGTGCTGCCGCTGCTGCTCAAGGCCTGTGCCTACCTGCTCAAGGAGCTGCCGGACTTCAACAGTTCGCTGGCGCCAAGCGGCAAGGCGATCATCCGCAAGAAGTACGTGCACATCGGTTTCGCGGTGGACACCCCGGATGGCCTGCTGGTACCGGTGATCAAGAACGTCGACCAGAAGAGCCTGCTGCAACTCGCTGCCGAAGCCGCCGCGCTGGCTGCCAAGGCCCGCGACAAGAAGCTCACCCCGGACGACATGCAGGGCGCATGCTTCACCATCTCCAGCCTCGGTCACATTGGCGGTACTGGCTTTACGCCAATCGTCAACGCGCCGGAAGTGGCGATCCTGGGTGTGTCCAAGGCGACTATCCAGCCGGTTTGGGACGGTAAAGCGTTCCAGCCGAAGCTGATGCTGCCGCTGTCGCTGTCCTACGATCACCGTGTGATCAACGGCGCCGCCGCTGCGCGCTTCACCCAGCGTCTGGGCCAAGTGCTGAACGATATCCGCACGATCTTGCTGTAAACCGTCACGGCCTCCTCTTCACTGAGGAGGCCTGGCTGTATCGATTTTCGAGCGCCACGCTCGTACCTCAACCCCGCCACTTGGCGGGGCTTTTTTTGCCGGCTTTCCGGCAGGAAACTGGACATACAAGACAGGTTTGTACACCTTCCATCACCTCGATTGCAGAAATCCCTTCCGCAGCCGATAACCCCGTTATAGCACTTAGCCTTCATCCTCTCTTGTCAGCCCGCGCCGCATGATGCAACCTTGCCGCAGGCAACAGAAAAGAGGGCGTGAGCCCGGCGCCGTGCGCGTTATTTCAAGTGAGTCTCCCCCATGAAAAGCCAGCCCGATGTCGCCCGAATGGCGGCCGAGGTAGTGACGCAGTTACCGGTGCCTTCGCGCCTCGGTATGCTGCGTTTCGAGCGGCTTAATGAGGCAAGCTGGGCCCTCCTTTACCTCGACCCCAATTGCGAGCGCCAATTCGGCCTACCGGCGGTCGAGCTGTGCGCGCTGATCGGCACTCCTTACGCCAGCCTGATGGAGCCCCAGGCGCGCTATCAACTGCACGACATCATCCAGCAGCAACTGAACCAGAGCCCGCACTACCTGGTGCGCTACACCCTGCACACCAGCGACGGCCCGCTGAGCCTGCTGGAAATGGGCGAAGCCTACAAACAACACAATCGCCACCTGCTGCGCGGCTACCTGATGGTGGTCGATGGCCTGTTCAGTGAAATCCCCACTGCCGTGCCCACGGCAGACCTGGAGAACCAGAACAGCCGCCTGCAGATCGCCCTGGAACTCAACCAGCGGGCCCAGCAGGAACAGTTGCAGCACCTTGAGCGGGTGCGCGCCCAACAGGAGTTGATCCTGCTGCTGGCCCGTCAGCGCTACACCACTAACAATTCGCTGCAGGAAGCTGCCGAGCTGATCACCCGCAGCGCCTGCGATATCTACCAGATCGACTGCGCCAGCATCTGGAACCTTGAAGGCCAGCGCCTGGTGCCGATCTCCGCTTACCACCGCGCAGACGGGCAGCATCACTTGCCCGAGCCTATCGACGCCAGTTGCTTCCCGGACTACCTGGAAGCCTTGCACTCCAGCCGGGCCATCGACGCCACCAACGCACTGCGCGACCCGCGCACCCGAGAAATGGCCGACAGCCTGCGCGACAAAGACATCCACGCGATGCTTGACGCGAGCATTCGCGTCGATGGCCATGTGGTGGGCGTGCTGTGCCTGGAGCAAAGCGGCAGCACCCGCGCCTGGCAGGCCGATGAAATTGCCTTTGCCGGCGAGCTGGCCGACCAGTTCGCCCAGGTGATCAACAACCACAACCGCCGCACCGCCACCAGCGCCCTGCACCTGTTCCAGCGTGCCGTGGAACAAAGCGCCAACGCCTTTCTGCTGGTCAACTGCGATGGTGTAGTGGAGTACGTCAACCCAAGCTTTACTGCGATCACCCAGTACAGCGCCGAAGAGGTCCACGGCCACCGCCTGGCCCAATTGCCGGCGCTGGAGAACCTCAGCGAATTGCTGTTCGACGCTCCCTCGAGCCTGGCCAAAAGCAACAGCTGGCAGGGCGAATTCAAGAGCCGGCGCAAGAACCTGGAGCCCTACTGGGGGCAGCTGTCGATTTCCAAGGTGTATGGCGACAACCGTGAGCTGACGCACTACATCGGCATCTACGAAGACATTACCCAGACCAAGCTGGCCCAGCAGCGTATCGAGCGCCTGGCCTACACGGACAACCTGACCAACCTGGGCAATCGCCCGGCGTTCATCCGCAACCTCGATGAACGCTTCGCCCGTGACAGCGACAGCCCGATCAGCCTGCTGCTGGTGGACATCGACAACTTCAAGCGCATCAACGACAGCCTAGGCCACCAGACCGGTGACAAGCTGCTGATCAGCCTGGCCCGGCGCCTGCGCAACAGCCTGAGCACCGGTGGCAGCCTGGCGCGCTTTGCCAGCAACGAGTTTGCGGTGCTGCTCGACGACACCGACCTGGAAAGTGGCCAGTTGGTGGCCAGCCAATTGCTCGCGACCCTCGACAAGCCGATGTTCGTCGACAACCAGTTGATCAGCGTCACCGGCTCCGTGGGCCTGGCCTGCGCGCCACTGCATGGCCGCGACCCGCAGACCCTGATGCGTAACGCCGGCCTGGCCCTGCACAAGGCCAAGGCCAACGGCAAACATCAGGTGCAGATCTTTACCGAAGCGCTGAATGCCGAGGCCAGCTACAAGCTGTTCGTCGAGAACAACCTGCGCCGCGCCCTCACCCAGAACGAACTGGACGTGTTCTACCAGCCCAAGCTGTGCCTGCGCAGTGGCCGTCTGCTGGGCATGGAAGCGCTATTGCGCTGGAACCATCCGGAAAAAGGCATGATCCGCCCTGACCAATTCATCAGCGTGGCTGAAGAAACCGGCCTGATTATCCCCATCGGCAAATGGATCGCGCGCCAGGCCTGTCGCATGAGCCGTCAGTTGACCGCCGCTGGCATGGGCAACTTGCAGGTGGCGATCAACCTGTCACCCAAGCAGTTTTCCGATCCGGACCTGGTGGCCTCGATCGCCACGATCCTCAAGGAAGAAAAACTGCCGGCCAACCTGCTGGAGCTGGAACTGACCGAAGGCCTGTTACTGGAAGCCACCGAAGACACGCGCCTGCAGCTTGATCAATTGAAGAGCTTCGGCCTGACCCTGGCCATGGACGACTTCGGCACCGGTTACTCGTCGTTGAGTTACTTGAAAAAATTCCCTATCGACATCATCAAGATCGACCGCAGCTTCATCCACGAAATCCCGGACAACCAGGACGACATGGAAATCACCTCGGCGGTGATCGCCATGGCCCACAATCTCAAGCTCAAGGTGGTGGCCGAGGGCATCGAGACCGCCGAGCAACTGGCGTTTCTGCGTCGGCACCGTTGCGATGTGGGCCAGGGCTACCTGTTCGACCGGCCGATCCCCGGCGCCGAGCTGCTGGCGATGCTGAAACGCTACCCGCGCGGCCCTATCGCCTGACAGCGCTGTAACACTCGGGCACACTGGCGGTCTCAATCTTTATTGCTAACTCAACCTGACGAGAGGACTGATCATGGTCTTGCGCTCGGAAATTCTGGTGAACAAAAACGTGCTACCTACTCAAGAACAAGCTCTGCCTGGCCGTGAAACCCCGATGGCATTGCCGGAGACGCACTTCGTCAATGGCAACCCGCTGCTCGGACCGTTCCTCGATGACGTCGGCTTTGCAATCTTCGGCCTGGGCTGCTTCTGGGGTGCCGAGCGTCGGTTCTGGCAGCGCGATGGCGTGGTCAGCACTGTGGTCGGTTACGCCGGCGGCTACACGCCCAACCCGACCTATGAAGAAGTCTGCTCGGGCCTGACCGGCCACAGCGAAGTGGTGCTGGTGGTGTATGACCAGGCCAAAGTGAAATACGAAGACTTGTTGAAAATGTTCTGGGAACTGCACAACCCCACCCAGGGCATGCGCCAGGGCAATGACATCGGCAGCCAGTACCGCTCAGTGATTTATGCCACCACGCCGGAACAACTGGCGGCGGCGCAGGCCAGCGCCAAGGCGTATCAAGCCGAACTGACCAAGGCCGGCCTGGGTGCGATTACCACCGAAATCGAAGAGGCACCGACGGTGTACTTCGCCGAGGCGTATCACCAGCAGTACCTGGCGAAAAATCCGCAGGGCTATTGCGGGATTGGTGGCACCGGTGTGACCTGCCCGATCTAAAGCCGACACGGGTAAAATGTGGGAGGGGGCTTGCCCCCGATAGCGGTGTGTCAGTCAGTACATCTGTAACTGATAGATCGCTATCGGGGGCAAGCCCCCTCCCACATGAGGTATTCACAAGGCGTGGTTACTCAGCGATGAGCCAATCCATCTGCCACCCGCCCTGGGTCTGCCCAAGCTTCCTGGACAGCCACGGCAGCAGCTCACGCAGCTCCTCTTCCAGCCCCCACGGCGGGTTGGCGATGGCCAGGCCCGAGCCGGTCAGGGTGTTGGGGGTGTCCAGCGGATGCACCAGTAACTCCACTCGCAGCAACTTCGGCGCGCCGGTGCCGGCCAGGTCCTGGTAGAAACGACGCAACATGCGCTGGTCTTTCACCGGGTACCAGATGGCCGCGACGGTCTGGCGCATACGGCCCACGGCTTCCTTGAGGGAGGCGGCGCAGCGTTGCATCTCGTCGAGCTTTTCGAACGGCGGGTCGATCAGCATCAGCGCGCGCTTTTCCGGCACCGGCAACAGCGCACGCGGTACGTGCCAACCTTCGCCCAGGTGCAC
The DNA here is from genome assembly GCF_058787615.1 of Pseudomonas sp. FW305-3-2-15-C-LB1. Taxonomy (NCBI): domain Bacteria; kingdom Pseudomonadati; phylum Pseudomonadota; class Gammaproteobacteria; order Pseudomonadales; family Pseudomonadaceae; genus Pseudomonas; species Pseudomonas sp. FW305-3-2-15-C-LB1. The sequence goes on along the minus strand of NZ_JBYSZX010000003.1, from coordinate 441,351 downwards.
TTTGACGCGGCGGTCACCCTTCATGTTGTCCTTGAGCAACACGCCGTCTTCCGGGTGTTTCTCATTGAGCAGCACGCGGTCCTGAGGGCGCGTCAGGCGCCGCGCCAGCTCGGGCGAACCAAGGTAGTAGCGCAACTCGCCATCCGGGTTCATCTCATGCAGCACGCGCATGTAATCGGCGGTCAACGGCGGCAGGTCGCTTGCGCCCCACAGGCGGGCGATGCCTTCCAGGTATTCACCGGTGCGGTTGGCCTGGTCGCCCTGCAGGTCGTACAGACCGATCCCCGCATGGGTGTCGAGGTAGGCGAACGGCTGCTCCTTGCGCGACATCAGGGCGATGAGGCGGGTCAAGGTCAGGTGTTTGAAGACATCGGCGTGGTTGCCGGCGTGAAAGGCGTGACGATAATTCATGGTTGCTCCTGCGCAGGAGGCGAAGTTTACCTTTTACGCAAGCGTTGGTGCAGGGCAACGTGCCGGGCGGTACTTATATCGAAAAGACAGGCTTTCACCTGAAAAAAGTCTAAATATCAATGATGACTCGGACTTATTGTGGCGATCCACACTCCAGGGAGGTCCATCACCATCATGAAAGACGCCACCATCGCACTGCACCACGGCTTCCAGTCGGACCCGACCACCAAGGCTGTTGCTGTGCCGATCTACCAGAATGTTGCCTTCGAATTCGACAACGCCCAGCACGGCGCCGACCTGTTCAACCTGGACGTGCCCGGCAATATCTACACGCGGATCATGAACCCCACCAACGACGTGCTGGAGCAACGCATCGCCGCGCTCGAAGGCGGTATCGCAGGCCTGGCGGTGTCGGCCGGCAGCGCGGCGATCCACTACGCGATCCAGACGCTCACCCGCGCCGGGGACAATATTGTCACCACCCCGCAACTCTACGGCGGCACCTACACCTTGTTCGCGCACTTGCTGCCCAGCTTCGGCGTCGATGTTCGCTTTGCCCGGGATGACTGCGCCGAAGCCATCGCCGAGCTGATCGACGACAACACCAAGCTGGTGTACTGCGAAAGCATCGGCAACCCGGCGGGCAACATCGTCGACCTGGAAGCCCTGGCCAACGTCGCCCACGCGCACGGCGTGCCGCTGGTGGTGGATAACACCGTGGCCACGCCGATCCTGTGCAAACCCATCCGGTTCGGCGCCGATATCGTGGTGCACTCGGTGACCAAGTACATCGGCGGCCACGGCAACTCCCTGGGCGGCGTGATCGTCGACAGCGGCAACTTCCCCTGGACCGACTACCCGCAGAAATTCCCCGGGCTCAACAACCCCGAGCCCGCCTATCACGGCGTGGTCTACACCGAGAAATTCGGCCCGGCCGCCTTCATCGCTCGCGCCCGCACCGTTCCACTGCGCAACACCGGCGCGGCACTGGCCCCGATGAACGCCTTCCTGCTGCTGCAAGGCCTGGAAACCCTGGCCCTGCGCATGGAGCGCCATACTGAAAACGCCCTGAAGGTCGCACAGTTCCTGCAAGGCCATGTCGAGGTAGAGTGGGTCAGCTACGCAGGCCTGCCGGACCACCCGCACCACGAACTGGCGCAGAAGTACTTGCAAGGCAAACCGTCAGCAATCCTTTCATTTGGCTTGAAGGGCGGCTATGAGGCCGGCGTGCGCTTCTATGACGCACTGCGCATCTTCAAGCGCCTGGTGAACATCGGCGATGCCAAATCCCTGGCCTGCCACCCGGCCTCCACCACCCACCGGCAGATGAACGAGCAAGAACAGGCCAAGGCCGGCGTGAAGCCGGAGATGATTCGCCTGTCGGTGGGCATCGAGGCCATTGAAGACCTGATCGAGGATTTGCAGCAGGCGCTGGGCTCAACTCAGCTCTGAGGCCAGGTAATCAGCCAGCGCTTCATGGCTGATACCCGATCGACGCGCAAAGTAGGCGACCTTGTGCTGCAAGGTCGCCGGCGCAAAAGCGGTGTAGAGGTCGGGTCGCTGCTCTTCGAGCCACTGCAACAGGTTACCGACCAGGGTTTGCGGCGATTGCTCCGCCAAGTGCTCCAGCAAAGGTACCGGCACTCGCCACCATGGGCTGGCTTTGGCGGCAGTGACCGGGCCAGTCGCAACAGTCAGCGATTGGCCATTAATGAGGTATCGCGGGAACACCGGCAACAGCTCTTCACCGCAGCGCTGAATGATCGGCAGAAACTGCGCGCCATCCCAAAAGCGCAAAAATACCTCTTGCCCATCGGCCAGGTACACCTTGGTCAGGCTTTGCAGGTGTGCGACCACCACGTCCAATGGGCATGACGATACGGCCAGCCAGCCCCAATCCGTGGCGTCTGTGGCGGCAGCCCATTCCAGGAACGCGCTACCTGGATCGACGATGCCTACATAGGGCATCACCTCCTCCCAGGTCGCATAGGCCGTACTGGCCCAAACGGGATGCAAAGGCGCTCCGCCGGCCAGCGTTCGCCACGCATTCAAGGGCTGGGCGTCGCTGGCAGCGCCGAGTACTGCGAAGATCTTTTCACCAGCAAGCAAGGGTTGAAGCATCGACGTAGAGTCCTTCTGGGTGGAGGTCAAGTGAGATTGCACTGGCCGTTCCTGCATCGTTCGCACTCTTCGCAAAACGGTGCACTGCGTTTCAGGCTGGCGACCTGCACACGGGACAGCGGAGCCGGGATCACTGCCAACAGTTTTTCCTTCACCCCCGGCATCAACGGCGCCGCTACTGCAGCGGGCGCCCCGCCAGGCTGGATCGGCACGCTGCTGAAAATGCCACCGGCAGACAGGGTGATCGACTGCCCACCCGCCTGAATCGTGACGGTCGCGCCCGCGTCGATGACGATGCTTTGTCCTGCGCCTATCTGGATGGTCTGCCCGGCCCGGACCTGCTGCGAACCGCCCACCACCAGATGGTCGTCCTGCTTGAGGTCGGTCAGGCGGTTGCCATGATTTATCCGCTGTTCCTCGCCCTGCACTTCATGGTGCGATTCGCCGTCCACCGTCACCCGATGGTCATGCAGCACATGCTGCGTCCAATCCCGCTGGGCGCGCAGATAGATTTCCTCGGCCCCCTTGCGATCCTCGATGCGTAGCTCGTTGTAGCCACCGCCCCCAGGGCTGCTCTGGCTGCGCAAGATGCTTCGGGTCTTGTCCGCCGGTAAATCAAGGGGTACCTGTGTTGCCGCATTGGGCAGGCAACCCATCACCAGTGGCATATCCGGGTCGCCATTGACGAAGCCCACCAGAACTTCCATGCCGACCCGCGGAATCAACACCGAACCATAACGATCATGAGCCCAACCGCTGGCAACCCTCAGCCAGCAGCTGGACTGATCGTTGCGTTCACCGTTGCGGTCCCAGGCAAACTGCACCTTGACCCGGCCGTACTCGTCACAATGGATTTCACTGTCGGCTGGCCCCGTCACCACTGCGTTCTGGTAACCCGATATGAGCGGCCGCGACATCAGGAGCGGTGTTCGAAACAGCACGTCCCAGGGCGTTACGACAAATTCATTGCTGTAGCCTTGGGAGGATTCATCGCCATACCCTTCAGGGGCAGATTCCTCAAGCACCTGAGGCTGCCGCCCTGTATGGTGCAACTGAGTGACCAGCCACAAGGCATTCCACTCCTGGCGAGGGTGACCAGCCATCTTCAGGAACTGTCCGGTGACCAACGCCGGTTGATCGCTATGGCCACGGGCCTGGCGGTAATCGCTGCGATGACGCTCCAGCACGCGTTGCGCCAGGTACTTGCCACGCTCACGATCTTCGAAGTGCCCTGGGTAACGCTGGTCGTTCAGAGTCGGTTGCCGATTGCTGGAGACTGCGCTTTCCAACGTCAGGTTCGGCTTTTTGAAGTCGTAGTCCCGCAGATTCACACCGCTGGTGCGGGTCTTCAGCCGCAGAATAAAGCGCTTGATCGCAGGCCCATCGGCCACCATCCCGGAGCCGGGTGAATATGGCGTGACGTGATCCGGCTTCGCGAACACACTCTGGTCGTCGCCAAACACCAACAGGTGGCGCTCGGGGCTGTGCTGGAAGTGATAGTGAATGCCCCATTCGGCACACAAGCGTTGAATAAACTCCAGATCGGTTTCGCCGAACTGAACACAATACTCACACTCGGGGTACTTGCCGCTCAGATGAAATGCGAAGGCATCAGCTTTGATGGCCTGGGCCTCCAATACCTGTGCAATGATCTGGGGCACTGTTTTTTTCTGAAAGATCCGCTGATGAGTGCTGTGCTCCAGATAAGCCAGCTGCGGCATCAGGGTGATCTGATAGCGCGTAAGGCGCCTGCCCGAATCACCTTGTGCGACCCGATACACCAGGCCATGAATGCCATGGCCATTGGCATCAAACCCCAGGAACGCCTGGCTGTGCAGCAGGCTCTCAAGGTCCAGGTCGGGTTGCTCGCTGACCAACTCCAGGTCAAAGCGAAAAGGCAGGCTGATGAACTCAGTCCCCATGAACCCGTGGACCTTGAATTCACTGGGTTCCCCATTGAGGGACAGGGTAAAGGCACTCTGATTGGCAGGAGCTAACATCCGGTGTTTCTCTGCAAGGGGTAAGGGGCCGATTCTGCATCACGGTTGTCCTCTGCCGAGCACGCGCCAGACAAATCAGTAAAACCCTACAAAAACGCGTACGAATCCTCTCTGGGTCGGCGTAAAGCACACGCAAAAAAAGGCCCGCTATCCATAGGAAGCGGGCCTCTCTTTCAACTCATCAGGCGCTTAAGGCCCGGCGAATTACTTGTTGAGGTTGTAGTCTTTTTCCGCCGCATCAAAACGCTCGACCATACCCGCAGTCGGTGCGCCCATCTTGCTCACGACGTAGATCGCGAGGCTGGCGAAGATGAAGCCTGGGATGATTTCGTACAGGCCCAGCAGCTCAAAGTGTTTCCACACGATCACGGTGATCGCGCCGACCAGGATACCGGCCAGTGCGCCGTTGCGGGTCATGCCTTTCCAGATCACCGAGATCAGCACCACAGGACCGAACGCGGCGCCGAAACCGGCCCAGGCGTAGCTCACCAGGCCCAGTACGCGGTTGTTCGGGTTGGCGGCCAGGCCGATAGCGACCAGGGCCACCAGCAGCACCATGGCACGACCGACCCACACCAGCTCAACCTGGGAGGCGGTCTTGCGCAGAAAGGTTTTGTAGAAGTCTTCGGTCAGGGCGCTGGAGCACACCAGCAATTGGCAGCTCAGGGTACTCATCACGGCAGCCAGGATGGCCGACAGCAACACACCGGCAATCCATGGGTTGAACAGCAGCTTGGCCAGCTCGATGAATACGCGTTCGTGGTTTTCAGTCACAGGACCGGCCACTTCCGGGTGTGCCGAGAAGTAGGCAATACCGAAGAAGCCCACCGCCACCGTGCCGCCCAGGCACAGGATCATCCAGGTCATGGAGATACGACGCGCCTTGGCAATCGACTTCACCGAATCCGCCGCCATGAAGCGCGCCAGGATATGCGGCTGGCCGAAGTAACCCAGGCCCCAGCCCATCAGCGAAATGATGCCGATGAAGGTGGTGTTTTTCAGCATGTTGAAGTTGTCAGGGTTCTTGGCTTCGATGGCCAGGAAGGTGGTGTCGACGCCACCAGTGGCCAGCAACACGATGATCGGCGTGAGGATCAGCGCGAAAATCATCAGGGTGGCCTGTACGGTGTCAGTCCAGCTCACGGCCAGGAAACCACCGACGAAGGTGTAGGCAATGGTCGCTGCGGCACCGGCCCAAAGGGCGGTCTCGTAGGACATGCCGAAAGTGCTTTCGAACAAGCGGGCACCGGCAACGATGCCGGAAGCGCAGTAAATGGTGAAGAATACCAGGATCACCACGGCGGAGATGATCCGCAGCAGGCCGCTTTTATCTTCGAAACGGCTGGAGAAATAATCCGGCAGGGTCAGGGCGTCACCGTTGTGCTCGGTCTGGACCCGCAGGCGACCGGCGACGAACAGCCAGTTGAGGTAGGCACCGACGATCAGGCCGATGGCGATCCAGCTTTCCGACAGGCCGGACATGTAGATTGCGCCCGGCAGGCCCATCAACAACCAGCCGCTCATGTCGGAAGCACCGGCCGACAAGGCTGTCACCACGCTACCGAGGCTGCGACCGCCCAGGATGTAGTCGGAAAGGTTGTTGGTGGAGCGATAGGCCATGAAGCCGATCAGCACCATTGCTGCGATGTAGATCACGAACGTGATCAGGGTTGGATTACTAACGCTCATAAGAGTGACGCCCTGGCTTTGTTTTTATGTAGCGGCGGTCTGTCAGACGACCACCCACTGGAAGTAGGTAGACGTAGCTGCGTGCCGCGCATTTATGACTGACGTTTCCCCAGGAAAGCCGCCAGCCGATGAACCAAACCTCAGAGGTGGTTGCACCTTGGGCGCGAATGCTATTCAACAAAGCAAATAAGGTGCAACCAGTTTCGCGAGAATAAGTTGCACCTTGATGTTAAATGCGCAAAACACCTCGTTTTTGCTCCTTTTCGGAGCAAGAACAGCCGATCTCAGAAGCAAACGCACCAAGGCGAAGCGGATTCCGTCGAAGGCCGGTTTTTTTCCCGATCACGATCGAAAAAATCATGAAGAAAATGGGTTGCACCCGGTTGCACCTCAGCATGCGCAAAGCTAATCTTGCCGCCAGCTGATGCCACTCGGTAGTGGCACCCATGAGGATAAGAAAATGGCTACGACCACCCTTGGGGTCAAACTTGACGACCCGACCCGCGAGCGCCTCAAGGCCGCCGCGACCTCCATTGATCGCACGCCGCACTGGCTGATCAAGCAGGCGATTTTCAATTACCTGGAGAAACTGGAGGGTGGTGCAACCCTGACCGAACTCAATGGTTTGAGCAGCAAGGACGCCGACGACGCGGGCGAGGTCCAGACCGACCACGCCCACCAGTGCTTCCTCGAATTCGCCGAAAGCATCCTGCCGCAATCCGTGCTGCGTGCGTCGATCACTGCCGCTTACCGTCGCCCCGAGCCGGAAGTGGTGCCGATGCTGATCGAACAGGCCCGCCTGCCGGCGCCGATGGCCGAAGCCACCAACAAGCTCGCCGCCTCGATTGCCGAAAAACTGCGTAACCAGAAGAGCGCCGGCGGCCGTGCCGGGATTGTCCAGGGCCTGCTGCAAGAGTTTTCCCTGTCGTCCCAGGAAGGTGTCGCCCTGATGTGCCTGGCCGAAGCGCTGCTGCGCATCCCGGACAAGGGCACCCGCGACGCGCTGATCCGCGACAAGATCAGCACCGGCAACTGGCAGCCGCATTTGGGCAACAGCCCGTCGCTGTTCGTCAACGCCGCCACCTGGGGCCTGCTGCTGACCGGCAAACTGGTCGCCACCCACAATGAAGCCGGCCTCACCTCGTCCCTGAGCCGCATCATCGGCAAGAGCGGCGAGCCGATGATCCGCAAGGGCGTCGACATGGCCATGCGCCTGATGGGCGAACAGTTCGTCACCGGCGAAACCATCGCCGAAGCCCTGGCCAATGCGAGCAAATTCGAAGCCAAGGGCTTCCGCTATTCCTACGACATGCTCGGTGAAGCCGCGCTCACCGAGCACGATGCCCAGAAGTACCTGGCCTCGTACGAACAAGCCATCCACTCCATCGGCAAAGCCTCCCACGGCCGTGGGATTTATGAAGGCCCGGGCATTTCCATCAAGCTGTCGGCGCTGCACCCGCGCTACAGCCGTGCGCAGTATGAGCGCGTGATGGATGAGCTGTACCCGCGCCTGCTGTCCCTGACGCTCCTGGCCAAGCAATACGACATCGGTTTGAACATCGACGCCGAAGAAGCCGACCGCCTGGAGCTGTCCCTGGACCTGCTCGAGCGCCTGTGCTTCGAGCCTCAACTGACTGGCTGGAACGGCATCGGTTTCGTGATCCAGGCCTACCAGAAGCGTTGCCCGTATGTGATCGACTACGTCATCGACCTGGCGCGCCGCAGCCGCCACCGCCTGATGATCCGCCTGGTAAAAGGCGCGTACTGGGACAGCGAAATCAAGCGCGCCCAGGTCGAAGGCCTGGAAGGCTACCCGGTGTACACCCGCAAGGTGTACACCGACGTGTCCTACATCGCCTGCGCACGCAAACTGCTGTCGGTACCGGAAGTCATCTACCCGCAGTTCGCCACGCACAACGCCCACACGCTTTCGGCCATCTACCATATCGCCGGTCAGAACTATTACCCCGGCCAGTACGAGTTCCAGTGCCTGCACGGCATGGGTGAGCCACTGTACGAGCAGGTTGTAGGCAAGGTTGCCGATGGCAAGCTGAACCGTCCGTGCCGCGTGTATGCACCGGTCGGCACCCACGAAACGCTGCTGGCCTACCTGGTCCGTCGCCTGCTGGAAAACGGCGCGAACACTTCGTTCGTCAACCGTATTGCCGACCAATCCATCTCGATCCAGGAGCTGGTGGCCGATCCGGTGGCCAGCATCGAGCAAATGGCCACGCTGGAAGGCGGCTTCGGCCTGCCGCACCCGCGCATTCCATTGCCACGTGACCTGTACGGTAGCGACCGCGCCAACTCGGCCGGTATCGACCTGGCCAACGAACATCGCCTGGCATCGCTGTCGTGTGCCCTTCTCGCCACCGCTCACAACAACTGGAAAGCCACGCCGATGCTCGGTTGTACCTCCAGCGAGCAAGCAGCGGCGCCGGTGCTCAACCCGTCCGACCTGCGTGATGTAGTCGGTCATGTACAAGAAGCCACCGTCGAAGACGTCGACAACGCCATCCTGTGCGCAATCAGTGCCGGTCCGATCTGGCAGGCCACCCCGCCCGCCGAACGCGCCGCTATCCTGGAGCGCGCCGCCGACCTGATGGAGGGCGAGATCCAGCCGCTGATGGGCCTGCTGGCCCGCGAAGCCGGCAAGACCTTCGCCAACGCCATCGCCGAAGTGCGTGAAGCCGTGGACTTCCTGCGCTACTACGCGGTGCAGGCACGCAACGACTTCACCAACGACGCCCACCGGCCACTGGGCCCGGTGGTCTGCATCAGCCCGTGGAACTTCCCACTGGCCATCTTCAGCGGCCAAGTCGCCGCCGCATTGGCCGCCGGCAACCCGGTACTGGCCAAGCCGGCCGAACAAACTCCGCTGGTCGCCGCGCAAGCCGTGCGCATCCTGTTGGAAGCCGGTATTCCGGAAGGCGTGCTGCAACTGCTGCCGGGCCAGGGCGAAACCGTGGGTGCCCGCCTGGTGGGGGATGATCGCGTCAAAGGCGTGATGTTCACTGGCTCTACCGAAGTGGCGCGTCTGCTGCAACGTAATGTCGCGGGCCGCCTGGACGCCCAGGGCCGTCCGATCCCGTTGATCGCCGAAACCGGCGGCCAGAACGCGATGATCGTCGACTCCTCGGCGCTGACCGAACAAGTCGTGATCGACGTGGTGTCTTCGGCCTTCGACAGCGCCGGCCAGCGTTGCTCGGCCCTGCGCGTACTGTGCCTGCAGGAAGATTCAGCAGACCGTGTGATCGAAATGCTCAAGGGCGCCATGGCTGAATGCCGCCTGGGCAACCCGGAGCGCCTGTCGGTGGATATCGGCCCGGTGATCGACGCCGAAGCCAAGGCCGGCATCGAGAAACACATCCAGGCCATGCGCGACAAAGGCCGCAACGTATACCAGGTGGCGATTGCCGATGGTGAAGAGATCAAGCGCGGCACCTTCGTGATGCCAACCCTGATCGAACTGGAAAGCTTCGACGAGTTGCAACGCGAGATCTTCGGTCCGGTACTGCACGTGGTGCGCTACAAGCGTAAAGAGATCGACCAGCTCATCGGCCAGATCAACGCCTCCGGCTACGGCCTGACCCTGGGCGTGCACACCCGCATCGACGAGACCATCGCCAAGGTGATCGACAACGTCAATGCCGGTAACGTCTATGTGAACCGCAACATCGTCGGTGCCGTGGTCGGCGTACAACCGTTCGGCGGCGAAGGCCTGTCGGGCACTGGTCCGAAAGCCGGCGGCCCGCTGTACCTGTACCGCCTGCTGTCGACCCGTCCTACGGATGCGATCGAGCAATCCTTCGTACGCGGCGACGCACTGGCCGCACCGGATGTTCGCTTGCGCGACGCCATGAGCCAACCGCTGACGGCCCTCAAAACCTGGGCCGACAGCAACCAGTTCAGCGAACTCAGCGCCCTGTGCAGCCAGTTCGCCGCGCAATCGCAAAGCGGTATCACCCGCCAACTGGCCGGCCCGACCGGCGAGCGCAACAGTTACGCCATCCTGCCCCGCGAGCACGTTCTGTGCCTGGCGGACGTGGAAGGTGATCTGTTGACGCAACTGGCGGCGGTACTGGCCGTAGGCGGTTCGGCGGTATGGCCGGAATCTGACCTGACCAAGGCCTTGTTCCCACGCCTGCCGAAGGAGATTCAGGCGAAGATCAAGCGCGTGGCCGACTGGACCAAGGACGAAGTGGTGTTCGATGCGGTATTGCACCACGGTGATTCCGACCAGTTGCGCGCGGTGTGCCAGCAAGTGGCACAGCGTGGTGGCGCGATTGTCGGGGTGCATGGCTTATCCCAGGGCGAGACGGCGATTGCGCTGGAGCGTTTGGTGATTGAGCGGGCGTTGAGTGTCAACACCGCTGCGGCGGGTGGTAACGCCAGCCTGATGACCATCGGCTAACTGCCTGACGAAATGCGGTAAAAAATGTGGGAGGGGGCTTGCCCCCGATAGCGGTGGATCAGCCAATGCACTTGGTGACTGACACATCGCCATCGGGGGCAAGCCCCCTCCCACATTTGCCTGTGCATCACCCAAATCAATGTTGCTATCCAGCCTCTATTCGCGCACTTAGACTCAGGCCAATTCCTCCAAAGGTAATCCGCCATGTCCGAGACGCTGCTCAGTTCCCGCAATCTGGCTTTCGAGCTGTACGAAGTCCTCGATGCCGAGGGCCTGACCCAGCGCGAGCGGTTTGCCGAGCACAATCGCGAAACCTTCGACGCGGCCATCAGCACCGCCCGCAGCATTGCGGAAAAATACTTTGCGCCCCACAACCGCAAGAACGACGAGAACGAACCGCGCTACGAAGACGGCAAGGCCATTCTGATTCCGGAGGTCAAACCGGCGGTGGATGCGTTCCTTGGAGCCGGTTTCCTCAACGCAGCACGCAGTTTCGAAGCCGGTGGCATGCAACTGCCCACCCTGTTGTCACAAGCCTGTTTCGCGCACTTCCAGTCGGCCAACGCCGCGTCCACGTCCTACCCGTTCCTGACCATGGGCGCCGCCAACCTGATCGAAAGCTTCGGCACCGCGGATCAGAAACAACGCTTCCTGCAACCGATGATCGACGGCCGTTTCTTCGGCACCATGGCCCTCACCGAACCCCACGCCGGCTCATCGCTGTCGGATATTCGCACCCGCGCAGAACCAGCGGCTGACGGCACCTATCGCCTCAAGGGCAACAAGATCTTTATTTCCGGCGGCGATCACCCGCTGTCGGAAAACATCGTGCACATGGTGCTGGCCAAGCTGCCGGAAGCGCCCGCCGGGGTGAAGGGCATTTCGCTGTTTATCGTGCCCAAGTTCCTGGTCAACGACGATGGCAGCCTGGGCGAGCGCAACGATGTGTTGCTGGCCGGTCTGTTCCACAAGATGGGCTGGCGCGGTACCACCTCCACGGCGTTGAATTTCGGCGATAACGGCAACTGTGTCGGCTATCTGGTGGGCAAGCCGCACCAAGGTTTAAGCTGCATGTTCCAGATGATGAACGAGGCGCGCATCGGTGTAGGTATGGGCGCGGTAATGCTTGGCTACGCCGGCTATCTCTATTCCCTGGAGTACGCCCGCGAGCGCCCTCAAGGTCGCCTGCCCGACAGCAAGGATCCTACAACCGCACCGGTCTCGATCATCCAGCACGCCGACATCAAGCGCATGCTGCTCACACAAAAATCCTATGTGGAAGGCGCCTTCGACCTGGGCCTCTACGCCGCACGCCTGTTCGACGACACCACCACCCTGGAAACCGAAGACGCGCGCAAACAGGCCCATGAACTGCTGGACCTGCTGACCCCCATCGTCAAATCCTGGCCGTCGGAGTTCTGCCTCAAGGCCAACGAACTGGCGATCCAGATTCTCGGCGGCCACGGCTACACCCGTGAATACCCGGTGGAGCAGTACTACCGTGATAACCGCCTGAACCCGATCCATGAAGGCACCCATGGCATTCAGTCCCTGGATTTGCTGGGGCGCAAGCTGGCACAGAATGGCGGCGCGGGCTTGAAGCAACTCATCAGGTTGATCGCCGAAACCGGCGCCCGTGCGCAGCAATATCCAAGCCTCACTGCACTGAGGGAACCGCTGGAACAACTGGTGAACCGCCTGCAAGGCGTGACCATCGGCCTGCTGACGGATCTCGCCCAGGGCAAGGTCAACAGCAGCCTGGCGAACTCGGCGCTGTACTTGAAGGTGTTCGGGCATACGGTGATTGGCTGGCGCTGGCTGGAACAGGCAATTCGCGCCGAAGAAGGCTTGGCCAAGGGCAATGCGGCCGATGTGGCCTTCTACAAAGGCAAGCTCCGGGCTGCCCGGTACTTCCTGACCTGGGAAGTACCGGGCTGCCATCATGAACTGGCGATTCTGGAGGCACGCGATGACACGTGCCTCGGTATGCAGGATGAGTGGTTCTAAGGCGTTCCGATCGCCTTGGAAATCACATCGACCGTGGCGCTGACTTGCTCTTGGTAACGGTCGAGTTCCTGCTGGTGAGCCTGCTGCATTTCGATCTGCTCGGCGCACAGGTTCAGCGCCGCCAGCACCAGTAATTTGTCACCGATCAGGGTCGGGTACTTTTTCTTGGTGGTGGCCAGGGAGGCCTTGAGCAGGGTCACGGCGTGCATCAGGGTCTTATCTTCCCCAGGCGGGGCCTTGATCGAGTAATCCTCTCCGAGAATCGAAACGACCTTTATCCCTTCACTCATGCGCTGACAGGCCCTGCACTCACACGCTCAACCAGCGCCTGGATACGGGCGGCGGTGGCGCCGTGCTTCTCTTCCTGTTCCATCAGGCTCAGTTGCAGGCTGTCGTTCTCATCCTTGGCGCGGGCCAGTTCGGCCTTGAGGGATTCATTGCTGCCCAGCAGGTCCTGATTCTGTTGTACGAGGTCGCTGACGAGTTGTTCCAATTGGCTGAGGGATGCTTCTAACATTTTGATTTCTCTGGCTTTTCAAAGGGCGGTGACGATAAAGAAAATTCACCTCGGATGCCAGGGTTATCCCCGGCGCGCGGCCCGATTTTTAAGGGCCGGGCCGCACTTTCGAGCCTTAGTGACTGCATTTACCGGATCTGGTTCCTGAATCAGTCAAACCCCTCGTCAGGTGCGACAAAACCGCACACGCCCCTTTAGACTTTAGTCGTACGACCGATAGAGAGGCACACCCCGTCTCACGGCCGCACGGATCGCGCTTCTCCCCCAGGATTCCCGCATGTCGCTTCGTAATATGAATATCGCTCCGAGGGCCTTCCTCGGCTTCGCGTTTATTGGTGCGTTGATGTTGTTTCTCGGTGTGTTCGCCCTGAATCAGATGAGCAAGATCCGCGCCGCCACCGAAGACATCACCCTGTCCAGCGTGCCGAGCATTCGCGCCCTGGATGAGTTCACCCAACTGACCCTTCGCCTGCGGGTGCTGTCGTACCGACTGCTGACCAACCGTGAACCGGATGTGCAACAGAAAACCCTGGAAGCCTTCGAGCTGCGCAACCAGCAGATCCGCACCGCCCAGGGCATCTACGAAAAACTGATCGAGAGCAGTGAGGAGCGCTCGACCTATGACGAGTACGTACGCCTGCTCGGCCAGTACCACCAGATTGAAGAGCGCATGAAGAGCCTGTCACGGGCCAATCAAGTGGAAGAACTGCGCAGCCTGCTCAACACCGAATTGCTCAGCAATTCCGAGCAAGTCAACGCCGTGCTCACGCGGCTGCTGGACCTCAACAACACGATGGCCCTGGCCACCAATAAGGATGCCGAGGACCAATACAACATGGCCTTCAACCTGGTGGTAAGCCTGTTGGTGGTCGCCACCCTGCTGACCCTGCTGTTTGCCTGGCTGCTGACCCGCAGCATCACACTGCCCATTTCCCAGGCATTGGAAGCTGCGGAAGAAGTGGCCGAAGGCAACCTGACCCGCCCGATCAAGGTCGACGGCAACGACGAAGCCGGGCGCCTGCTGGCAGCCATGGCCAAGATGCAGGACAAGCTGCGCGACACCCTGCAACGCATCGCCGGTTCCGCCACCCAGTTGGCATCGGCCGCCGAAGAGTTGAACGCGGTCACCGACGAAAGCGCCCGTGGCCTGACCCAGCAAAACAATGAAATCGAACAAGCCGCCACAGCGGTGAATGAAATGACCAGTGCCGTCGAAGAAGTTGCTCGCAATGCGGTGAGCACCTCCGAAGCGTCGCGCAACGCCACCGCCTCCGCCGGTGATGGCCGTGATCTGGTGCAGGAAACAGTCAGCGCCATCGAGCGCATGAGCGCCGACGTGCAAGCCACCGCGACCCTGATTGGCGACCTGGCCAATGAGTCCCGCGATATCGGCAAGGTACTCGACGTGATCCGTGGCCTGGCCGACCAGACTAACCTGCTGGCCCTGAACGCGGCGATTGAAGCCGCGCGTGCCGGTGAAGCCGGTCGCGGCTTTGCGGTAGTGGCCGATGAGGTGCGGGCCCTGGCCCATCGCACACAGCAGTCGACCAGCGAAATCGAGCGGATGATCGGCAGTATCCAGGCCGGCACCGAGCACGCGGTGGATTCGATGCGCAACAGCACCGAACGCGCCGAATCGACGCTGAACATCGCCAAAGGTGCCGGGATGTCGCTGGATACCATCAACACCGCAATCGTCGAGATCAACGAGCGCAACCTAGTGATCGCCAGCGCGGCCGAAGAGCAGGCGCAGGTGGCGCGGGAAGTGGACCGCAACCTGGTGAACATCCGCGATTTGTCGGTGCAGTCAGCCACTGGTGCCAGCCAGACGAGTGCGGCGAGCAGTGAGCTGTCGCGCCTGGCGGTGGACTTGAACGGGATGGTCAGCCGCTTCCGCCTCTAACTGACACAACTGGGTCGAAATTGTGGGAGGGGGCTTGCCCCCGATGACGGTGTATCAGCCAGCTTATCTGTAGCTGAACCATCGCAATCGGGGGCAAGCCCCCTCCCACATTTAGATCTGTGCCTGTCTTTAAAAGCTTTTTGACAGCGCAGCAATTCAACAGGTTAGAATCGCTGGCACGTAGACTGCATGGTCAGTTTGCGCCCTGTCTTGTTTGCCCGTGGAGTATTGCCTTTGAATGCGACGACCATCAACAGCCTGTTCCTGATCGGCGCGTTGCTGGTAAGTGCGAGCATTCTAGTGAGTTCTCTTTCGTCCCGCCTGGGGATCCCGATCCTGGTGATCATCCTGGCCGTGGGCATGGTCGCCGGCGTCGACGGCGGCGGCATCATCTTCGACAACTACCCGACCGCCTACCTGGTGGGCAACCTCGCCCTGGCCGTGATCCTGCTTGATGGCGGTTTGCGCACGCGGGTGGCGAGTTTCCGCGTGGCACTCTGGCCGGCGTTGTCGCTGGCCACGGTGGGGGTGTTGATTACCACCGGCCTCACCGGCATGGCCGCGGCCTGGCTGTTTGACCTCAATATCATCCAGGGCTTGCTGATTGGTGCGATTGTCGGCTCGACGGACGCCGCAGCCGTGTTCTCGCTGCTCGGCGGCAAAGGCCTGAACGAACGGGTCACCGCCAGCCTGGAGATCGAATCCGGCAGCAACGACCCGATGGCGGTGTTCCTCACGGTTACCCTGATCGACATGCTCGCCAGCGGCCAGACCGGCCTGCACTGGAGCCTGCTGACGCACCTGGTGCGCGAATTCGGCATCGGCGGCATCGTCGGCCTGGGCGGCGGCTGGTTGATGTTGCAGATGGTCAACCGCATCAACCTGGCCACCGGCCTGTACCCGATCCTGGTGATCGCCGGTGGCCTGTTCGTATTTGCCGTGACCAACGCCCTGCACGGCAGCGGCTTCCTCGCCGTGTACCTGTGCGGCCTGGTGATAGGCAACCGCCCGGTGCGCAGCCGTCATGGCATTCTGCATATGCTCGACGGCATGGCCTGGCTGGCGCAGATCGGCATGTTCCTGGTGCTGGGCCTGCTGGTCACGCCCCATGACTTGCTGCCGATTGCGTTGCCGGCCCTGGGCCTGGCGCTGTGGATGATCCTGTTTGCACGGCCGCTGTCGGTGATGGTTGGCCTGCTGCCCTTCAAGGCGTTCCATGGCCGCGAAAAAGCCTTTATCGCCTGGGTCGGGTTGCGCGGCGCGGTGCCGATCATCCTGGCGGTGTTCCCGCTGATGGCCGGCCTGCCCCATGCGCAGCTGTACTTCAACCTGGCGTTCTTTATCGTGCTGGTGTCACTGCTGGTGCAGGGCACGAGCCTGCCGTGGGTGGCCAAGCTGCTCAAGGTCACCGTCCCGCCGGACCCGGCGCCGATTTCCCGCGCGGCGCTGGAAGTGCACGTCACCAGCGAATGGGAGCTGTTCGTCTACCGCCTGGGCGCGGAAAAATGGTGCATCGGCGCCGCCCTGCGCGAGCTGAAAATGCCCGAAGGCACGCGGATTGCCGCGCTGTTCCGTGGCCAGCAACTGCTCCATCCGTCGGGTAGTACCGTGCTGGAAGTCGGCGACCTGCTCTGCGTGATCGGCCACGAACACAACCTGCCAGCCCTGGGCAAACTGTTCAGCCAGGCACCGCAACGCGGGCTGGATCTGCGCTTCTTCGGCGACTTCGTGCTGGAAGGCGATGCCCAGCTGGGCGCGGTGTCGGCCTTGTACGGCCTGAAGCTGGAGGGCATCGACCCGGACATGCCGCTGAGCAGCTTCATCACCCAGAAAGTCGGGGGCGCGCCCATCGTCGGCGACCAGGTGGAGTGGAACAACACCATCTGGACCGTTGCGGTCATGGACGGGAACAAGATCGGCAAAGTGGGCGTCAGATTCCCCGAAGGAAGTCGCCCGGGCCCCGGACTCTTCCTCTAAACTGCGGGGCGACGACGCCCCCGATTCTTCACCTTGCACGACCGGTCTCTATGCCAACCTTGCGCACTCTTCTCGCCACTGCCCTGCTGAGCCTGACCCTGTGTGTCGGCGTTGTCCACGCCGCCGACCCGCCCAGCGCCGAGGCTATCCAGCAAACCCTGGACAAGCTGCCCGACCGCAAACTGCCCGACGCCGACATGAAGGCGCTGCAGACCATTCTGCAGCAGACCCTGACGTATCTGGGCAACAAGCAGGATTACGAGCAGCGCCTGGCCGACCTCAAGCGCCAACTGGAAGACGCCCCGCGCCAGACCACCGAGAACCAGCGCGAACTGACGCGGCTCAAGGCAACCAAAGTCATCCCGGTCGCCCAGCGCTACGCCAGCCTGCCGGTGCCACAGCTTGAACAGTTGCTGGTGCAGCGCAGCACCCAGCAAGGCGACCTGCAAAAAGAACTGGCCGATGCCAACAGCCTGTCCATCGCCGCCCAGACCCGTCCTGAGCGCGCCCAGACTGAAATCAGCAACAGCCAGACACGCATTCTGCAGATCAACTCGACCCTCAAGGCCGGTAAAGACAACGGCAAGACCCTCAGCGCCGACCAGCGCAACCAGCTCAACGCCGAACTTGCGGCCCTCAACGCGCTGATCCCCCTGCGCCGCCAGGAACTGGCTGGCAACAGCCAGCTGCAAGACCTGGGCAACAGCCAGCATGACCTGGTGATGGAAAAGACCGCACGCCTGGAACAAGAGATCCAGGACCTGCAGACCCTGATCAACCAGAAGCGCCTGGCCCAGTCCCAGCAGACCGTGACCCAGCAGTCCATCGAAGCGCAAAAAGCCGGTGGCAGCAGCCTGCTGGCCACGGAAAGCGCGGCCAACCTGAAGCTGTCCGACTACCTGCTCAAAAGTACCGACCGCCTCAACGACCTGACGCAGAAGAACCTGCAGACCAAGCAGCAACTGGACACCGTGACCCAGAGCGACTCGGCCCTGGACGAGCAAATCAACGTGCTCAAGGGCAGCCTGCTGCTGTCAAAGATCCTCTACAAGCAAAAGCAGGCCCTGCCGCGTCTCACCGTGGACCGCGACCTGGCGGACGACATCGCCAACATTCGCCTGTACCAGTTCGAGGTCAACCAGCAGCGCGAGCTGATCAGCTCGCCCAGCGCCTATGTGGATAACCTGCTGGCCAACCAGGCGCCGGAAGACGTCACCCCGCAACTGCGCCGCACCTTGCTCGAATTGGCGATCACCCGCAGCGACCTGCTGGAGCGCCTGAGCCGTGAACTGAGCGCGCTGCTAAACGAATCCATCACGTTGCAACTGAACCAGAAACAACTGCTTAGCACCGCCACCACCCTGCGCGCGACGCTGGATGAGCAGATGTTCTGGATTCCCAGCAACAAGCCGCTGGATACCGAATGGCTGGAAACCGTCCCCGCGCACCTGAGCAAGCAAGTCGCCACCCTGCCCTGGGCGTCCAGCGTCAGCGAACTGTATGACGGCCTGACCCAACGCCCGCTGCTGTTCCTGCCCCTGCTGCTGTTGATCGGCGCGTTGCTGTGGCGTCGTAAAAACCTGTACCAGCGCCTGAACAAGGTGCACCTGGACATCGGCCACTTCAAGCGCGACAGCCAGTGGCACACGCCCCAGGCCATCCTGATCAACATCCTGCTGGCGATGCCGGTGTCCCTGGGCTTGGCGTTGTGCGGCTACGCGCTGCAAATCGACGCCCGTGGGCAAAACGCCAACCTCGGTTCAGCCCTGTTGCAGATCGCTCAGGCCTGGCTGGTGTTCTACACCGCCTATCGCATCCTGGCGCCCGGTGGCGTGGCCGAACTGCACTTTCGCTGGGAAAAGCCCCAGGTCGAATTCCTGCAAGGCTGGGTGCGCAAACTCGGGCTGGTGGTATTGGCCCTGGTGGCCGTGGTCGCCATCGCTGAACACCAACCCGCGGCGCTGGCCGACGACGTGCTGGGCATCGGCGTGGTGCTGACCTGCTACGCGCTGATGGCCTGGCTGCTGGGCCGCCTGTTGCTCAACAGCCCTACGCACGAAAAGGCTTCGCTGTTTCGCAAGGCCGTGGGCCTGTTGTTTACCGCGCTGCCCATCGCGCTGTTTATCGCCGTGTGCTTCGGCTACTACTACACCGCACTCAAGCTCAGCGACCGGCTGATCAATACCCTGTACCTGCTGATGTTCTGGCTGGTGATCGAAGCCACCTTCGTCCGTGGCCTGGGCGTTGCCGCCCGGCGCCTGGCCTATGCGCGCGCCCTGGCCAAACGCCAGGCCGCCAAGGAAGCCGGCGACGGCGAAGCGGTGATCGAAGAACCGACCCTGGACATCGAGCAGGTCAACGAGCAGTCCATGCGCCTGATTCGCCTGGCATTGCTCGGCGGTTTTATCGCCGCGCTGTATTGGGTGTGGGCGGACCTGATCTCGGTATTTTCCTACCTGGATAACGTCACGCTGTACGAATACACCAGCGGCACAGGTGCGAATATCAGCATGGTGCCCATCAGCATCGGCGACTTGCTCGGCGCGCTGATCATCATCGGCATTACCTTCGCGCTCGCGCGCAACTTGCCGGGTTTGCTCGAAGTATTGGTGCTGTCCAAACTGGACCTGGCCCAGGGCAGCGCCTACGCGACCACCACGCTGCTGTCCTACGTGATTGCCGGCGTCGGTTTCGTCTCCACCCTGTCGACCCTCGGCGTGAGCTGGGACAAGTTGCAATGGCTGGTGGCGGCGCTGTCGGTGGGCCTGGGCTTTGGCATGCAGGAGATCTTCGCCAACTTCATCTCCGGCATCATGATCCTGTTCGAACGCCCGGTGCGCATCGGCGACACCATCACCATCGGCAACCTGTCGGGCACGGTGAGCAAGATCCGCATCCGCGCCACGACGATCACCGACTTTGACCGCAAGGACATCATTGTCCCGAACAAAACGTTCATTACCGGACAACTGATCAACTGGTCGCTGACCGACACCATTACCCGCGTCACCCTCAAGCTCGGCGTGGACTACGGCTCCGACCTGGACCGCGTGAAGGAACTGCTGCTCAAGGCCGCCCGCGAGAACCCGCGGGTACTCAAGGAGCCGGAACCCCATGTGTACTTCCTCAACTTCGGCGAAAGCACCCTCGACCATGAACTGCGCATGCACGTGCGCGACCTGGGCGACCGCAACCCGGTGATCGATGAAGTGAACCGCTTTATCAATCGCGAGTTCAAGAAAGAGCACATCAACATCTCGTTCCGCCAGATGGAGGTCTATCTCAAGAACCTCCACGGCCAGGAATACAAACTGGTGGAAGTCGACACCCCGGCCAAGCCCGCCAATGACGGCGGCGTGCAGGAACCACCACCGAGCAAACTCGACTAACCGCGCTATCCCCAGCAGAATGCTCGGACATTCTGCTGGAGATGGCCGGTGAAAGCCCTCGACGAACTGACCTTCGACAACCGCTTCGCACGCCTGGGCGATGCGTTCTCAACCCACGTATTGCCCGAGCCCCTCGACGCACCGCGCCTGGTCGTGGCGAGCGAGGCCGCCATGGCCCTGCTCGACCTGGACCCCGCCGTTGCCGAAACACCGGTGTTCGCCGAACTGTTCGGCGGGCACAAACTGTGGGCCGAGGCAGAGCCGCGGGCGATGGTCTATTCCGGGCATCAGTTCGGCGGCTACACCCCGCAATTGGGTGACGGCCGTGGGTTGTTGCTGGGCGAGGTGTACAACCAGGCGGGCGAGCATTGGGACCTGCACCTCAAGGGCGCCGGCATGACGCCTTACTCACGCATGGGCGATGGGCGTGCCGTGCTGCGCTCGTCGATCCGCGAATTCCTGGCGTCCGAAGCGCTGCATGCGCTGGGCATCCCCAGCAGCCGCGCGCTGTGCGTGATCGGTTCCGACACCCCGGTGTGGCGCGAAAAACAGGAACGCGGCGCGATGGTATTGCGCATGGCGCACAGCCATATCCGCTTCGGGCATTTCGAATACTTCTACTACACCAAGAAACCCGAGCAGCAGGCGCAACTGGCCGAACACGTGCTCAACCTGCACTACCCCGAATGCCGCGAACAGCCCGAGCCGTACCTGGCGATGTTCCGCGAAATCGTCGAGCGCAATGCCGAGCTGATCGCCAAATGGCAGGCATATGGCTTCTGCCACGGGGTGATGAACACCGACAACATGTCGATCCTCGGTATCACCTTCGACTTCGGGCCGTTTGCATTCCTGGACGACTTTGACGCGCACTTCATCTGCAACCACTCGGATCACGAAGGGCGCTATTCCTTCAGTAATCAGGTGCCGATCGGGCAGTGGAACTTGAGTGCATTGGCGCAGGCGCTGACACCGTTTATCAGCGTCGATGCGTTGAAGGAAGCACTTGGGTTGTATCTGCCGCTTTATCAAGCGAACTACCTGGACCTGATGCGCCGCCGCTTGGGGCTGACCACCGCCGAAGACGATGACCAGCAACTGGTCGAGCGTTTACTGAAGCTGATGCAAAACAGCGGCGTGGATTACACCCTGTTCTTCCGGCACCTGGGGGATGAATCGGCGGCGTTGGCCGTAGCGCGGCTGCGCGATGACTTTGTCGACCTGGCCGGGTTTGATGCCTGGGCCGAGCAGTACAAGGCGCGCGTTGAGCGGGATGGGGAATTCAGCCAAGAACAACGCCGTGCGCGGATGCATGCGGTGAACCCTCTGTATATCCTGCGCAACTACCTGGCGCAGAACGCCATCGTTGCCGCCGAATCCGGGGATTACAGCGAAGTGCGGCGGTTGCATGCGGTGCTTTCCAAGCCGTTTGAGGAGCAAGCGGGGATGGAGCAGTACGCACAGCGGCCGCCAGATTGGGGGAAACATTTGGAGATTAGTTGTTCGTCATAGGAGGCCTATCCAGAAGATCGCCCACCGCCGTGATCGTGATCGTGATCAGATGAACATATCCACAGGGACCTTGAAGAACTCCGCCAGCCAACGAATCTGCCGAACGTTCAGCTGGCGTTTTCCACTCAGGATTTCTGAGACAACCGACTGAGCGCCGACACCAGGCAGGTCACTTTGCGTCAAGCCATGCTCCTGCATCATTGAACGCAATACATCGACACCGCTCGCCTCAGGTATTGGCCAATGCTCTAAGTCATAGGCCTCAACCCAATCACCGATGATATCGACCAGCCCCATCAGCGGATGGGTTTCATCGTCCCCCACGATATCCAGCAATTCGTCGAGCGCCTCTACCAACACATCGTAATCAGCCTCGGTTTTCGGCTTACGCAACAAGGGGGACACGAACTGCCAATGCTCGGCGACTTGCTCGATCAATACACTCATTTTTCCCATTACTCCTTCCACTTACCCTTGTCGTATTCACGATGGTCCAAAACATGCCGGATGTAGAGACGCTGCATTCGATAGCGCACGATGGCAATAAGGCGGAGCTTGTTGCCTCCGATATTGAACACATGCAGCGCCCCCACTTTATCCACAGCAGGGAAAACTGCTCTCAAAGTCGCAAAGTCTTCAGGGTTGATGACTTTGACCTTCCGATGCCACTCATCCAGAGCACTGGCTGAGTGAGGCCATTTTTCCTTGGCATTTCGTATTTGCTTCGCACTGATCACTCGCATGCAACATCCCTATCGCATCTTGCTATGAAGGTTAAACTCGAACGCTGACTATCGCAATTTGCTATAGAGTCGATCGGACCGGTGGTGCTTTGTCGAACACGCTTTCACAGCCTAGGTAGGCATGCCCAACCAGCACGCAAAAATCTGTGAGCATATGCAACGCCGCTTCATAACTTGATAACACCTGCGTCCGGCTCCACATTGAACTTCACTGACTGCTTTCATTGGAGCCCCACCATGCCCGAACCTCTTGTCATCCCCTGCCCCCACTGCAACGGCCTCAACCGCATCCCCGGTGAACGCCTGGGTGATGCGCCCAAATGCGGGCGCTGCAAGCAGCCGGTTTTGTCGAACAAGCCGTTTGAGTTGAAGCAAGGCGACTACGCCAGTCAAATCAAGGGCGATTTGCCGTTGCTGGTGGATGTGTGGGCGGACTGGTGTGGGCCGTGTAAGTCGTTTGCGCCGGTGTTCGAGCAGGCGGCCGGGCAGTTGGCGGGCAAGTGCCGGTTGGCCAAGCTGGACAGCGAGGCCAATCAGCAGTTGTCGGCACAGTTGGGAATTCGCTCGATTCCCAGTTTGATTCTGTTCAAGAACGGCCGCGAAGCGGCGCGCCAGAGTGGGGCGCTTGCGTTGCCGCAATTGATGAGCTGGTTGCATAGCCAAGGCGTGTAACTCGGCCTTGGAAACCACCCATCCCCCTCCCACAGGGGTTTTGTGTTGTCTTTTGGATCACGCGTTTTCCAGCAGGTTATGCAACTCTACAAACTGCTGCGTCAGCTTGTGCCGTGGGTCCAGGTGGATCAGCGGCTTGCTCTCCTGGTGCGACTCACGCATGCGCACGGAGCTGGCCAAGTACACCGGCAGCACCGGCAACCCTTCTGCAATCAACTCATCCAGCATCTGCTGCGGCAGGCTCGCCCGGGCCTGGAACTGATTGACCACGATGCCTTCCACTTCGAGGTCCTCGTTGTGGTCTTCCTTCAACTCTTCGATCTCCGCCAGCAGACCATACAGGGCCTGGCGCGAGAAGCTGTCGCAATCGAAGGGGATCAGCACGCGATCAGCGGCAATCAGCGCTGAAACCGCATAAAAATTCAGTGCTGGAGGCGTATCCAGGTAAATCCGGTCGTAATCTTCGCTCAGCTCATCCAGCAGCTTTCGCAGCTTGTTGATCTTGTGCTTGGCCTCGAGCTTGGGCTGCAGGTCCGCCAGTTCTGCAGTTGCGGTGATCACGTGCAGGTTGTCGAAGGGGGTCTCGTAGATATCCACCCGGTTTTTCTTCGAAAACGGCCCGGAAGACAGGGTTTGCTTGAAGAATTCGGCAATACCCATGGGGATATCGTCGCCGGTCAGCCCAGTGAGGTATTGGGTTGAATTGGCTTGCGCATCGAGGTCCACCAACAGGGTTCGATAACCTTCGCTGGCGCTGACTGCCGCCAGGTTGCAGGCAATGCTGGACTTGCCAACGCCACCTTTTTGATTGAACACCACACGCCGCATGGAAAAACCTCCGTGTATCAATGAATGTCCGAGTGTAGAGGGCAAAAGCGCCTGTTAGCTACCTCGTTCATCCATGCACTGCTGCATCACGATGCCATTGGCACGATAGCTGTCATACACAGCCCACAGATTAAAAAGAACGGTCCGACAATCCATCCAGTCCTTGGGTAAAGGACAATCTGTCAATTCTTTCCACTATTTTGTAATCGACCGTGCACAAATCTTTACCAAAGTTTGCTAGAACCCCACGGCACCGGGATAATGCGCGCCATTCGGCTATTGTTCCCTGTCCCGGTATTCGGGGCCAAAAGTCGCACATGGAAGCCCGCAGGGGCGGGACAACTTCTCAGTGATCACTTTCAACATCGCCCAATGGCGCGCCTGGGCCCCCGGGCTCGATAGCGTGGATGACTGGCGCGCCTGGTGTCAGGCGCCGGCGTTGCTGCCCGCAAGTGATGCAGCCCCTGATGTCTCGTTCCTGCCGGCCATGCAGCGCCGCCGCCTGAGCAGGCTGGCGCGCATGGCGTTCAGCGTGGGTTGGCCACTGGCCGAAGGCCTGCAGGACCTGCCGCTGGTGTTTATCTCCCGGCATGGCGAAACCCCGCGCACCCTCGACATCCTCAGCGACCTGGCCAGCGAACAACCGCTGTCGCCAACCCAGTTCAGCCTGTCGGTGCACAATGCGGTGATTGGCCTTTGGTCGATCCTGCGCAATGAAACCAGCGAAATGACCGCCCTCGCCGCCGCCGGCGATGGCCTGGAACACGGTATGCTCGAAGCCGCCGCGCTGCTCAACGAAGGTGCGACGGCGGTTTTACTGGTGATAACCGAAGAGCAGGCGCCCGAAGCCTATGCCAGCTGGATCGTCGACGTGCCCTTCCCCTACGCCCTCGGTTTGCTGCTGACGCCGGGCGACGAGTGGCAACTGGAACTCGGTACCGGCACTGTCCAACCCACTCAAACCCAGTGGCCCCACGCCCTGAACCTGCTGCGCACCCTGCTCACCGAACAGGTCGCCTGCCAACATGCCTGGAAGAACCGCGTATGGAACTGGCAACGCAAGCCCTGAATGACAAACCACGAGACGCCTATTACTGGCGCCTGTTCGCCACCGCCGCCAGCTTTGCGCTGTTCGGTTTCGGCGGGTTGTGCCTGCGTTTGCTGGTGTTTCCTTTGCTCAGTTGCCTGCCAGGGGACGCTGCAAAGCACCGCAGCCGCGCCCGTCACACGATCAGTTGGCTGTTCTGGTTCTTTATCCGCCTGATGCAACGCGCCGGCGTGCTGACCTACAGCGTCGAAGGTGCCGAAAAGCTGGGTCGCCCGGGCCAGATGATCATCGCCAACCACCCATCGCTGATCGACGTGGTATTCCTGATCGGCCTGGTGCGCCAGGCCAATTGCGTGGTCAAGCAGAGCCTGTGGCAGAACCCGTTCACCCGCGGCCCGGTGCGCGACGCCGGTTATATCAGCAACGACGGCAGTGCCGAGATGCTCGATGCTGCCGCAGACGCCCTGCGCAGCGGCCAGACCCTGATCATCTTTCCCGAGGGCACCCGCACCACACCCGGCGCGGCGCCTGCCTTTCATCGCGGCGGTGCCGCCATTGCACTGCGGGGTGCGACAATCATCACCCCCGTGGTGATCAAGGTCAGCCCGACCACGCTGACCAAGGCCGAACCCTGGTATCGCATCCCTAAATGCCGCGTGCACTTCAGTTTGCGGGTGGGTGCCGATATAGAACCACAGGCGTTCGCAACACTGGGGCCCGCGCCCCAGGCCTCACGCAAGCTCAACGATTACCTGCATCACTATTTTATTAAGGAGCTCGCCGAAGATGAGCGACCAACACCGCCTTGAGCACGACATAAAGGCGCTGATCATCGAGGCCCTGGGCCTGGAAGATATCAGCGTCGACGATATCGGCAGCGATCAGACCCTGTTCGGCGAAGGCCTCGGCCTGGATTCGGTAGATGCCCTGGAACTGGGCCTGGCGATCCAGAAAAAGTACGGCATCAAGATCGATGCCGACGCCAAGGACACCCGCAATCACTTCACCAACGTGGCCAGCCTTGCGGCGTTCGTCACGGCCAGACAGGCAGCTTGAGACCGGACCATGCAAACTCGTGACGATATTTTCAACACCCTGCGCGATGCCTTGGTGGAACTGTTCGAACTGCCGCCGGAACGCGTTACCCTGGACGCCAACCTGTACCAGGACCTGGAAATCGACAGCATCGATGCCGTCGACTTGATCGACCATATCAAGCGCCAGACCGGCAAGAAGATCGCCGCCGAGGAATTCAAGGCTGTGCGCACCGTGAACGACGTGGTTGAGGCGGTGTACCGTCTGGTCACGCCTGCCGCATGAGCCGGTTGATCGGCCTTGGCCTGTTGCTGGCGGGGCTGCTGTACCCCTTTGCGGTGTATTACGGCACCGAACACTTCGCCCCGTGGCAATTCGGTCTGCTGCTCGGCAGTCTGTGGCTGCTGCGCGCGCTGACCGGTGCACGACGCCCGGGCAGCCGCGGGATGGCGCTGGCGGTGATCGTGTTCTGCCTGTTGCTCGCCTGGTTCGACAACCCCCGCCTGCTGCGCTGGTACCCGAGCCTGGTCAGCGCGTTCATGCTGGCGCTGTTCGGCCTGAGCCTCAAATATGGCCCGCCGATGGTCGAGCGCCTGGCGCGCATGACCGACCCGGTGCTGGCGCCGCATGCCATCGTGTACACCCGCCAGGTCACCGTGGTGTGGAGTGTGTTTTTTCTGTGTAATGGCCTGCTCGCCGCCGCCCTCACCCTGTGGGCACCGCTGAGCTGGTGGACGTTGTACAACGGCCTGATCGCCTACGGGCTGATGGGGCTGTTGTTTGCCGTGGAATGGCTGGTACGACAAAGGGTTCGAGGCCGCGTATGAATGGGTTGAAACTTGAGCACGTGCTGCTTGAGCCGCTGGAACAGCGTCCGGTTACCACCGAACCTGCCATGAATCACGCCCAACTGTGGGCATACTCCCTGAGCCTGGCGGCGGGCCTGCAAGCCCGCGGCATCCAGCGACTGGCCGTGTACCTGGAAGATGCCGGCCTGCTGGCGATTGCCCTGCTGGGTGCCTGGCGGGCCGGAGTCAGCGTACTGCTGCCCGCCGACCTGCAACCTCAGACCCGCCAACGCTGGGATGAGGCCGTCGATGCCTGGCTGACCGAAGCGGCTGACCTTGAGTCGCTGTATGCGGCGCCATTGAGCGCTGCCGCACTTGAACTGGACGCTTGCCAACTGAGCCTGTGCACCTCCGGCTCCAGCGGCGAACCCAAGCGCATCGACAAGACCCTGCGTCAACTGGCCAACGAGGTCGAGGCCCTGGAAACCCTGTGGGGCCAGGACCTCAAGGACGCCTGCATCATCGGCAGCGTCGCCACCCAACACATCTACGGTTTGCTGTTCCGCGTCCTGTGGCCGCTGTGCGCCGGCCGTACCTTTGTGCGCAAGCAACTGGCATTCCCTGAAGACATGCAGCGCGCCAGTCGCGAGCATGCGCACTTTGCCTGGGTTGCCAGCCCGGCACTGCTCAAGCGCATGGGCGATAACCTCGACTGGCCGGCACTGAGCAGCGTGTCGCGGGTGTTTTCGTCCGGCGGCGCGTTGCCGGTGGACGCCGCCGGCAGCCTGTATGACCGCTTGCAACAATGGCCGACCGAGATTCTCGGCAGCTCGGAAACCGGCGGCATCGCCTGGCGCCAAGGCGCACAGCCGTGGCAGCCGTTTACCGACGTGCAACTGAGCCAGGATGCCGACGGTGCCCTGCGCATTGCATCGCCTTACCTGCCTGAGGGGCATGTCGAACAGACCGCCGACGCCGCACGCATCCATGCCGATGGCCGTTTCGAGCTGCTCGGCCGCCTGGACCGCATCGTCAAGCTGGAAGAAAAACGCATCTCCCTGCCCATGCTGGAACACGCGTTGATGACCCACCCGTGGGTCGCCGACACCCGCCTGGGCGTAGTCCAGGAAAATCGCGCCTCGCTTGGTGCGCTGGTGGTGTTGAGCGCCGAAGGCCTGCATGCCTTGCGCAATCAAGGCCGCCGGACCGTCACCCAAACCCTGCGCCAACACCTGAGCCAGCACTGCGAAGCCCTGGCCCTGCCGCGTCGTTGGCGATTGCTGAGGCAGCTGCCGCTGAACAGCCAAGGCAAACTGCCTCAGGCCGACATCGAGGCACTGCTGCTGGCACCCCGGCCCAAGGCACCGGAAGTATTGGAGCGCGTCGAAGCCAACGGCGAATGGACCGTGCAACTGAGCGTCCCGCCAGACCTGGCCTATTTCAGCGGCCACTTCCCGGTCACGCCGGTGCTGCCGGGCGTGGTGCAAGTCGAGTGGGCGTTCAATCTGGGCCAACAACTGCTCGATTTGCCACCGAGTTTTGCGGGTATGGAAGTGCTCAAGTTTCAGCAATTAGTGCGCCCAGGCGATGGGATCGAACTGCACCTGCGCTTTGACCCGGAACGCGGCAAATTGTATTTCGCCTATCGCAACGGCGTAGCGGCCTGCTCCAGCGGACGCATTCAGTTGGTGGCATCCAATGCATAACCCCTGCGCCCTGATCCCGGTCTACAACCACGAAGCCGCCGTGCCGGCCGTGGTCCGCAGCCTGCTGGACAGCGGCCTGCCCTGCCTGTTGGTGGATGACGGCAGCAGCCCGGCGTGCGCAGCGGTATTGGCGCAACTGGCAACCCTGGACAACGTCACCCTGCTGACCTTGCCGAACAACCAGGGCAAAGGCGGCGCGGTGATGGCCGGCTTTCGCGAAGCCGCACGCCTGGGTTTCAGCCACGCCCTGCAAGTCGACGCCGACGGCCAGCATGACCTGCGCGAAGTCGAGACCTTTATCGACACCTCGCGTCGGCATCCCGATGCGATTATCTGCGGCTATCCCGAATACGACGACAGCGTGCCCAAAGGCCGCTTGTACGCGCGCTACCTGACCCACGTGTGGGTGTGGATCAACACCTTGTCGTTGCAGATCCGCGACTCGATGTGCGGCTTTCGCGTGTACCCGCTGGCACCGGTGCTGGCGCTGATGGACTCGGCCTACATCGGCACGCGCATGGACTTCGACTCCGACATTCTGGTGCGCCTGGCCTGGCGCAACCAACCGATGCGCTGGCTGCCGACCCAGGTGCATTACCCGGCCGATGGCCTGTCGCACTTCCGCCTGTTCCGCGACAACGTACGCATCTCGGCCATGCACACCCGACTGTTCTTCGGCATGCTGATCCGCGCGCCGATGATCCTGTGGCGGCGGTGGCAGGCATGAGTGACAGCAGCAAACACTGGGCCGACCGCGAGGAGCGCGGCAGCTATTGGCTGATGAAACTCACCGCCTTCGCCGCCAAGGTCCTTGGTCGTCGACTGCTGAGCCCGGTGTTGTACGGCATCGTCCTGTACTTCTTCCTGTTCGGCCGCACCGCCCGACAGAGCGCCTGGCAATACCAGCAGCGCCTGGCCGACTGGAGCGGGCGTGACGAACTGCGCCCTACCCACTGGAAAGTCTTCGGCCAGTTCATGGCCTTTGCCGACTCGTTGCTCGACAAGCTCGACGTGTGGAACGGCAAGTTGCGCCTGGAGCAGATTGAAATCAACGACCCTGCGCAATTGCGCGGGCAACTGCGGGGCGAGCGCGGGCAGATGCTGGTGGGCGCGCACCTGGGCAACCTCGAAGTGTGCCGGGCGCTGGCCGAGATCGGTGAACAGGTCACCATGAACGTGCTGGTGCACACCAAGCACGCCGAACAATTCAACCGTCTGTTGGGCGAGGCCGGGGCGACGCACTTGCGCCTGATCCAGGTCAGCGAGCTGGACCCGGCCACCATGCTGCTGCTCAGCCAGCGCCTGGATGACGGCGAGTGGCTGGCCATCGCCGGCGACCGCGTGCCGCTGCACGGTGGGCGCACGGTGCGTGTGGACTTCCTCGGCCACGACGCCGCCTTCCCCCAAGGCCCGTGGCTGCTGGCCGGCCTGCTCAAATGCCCGGTGAACCTGTTGATGTGCCTCAAGCACGGCAGCCGCTATCGCCTGAGCATCGAGCCGTTTACGCCGCTGATCGAATGGAAACGCACCACCCGCGAGCAGGTCATAGCCCTGTGGACCGCACGCTACGCCGCACGCCTGGGCGAGTTCTGCCTGGAAGCGCCCCGACAATGGTTCAACTTTTACCCTTTCTGGAAGACCGATGACCACGCATCTTGAGCCGGTAACCTTTGGCGAACGCCCTTTGCGCATCGAAGACGTGCTGGCCCTGGCCAACCGTCAAGCGCCTACGCAGTTGCAGGATGACCCCGCGTATCGCCAGCGCATCGCCAAGGGCGCGCAGTTCCTCGACTCGCTGCTGGACAAGGAAGGCGTGATCTACGGCGTGACCACCGGCTACGGCGACTCCTGCGTGGTGGCGGTGCCCTTGCAGCACGTCGAAGCGCTGCCGCGTCATCTGTACACCTTCCACGGTTGCGGCCTGGGCAAGTTGCTCGACGCCCAGGCCACCCGGGCGGTGCTGGCGGCTCGTTTGCAGTCGCTGTGCCACGGCGTATCCGGTGTGCGCGTGGAGCTGCTGGAGCGCCTGCATGCGTTCCTCGAACACGACGTGCTGCCGCTGATCCCGGAAGAAGGCTCGGTGGGCGCCAGCGGTGACCTGACGCCCCTTTCCTACGTGGCCGCAACCCTGTCCGGCGAACGTGAAGTGATGTTCCGTGGCGAACGCCGCCAGGCCGCCGACGTGCACCGCGAACTGGGCTGGAACCCGCTGGTGCTGCGCCCCAAGGAAGCCCTGGCGCTGATGAACGGCACCGCCGTGATGACCGGCCTGGCGTGCCTGGCCTTCGCCCGCGCCGACTACCTGCTGCAACTGGCCACGCGCATCACCGCGCTGAACGTGGTGGCGCTGCAAGGCAACCCGGAACACTTCGACGAGCGGCTGTTCGCCGCCAAGCCGCACCCGGGGCAGATGCAAGTCGCCGCCTGGCTGCGCAAGGACCTGGCCATCGATGCGCCGACCGCGCCACTGCACCGTCTGCAGGACCGTTACTCACTGCGCTGCGCGCCCCACGTCCTCGGCGTGTTGGCCGACAGCCTGAACTGGCTGCGTTCGTTCATCGAGATCGAGCTGAACAGCGCCAACGACAACCCGATCATCGACGCCGAAGAAGAACGCGTGCTGCACGGCGGGCACTTCTACGGCGGGCATATCGCCTTTGCCATGGACAGCCTCAAGACCCTGGTGGCCAACGTCGCCGACCTGCTCGACCGCCAGCTCGCACTGTTGGTGGACGTGCGCTACAACCACGGCCTGCCGAGCAACCTGTCCGGCGCGCCGGCTGACCGCGCCATGATCAACCACGGCTTCAAGGCGGTGCAGATCGGCACCAGCGCCTGGACCGCCGAAGCCCTGAAAAACACCATGCCCGCCAGCGTGTTCTCGCGCTCCACCGAGTGCCACAACCAGGACAAGGTGAGCATGGGCACCATCGCCGCCCGCGATGCGATCCGCGTGCTGGAGCTGACCGAACAGGTCGCCGCCGCAACTTTGCTCGCGGCCAACCAGGGCGTGTGGCTGCGGGCCCAGGCCGAGGATGCGCGGCCGCTGCCACCGGCCTTGGCCGCCATGCACGCGGAACTGGCCAAGGACTTCCCGCCGGTCATCGAAGACCGCGCCCTGGAAGGCGAACTGCGCCTGTGCCTGCAACGCATCGCCGAACAACACTGGAGGCTGCATGCGTAACCCTGGCGTGCTGCATTGCGACACTGAAATCCTCGTGCCGTTTTTTGACGTCGACACCATGAACGTCGTGTGGCACGGGCATTACGTGAAGTACCTGGAGGTGGCGCGTTGCGCGCTGCTGGACAAGCTCGGCCACAACTACGCGGCGATGCTCGAATCGGGCTACGCCTGGCCGGTGATCGACCTGCAACTGCGCTACGTGCGCGGCGCCGTGTTCGGCCAGACCATCAACGTACGCGCCAGCCTGGTGGAGTGGGAGAACCGCTTGAAGGTCAACTACCTGATCACCGACCTGGCCAGCGGCGAGCGTTTGACCCGCGCCAGCACCGTGCAAGTCGCGGTGGAAATCGCCACGCGCGAGATGCAACTGGCCTCCCCCAAAATTTTCACCGACGCCGTCGAAAGGGCCCTGAAATGAAATCCCATATGGGAGGGGGCTTACCCCCGATGGACTTCAACGATAACGCGATCCGCCGGACACTACGCAGCGCCCTCAGGCTCATCGCGGGCAAGCCCGCTGCCACATTTTTGATCGGGTTGTTCCTGAGCTTTAGTGCACATGCTTTTGACTTGCAACAACTCAGCGACCAACTGGCCAAACCCTCGGTGATCCACGGCAACTTCACCCAGGAAAAACACCTGCGTGCCCTGCCCCAGCCCTTGGTCAGCAAAGGCACCTTCGTGCTCGCCAAGGACCATGGCCTGCTGTGGCTGCTGAAAACGCCACTGCAACAGGACTACCGCATCAGCGCCCAGGGCATTGCCCGTCGCGACGCCAATAGTTGGCAACTGCTGCCGAACAAGAGCGCCGGTGCCGAACAAAATCGGCTGTTCCTCGCCGTACTGCAGGGCGACAGCAGCGGCCTGCAACGTGACTTCGAATTGAAGCTGCAAGGCGAGGCCAAGCAGTGGAAGTTGACCCTGATCCCGCGCTCGCTGTTGCTCAAGCAAGTCTTCACCCAGATCAACATCGACGGCGGCGACCTGGTGCAAACCATCGAACTGCTGGAAACCCAGGGCGACAGCACCGTGCTGCGCATGCAGGACAGCCATGCCGACCTGCCCCTGAGTGAAGCGGAGCAACACGACTTTGCCCAGTGAGCGCCTGCTGCCGCGCCTGTTCCTGATCCTGCTGGTGGCCGTGCTGGCCCTGGCCGGCTGGCAGTGGCGCCACGGTGCGCCGCTGTCGGCCAACCTGATGGAACTGGTGCCGGGCAACACCCCGGATGCGCTGGAACAGCAAGCCGAACAACGCATGCAGGAGCCGCTGAACCGCGAAATGCTGGTGCTGGTGGGACATGCCGACCGCCAGCAAGCCGTGGCCGTGGCGCAACAGTTGGGCGAGCGCTGGCAGGCCAGCGGGCTATTCGAAAAAGTGCAGTGGAACCTGCAAGCCGACTTGCCGGCGCTGCGCGAGCAATTGCTGCGTGGCCGCCTGGCGATGCTGTCAGCCAAGGACCGCGAGCAACTGATCGAGCATCCCGATGCGTTTATCCAGCAACGCGTACAGGCGCTGTTCGACCCCTTCACCGGATTCAGCCTGGTGCCGAGCCAGGATGACTGGCTGGGCCTGACCGGGCGTATCCAGAACAGCCAGCCGCAACACGGCTCGGTGCAACTGGATATCGGCAGCGGCGCATTGATCGCCGATGCCGACGGCAAAAGCTGGGTGCTGCTGCGGGCACGCACCACCGGCAATGCCTTCGACATGAAACTGCCGTTGCAGGTGGCGGATCTGCTCCAGGCGAGCCGCGAGCAAGCCGGTCAGCAAGGCGCGCAGTTGCTCGCCGCCAGCGGTTTGTTGTACGCCGCCAATGGTCAACAGCAGGCCACGCGGGAGATCACCTGGGTCGGCGGCGGCGCTACCGTTGGCATCCTGTTGTTGCTGTTGCTCGCCTTCCGCCGCTGGCGCGTGCTGCTGGCCTTTGTGCCGGTGCTGGTGGGCATGCTGTTTGGCGCGGTGGCCTGTGTGGCGCTGTTCGGCCATATGCATGTGATGACCTTGGTACTCGGTTCCAGCCTGATCGGCGTGGCGGTGGATTACCCGCTGCACTACCTGTCGAAGAGCTGGAGCCTGCAGCCGTGGCGCAGTTGGCCGGCGTTGCGCATCACCTTGCCCGGTTTGAGTCTGAGCCTGGCCACCAGTTGCATCGGCTACCTGGCGCTGGCCTGGACGCCGTTCCCGGCGCTGACCCAGATTGCGGTGTTCTCCGCGGCGGGACTGGTCGGTGCGTACCTGTCCGCCGTGTGTCTGCTGCCGGCGCTGCTCAAGGGCGTCGAACTGCGCCCGGCGCAATGGCCGCTGCGCGTCGCGCAATGCCTGTGGCTAGCGCGCGAGTCGCTGCTCAAGCGCGTGCCGAGCCCGGCATTGCTGGCGCTGGTGCTGCTGTTTTGCGCCGGTGGCCTGTGGCACTTGAACAGCAAGAATGATATCCGCCAGTGGATCGGCGCGCCGCCGCAGCTGCTGCAAGAAGCCCAGGCCGTGGCGCGGATCACCGGGTTCCAACCCACCAGCCAGTTTTTCCTGGTACGTGCAGACAACCAGCAACAGCTGTTGGAGCATCAACACGCGTTGGGCCAACGCCTAGATCAGTTGGTGAACATGGACAAGCTCCAGGGCTACCTGGCGCTCGATCAACTGGTCAGCCTGCCCGCCGAACAGCAACAACTGCGCGACGCACTGAACGCACTGCCGCAACACTGGCAGCCGCTGCTGGACCTCGGCGTGCCCGCCAGTGCCCTGCAAGCCGAAGTCGTACAGTTGCAAGCACTGCCCACCCAAGACATCGACGCCGCGCTGAAAGGCCCGCTGGCCGAGCCTTGGCGCACGCTGTGGCTCGGGCCGGTGGACGGCGGCGTGGCGGCGATGGTCAGCCTGCAAGGCTTGAACAACCCCGCGCTGCTGCGCGTGCAAGCGCTGGATCTGCCCGGCGTGCAGTTGGTCGACCGCCTGGGCGACTTGAACCGGGTGTTTGCCGACACCCAGATCAGCGCCGCTGAATTGAAGTTGATCTCCTGCGTCTTGATCGTCCTGCTGCTGATCCTGCCGTTCGGTCTCGGCGGGGCCTTGCGCATCGTCGCCCTGCCATTGCTGGCGGCGCTGTGCAGCCTGGCCAGCCTCGGTTGGCTGGGCCAGCCGCTGACGCTGTTCAGCCTGTTCGGCCTGCTGCTGGTCACGGCCATCAGCGTGGACTACGCAATCCTGATGCGCGAACAGATAGGTGGTCCTGCGGTCAGTCTTCTCGGCACATTGCTGGCGGCGCTGACGACCTGGTTGTCGTTTGGCCTGCTGGCCGTATCAAGTACGCCAGCGGTGAGCAATTTCGGCTTATCGGTCAGCCTGGGCCTGGCATTCAGCTTGATGCTGGCACCCTGGGCCGGGCGGCAGAAGCACGCCTTATGAATGTAATTATCGCCAATGTGGCAAGGAGCCCTCGTGCCCACAGTTGAAATGGAACGTCGCCAGGTGGTGGTGATCGGTGCCGGTCCATCCGGGGCTATCGCCGCCGCGCTGTTAAAGCGCAAAGGGCATGATGTATTGATCATCGAGCGCCAGCATTTCCCACGGTTTTCGATTGGCGAAAGCCTGCTGTCGCACTGCATCGACTTTATCGAAGAAGCCGGCATGCTCGACGCCGTGCAGGCGGCAGGTTTCCAGGTGAAAACCGGCGCTGCGTTTGCCTGGGGCGAGCGCTACAGCGCGTTTGATTTCGGCGACACCTTCAGCAACGGCAAACCCACTACCTTCCAGGTGCAGCGCGGCGAGTTCGACAAGTTGCTGGCCGATCAGGCAGCCAAGCAAGGCGTGGATATCCGCTACGGCGAAACCATTGTCGGCGTGGACTTCAAGGGCGAGTCGCGCTACCTGCATGTACGCAGGGAAAACGGCAGCGAGTACCACCTCAAGGCCAAGTTCGTGCTCGATGCCAGCGGCTACGGCCGGGTGTTGCCGCGCCTGCTGGAGCTGGATCTGCCGTCGGACTTTCCGGTGCGCCAGGCGGTGTTCACCCACATCGAAGATCGCATCGAACACCCAGGTTTCGAGCGCAGCAAGATCCTGGTGACCACACACCCGACCCAGCGTGATATCTGGTTCTGGACCATTCCGTTCAGCAACGGCCGCTGCTCGGTGGGTGTGGTCGCTGCCAAGCAGCATTTCGACGGTCGTGACAGTGACCTCGACGCCTGCCTGCGCGGCTTCATCGATGAAACCCCGAGCCTGGCCGGTGTGCTGCAAAACGCCGTATGGGATACGCCGGCGCGGACCATCGGCGGCTACGCGGCCAACGTCAAAACCCTGCACGGGCCTGGCTTTGCGCTGCTGGGCAACGCGGCGGAATTTCTCGACCCAGTGTTTTCTTCGGGCGTGACCATCGCCATGCGTTCGGCGAGCATGGCGGCCGGCGTGCTGCATCGTCAGCTCAACGGCGAAACCGTAGACTGGCAGACAGAGTTTGCCGAACCGTTGAAGCGCGGTGTCGATACGTTCCGCTGCTACGTCGAAGGCTGGTACGCCGGGACGTTCCAGGATGTGATCTTCCATCCGGGCAGTTCGCCGGAGATTCGCCGGATGATCGCGTCGATCCTCGCCGGTTATGCGTGGGATGAGCGCAACCCGTTTGTGAGTGAACCCAAGCGACGCTTGCGGATGTTGTCGGAAATTTGCGCAGGGGACGCCGCGTGAGCAGTCAGTATTTGAGTAAGAACTACGTCGAAGAAACCAGGTTCGGCTTCTGGTTCCTGCGCAGCCACACCTGGCAGCACCATGTGTTGCGCGTGGCGATCAACGACCTGCGCAGCCTGTTCACCGAACCACTGCCACAAGCGCCGGTGCTGCTGGACGCCGGTTGCGGCCAGGGCAAATCCTTCAAGCTGTTGCAGCAGGTGTTCGCCCCGAAGCGCCTGATCGGTCTTGACGCGGACCTGCACAGCCTGGAACTGAGCCGTGAAGAAGCGGCGCGCCAGGGCCTGGCCATCGAGCTGATCGGCAGTGACTGCGCCACCCTGCAGGTGTCGGACGACAGCGTGGACATCCTGTTCTGCCACCAGACCTTCCACCACTTGGTAGAGCAGCATCGCGCACTCAAGGAGTTCTACCGCGTGCTCAAGCCAGGCGGTTACTTGCTGTTTGCCGAGTCCACCGAAGCCTATATCGACACCTGGGTGATCCGCTGGCTGTTCCGCCACCCGATGCATGTGCAGAAAAGCGCCGAAGAATACCTGGAGATGCTCCGCGAACAGGGCTTTGAGTTCGGCCCGCAAAACGTCTCGTACCCGTACTTGTGGTGGAGCCGCTCCAGCGACTTCGGCCTGCTGGAACGCTGGGGTCTGCGCAAGGCACCGCCGGTGGGCCAACGCGAAGAAACCCTGGTCAACTGCGTGGCACGCAAACCACTGGCGAGTGCCAACCCATGATGCGCTGGCTGTTGATCGGTTGCCTGTTGCTGCTGGGCGCCTGCGCCAGCCAGGCGCCGTTGCCCGAGAAAATCCCGGCCCTGGCCTTGCCGCTGCAACTGCATGTGCAACGCCTGGCTGACGGCCAGAGCCAGGACTGGCTGTTGGTGATCCAGCGCGAAGCCAATGGCATTCGTTGGTCGATGATGGACCCCCTGGGCATTCCCCAGGCCCGGCAAAAGCTGATCGATGGCGAGTGGCAAGCCGATGGCTTGCTGCCGCCCAACCCCCAGGCACGCGAGCTGTTTGCCGCGCTGCTGTTTGCGCTGACCTCGGCGGATGACGTGCGTACGCTGTACCCCAGCGCGCAGGCGATGGATTTGACGCGCACCCTGCCGGGCCATTGGCAGATCGTGTACCAGTCGTCCGAGGTGTTCAGCGTAAACATGACTGGCCACCCCTTGAGCTACCGCATCACACCGCTAGGAGCGGCACGATGACCGCCTACCTGAACGCCCTGGGCGTGATTTGCGCCCTTGGCCGTGGCCAGGCGGAGGTCAGCCGCAGCCTGTTTGCCGGTGACTGCTCCGGCATGCGCGCCGAAAGCGGCTGGGTCCCAGACCGTGTGCTGCCGGTGGCCGGTGTGCACGGCGAGCTGGCAACCATCCCCGCTGAGCTGGGCCAGCAAAGCAGCCGTAATAACCAGTTGCTGCTGGAAGCGGCGTTGCAGATCGAGGGCGAGATCCGCCAGGCGATCCACACCTACGGCGCCTCACGAGTCGGTATCGTG
Organism: Pseudomonas sp. FW305-3-2-15-C-LB1; assembly: GCF_058787615.1. NCBI lineage: Bacteria > Pseudomonadati > Pseudomonadota > Gammaproteobacteria > Pseudomonadales > Pseudomonadaceae > Pseudomonas > Pseudomonas sp. FW305-3-2-15-C-LB1. Next base: position 403,223 of record NZ_JBYSZX010000003.1, on the reverse strand, counting down.
CTCGGCACCAGCACCTCGGGTATCGATGAAGCCAGTCGCGGTATTGCCCATTACCTGCGCGAACACCAGTTCCCCGGCGATTACGATTACCGGCAGCAGGAACTCAGCGCCCCGGCGAACTTCCTCGCCGACTGGCTGCAACTGAGCGGCCCGGCCTATGTGATCTCCACCGCCTGCACCTCCAGCGCGCGCGCATTGATGAGCGCCCAGCGCCTGCTGGACCTGGGCGTGTGCGATGCAGTGATCTGCGGCGGCGTCGACAGCCTGTGCAAGCTCACGCTCAACGGGTTCAGTGCCTTGGAAGCGGTGTCGAACGAACGCTGCAACCCGTTTTCGGTGAACCGTAACGGCATCAACATCGGCGAAGCGGCCGTGCTGTTCCTGATGAGCAAGATGCCTGCCCCCATCGCCCTGCTGGGCAGCGGCGCCAGTTGCGATGCGCACCATATTTCCGCGCCGGAACCCACCGGCAAAGGTGCATTGCAGGCGATGCGCAAGGCCCTGGCCAGCGCGAAATTGCAGCCCGGGCAGATCGGCTATCTGAACCTGCACGGCACCGCCACCCAGCATAACGATGCGATGGAAAGCCTGGCGGTCGCCAGCCTGTTCCCCCACGGCGTGGCCTGCTCGTCGACCAAACCCCTGAGCGGGCATACCCTGGGCGCTGCCGGTGCGCTGGAAGCGGCGTTCTGCTGGTTGAGCCTGGTCCACCACCGGGTGCCGCCGCATGTATGGGATGGCCAGGCCGACCCGGCACTGCCCGCCTTGCACTGGGCGCAAGCCGCAGAGCCCCTGGAAAAACGCTGCCTGATGAGCAACTCGTTTGCCTTCGGCGGTAACAATGTCAGCCTGATTATTGGAGAGGCCCCATGATCGATTGGCCACTCGCCGAACTGCTGCCCCATGCGGGCGACATGATCCTGATCGACCAGGTGCTGTCGTTCGATGAAGAGCAGGTCCACACCCGCACCACAATCAAGCCAGGCGGCCTGTTCAACCGCGCTGACGGCAGCCTGCCGGCCTGGGTCGGCATCGAGTTGATGGCGCAAAGCGTCGCCGCCTACGCCGGTTGCCACGCGCGCCAGAAAGGTGAAGCGGTGGAACTGGGTTTCCTGCTCGGCACGCGCAAGTTCGAATGCAACGTGGAACACTTTCCGGCAGGCGCCGAGCTGAGCATCCACGGCCTGCGTTCCCTGGAAGACGACAATGGCATGGGTGTGTTCGAATGCCACCTGACCGGTGACGGTATCCAGGCGAGCGCCCGCTTGAATGTATTTCGACCGCCCCAGGCGGCCAATTATTTAGATGAATCGAAGGACGTAACGCCATGACTGAATCCGTACTGGTCACCGGCTCCAGCCGTGGCATCGGCCGCGCTATTGCACTGCGCCTGGCCCAGGCCGGGCATGACCTCGTGCTGCACTGCCGCAGCGGGCGTAGCGACGCCGATGCGGTGCAGGCCGAGGTTGAAGCCCTGGGCCGCAAGGCGCGGGTGCTGCAGTTCGATGTGGCGGATCGTGCGCTGTGCAAGGAAATTCTCGAGGCCGATGTGGAGCAACATGGCGCCTACTACGGCGTGGTGCTCAATGCCGGCCTGACCCGTGACGGCGCATTCCCGGCCCTGTCGGAGGAGGACTGGGACGTGGTGATGCGCACTAATCTGGACGGTTTCTACAACGTGCTGCACCCGGTGATGATGCCGATGATTCGTCGTCGCGCAGCCGGGCGTATCGTGTGCATCACGTCGGTTTCCGGTTTGATCGGCAACCGTGGCCAGGTCAACTACAGCGCGTCCAAAGCCGGCCTGATCGGCGCGGCCAAGGCCCTGGCCATCGAGCTGGGCAAGCGCAAGATCACCGTCAACTGCGTCGCCCCCGGCTTGATCGACACGGCGATGCTGGATGAAAACGTACCGGTGCAAGAGCTGATGAAAATGATCCCGGCGCAGCGCATGGGCACGCCGGAAGAAGTCGCCGGTGCGGTGAACTTCCTGATGTCGGCCGAAGCCGGCTATATCACGCGCCAGGTCCTGGCCGTGAATGGAGGCTTGTGCTGATGAAGCGCGTCGTCGTCACCGGCATGGCCGGCATGACCTCCCTGGGCAGCGATTGGGCGAGCATTTCGGCCAACTTCCGCGCCAACCGCAGTGGCATCCGGCGCATGGACGAGTGGGACCGCTTCACTGAATTGAACACGCGCCTGGCCGGGCCGATCGACGACTTCGTCGTGCCCGCCCATTGGACGCGCAAGCAACTGCGCAGCATGGGCCGCGTCTCGCGTCTGGCGGTGTGGGCGGCGGAGCAGGCGTTGCAGGACGCCGGCTTGCTCGGTGACGAGTCGATCAAGGACGGACGCATGGGCGTGGCTTGCGGCTCGTCCACCGGCAGCACGGACGAGATCAAGGCGTTCGGCAATATGCTGCTGAACTCGGTGGCCGAGGGGCTGAATGCCAACTCCTACGTGCGCATGATGCCGCACACCACGGCGGCGAATATCAGCATCTTCTTTGGCCTGACCGGACGGCTGATCCCCACGTCCAGCGCATGCACCAGCGGCAGCCAGGGCATCGGCTATGCCTATGAGGCGATCAAGTTCGGCCGCCTGCCCCTGATGCTCGCCGGCGGCGCCGAAGAGCTGTGCCCCACCGAAGCCATGGTGTTCGACGCGCTTTACGCCACCAGCCTGAAAAACGACGCCCCGCAAACCAGCCCACGCCCCTATGACAGTGGCCGCGATGGCCTGGTGATCGGTGAAGGCGGCGGCATGCTGGTGCTCGAAGAACTGGAACATGCGCTGGCGCGCGGTGCGCATATCCATGCCGAGATTGTCGGCTTCGGCAGCAATGCCGACGGTCAGCACACCACCCGCCCGGAGCAGAAAACCATGCGCCGCGCCATGGAGCTGGCCCTGGAAGACGCCGGGCTTGAGCCGTCCGCGATCGGCTACGTGAACGGGCATGGCACGGCCACCGACCAAGGCGACATCGCCGAAACCCTGGCCACCAGCAGCCTGTTCGGCACCCGCATGCCCATCAGTTCGCAGAAGAGTTTCCTCGGCCACACCCTCGGCGCGTGCGGCGCGCTGGAGTCGTGGTTCAGCATCGAGATGATGAACCGCGACCAGTACGTGCACACCTTCAACCTGGACACCGTCGACCCGCAATGCGGCGAGCTGGATTACCTGCAGGGTGACTTCCGCGAGATGCACCACGACTACGTGATGAACAACAACTTTGCCTTTGGCGGCGTCAACACCTCGCTGATTTTCCGCCGCTGGGCCTGACTCTTTAATCGATTGGAGAAAACGGAATGTCTTCCTTGCTACGCGTTACCTTGATCACCCTGGCCCTGCTGGTCAGCGCCGGCTGCACCAGCAAACCGATCCTCAATACCCAGCACGACCTGCCGGCCGACGCCCAGGTCAGCGAAGAAAAAATGAAAACGGTGATCGTCAACGCCCTGCAAAAGCGCGAATGGACGGTACAACGCCTCAGCCCGCAACTGGTGCAGGCCGAAATCACTGTGCGTAACCAGTACTACGCCGCCATCGACATCCGCTACACCCGCAACAGCTACGCCATCACCTACCGCGACAGCCGCGAACTGGGCTACAAGGATGGCAAGATCCATCGCAACTACAACCGTTGGGTGAACAATCTGGATAGCGACATCATGGCGGGCTTGCGCAGCAATGGCGTGAATGAGGCGGGGACGGCGGCGCAGTTGTTTGAGCAGACGGGGACGTCGAAGTAAGACCAGCGTCAGGCACACCCCCTCCGTGGTGAGCGGGCTATTGTGGTGAGCGAGCTTGCTCGCGCTGGGCTGCGTAGCGACCCCAAAGATCTTGGGAGCGCTTCGCACTCCAGCGCGGGGCAAGCCCGCTCACCACAACAAGCGCGCTCACCACAAAGCGTTATTGGGCAGCCTTGCGCGTCAACAACTCCACAAACGCCTCTGCCATGGGCGTCTGCGCGCCCTTGCGTTGCACCAGCCACACCGCCGTCATCGCCTCCTGATCCAGCAGCGTGCGATACACCACACCATCGATCCGAATGCGCTGGTAGGACGCCGGCAGTACCGACACGCCCAAGCCCGCCGCCACCAGGCCGATGATGGTCATCGCCTCCCCGGCCTCCTGGGCAAAGTGCGGGCTGAAGCCGGCATCACGCGCCAGGTTGAGCAACTGGGCATAGAGGCCGCTGCCGTAAGTGCGCGGGAAAAACACAAACGGCTCCTGTGCCAATTGCGCCAGGTGCAAACCACGCTCGCTGCCCGCCACCAACGGGTGACCCGCACTCAACACCGCCACCAAGGGTTCGCGCATCAACTCGACCACGCTCAAGGAATCCGGCAAGGGCAGTGGCCGCATCAAGCCCACCTGGATCGACTCATCCACCAGCGACTCGGCCACTTCGGTGCTGCTCATCTCCTGCAGGTTCAGATGCACCGCCGGGAATGCCTGGCGAAACGCGAAAATTGCCTGGGGAATACTGGAGTTGAACGGTGCCGACGAGGTGAAACCAATCTTCAATTCACCCAGCTCGCCCAACTGCGCCCGACGCGCCACATCCGCCGCCTTGTCCACCTGCGCCAGCACCAGCCGCGCCTCTTGCAAGAACAGCCGCCCGGCCTCGCTCAGCTCGACCCGACGATTGGTCCGCTCAAACAAACGTGCGCCCACCTCTTGCTCCAGCGCCTGAATCTGCTGGCTCAACGGCGGCTGCGAAATGCCCAACACCTGCGCGGCCCGGCCGAAATGCAGTTCTTCGGCGACGGCGATGAAGTACCGCAAGTGACGCAATTCCATGCAAACCTCATTAGGTCGTTAAAGCTATCAAACAGGTCGAACAATATATTGGAAAGAATCATTAGGGAGCTATATTCTTTTTTGCATTGCCGGTCCTGGCACGCTCTTCCTCCCCGAGGTCCCCGTGAAAGCTGCTGTCGCTCCACTCGCTCAAGAAGTCCCGCCCACTGCCCTGGATGAGGTGGTGGCCCAGCTCAATGACGAGTACATCGAAAAAGGCACGCCGATGTTCATGCGTACGGTGCTGGCACTGTTCTCCGGCGGTTTCGCCACTTTTGCGCTGCTGTATTGCGTGCAGCCGATGATGCCGGCGCTGTCCCACGAATTTTCCATCAATGCGGCACAAAGCAGCCTGATCCTGTCGGTGGCCACGGCGATGCTCGCATGTGGTTTGTTGATCACCGGGCCGATTTCCGACCGCCTGGGGCGCAAGCCGGTGATGGTCTCCGCGTTGTTCTGCGCCGCGCTGGCGACCATCGCCAGCGGCCTTATGCCGACCTGGGAAGGCATCCTGCTGATGCGTGCACTGGTGGGTCTGTCGCTCAGCGGCCTGGCCGCCGTAGCCATGACCTACCTGAGCGAAGAAATCCACCCGCAGCACATCGGCCTGGCCATGGGCTTGTACATCGGCGGTAACGCAATTGGCGGCATGAGCGGGCGGCTGATCATCGGCGTGTTGATCGACTTCGTCAGTTGGCACACCGCGATGCTGATCATTGGCGGTCTGGCGCTGATCGCCGCCACGGTGTTCTGGAAGATCCTCCCCGAATCACGCAACTTCCGCGCTACCAGTCTCAAGCCGCGCAGCCTGGTGGATGGCTTTGTCATGCATTTCAAGGACGCTGGCCTGCCGTGGCTGTTCCTCGAAGCGTTCCTGTTGATGGGCGCGTTCGTGACGATGTTCAACTACATCGGCTATCGCCTGCTGGCCGATCCTTATGACCTGAGCCAAGCCGTGGTCGGCCTGCTGTCGCTGGTGTACCTCTCGGGCATCTACAGCTCGGCGAAAATCGGCTCCCTGGCTGACCGCCTTGGCCGCCGTCGCGTGCTGTGGGGCACCATCGTGCTGATGCTGGCCGGCATGGCCCTGACCTTGTTCACCCCCCTGTGGCTGGTTGTGCCGGGCATGCTGATCTTCACCTTCGGCTTCTTCGGCGCCCACTCGGTGGCCAGCAGCTGGATCGGCCGCCGCGCGGTGAGAGCCAAGGGGCAAGCGTCGTCGCTGTACCTGTTCTGCTACTACGTGGGGTCGAGTATTGCCGGGACGGCAGGCGGGTTCTTCTGGCACTTCGCCGGGTGGAACGGGATCGGCGCGTTTATCGTGGCGCTGTTGATCGGGGCGTTGCTGGTGGCGTTGAAGTTGGCAAAGTTGCCGCCGTTGGGGCAAGCGAAGGCCTGAGTTTCTCTGGCTTTTAATGTGGGAGGGGGCTACACCCCGATGAGGGTAGATCAGTCATAGTTGTACTGACTGGTACACCGCCATCGGGGGCAAGCCCCCTCCCACATTCGTTTTGCGTGTTATTCGTGATACTGCGCCGACAGCTCATGCACCGCGCGCAGGAACGCACCCGCATGCTCCGGATTCACTTCCGGGGTGATGCCATGGCCGAGGTTGAACACGTGCCCGGTGCCTTTGCCGTAGCTGGCCAGGATGCGGCCAACTTCGGTGCGGATGGCTTCCGGCTTGGCGTACAGCACGGTCGGGTCCATGTTGCCTTGCAGCGCGACCTGGCCACCAACGCGACGGCGAGCCTCGCCAATGTCGCAGGTCCAGTCCAGGCCCAATGCATCCGCACCAGCGCCGGCAATGCTTTCCAGCCACAGGCCGCCACCTTTGGTGAACAGGATCACTGGCACCTTGCGCCCTTCGTGTTCGCGGATCAGGCCGCTGACGATCTTGCGCATGTAGGCCAGGGAGAACTCCTGGTACGCCGCCGCCGAGAGGTTGCCACCCCAGGTGTCGAAGATCTGCACCGCCTGGGCGCCGGCCATGATCTGGCCGTTGAGGTAGGAGGTGACCGACTGTGCCAGCTTATCCAGCAGCAGGTGCATGGCTTGCGGGTTGTCGTAGAGCATGGCCTTGGTCTTGCGGAAGTCTTTCGACGAGCCGCCTTCGACCATGTAGGTGGCCAGGGTCCAGGGGCTGCCGGAGAAGCCGATCAACGGCACGCGGCCGTTAAGCTCGCGGCGGATGGTGCTGACGGCGTCCATCACGTAACCGAGGTCTTTGTGGGGGTCTGGAATCGGCAGGGCTTCGATATCGGCCAGGGTGCTGACGACTTTCTTGAAACGCGGGCCTTCGCCGGTCTCGAAGTACAGGCCCTGGCCCATGGCGTCAGGGATGGTGAGGATGTCGGAAAAAAGGATGGCCGCGTCCAATTGTGGATAGCGGTCCAGCGGCTGCATCGTGACTTCGCAGGCGAACTCCGGGTTCATGCACAGGCTCATGAAATCGCCGGCGTTGGCACGACTGGCGCGGTATTCCGGCAGGTAGCGACCGGCCTGGCGCATCATCCACACAGGGGTGACGTCCACGGGTTGCTTGAGCAGGGCACGAAGGAAACGGTCGTTCTTGAGGGCAGTCATGTCGGCATCCGCAAAAAAAGTGCGGGCATTTTCTCAGAGCCAGACGCAAAAGGCACGGTATGAGCCGTGCCTTTTGTCTATCGGGTCAATTTGTCGCGGACATGAAAGCGCTACAAAAATAAACGTGGGAGGGGGCTTGCCCCCGATTGCAGTGTGTCAGTCCCAGTATCTGTAACTGAACCACCGCTATCGGGGGCAAGCCCCCTCTCACATTTTTGACCGCATTTCAGCCTGAACGAGATTAGACGTTCAGGTAATCCAGGATCCCTTCGGCGGCATTGCGGCCTTCGAAGATCGCGGTTACCACCAGGTCAGAACCGCGCACCATGTCGCCACCGGCGAAGATCTTCGGGTTGCTGGTCTGGTGCTTGTACTGGCCTTGTTCCGGGGCTACGACGCGGCCCTGGCTGTCGGTCTGGATCTGGAATTGCTCGAACCACGGCGCCGGGCTTGGGCGGAAGCCGAAGGCGATGACCACGGCGTCGGCCGGGATGATCTCTTCGGAACCCGGGATCGGCTCGGGGCTGCGACGGCCACGGGCGTCCGGCTCTCCGAGGCGGGTCTCGACCACCTTCACGCCTTCGACGCGGTCTTCACCGACGATTGCAATCGGCTGGCGGTTGTAGAGGAATTTCACACCTTCTTCTTTGGCGTTCTTCACCTCTTTGCGCGAGCCGGGCATGTTGGCTTCGTCACGGCGATAGGCACAAGTCACCGACTTGGCGCCCTGGCGGATCGAGGTGCGGTTGCAGTCCATCGCGGTGTCACCACCGCCGAGCACCACGACCTTCTTGCCTTTCATGTCGACGAAGTCTTCCGGCGACTTTTCAAAGCCCAGGTTGCGGTTGACGTTGGCGATCAGGAAGTCGAGCGCGTCATAAACGCCCGGCAGGTCCTCACCGGCAAAACCGCCCTTCATGTAGGTGTAGGTGCCCATGCCCATGAACACGGCATCGTATTCTTCGAGCAGTTGCTCCATGGTGATGTCCTTGCCGACTTCGGTATTGAGGCGGAACTCGATACCCATGCCGGTGAACACTTCACGACGGTTACTCAGGACGGTTTTTTCCAGCTTGAACTCGGGGATGCCGAAGGTCAGCAAGCCGCCGATTTCCGGGTTCTTGTCGAACACCACCGGGGTCACGCCGCCACGCACCAGCACGTCGGCACAGCCCAGGCCCGCCGGGCCCGCGCCGATGATCGCGACGCGCTTGCCGGTCGGCTTGACCTTGGACATATCCGGGCGCCAGCCCATGGCGAACGCGGTGTCGGTGATGTACTTCTCCACCGAACCGATGGTCACCGCGCCGAAGCCGTCGTTGAGGGTGCAGGCACCCTCGCACAGACGGTCCTGCGGGCACACCCGGCCGCAGACTTCCGGCAGGGTGTTGGTCTGGTGCGACAGCTCGGCGGCAGCGAGGATATTGCCCTCGGCCACCAACTTGAGCCAGTTGGGAATGAAGTTGTGCACCGGGCACTTCCATTCGCAATACGGGTTACCGCACCCCAGGCAGCGGTGGGCCTGGTCGGCCGAGTGCTGGGGTTTGAAGGGTTCGTAGATTTCCACGAACTCTTTCTTGCGTTGACGCAACAGTTTCTTCTTCGGATCTTTGCGCCCGACATCGATGAACTGGAAGTCGTTATTCAGACGTTCAGCCATGTTAAAACCTCATCAAACTCTTCAGGCGCATATCACTGCGGGTTGGCACGGATGCTGGAAAGCAACGATTTCAGGTTGGCAGCCTTGGGCTTGACCAGCCAGAAACGACGCAGGTAATCATCGAGGTTTTCGGCGAGGTTACGACCCCATTCGCTGCCGGTTTCCTCGACGTACTCGTCCAGCACGTGCTGCAAGTGGTTCCGGTAGGACTCCATGGCTTCGCCGCTGATCCGCTGGATCTCGACCAACTCGTGGTTGACCTTGTCGACGAAGGTGTTGTCCTGGTCGAGCACGTAGGCGAAACCGCCGGTCATGCCCGAACCGAAGTTGTAACCGGTCTTGCCCAGTACCGCGACAAAGCCCCCGGTCATGTACTCGCAGCAGTGATCGCCAGTGCCTTCCACCACGGTGTGGGCACCGGAGTTACGCACGGCGAAACGCTCGCCGGCAGTACCGGCAGCGAACAGCTTGCCACCGGTGGCGCCGTACAAGCAGGTGTTGCCGATGATGGCACTGTCCTGGGTCTTGTACACGCTGCCTTTAGGCGGAACGATCACCAGCTTGCCGCCGGTCATGCCCTTGCCCACGTAGTCGTTGGCGTCGCCTTCCAGGTACATGTGCAGGCCGCCGGCGTTCCACACGCCGAAGCTCTGGCCCGCGGTGCCCTTGAAGCGGAAGGTGATCGGCGCTTTCGCCATGCCCTGGTTACCGTGCTTGCGCGCGATTTCGCCGGAGATGCGTGCACCGATGGAACGGTCGCAGTTGCAGATATCCAGGGCGAACTCGCCACCGCTGGCGTCGTTGATCGAGGAACCGGCCATGTCGACCATCTTCTCGGCCAACAGGCCTTTGTCGAACGGCGGATTACGGTCCACGCCGCAGAACTGCGGTTTGTCGGCCGGGATATGATCGCTGCCCAACAGCGGCGTCAGGTCCAGGTGGTTCTGCTTGGCGGTCTGGCCTTCGAGGACTTCCAGCAGATCGGTACGGCCGATCAGCTCTTCCAGCGAACGCACGCCCAGCCTGGCCAGCCACTCACGGGTCTCTTCGGCGACGTAGGTGAAGAAATTCACCACCATGTCGACGGTGCCGATGTAGTGATCCTTGCGCAGCTTCTCGTTCTGAGTGGCGACACCGGTGGCGCAGTTGTTCAGGTGGCAGATGCGCAGGTACTTGCAGCCCAGGGCGATCATCGGCGCAGTGCCAAAGCCAAAGCTCTCCGCACCGAGGATCGCGGCCTTGATCACGTCGAGGCCGGTTTTCAGGCCGCCGTCGGTCTGCACGCGCACCTTGCCACGCAGGTCGTTGCCGCGCAGGGTCTGGTGGGTTTCGGCCAGGCCGAGTTCCCACGGCGCGCCGGCGTACTTGATGGAAGTCAGCGGCGAAGCGCCGGTGCCGCCGTCGTAGCCAGAGATGGTGATCAGGTCGGCATAGGCCTTGGCCACGCCAGCGGCGATAGTGCCCACGCCGGCTTCCGCCACCAGCTTCACCGAGACCAGCGCCTGCGGGTTGACTTGTTTCAAGTCGAAAATCAGCTGCGACAAGTCTTCGATCGAATAGATGTCGTGGTGCGGCGGCGGCGAGATCAGGGTCACGCCCGGCACTGCATAACGCAGCTTGGCGATCAGACCGTTGACCTTGCCGCCTGGCAGTTGGCCGCCCTCGCCCGGCTTGGCGCCCTGGGCAACTTTAATCTGCAGCACTTCGGCGTTGACCAGGTATTCCGGGGTTACACCGAAACGGCCGGTCGCGACCTGCTTGATTTTCGAGCTCTTGATGGTGCCGTAGCGCGCCGGGTCTTCACCGCCTTCGCCGGAGTTGGAACGCGCCCCCAGGCGGTTCATGGCTTCGGCCAGGGCTTCGTGAGCCTCGGGCGACAACGCGCCCAGGGAGATACCGGCGGAGTCGAAGCGCTTGAGGATCGATTCCAGCGGCTCGACTTCGGCGATGTCCATCGGCGTGTCCAGGGTCTTCACCTTGAACAGGTCACGGATCATCGACACCGGGCGGTTGTCCACCAGGCTCGTGTATTCCTTGAACTTGGCGTAGTCGCCCTGCTGCACGGCGGCTTGCAGGGTGTTGACCACGTCCGGGTTGTACGCGTGGTACTCGCCACCGTGCACGAACTTGAGCAGGCCGCCTTGCTGGATCGGCTTGCGCGCGCTCCAGGCTTCGGCTGCCAGGGCTTTCTGTTCAGCTTCGATATCGACGAAACGTGCGCCCTTGATGCGACTTGGCACGCCCCGGAAGCTCAGCTCGCAGACTTCTTCGGACAGGCCGATGGCTTCGAACAGTTGCGCACCACGATAAGACGTAACGGTGGAGATGCCCATCTTCGACAGGATCTTCAGCAGGCCTTTGGTGATGCCCTTGCGGTAGTTCTTGAACACCTCATAGAGGTCGCCCAGCACTTCACCGGTACGGATCAGGTCACCCAGCACTTCGTACGCAAGGAACGGGTACACCGCCGAGGCGCCGAAACCGATCAGCACCGCAAAGTGATGCGGGTCTCGGGCGGTGGCGGTTTCGACAAGGATGTTGGAGTCGCAACGCAGGCCTTTTTCGGTCAGGCGGTGGTGCACCGCGCCAGTCGCCAGCGAGGCGTGGATCGGCAGCTTGCCCGGCGCGATGTGGCGGTCGGTCAGTACGATCTGGGTACGACCGGCACGCACGGCTTCTTCGGCCTGGTCGGCGACGTTGCGCACCGCGGCTTCAAGGCCGAGGCTCTCGTCGTAGTTCAGGTCGATGATCTGGCGGTCAAAGCCTGGGCGCTCCAGGGTCATCAGCGAGCGCCACTTGGCCGGAGACACGACCGGCGAGCTGAGGATCACGCGGGAGGCGTGCTCAGGCGACTCCTGGAAGATGTTGCGCTCGGCACCGAGGCACACCTCCAGGGACATCACGATAGCTTCGCGCAGCGGGTCGATAGGCGGGTTGGTCACCTGGGCGAACTGCTGGCGGAAATAGTCGTACGGCGTACGCACGCGCTGGGACAGCACGGCCATCGGCGTGTCATCGCCCATGGAGCCAACCGCCTCGTAGCCTTGCTCACCGAGCGGACGCAGCACCTGGTCGCGCTCTTCGAACGTGACCTGGTACATCTTCATGTATTGCTTGAGTTGGTCCACGTCGTAGAACGCCGAACCATGGTCGTTGTCTTCCATAGTCGCCTGGATGCGCAGGGCGTTCTTGCGCAGCCATTGCTTGTACGGGTGACGGGACTTCAAGCGGTTGTCGATGGCGTCGGTGTCGAGGATCTGCCCGGTTTCGGTGTCCACGGCCAGGATCTGGCCCGGCCCCACGCGGCCTTTGGCGATGACGTCTTCGGGCTTGTAGTCCCACACGCCGATTTCCGAAGCCAGGGTGATGAAACCGTTGGTGGTGGTGACCCAACGCGCCGGGCGCAGACCGTTACGGTCGAGCAGGCATACCGCGTACCGACCGTCGGTCATGACCACGCCGGCCGGGCCGTCCCACGGCTCCATGTGCATCGAGTTGTACTCGTAGAATGCACGCAGGTCCGGGTCCATGGTCTCGACGTTCTGCCACGCTGGCGGAATGATCATGCGCACGCCACGGAACAGGTCGATGCCGCCGGTGACCATCAGTTCGAGCATGTTGTCCATGCTGGAGGAGTCGGAACCCACGCGGTTGACCAGCGGGCCGAGCTCTTCCAGGTCCATCAAATCGTTGGCGAACTTGGTGCGACGGGCCACGGCCCAGTTGCGGTTGCCGGTGATGGTGTTGATCTCGCCGTTGTGGGCGAGGAAGCGGAATGGCTGGGCCAGCGGCCATTTCGGCAGGGTGTTGGTGGAGAAGCGCTGGTGGAACACGCAGATTGCGGTCTGCAGGCGCTCATCGCTCAGGTCTGGATAGAAGGCGGTGAGGTCCGCCGGCATCATCAGGCCTTTATAAATGATGGTCTTGTGGGAAAAGCTGCAGATGTAGTGGTCGGTGTCGGCGGCGTTGGCCACGGACGAGCGGCGACGCGACGTGAACAGCTTGATCGCCATGTCCTGGTCGCTCAGGCCGTCCCCGGCGATGAACACTTGCTCGATCTGCGGCAGGCGCTCGAGGGCCAGGCGGCCGAGCACACTGGTGTCGATGGGCACTTTGCGCCAGCCGACGAGTTGCAGGCCGGCAGCCAGGATCTCGCGGTTCATGTTCTCGCGAGCGGCTTCGGCTTTGACCGGGTCCTGGTTGAAAAACACCATGCCCACGGCGTACTGCTTGGGCAGGTCGACCGCAAATTGCTCTTTTGCGACAGCGCGCAGGAACAGGTCGGGCTTTTGAATCAGCAAGCCACAGCCGTCACCGGTCTTGCCGTCGGCGTTGATCCCACCGCGGTGGGTCATGCAGGTCAGGGCCTCGATGGCCGTTTGCAAAAGGGTATGACTGGGCTCGCCCTGCATATGGGCTATCAGGCCGAAACCGCAGTTATCCTTGAATTCATCGGGTTGGTACAGACCTGCTTTCATAGACACTTTCTCACCAGGCTGCCTCTTATTCCGAGGCAAATTTCTTTTCAATTCAACCGGTTACCTTCCACGCCGAACGTACGCCGGCTTAGCGGGGGCAAAAGGGAGGTCATTGTACACACCGACACAGACGCTCACAAATTTAGCGACGAAATGTCGCAAATCTATGTCGCATTTATGAAAGGTTTAAAGCGATATGCTGTGCTAGTCAAAACTTTTTTAATTCTGACCGCTACGACTCAAAAGCCACTGTGACGCAGACACCACAAAGCGCGCGGTCTCTAGAGACAGCACGCACTTGCGGTTTTTTTGAGGTGCCGGGAGGGCGGCCTGGGTAAGGCCGCCGGATCTTCAGCGAGTTGTTGCGAGTTCTTGTTGAACGCTGGCAACAGTGCGAGGCCAAGGTTTACCAGCCTGAACCTTCGCTGGCAAGGCCTTGATGGCAGAATCAGCCGCTGCACGGCTGGAGAAACTGCCATAGGTGATCACGTAGAGAGGCTTGCCGTTGAGCACTTTCTTGAAATAACGGTACTCGCCGCCCTGCTCTTTCACGAACGCCTGGGCGTTGGCTTCGGAGCTGGTGCCGAGGATCTGCACCACGAAGTTGCCGGAAGGCTGGCTGCCATACCAGCCGCTACCTGCAGCACCGGCCTTGGCAACGGTGGCGGCTGGTTTTTCAGCAGGCTTGGCAGCCGGGGCCGGAGCGGGCTTGGCGGCTGGCGCAGGCGCAACCGGTTTGGTCACAGGCGCAGGCTTGGCGGTTGCAACAGTCGGTGCCGGCGTCGGTTTTGCCGCTGGCTGACCGGCTGGCACGCCCGCAGGGGGTGCAGTGGTCGTGACGGTCGGCGGTGTTGCGCTGGAACCTTCCACCGGCACGCCGTCATCACCTTCGGAGATACCACCGGCTTCTTCGGCGAGCGGGCCGCGCATGACGGGTTGGCCAACCATCGGCAGGTTGGTCGGTTGCCCGGAATTGGCGAACTCGACGTTTGGCGTGGGTTTGCCCAGTGGCAACTGCGCCTGTTCGGTTGGCGCGCCGGCCGTGGTCGGTGCCTTGCTGCGGCCTGGAATCAACCAGGCGGCGGCGACAGCGACCACGACAACGGCGGAAATAGCCAATACGTGTTTCTTAGGCATAGAGAACCCCATCTTTGGACGCTTGACCGCTGTGCGGCTGGCAATCATGGCTTCGATCATGGCATCGCGGGCAACCTGGTTGATGGTGCCAGGCCAGCCGTCGGAGCTTTCGTGAATATCAGAGATCTGTTGAGCGGAGAAAAGTTCGATACCCGCGCCCGCGCCTTCCAGGCGTTGAGCCAGGTATTCGCGGGTTTCTTCCTCTTCGTACGGCTGCAGTTCGATGACGTGGAACAGCTCCTGATCACCGCTGATCTGCTCCAGCTCGGCAATCAGCGACGACTCACCAAACAGGAACACGTGGGGACGACCTTCCGGCGTACCGGCCGCCAGCGCCAGCAGCGCTTCGAGGGCGGATTCGTCGAGCTGCTCGGCGTCATCCACCAGCAGGTAGACTTCCTGGCCGGTCAGGCCCAGTTGCACCACTTGCTTGAGGATTGCGTTCGGTTCGGCAGTCGCCACGTCCAGCGCCTGGGCGACCTGGCGCAACACGCCCGCCGCATCACCGGCACCACGGGCCGACACCACCACGCTCTGCACCGACTGCTTGTTAGTGCTGGCCACCAGGGCCTGGCGCAGCAAGGTCTTGCCGCTGCCCAAAGGGCCGGTCACGACCAGCAGCAATTGGCTGTAGCGCGCGAGGTGATGCAACTGGCCGAGCACTGGTTTGCGCTGGGCCGGGAAAAATTTGAAACCAGGCACCCGTGGAGCAAAAGGGTCGTGGCTTAACTGGTAATGGCCGAGGAACGCCTCGTCGGCATGCAAACTAGTCATCGGGATCTTATTAACCTTTAAGCTGGGCCAGGGCGCGGTAATCCGCTCCCAGCGTGGCCTGTAAAATCTCTTTCGGATAATCGTCGGTCACCACCGCTTCGCCCATGTGGCGCAGCAGCACCAGTCGCAGTCGACCGTCGATCACTTTCTTGTCTATTGCCATATGTTCGAGGAAATCTGCCTCGGTCATCTCTTCAGGCGGAATCACCGGCAAACCGGCGCGCTGGAACAGGCGGATGCCACGGTCACGCTCCTGGGCACTGATCCAGCCCAGGCGCTGCGACATCTCCAGTGCCATCACTGTGCCAGCCGCCACGGCCTCTCCATGCAACCACACACCATAGCCCATGTGGGTTTCGATCGCATGGCCGAAGGTGTGACCCAGGTTCAAGGTGGCCCGTACGCCGGACTCCCGTTCGTCGGCATTCACCACGAGTGCCTTGGCGCCACAGGAGCGGGAAATGGCTTCGGTGAGGGCCGCCTGGTCGAGATTGCGCAAGGCGTCGACGTGCTCTTCCAGCCAGGTCAGGAAAGGTTCGTCGCAGATCAGCCCGTACTTGATGACTTCCGCCAGACCCGCCGACAGCTCACGCGGCGGCAAGGTGTTGAGAGTCGCGGTATCGATCAGCACGGCTTGGGGCTGGTAGAACGCGCCGACCATGTTCTTGCCCAGCGGATGGTTGATGCCGGTCTTGCCGCCCACCGACGAATCCACCTGGGACAACAGGGTGGTCGGCACCTGGATAAAGTCCACGCCACGCTGGTAGCAGGCCGCTGCAAAGCCGGCCATGTCGCCGATGACACCGCCGCCCAGGGCGATCACGGTGGTGCGGCGGTCATGACGTGCAGTCAGCAGGCCATCAAAGATCAGTTGCAGGGTTTCCCAGTTCTTATGGGCCTCGCCGTCGGGCAGGATCACAGAAATAACGGAGTACGCCGCGAGGCTGCGGCTCAGACGCTCAAGATACAGCGGCGCGACCGTTTCATTGGAGATGATCGCCACTTGCCGCCCGGCAATATGCGGTGCGAGCAACTCGGGCTGGTCCAACAGACCTTCGCCAATATGGATCGGGTAGCTGCGCTCGCCTAGATCGACCTTAAGTGTCTGCATGTGTCCCCGCGTTGAAGATGTATTGACGACCGGTAACGTCAAACGCTGACGCTGCCTGATGGCTCTACGCCACACCTTGGGAGGTGTTGGCGCGCCGCCGAGAATAGCGCATTTCGGGCCTGGCTTTAACGGGGTGGCAGCCGTTGCAGGCGCTCAAGAATGTCGAGGACCACCATCCGGGGTGGCCGCTCATCGGTTTCTACCACCAGATCGGCAATTTCCCGATACAGCGGATCGCGCAGCGCCAGCAAATCCCGCAGGGTTTTCTCCGGGTTGGCCGTGCGCAGCAACGGGCGATTGCGATCACGGGCGGTACGGCCCACTTGCTGCTCGACCGACGCATGCAGGTAGACCACCCGGCCACCGGCATGCAGCGCGCGGCGGTTCTCGTCACGCATCACCGCGCCCCCACCCGTCGCCAATACCACGCCATCGCAGCCGCACAGCTCGGCAATCATCGCCTGCTCGCGATCACGAAAGCCCAGTTCGCCTTCCTTATCGAAGATCCATGGGATATTGGCACCCGTGCGCAATTCAATTTCCTTGTCGGAATCTTTGAACGGCAGGCGCAGCTCTTTGGCCAGCAAACGGCCGATGGTGCTTTTTCCAGCGCCCATCGGTCCTACAAGAATCAAATTTCGCACAGAATCAACGACTCACAGCAATCGCCTGGTTATTCATAATACGCGGAGTCAGGAATACCAGCAGCTCGGATTTTTTCTCCGCCAGCACATCGCGCCGGAAAAGGCGGCCAAGATACGGCACATCGCCCAAAAATGGCACTTTATCTACCACTTTGCTTTGGGTATTGGAGAAAACCCCGCCGATGACGATGGTCTCGCCATCCTTGACCAGCACCTTGGCATTGACCTCGTTTTTCTTGATCGGCGGCACGTCGTTGAGTTTATTGAGATAGTCGGGCTCATCCTTGGTGACTTTCACCTCCATGATCACGCGGTCGTCAGGAGTGATTTGCGGGGTGACCTCCAGCGACAGCGAGGCTTCCTTGAACGACACCGAGGTCGCGCCGCTGGAGCTGGATTCCTGATAGGGAATCTCGGTGCCCTTGAGGATGCGTGCGGTTTCCTTGTCGGACGTGACCACCTTGGGTTGCGAGACGATTTCGCCGTTACCGGTTTTCTCCATGGCGGTGAGCTCCAGGTCCAGCAGCAGGTTGTCGGTGATAAAGGCGATGCCCAAGCCCGAGGTGCCGTTGAGTGTTCCCAAGTCCACGAAAGGTGAACTGGGTGGGTTTTCCGGCGGCTCCGCGCCTTCAGGCAGAGGTTTGGGAATGCCACCCGCGCTCCAGTTGCCGCGAGCGAGCCGCCCACCCCAGCGCGCGCCCAGGCTTTTGTCATAATCGACATTCGCCTCGACAATCCGCGCCTCGATCATGACCTGGCGCACCGGCACATCCAGCTGCGCCACGATCCTGCGCAGTTCCTCCAGCCGCTCGCCAGTCTGATAGGCGATGATGTTGTTGGTGCGATCATCCACCGCCACCGAGCCACGCTCATCGGTGACGCCCTCAAGGCCCGTGAATGACTGAAACAACTTGGCCAGGTCCGCCGCCTTGGCGTAATTGACCTGCAACAGCTCCCGACGCAACGGCGCCAGTTCGGCCATTTGCTTGCGCGACTCCAGCGTCAGCAGCTCACGCGCGGCCAACTCCTCGGCGGGCGCGACCAGCAACACACCGGCCTTTACCCGCTTATCCAGGCCCTTGGCTTGCAGCACCAGGTCCAACGCCTGATCCCAAGGTACATCCTTTAGACGCAGGGTGATCGAGCCCTGCACATCGTCGCTGGCAACCAGATTGAGGCCCGCCACATCGGCAATCTGCTGCAGCGCGGTGCGCAACTCGATGCTCTGGAAGTTGAGGTTCAGCTTGTCGCCGGTGTAAGCGCTCGACGTGGCGCTGCCAGGCGGTGGCAACTGGATCAGGTCTACACGATTGGGCACAGCAACAGCCATCGGCGCCGTGAACGCTATCCATAGCGCCACACCGAAGGACAAGAAAATCCTTTTCATTGATTCGATTCCGTTATGAGTTGACGTTCAACACCAGGGTTCGCGGGCGCTCCAGCCATGCACCCTGACCATCGGGAAACAGCTCGACCAGCTCTATGTGACGCTCATGGATGGCCGTGACCCGGCCATGGTCCGGCCCCAGATAGTCACCGACCGCCAGGCGATGCACCGTGGAGGCCGCACGCAGCAAGGCAAAAACCTGCGACCCGCGAGACAGCGTGCCGACCATTTCGAACTGGTCCAGCGCAAGGCTTTCCAGGGCTGCACGTGGCCGCGCGAGATCTGGCGCACGGGCTGGCCGCCCAGGTAGATGATCGACCTGAACGGCAAGCCGCTGAAAAGGGTCGCGCAGCCCAGAAGCCTCGTAGACAAAGGGCTGCCCTTGCCGGGCCTGACCGCCTCCCCCGCCGCCCGGCTGCCAGTAGCTCTTGACCAGCAGATCAAGGCGCAGCAGCTTGCCATCCCGCCGCAGGACCACATCATGCACCGTCGCGATTCGCGCCAGACCACCCAAGCTACTCAGGAACGTCGCCAGGTCGTGGTAAGCCCCTGTCACGCCGACCTGTACCGGCTGCTCGTGATAGTACGGCTGAGACTGTTCGTCCAATGGCGTGACGCTCTCGACCACCAGACCATTGGCCAATGCCAAGTGCGCGATGTCTTCCAGCAAGCCGGGCATTTCGGATTCGCCCGGCAACGCCCGGAAAAGCTCATCGGCTTTCACCTGCATCACTTGGAGCTGCTGCGTGCGCGCTTCAAGGGGGGCAGCCATGGCCGTCTTTTGAGCGACTTGCTGTTGCAGGGCCACTTCCCGCACCTCGACCTGGCTTAGCCGCTGACGCGACGGGCTCAGGTACACAAGGTCACCCACCACAAATATCAGGCTCGCCAGCGCACAGCCCAACAGGGCCTTGCCAGGTAGGGGCCATTTTGCAGCGTTGTGAGTGAGTGCAGAAAGATTGAGCCTCAACGGGCTCAAGGTTGCGCCTCGGAAGGCTCGCCCTGTCGCACCATCAGCTGGAATTCATTGTTGCCACGCACGCCCTCGGTTCGCACCTGTTGCAACCGCGTGGAGTGGGCGCCTTGCGCGGCCTCCAGGCGACGCATCAGTTGGGCGATATCCTGGCTCGACTCGGCACTGCCGCTGATACTCACCGTATCGCCCTTCGCCACCACTTCATGCAGATGGACACCATCGGGTACTGCGCGCGTCAACTGATCCAACAATTGCGCACCGGACGAGCGGGAGTCGTGCAGGTCCTGCACAACCTTCATGCGCTGCGCCAACTGCTGGCTTTGCTCCTGCAGGTCGTCGATGGTCTTGATGCGCGAATCCAGGCCGGTGATTTGCTTGCCCAGATGGTCATTACGGGTCACTTGCCGGTCAATGGCCTGGTCGATCACCTGGTCCGCCAGCCACACGGCTGCGAGCGCCGCGCAGGCGAACGCCAGCAGGCACGCCAGCAGGTACTTGCGTCGCCGCTCCGCCAGCGCCTGGCGCCAAGGCAAAAGGTTGATTCGTGTCTTCAAGCGAAACTCCTCAGGGCCAACCCGCAAGCAATTCCCATCCCGTGGGCGTCCACGGCCCATTGTGCACCATCGACTCGATGGCCCGGCGTGAAGCTGGCGAAATCCTGACTGCATGCGCGCGCCAATGCAAACGCTTCGACATCGACCACCCTCGGCACCAGCCCGGCCAGCGCCAGAACCGCCTCCCGTGCCTCGACGTGTTCCTTCAGGCACGCCGCCAGCAGCACCTCGACACGACCTGGGTCCAGGGCGGTCGGCCCGCGCACTTGAAAGTCGATGGCCACGTCATCCAATGGATAAGGAATGTACTGGTCTGCCTCCATCTGGATCATCCAGGCCATCTCATCGTCGGTGAGCCCAGCCTCCATCTCGATTATGCGCGTGATCACCGAGGGCCCGGATACCGCAGCGGCAGCACCACGGACCGACGTTGCCATTCGCGACAACGCACTGCGCAAGGTGCGTCCCACGCCTTCGAGATCCAGAAATGTGCCGTCGACCACCGAGCGTACCGGCAATGCCTGGGTGACATAGGCCCGAATGTGGTAACCCGTGATTGAACGGCCCAGCTCCACCAGCCGGATTGCCGTGTCATTGATGTCGACGCCCAGCAGGGTATCGAGTTTTCCCGTGAAAAATCCTTTTCCCATAAAACTCCCTAAAGCTTTGCCTGTCATACCGCCTGATTGCCGCCGGGCGCCATGCATTCGGTCGACTTGTTGAGCAGGTGCGAATGACGCCCCAAGTCGAAAAATGCTTTAATGCCCAGCGTTTTTTGCCGCTTTTTATCTGCAGCTCGGGTCGATCCATCGATTGCCATGCAAGCCCCGACGCCTAACCCATTCTTTTCTCTGGAAATCCAAAAGCCTTGATTCGTCTGCTGAAGTTTTTCGGGTACTCCATTGTCGCCATCGTTTGCGGGCTGCTGCTCGTGCTCAGCGGGGCCTACCTCTACCTTAGTCCGGGTTTGCCCTCCGTAGAGGCTCTCAGAAGTATCCAGTTGCAGATTCCTTTGCGGGTCTACAGCAGCGATGAAAAACTGATCGCGGAGTTCGGCGAAATGCGCCGCACACCGATCCGTTTTGCCGATATTCCACCCAATTTCATCAGCGCCCTGCTCTCGGCTGAGGACGATAATTTTGCCAACCACTATGGCGTCGACCCCAGCAGCCTGGTGCGTGCGGCCACGCAATTGGTAAAAAGCGGACACATTCAATCCGGCGGCAGCACCATCACCATGCAGGTGGCGAAGAACTTCTTCCTGACCAGCGAGCGCAGCTTTTCGCGCAAGGCCACCGAGATCCTCCTGGCACTGCAAATCGAACGCCAGTTGACCAAGGATGAGATCCTTGAGCTGTACGTGAACAAGATTTACCTGGGCAACCGCGCCTACGGGATCGAGGCGGCCTCGCAGGTCTACTATGGCAAGTCCATCCGTGACGCCAGCCTGGCGCAGATGGCCATGATCGCCGGCCTGCCCAAGGCGCCCTCACGCTTCAACCCCCTGGCCAACCCGGCGCGCAGCAAAGAGCGCCGCGACTGGATCCTGGGGCGCATGTACAAGCTGGGCAAGATCGACCAGGCCGCTTACGAAAGCGCCATCGCCGAGCCGTTGAATGCCAGCTACCACGTGCCGACGCCGGAAGTGAACGCCCCTTACATCGCCGAAATGGCGCGCGCCGAGATGGTCGGCCGCTACGGCAGCGAGGCGTATACCGAAGGTTTCCGCGTGACCACCACCGTGCCGAGCGACTTGCAGGATATCGCCAATAATTCGGTGCATTCCGGCCTGATCACCTATGACCAGCGTCACGGCTACCGTGGCCCCGAATCACGCCTGCCGGGCAAGACCCTGAGCGCGTGGACCACCGAGTTGGGCAAACAACGTGCGATCAGCGGCCTGGAGCCGGCCATCGTCACCCAGGTGAAAAAAGATGGCGTGCAGGTCCTGACCCGCACCGGCGAAGCCCATGTGGCATGGGACAGCATGAAGTGGGCGCGCCCGTTCCTGAACACCAACAGCATGGGCCCGATGCCCAAGCAACCGTCGGACGTGGCGCAGGTGGGCGATTTGATCCGCGTACAACGCCAGAAGGACGACAGCCTCAAGTTCAGCCAGGTGCCGCTGGCCCAGGGCGCACTGGTGTCGCTGGACCCGCAGAACGGTGCAATCCGTGCCCTGGTCGGTGGCTTCGCGTTCGAGCAGAGCAACTACAACCGCGCGACCCAGGCCAAACGCCAACCGGGCTCGAGCTTCAAGCCGTTCATCTACAGCGCCGCGCTGGACAACGGCTACACCGCCGCCAGCCTGGTCAACGATGCACCCATCGTGTTTGTCGACGAGTACCTGGACAAGGTCTGGCGCCCGAAGAACGACACCAACACCTTCCTTGGCCCGATCCGCATCCGCGAAGCGCTGTACAAGTCGCGTAACCTGGTGTCGATCCGCTTGCTGCAGGCAATGGGCGTGGGCAAGACCATCGATTACATGACGCGCTTCGGTTTCGCCAAGTCAGACCTGCCGCCCAACCTGTCCCTCGCCCTGGGCACCGCGACCCTCACACCGATGGAAATCGCCACCGGCTGGAGCACCTTTGCCAACGGCGGCTACAAGATCACACCGTACCTGATCGACAAGATCGAAAGCCGCAACGGCGAAACCCTGTTCACCGCCAACCCACCACGCGTGCCCGGTGACGTGGTCAACGGCGTGGCAGCGACGGATGGCCTGGCAGCGCCAAGCAATGGCGGCATCACCATCGAGCCAACCCCAGGCACGACGCAGGCCGCCAACGGTACCCCGGCGGAGCCACAGGCGCCGGCAGTTGCCGAGCGTATTGTCGACGGCCGTACCACTTATATTCTCAACAGCATCCTGGAAGATGTGATCAAGAAGGGGACCGGCCGCCGCGCCCTGGCGCTGAACCGGCCGGACATCGCCGGCAAGACCGGTACCACCAACGAATCCAAGGACGCCTGGTTCTCCGGCTACAACGCCGACTACGTGACCACCGTGTGGACCGGCTATGACCAGCCGGAAAGCCTGGGTCGCCGCGAGTTCGGTGGCACCGTCGCGCTGCCGATCTGGATGAGCTACATGGGCGCAGCCTTGAAGGACAAGCCGCCGCACACCCAGCCGGAGCCGGAAGGCATCCTCAGCCTGCGCATCGACCCGATCAGTGGCCGTGCAGCTTCGCCAAGCACGCCGAACGCGTACTTCGAACTGTTCAAGAGCGAAGACACGCCGCCGTCGGTCAACGAGCTGGGCAATGGCGTTGCACCGGGTAGCCCGCTGCCGGCGGATGAGGCGGCGCCGATCGATCTGTTCTAGTGAGATTTATGGCCTGAAACAGATTCAATGTGGGAGCGGGCTTGCTCGCGATTGCGGTGTGTCAGGCGCCACATGAGCTGATTGATCCATCGCTATCGCGGGCAAGCCCGCTCCCACACTTGGGTCTCCACAAGGCCCAAGTGAATCGCCACAAAAAAGCCCCGACTCGCAAGAGCCGGGGCTTTCTGTTGGTGCGCTACAACGGCTTAGCCGTTGAACACATCATCCACGCTTTTCAGCGGGTAGTGCTTCGGATACGGCAGGGTGGCCACGCCGGTCTCGATGGCGGCCTTGGCCACGGCATCGGAGATCAGGGTGATCAGGCGCTTGTCCATTGGTTTCGGGATGATGTACTCACGACCGAATTCCAGCTTGGCGCCACCGTAGGCGTCGCACACGTCCTGAGGCACCGGCAGCTTGGCCAGTTCACGCAGGGCATTGGCGGCAGCCACTTTCATCTCTTCGTTGATGCGCTTGGCGCGAACATCCAGGGCGCCACGGAAGATGAACGGGAAGCCCAGTACGTTGTTGACCTGGTTCGGGTAGTCCGAACGGCCGGTGGCCATGATCACGTCGCTGCGGGTGGCGTGAGCCAGTTCCGGCGAGATCTCCGGGTCCGGGTTGGAGCAGGCGAACACGATCGGGTTGGCCGCCATGGACTTGAGGCCTTCGGCGCTCAGCAGGTTCGGGCCGGACAGGCCGACGAACACGTCTGCACCGTCGAGGGCGTCAGCCAGGGTACGCTTGTCGGTGGCGTGGGCAAACATCGCCTTGTACTGGTTCAGGTCGGTACGCTCGGACTGGACCACGCCCTTGCTGTCGACCATGAAGATGTTTTCCAGCTTGGCGCCCATGCTCACCAGCAACTTCATGCAGGAGATGGCCGCAGCGCCGGCGCCCAGGCAGACGATCTGCGCGTCAGCCAGGGTCTTGCCAGCGATTTCCAGGGCGTTGATCATGCCGGCCGCGGTTACGATCGCGGTGCCGTGCTGGTCATCGTGGAATACCGGAATGTCGCACTGTTCGATCAGGGCCTTTTCGATCTCGAAGCACTCAGGTGCCTTGATGTCTTCCAGGTTGATGCCACCGAAGGTGATGGAAATGCGCTTGACCGTGTCGATGAAAGCCTGCGGGCTTTCGGAGTCGACTTCGATGTCGAAAACGTCGATGCCGGCAAAGCGCTTGAACAGCACGCCCTTGCCTTCCATGACTGGCTTGGAGGCCAATGGACCGAGGTTGCCCAGGCCGAGAATCGCGGTGCCATCGGAAATCACTGCAACCAGGTTGCCTTTGCCGGTGTACTTGTACGCCAGTTCGGGGTCGCGGGCGATTTCACGTACGGGCTCGGCAACACCAGGGCTGTAGGCCAGCGACAGGTCGCGGGCGGTGGCAGTGGCCTTGGTGAGCTCTACACTCAGCTTTCCTGGACGAGGATGGGCATGATATTCGAGAGCGGCAGTTTTCAAATCAGACATATCGGCATTCCGCTTTTACTGTTGGTCGACGGACCGCCGAGGATACGCGTGTCGCAAAGTCCCTACAAGACTGGGTAGTCACAGGTGTCAAGGCCCCAAAGCGCCGTACTTTGGCCTAAGGCCACGGGATACAAGGGGTTAACTGTTCACAATCGAATAAAAAAATGTCTACAATTTTTTATTAATCAGCCGATTTGAGCATGCTGGGGTCGGTCAGCGGCAGCAACCAACGTGCCTGGCCGTTTTTCCGGCCACCCCGTCTGGATCGATCCTGCACCCAGCCACGGGCCTCGACTGCCCTGCCTTGCAGACCACTGAGCAATACGGAGTCGAACCGGCGGGCGAGTTCGGGTGCAATGCGTAATACCAGTGAACCCTGCAACTCGATCCAGATTCCACCACGATTGCGTTCGACCTTGCTCACTCGGCCGCTGACCAGGGCGAAGCCGGACTGCTTGAGTTGCGCCACGCTTTGCACGGGTGACTGCTGCCATACGCCCAAACGCGCGTCACGGGCGCTGTCCTGCGCAGCTGTCTGGCAAGCGACAAGATCGACATTGGGCGCGACCCCCACCTGAAACCCCAGGCCTTCGGCCAGCAGTTGCGCCTCAAGATTCTTTCCATCAGCGCTGTAGAGGTGGGCCAAGGTACGGCCGTAGCGGTCCTTGCTCTCGCGCCCCGGCACCAAGCCAACCCGGCCGCCACTGGCCTCAACCAACACCTGCAAACGCTGGCGGGCCGCAACGGCGTAGGGCTCGTCGGAGCGGCCTTGCTTGCCGGTTTCCGGGGCATTGAGACCGATCATCCGCACACTGCGGCCATCCTTGAGGCGCACGGTGTCGCCATCCACCACGCGTTGCACCTCCACCCGGGCCAAGGCGGACGGCGCGGGGCAAAACACGTCGGCCTGGGCGACTGAAAGCCAAATCCCAGGCACAAAAAAGGCGCCCACACGGGACGCCTTTTTCAACAGCTGGCAAAAGCCCATAAGGCTTTTGAGCCTTACTCTGCTGGAGTAGCAGCAGGCTTCTTGCCGAAAGCACCAAAGCGATCTGCGAAGCGCTGTACACGGCCGCCGGTGTCCAGAGTTTTCTGCTTACCGGTGTAGAACGGGTGGCACTCGTTGCATACGTCAGTACCCAGTGGCTTGCACAGGTTCGAACGGGTTTCGAACTTGTTGCCGCAGCTGCAGGTGACTTCGATGGTTTCGTACGCTGGATGGATATCGGCTTTCATGGCACTTCCTCGGGCTAGCGTGCCGCCACTCGACACTATTGTCGAATACCGCACGTAATTAGGCCGCGGATTCTACCAGACCTTTTCAATCACGCAAGCTGCACATCTGGCTGAAAACCTCCTTTCATCAGAAAACCGTGGCATACCCAAGCCCTCCCGGCTCTGCTAGGCTCCCGCCCCTGCGCCACCGCCTGCCTTTATATGAGACTCCTCGCGTGCCCGACGCCATTCTGCGCCTCGCCCTGCCTTCGCCCCTGCGCCGCCTGTTCGATTACCGGGCGCCGGCCGGCGTACTGCGGGCGCAGTTGCAACCGGGCATGCGTGTGCGTGTGCCGTTCGGGCGGCGTGAGATGATCGGCATTCTGGTTGAAGTCACCGACCACAGCGAAGTGCCGGCCGAAAAACTCAAGCCCGCGCTGGCCATCCTCGACACCACCCCTCCACTGCCACCCGCGCTGTTCAAGCTGTGCCTGTGGACCGCTCAGTATTACCAGCACAGCCTGGGCGATACGTTGAGCTGGGCCTTGCCGGTGCTGCTGCGCCAGGGCGAACTGGCCGAAGCGCGTCAGGAGCGCTTCTGGTCGATGGTGCCCGGCGCGCGCCTCGACGACCCGCGCATCGCCCGTGCCCCACGCCAACGTGAAGCACTGGCCACGCTGGCGCAGCATCCCCATGGCGTGGCTCATCAACTGCTGAGCAAGCTGATGCTGAGCAAAGACAGCCTCGACCTGCTGCTTGCCAAAGGCCTGGTACAGGTGGAAATCCGCAAGCACGCCCCTGACGCCCGCCACGAACACTGGCTGGCCCAGCCGGAATTGCCGCTGAACCCCGAGCAACGCGCCGCCTACGAAGCGATCCGCGCAGGCTTCGACAGCTTCCACGCTTTCCTGCTGGCCGGCGTCACGGGCAGCGGCAAGACCGAAGTCTATTTGCAGTTGATCCGCGAAACCCTGCAAGCCGGCAAACAGGCGCTGGTGCTGATCCCCGAGATCAACCTCGGCCCGCAGACCCTGGCGCGCTTCGAGCAGCGTTTCAATGCGCGTATCGCGCTGGTGCATTCGGCGGTCAACGACCGCGAGCGCCTGGAGTCCTGGCTGGCAGCGCGGGATGGCGAGGCCGACATTATTATCGGCACCCGTTCGGCGCTGTTCACCCCGATGAAAAACCCCGGGCTGATCATCATCGACGAGGAACACGACGGCTCCTATAAACAGCAGGAAGGCCTGCGCTACCACGCCCGCGACCTGGCGCTGGTGCGCGCTCGCCAGGAAGACATCCCGATTGTGCTGGGCTCGGCCACACCGTCCCTGGAAAGCCTGCACAACGCCTACACCGGCCGTTACGGCCTCTTGCGCCTCAACGAACGGGCGGGCGGCGCCAAGCAACCACGTTTCCTGCGCCTGGACGTCAAAAGCCGCCCGCTGGACAGCGGTATTTCCGGGCCAATGCAACAAGCCATCGGCCAGACCCTCGCCGCTGGTCAGCAGGTGCTGGTGTTCCTCAATCGGCGCGGCTTTGCGCCGACGCTGCTGTGCCATGACTGCGGCTGGATGTCCGAGTGCGAGCGCTGCGACGCGCGCATGACGGTGCACCAGCGCCACGGCGAACTGCGCTGCCATCACTGCGGCCATGTGGAGCGGGTGCCGCGCCATTGCCCGCAGTGCGGCAAAGTCGACCTGCGACCGGTAGGCGCAGGCACCGAGCGCGCCGAGGAACGCCTGGGCATCCTATTCCCGGATTACCCGGTGCTGCGGGTCGACCGTGACAGCACGTCGCGCAAAGACGCGATGAACCAGCTGTTCGCCACCATCCAGAAAGGCCAGCCGTGCATCCTCATCGGCACGCAGATGCTTGCCAAGGGGCATCACTTTCCACGGGTGACCCTGGTGTCGATCCTGGATGCGGACGGTGGGCTGTTCTCCGGGGATTTCCGTGCCAGCGAGCGCATGGCGCAGTTGATCGTGCAGGTTGCGGGCCGCGCAGGGCGTGCCGAGGAGCCAGGCCGAGTGATTATCCAGACGCACCTGGCCGACCATCCGCTGCTGATCCAGCTCACCGAGCAAGGCTACTTCGCCTTCGCCGAACAGGCCCTGAGCGAACGTCGCGCCGCCGGCCTGCCGCCGTTTTCCCACCTGGCACTGCTACGCGCCGAAGCGCACAAGCCGGGGCAGGCCGAAGGTTTCCTGGATGAAGCGTGCAGCGCAGCCGAACGTTTGCTTGGTGAACTGGGTCTGAGCGGCATCGAACTGCTCGGCCCGGTGCCTGCGCCCATGGAGCGCCGCGCCGGGCGTTATCGCGCTCAGCTACTCTTGCAGGCAACCTCCCGCGCACCGCTGCATCGGCTATTAAGTAGCTGGTTGCTTGCCCTGGAGCAAATGCCCAGCGGCCGGCAAGTGCGATGGTCGTTGGACGTAGACCCGGTAGATTTGTATTAACCCTGGCCACAGGTCCCGCGAAGGTTGGCAAGCCCGCCCTCGCCACGGATAATGCCCAGTTTTTCCACCTGCGCATCGCGCGCCGCCGCTTGCGGTCGAAAGAGAACACCATGAAAGACACCATTCGCCAGCTGATCCAACAAGCCCTCACCCAACTCGTCAACGAAGGTGTGTTGCCTGAAGGCCTGTCGCCGGCGATCCAGGTGGAAAACACCCGCGACAAGACCCACGGTGACTTCGCCAGCAACATTGCGATGATGCTGTCCAAGCCGGCCGGCATGAAACCGCGCGACCTGGCGGAAAAAATCATCGCCGCGCTGCCGGCCGACGAAAGCGTCACCAAGGCCGAAATCGCCGGCCCCGGTTTTATCAACTTCTTCCAGAATACCCAGGCCCTGGCTTCGCGCCTGGATGCAGCCCTGGCCGACGCCAGGATCGGCGTGCTCAAGGCCGGCCCGCTGCAGCGCGTGGTCATCGACCTGTCGGCACCGAACCTGGCCAAAGAGATGCACGTGGGCCACCTGCGCTCCACCATCATCGGCGATGGCGTGGCGCGGGTGCTGGAGTTCCTCGGCGACAGCGTGATCCGTCAGAACCACGTGGGCGACTGGGGCACCCAGTTCGGCATGCTGATGGCTTACCTGCAAGAAAACCCGATCACCAGCAACGAGCTGTCGGACCTGGAAAACTTCTACCGCGCCGCCAAGAAGCGCTTCGACGAATCCGAAGAGTTCGCCGACCGCGCCCGTGGCCTGGTGGTCAAACTGCAAGCCGGTGACGAGGAATGCCTGGCGCTGTGGAACCGTTTCCGTGAGATCTCGCTGTCGCACTGCCAGGAAATCTACGATCTGCTCAACGTCAAGCTGACCATGGCCGACGTGATGGGCGAAAGCGCCTACAACGACGACCTGATCAACGTGGTCAACGACCTCAAGGCCCAGGGCCTGCTGGTGGAGAGCAACGGCGCGCAATGCGTGTTCCTCGAAGAATTCAAGACCGCCGACGGCGAGCCGCTGCCGGTGATCATCGTCAAGGCCGATGGCGGCTACCTGTATGCCACCACCGACCTGGCGGCCGTGCGCTACCGCAGTGGGGTGCTCAAGGCCGACCGTGCGCTGTATTTCGTCGACCAGCGCCAGGCCCTGCACTTCCAGCAGGTGTTCGAAGTGGCACGCCGCGCGGGCTTCGTCACCCACCCGATGCACATGGAACACATGGGCTTCGGCACCATGAACGGCGCCGATGGCCGCCCGTTCAAGACCCGTGACGGCGGCACCGTGAAGCTGATCGACCTGCTGACCGAAGCCCAGGAACGTGCCTACAACCTGGTGAAGGAAAAGAACCCGGAACTGGCCGAGGCCGACCTGCGCAACATCGCCCGCGTGGTAGGCATTGGTGCGGTGAAATACGCCGACCTGTCCAAGCACCGCACCAGCGACTACAGCTTCAACTTCGAGCTGATGCTCAACTTCGAAGGCAACACCGCACCGTACCTGCTTTACGCCTACACCCGCGTGGCCGGCGTGTTCCGCAAGCTGGGCAAGGACTTCAGCGAAGTTGAAGGGCACATCGTGCTGGACGCCCCGCACGAGCAGGAACTGGCCGCCAAGCTGGCACAATTCGGCGAAGTGCTGAACAGCGTCGGCGAAAAAGGCACGCCGCACATCCTGTGCACCTACCTGTACGAAGTCGCCGGCCTGTTCTCCAGCTTCTACGAGAACTGCCCGATCCTGACTGCCGACGACGAAGCCCAGAAGCAAAGCCGCCTGCGCCTCGCCGCCCTGGCTGGACGGACCCTCAAGCAAGGCCTGGAACTGTTGGGCCTGGAAACACTGGAGCGTATGTAAGTTGGCTGCCAAGAAAAAACCTGCACCCAAGCGCGGCGCCAGCCGCTATCAGGCCCCGGCGAAGAAGCCGATCCCGGGCTGGTTGTGGATGGCGATCGGCCTCACCGTCGGCGCGTTTATCGTATTCCTGATGAAACTTGATCCGGGCAAGGGCGATGACGTCAAACGGGTCAAGCAGGAGCAACAGAAGGCCACGAAAATGGCCGAAGCCAACAAGACTGCGCCGAGCCCGACCGCTCCGGTAAAGCCGAAGTACGACTTCTACACGCTGTTGCCCGAATCGGAAGTGATCGTGCCGCCGGACGCCGTGCCGGAGAAAACCCTGCCGACGCCGCAAGTGCCAACCACCCCGGTCACCCCGGCGGAGGCCGCTAAAATCGACACAGCGCGCGCCCAGGCCGCATTGGCCGGGATCACCCCGCCGCCAGCACCGCCGGTGGCCGAGACCAAGGCCGCGCCAGTGACCAAGTTCTTCCTGCAAGCGGGCTCGTTCCCCAAACAGGCGGATGCGGACCGCGTGCGGGCGCAAATCATTCTGCTGGGCCAGTCGGTGACGGTGGAGTCCGGCACTGTGAAGGATGCGACCTGGTATCGCGTACTGGTAGGACCGTTCAGCAACCGTGAACAGCTGACCGTGGCGCAAAAGCAATTGGCCGGCGCGGGTTTTAGCAACCTGTTGTTACAACAACGCCAGAGCCGCTGACCTTCAGCCAACCTGGATCAAATGTGGGACGGGGCCTGTCCCCTCCCACATTTGGTTTTGCAGCGCTGTGGAATGTGTGTCAGACCCTTGAGCACCACTCGTCCGCCATAACCCCCTATGGTTGAAATCCCCTCCGCCACCCCCATATGAGTTTGCATCAGGGCATTTTCGCCCCGCTGCGTGGAGACTCTCCCCTTGACCACCATCGTTTCAGTACGTCGCCACGGCAAAGTCGTCATGGGCGGCGACGGCCAGGTTTCCCTGGGCAATACCGTGATGAAAGGCAACGCCAAGAAAGTGCGTCGCCTGTACCACGGCCAGGTTCTCGCGGGCTTTGCCGGCGCTACCGCCGACGCCTTCACCCTTTTCGAACGTTTCGAAGGCCAATTGGAAAAACACCAGGGCCACCTCGTGCGCGCCGCAGTCGAACTCGCCAAAGAATGGCGCACCGACCGCTCCCTCAGCCGCCTGGAAGCCATGCTGGCCGTCGCCAACAAAGACGCGTCCCTGATCATCACCGGCAACGGCGATGTGGTTGAGCCCGAACATGGCCTGATCGCCATGGGTTCCGGCGGTGGCTACGCCCAGGCGGCAGCCAGCGCACTGTTGAAGAAAACCGACCTGTCGGCCCGCGAAATCGTCGAGACTGCCCTGGGCATCGCCGGCGATATCTGCGTGTTCACCAACCACAACTTCACCATTGAGGAGCAGGACCTCGCCGAGTAAGCCGTAGGCTTATTCCCGCTTGAGGCCGCCAAACATTATGTCCATGACTCCCCGCGAAATCGTCCATGAACTCAACCGCCATATCATCGGCCAGGACGATGCCAAGCGCGCCGTAGCCATCGCGCTGCGTAACCGCTGGCGCCGGATGCAACTGCCCGAAGAACTGCGCGTTGAAGTAACGCCAAAGAACATCCTGATGATCGGCCCGACCGGCGTCGGCAAAACCGAGATCGCACGTCGCCTGGCCAAACTGGCCAACGCGCCGTTCATCAAGGTAGAAGCCACCAAGTTCACCGAAGTAGGCTATGTGGGCCGTGACGTCGAGTCGATCATTCGTGACCTGGCAGACGCAGCCCTGAAAATGCTGCGCGAACAGGAAATGACCAAGGTCAGCCATCGCGCCGAAGACGCCGCCGAAGAACGCATCCTCGACGCCTTGCTGCCACCGGCACGCATGGGCTTCAACGAAGAAGCCGCACCGGCCTCGGACTCCAACACCCGCCAGCTGTTCCGCAAGCGCCTGCGTGAAGGCCAGCTGGACGACAAGGAAATCGAGATCGAAGTCGCCGAAGTGTCCGGCGTCGACATCTCTGCCCCGCCTGGCATGGAAGAGATGACCAGCCAGTTGCAGAACCTGTTCGCCAACATGGGCAAGGGCAAGAAGAAAAGCCGCAAGCTCAAGGTGAAGGAAGCGCTGAAACTGGTGCGCGACGAAGAAGCCGGGCGCCTGGTGAATGAGGAAGAACTCAAGGCCAAGGCCCTGGAGGCGGTCGAGCAGCATGGCATCGTGTTTATCGACGAGATCGACAAGGTGGCCAAGCGCGGTAACTCCGGCGGCGTCGATGTGTCCCGTGAAGGCGTACAGCGCGACCTGCTGCCGCTGATCGAAGGTTGCACCGTGAACACCAAGCTGGGCATGGTCAAGACCGACCACATCCTGTTTATCGCCTCCGGTGCGTTCCACCTGAGCAAGCCAAGCGACCTGGTGCCGGAGCTGCAAGGCCGCCTGCCGATTCGCGTGGAGTTGAAGGCGCTGACCCCGGGCGACTTCGAACGCATCCTCAGCGAGCCGCACGCCTCGCTCACCGAGCAGTACCGTGAACTGCTGAAAACC
Source organism: Pseudomonas sp. FW305-3-2-15-C-LB1 (assembly GCF_058787615.1). Lineage (NCBI taxonomy): Bacteria > Pseudomonadati > Pseudomonadota > Gammaproteobacteria > Pseudomonadales > Pseudomonadaceae > Pseudomonas > Pseudomonas sp. FW305-3-2-15-C-LB1. Next base: position 370,243 of record NZ_JBYSZX010000003.1, on the reverse strand, counting down.
GAAGGCTTGGGCATCGAGTTCCAGCCAGACGGCATCAAGCGCCTGGCGGAGATCGCCTGGCAGGTCAACGAGAAGACCGAGAACATCGGTGCCCGTCGCCTGCACACCTTGCTGGAGCGGCTGCTGGAGGAAGTGTCTTTCAGTGCCGGCGACCTGGCCGGTGCGCAGAATGGCGAAGTGATCAAGATCGACACGGCTTACGTCAACAGCCACTTGGGCGAATTGGCGCAAAACGAAGACTTGTCGCGCTATATTCTGTAAGCCTCACACAGAATCGCTTCGCTTCAATGTGGGAGGGGGCTTGCCCCCGATAGCGGTCTATCAGACAGATATATGCTGACTGACACACTGCCATCGGGGGCAAGCCCCCTCCCACATTTTGAGGCCGGTTCCATCAGGATTATTGCCAATGTCGAAGTTTCCCACTGCTGTAAACCTGCACAAAACCTCCAACACCCTCGGCCTCACCTACGGGCCCGACGAAGTGTACCAACTCCCTGCCGAACTGTTGCGCACCCACTCGCCTTCCGCCGAGGTCCAGGGCCACGGCAAACCTATCCTGCAATTCGGCAAGCTCAACGTGAAGCTGATCAAGATCGAACCGGCCGGCCAGTACGCACTGAAATTGACCTTCGACGACGGGCATGACAGTGGACTGTTCACCTGGGACTACCTCTATCAGTTGGCCGTGCGTCAGGACGCGCTGTGGGCCGACTATCTTGCCGAACTCAAAGCCGCTGGCAAAACCCGCGACCCGAGCGAGTCGGTCGTACGGCTGATGCTCTAGCTCAGGCGTCTTGCTCTTTAGAGCGCATTTTCTAATTTCATCTGCTTGAATGCCCTGTCGCGTGGCCAACGATTGGCCCGCTTGCGAAAAAAATTAAACTCGGGTAACCAATGGAACTGGCAAGTTCCCTGCATTTGACGATGTGGTATCAACGGTCACCCGAGTCGCAGTACCAGGCTTGTGTTGTGTATCGAAACTGGGTGCGCAGCGGTCCCCGGTACTCGTCTTTCGGACAATGGAGCGTCGTAGATGAGTAACAAGAACAACGATGACTTGAAACGCCAGGCCTCGGAAAACACTCTGGGGCTCAACCCGATCATCGCGTTACGTAAAAAGGATTTACTCGCCTCGGCGAAGATGGTGCTGACCCAAGCCATCAAGCAACCGTTGCACAGCGTCAAGCACGTCGCCCATTTTGGCGTCGAGCTGAAGAATGTGATGTTTGGCAAATCCGCGCTGGTGCCGGAAAGCGATGACCGTCGTTTCACCGACCCGGCCTGGAGCCAGAACCCACTCTACAAGCGCTACCTGCAAACCTACCTGGCGTGGCGCAAGGAACTGCACGACTGGATCGACGACAGCAACCTGTCGGAACAGGACATCAGCCGTGGCCACTTCGTGATCAACCTGATGACCGAAGCCATGGCCCCCACCAACAGCGCGGCCAACCCGGCGGCGGTCAAGCGTTTCTTTGAAACCGGCGGCAAGAGCCTGCTCGACGGCCTGTCCCACCTGGCCAAGGACATGGTGCACAACGGCGGCATGCCCAGCCAGGTCAACATGGGCGCCTTTGAAGTGGGCAAGACCCTGGGCACCACCGAAGGCGCGGTGGTGTTTCGCAATGACGTGCTGGAGTTGATCCAGTACAAGCCGATCACCGAACAGGTGCACGAACGCCCGCTGCTGGTGGTGCCGCCGCAGATCAACAAATTCTATGTATTCGACCTGAGCCCGGAGAAGAGCCTGGCGCGCTTTTGCCTGCGCAACGGCCAGCAGACGTTCATCGTCAGCTGGCGCAACCCGACCAAGGCGCAGCGCGAGTGGGGCCTGTCGACCTATATCGAAGCGCTGAAAGAAGCCGTCGATGTGGTCACCGCGATCACCGGCAGCAAAGACGTGAATATGCTCGGCGCCTGCTCCGGCGGCATCACCTGCACCGCCCTCTTGGGCCACTACGCGGCGCTGGGGGAGAAGAAGGTCAACGCCCTGACCCTGCTGGTGAGCGTGCTGGACACCACGCTGGACACCCAGGTGGCGCTGTTCGTCGACGAGCAGACCCTGGAGGCGGCCAAGCGCCATTCCTACCAGGCCGGCGTGCTCGAAGGCCGCGACATGGCCAAGGTGTTCGCCTGGATGCGCCCCAATGACCTGATCTGGAACTACTGGGTGAACAACTACCTGCTGGGCAACGAGCCGCCGGTGTTCGACATCCTGTTCTGGAACAATGACACCACGCGCTTGCCGGCGGCGTTCCACGGCGATCTGATCGAACTGTTCAAGAACAACCCACTGGTGCGCGCCAACGCACTGGAAGTGTGCGGCACGCCCATCGACCTGAAGCAGGTCACTGCCGATATCTATTCATTGGCGGGCACCAACGATCACATTACGCCGTGGCAATCCTGCTACAAGTCGGCGCAGCTGTTTGGTGGCAAGGTCGAGTTCGTGCTGTCGAGCAGCGGGCATATCCAGAGCATCCTCAACCCGCCGGGCAACCCCAAGGCGCGCTACCAGACCAGCGATGGCCTGGCGGGCAAGCCGCTTGAGTGGCAGGAGAATGCGACCAAGCATACGGATTCGTGGTGGCTGCATTGGCAGGCATGGCAGGCGGAGCGAGCGGGCAAGTTGAAGAAGGCGCCGACGAGTTTGGGTAACAAAACCTACGCCGCAGCAGAGGCGGCGCCCGGCACCTACGTACACGAACGCTAAATTGAAATGCATTCAAATGTGGGAAGGGGCTTGCCCCCTCCCACATTGACCGCATTCCGGCTGTAACACTTCACAGGGTTTGAGCATGCCGCAACCGTTCATCTTCCGTACCATCGACCTGGATGGCCAGACCATCCGCACGGCGGTACGCCCGGGCAAGCCTCACTTGACGCCGCTGCTGATCTTCAATGGCATCGGCGCCAACCTTGAGTTGGTGTTTCCGTTCGTCCAGGCGCTGGACCCGGACCTGGAAGTGATCGCCTTCGATGTGCCCGGCGTGGGCGGCTCGTCGACACCCAATCGACCGTACCGCTTTCCCGGTTTGGCCAAACTCACCGCGCGTATGCTCGATTACCTGGACTATGGCCAGGTGAATGCGGTTGGCGTGTCCTGGGGCGGCGCGCTGGCGCAGCAGTTTGCCTATGACTACCCGGAGCGGTGCAAAAAGTTGATCCTCGCAGCCACGGCGGCGGGTGCAGTGATGGTGCCGGGCAAGCCAAAAGTGCTGTGGCTGATGGCCAGCCCGCGCCGCTACATCCAGCCGTCCCACGTGGTGCGCATCGCGCCGATGATCTACGGCGGTTCGTTCCGCCGCGATTCGAAACTGGCCGCCGAACACGCCAGCAAAGTGCGCTCGGCCGGCAAGCTCGGCTACTACTGGCAACTGTTCGCCGGGTTGGGCTGGACCAGCATCCACTGGCTGCACAAGATCCGCCAGCCCACCCTGGTGCTGGCGGGGGACGATGACCCGCTGATCCCGCTGATCAACATGCGCATGCTCGCCTGGCGCATTCCCAATGCACAGTTGCACATCATCGATGACGGCCACCTGTTCCTGATCACCCGGGCCGAAGCCGTGGCGCCGATCATCATGAAGTTTCTTGAAGAGGAGCGCATGCGCGCGGTGATTCATCCGCGACCGGCTGTGTAAGGACCACACCGCCGCGCAACTTGCCAGGAACCGACTATGGTTCTGAATTGGCGTGCCTGTTTGATGGCTTGACGAAGGAGTGTTGGCTCATGCGAGAAAGACCCGTGACGAACCCGGCGCCCACCCCCGCCGCGTTCATCAACGCGCAAAATGCGATCACCGGCCTGCGCGGCCGGGATTTGCTGTCGACGCTGCGCAGCGTGGCTGCCCATGGCCTGCGCAACCCGGTGCATACCGTTCGGCATGCCTGGGCGCTGAGCGGGCAACTGGGCCGCGTACTGCTCGGTGAAACCGTGCACGAACCCAACCCCAACGACAGCCGCTTCAACGACCCCACCTGGAAGCTAAACCCCCTGTACCGCCGCAGCCTGCAGGCCTATCTGAGCTGGCAGAAGCAGACCCGTCACTGGATCGATGACAGCACCCTCAGCGACGATGACCGGGCCCGTGCGCACTTTGCCTTCTCATTGCTCAACGATGCGGTCTCGCCCTCCAACACCCTGCTCAATCCGTTGGCGATCAAGGAGCTGCTCAACTCCGGCGGCAACAGCGTGGTGCGTGGGGTGACCAACCTGGTCGAAGACCTGCTGCACAACAATGGCCTGCCGCGCCAGGTGAGCAAGCACGCCTTCGAAGTGGGCAAGACGGTCGCCACCACCCCCGGTTCGGTGGTGTTTCGCAATGAGCTGCTGGAGCTGATCCAGTACAAGCCCATGAGCGAAAAACAGTACGCCAAGCCGCTGCTGGTCGTGCCGCCGCAAATCAACAAGTTCTACATTTTCGACCTGAGCCCGGCCAACAGCTTTGTGCAGTACGCCCTGAAAAACGGCCTGCAGACCTTCATGGTCAGCTGGCGCAATCCGGATGTGCGGCATCGCGAATGGGGCCTTTCCACCTATGTAGCCGCGCTGGAGGAAGCACTCAACGTCTGTCGCGCGATCAGCGGCGCCCGCGAGGTCAACCTGATGGGCGCCTGCGCCGGCGGCCTGACCATCGCCGCGCTGCAAGGCCACCTACAGGCCAAGCGCCAGCTGCGCCGCATCTCCAGCGCAAGTTACCTGGTGAGCCTGCTGGACAGCCAGATCGACAGCCCCGCCACCCTGTTCGCCGACGAGCAGACCCTGGAAGCCGCCAAGCGTCGCTCCTACCAGCAAGGCGTGCTCGACGGCCGCGACATGGCCAAGGTGTTTGCCTGGATGCGCCCCAATGACCTGATCTGGAACTACTGGATCAACAATTACCTGCTGGGCAAGGAACCACCGGCCTTCGACATCCTGTACTGGAACAACGACAACACGCGCCTGCCCGCCGCCTTGCACGGCGACCTGCTGGACTTCTTCAAGCACAACCCACTGAGCCATCCCGGCGGCCTGGAAGTGTGTGGCACGCCCATCGATTTGCAGAAGGTCACGGTGGACAGTTTCAGCGTGGCCGGCATCAACGACCACATCACGCCGTGGGATGCGGTGTATCGCTCCACTCAGTTGCTGGGCGGCGAGCGGCGCTTCGTGCTGTCCAACAGCGGGCATATCCAGAGCATTCTCAACCCGCCGGGCAACCCCAAGGCCAACTACGTCGAAAACCTCAAGCTGAGCAGCGACCCACGCGCCTGGTATTACGACGCCAACCACATCGAAGGCAGCTGGTGGCCGCGTTGGCTGGAGTGGATCCAACAGCGTTCCGGCGTACAACGCGAAACCCTCACCGCCCTGGGCAACCAGAATTACCCACCGATGGAAGCGGCACCGGGCACTTACGTGCGCGTGCGCTGAGCTCAACGATCACCTTAAGAAGACTGGATGAAGACCCGCGACCGTATCCTTGAATGCGCCCTGCAACTGTTCAACCAGAAGGGCGAACCCAACGTGTCGACCATGGAGGTGGCCAATGAAATGGGGATCAGCCCCGGCAACCTCTACTACCACTTCCATGGCAAGGAGCCGCTGGTCCTGGGGCTGTTCGAGCGTTTCCAGAATGAGCTGGCGCCCCTGCTGGACCCACCGCCAGACGCGCAATTGGAAGCCGAGGATTACTGGCTGTTCTTGCACTTGATTGTCGAGCGCATGGCGCATTATCGGTTTCTGTTTCAGGACCTGTCGAATCTGGCAGGGCGCCTGCCGAAGCTGGCCAAGGGCATTCGCAACCTGCTGACGGCGCTGAAACGGACCCTGGCGTCATTGCTGGCGCGGTTGAAGACGGCAGGACAACTGGTCAGTAGCACCCAGGCCCTTGGGCAACTGGTGGAGCAGATCACCATGACCTTGCTGTTCTCCCTGGATTACCAACGGATTCTCGATCGTGAAGGCGAAGTACAGGTGGTGGTTTACCAGATCATGATGCTGGTGGCGCCCCATCTGCTATCGCCGGCACGCCAGACAACTGAGCAATTGGCCCTGCGTTATCTGGACAGGCCGATTTAAATACTCGCGCAAGTCAAACATTCAAACCACGCGGCGCTAATCAGGACGACCAAACTGCTTGGTAAACATAAAAAGCTCACTGTCGGTCCTGATACCCAACTTCCGATACGCCGACTGTTTTTGTGTACTGATAGTACTCGCACTACGCGAAAACTTTGCCGCGATTGAATTCACGGACATTCCGTCCAGAAAACAACGCAGGACTTCCTGTTCCTTGGGGGTCAAGGCGCCGCTCAATCGTACCGGCAGTGAATGTTCAAGTGTCGACTTGATATTCTCCCGTGCCAGAACAGACTCTCCCTCCTGCAGCACCGACAACATGCAACGCTGCAGGTAAATCCGCCCCTGGGCGACAGTCCGAATAGCCACGATCAATTCCGTGAGGTGTTCGGTCTTGCCCAGCACTCCAAAGCTTCCGGCCTTCAACGCCAGTATCACCGTTGCACGCGTGCAGCGGGATGACACAACGAGCACCTTGCAACGTTTGAAACGCCTGCCCAGCATCTGGATCAGGCCGAGGCCATCGATGTCTGACGGCCCCAGTGTAAAGTCCATCACCACCACATCCGCAGGTTGTTGGCCGAGCGCATCAAGCAACTCCCTGGATGTACCGAAGGAGCCGATGACCTCCAGGTCGGGCTCTTTGCGCAGGCCCAGTTCAATTCCCTGCCGAACCATTTCATGGTTATCCAGCAACATGATGGTGTGCATTTCAGACACCCGGAAGTTCGCTCAAGTAAGTACAAATTAGTACACATATGCTCGCTGCACGAACAGTGTATAGCGCAGCCTTTTTCGTGAATCAATCCATCAAAAACAGCCAACATGCTCCTGACAAGTTATTCCTACATACATGTCTTACATTAAAACCCTACAGACACTACCCCATACAATTGTTTTAATTAAAATTTTAGACTTCGAATATTTACGAGATAAATCTCGTGACCTGTCGATAGGCAAAAATAACGTTCCCAGCCAAATTACTGCCACCTGCCATTCGGTAAAAAAACGAAACAAATTACCGATGCAACACTTCAATGTGTGGCGGGTTACTCAGATAACTCACGATTGGGAACACTATGAAAGTCCACGTTTTCTCCACCCTCGCCGTAGTACTCGCCTTAGCCGCAGCGGTTTCGCAGCCGGCACAGGCTGCCAACGACGGAACCATCAACTTCACCGGGTTGGTGAGCGATACGACCTGCACCATTGAAGGCGCAGCGCCAGGCACCGGCGCCGTGGTCAAAGACGTCAACCTTGGTGGCGTGTCCGCCGCACGCCTGCAGAAACCGGGTGATCGCGCCAACCTGACCGGCTTCACCATCCGCATTGGCGCACCTGGCGAAGGTGGCTGCACCAACGGACGCACCGCAATGGTTGCTTTCGACCCTACCAGCCCGGCGATTGATGTGGCGACCGGGCGCTTGAACATCGACGGCTACGATGACCCATCCGACACCACCAACGCCAAGAACGTACAGGTTGAGGTGACTAACCGTAATGGCACTCCGATCAACGTTTACACGGAAAAATCCGAAGGTGTGGTCATCGCCGACAACCAGGCTGTCATTCCATTGGCCGCACAGATGTACGCCAGTGGTGTCGCGACTGAAGGTACTGTCAAGACCCGCGTCGGCTTCATGGTCGTGTACGCCGATTGATAGAAAAGCGGGCCCGCTCTGGCGGGCCTTGCACGCAACGGGCCTGCCGCCGCCAGGCAGGCCCACTCGCTTGATTCGAAGAGAGCTTTGAGCATGAAAAAGCTGGCCTGCCTCGTGCTTTACACCTGTGGTGTTGCGGGGTTATTGCTGCAAGCAGTTCCCGCCCGGGCCGGGGTCATTATGCATGGCACCCGCGTGATCTATCCCGCTGACCAGCAGGAAGTGGTGGTACGCCTGGAGAACAAAGGTGACCGTCCAGCGCTGGTACAAGCCTGGCTGGACACGGGCGATATCCGCTCGACGCCGGCGACGGTACGCACGCCGTTTACCCTTTCGCCACCGATTTTCCGCGTTGAGCCCCACCAGCAGCAGGCGCTGCGGCTGCGCTATACCGGAGCGGCCGCAGCCCCCGATCGCGAAAGCCTCTACTGGCTGAATGTGCTGGAAGTACCACCGCTTACCGCCGGTACCGAACAAGGCAACCAGATCGAACTGGCATTTCGGACCCGCTTGCGTGTGTTCCTGCGACCGCAGGCATTGCCCTACTCCGTAGCCAGCGCTGCGTCAAAGCTGCAATGGAAACTGGTCGCCCATGAGCATGGCTACGCCCTGCAAGCCACCAACCCCACGCCATATCATGTTTCCCTGAGTTCGGTGGATTTGCTGAGCGAAGGAAAACGATTCACTAAAGCACCAAACAAAGAGGCCAACGACAGCCTGATGATGCCGTGCGGCGACGTGAAGCTGTTTGCACTGCCATTGTTGCGCGAATACCCCACCGGCGCGCTGAACGTCGAATTCACCGCCGTCAGCGACTTCGGTGCCCGCGTGCGCCACTCGGCAAGCGTCACACCATCAGACGCCAGGCGATCGAAACCATGAATGCCATTTTCACTTCACACTGGGTGGCCCGTCTCATTGCATTGACACTTGCGCTTTCCGGTGCCGCCGTCGGGCACGCCAGTGTGGTCATTGGCACCACTCGGATCATCTACCCGCAGCGCGACAAGGAGGTGACGGTCAGGCTCGAAAGCAAGAACCAGGCACCCGTGCTGGTCCAAGTCTGGCTGGACAGCGGTGACGAACACTCGACCCCGGATAGGGCCACGGTGCCGTTTATCGCCACGCCGCCGATCTTTCGCATGGATCCAGGCAAGCAGCAGGTCGTACGCCTGGCGTACACGGGCGACACCTTGCCCACGGAACAGGAAAGTCTGTTCTGGCTCAACCTGCTGGAGGTGCCCGCGCACTCCCAGGAGGCCAATCAGTTGCAACTGGCGTTCCGCTCGCGGATCAAGCTGTTTTTCCGACCGTCGAACCTGCCTTCCGGGGTCGACGCGGCACCGGGAAAACTGCAATGGCGGCGTGAATCGACCGCGCAAGGCCAGGTACTGGAGGTCTATAACCCCACGCCTTACTACGTAACCTTCGAACAGGTCGAGTTGCTGGAGTCCCGGCAGCGCCATCCACGCAAGGCTGCGTCTTCAGGTGCTGGAAACATGGTGGCGCCGGGTGATCGCACGCGCTTTGAACTGCCCAGCCTCAACACCCCGCCAGGCAGCGCCGCCACCGTGGAGTTCCAGACACTCGACGACTACGGAGTGCGCAATACCCACAGTGCCCGGGTCTCGACATGACCCCGAGAGCTGCCTAGCGCCGTATTGGCCCGCCTCTCCGCGCTACTGACCTCACTGCACACGTTGGTTTGATGCCCGGTTTTCAGGGTAGGGCTTCCCATTGCCCAAATTCGGACAGCCCCTATTTTTTGGAAGTGGTACACATGAGTTTTAACACCCGCGCCAGTTTAAGAAACTGGCCTTTTGCGCGTCATCAATTGATGCTTGCGACGCGCTGCCTTTTACTGATGAGCAGCGCCTATGCTGTGGGCGCCCAAGGTGCCGAGAATGTCAGGTTCAACCCGGCCTTCTTCCCGGATGGGGTTGGCGGCCAACAAGTCGACATAGGCAAATTCAGCCAGGGTAACGTCGTGCTGCCCGGCAGCTACCGCACCGACGTTTATCTCAATGGCCAATGGATTGGGCGCGAAAGCCTCACGTTTGTCGCGGTAAAGGGCCGAGATTCCGCACAGATGTGCCTGGAGCGAGATGTCGTGCTCAGGTTTGGCATCGACTTGGACGCGGCACAAGCTCAACCCAGCGAAGCCAGACAAACGCCCACTCCCGCGTTTGCACCCTGCGAAGACATCTCAACCTACCTGCCGGGAAGCACCGGTCAATTCGACCCGGGCGAAAACCGCCTGACCCTGCAGGTTCCTCAGATCTACCTGGCACGTAAAGCGCGCGGTTATGTCGACCCCAGGCACTGGGACGGCGGGGTCGATGCGGCTTTCGTGCGCTACAACGCCAACACCTTTGAGACCCGCACAAATGGCCGCTCCGTCGACTCTCATTACCTGGGCCTGAATACGGGGCTCAATCTGGGAGACTGGCACTGGCGCCACAGCGGCAGCTTCAGCCAGACCGATACCTCCTCGGGCTATCAGCGCAGCAGCACCTATGTGCAGCGCGAGTTGAGCCCGCTGCGATCACAGATGATGCTCGGCGAAATCTATACCCCAGGCGAACTGTTCGACAGCGTGCGCCTGCGTGGTGCCAGCCTGTTCAGCGATGATCGGATGCTGCCGGACTCTCAGACCGGGTTCGCCCCGGTCGTGCGCGGCATCGCCGAGACCAATGCACGGGTCACCGTGCGCCAACGGGGCGTGTTGTTGGATGAAGTGTCGGTCGCTCCTGGCCCGTTCGTGCTCAACGATTTGTTTCCTACCGGTTATGGCGGCGACTTGACCGTCACGGTGACCGAGGCAGATGGCCGTCGACGCGAATTCATAGTGCCATTCGCCGCCAACGCCAATCTGCTGCGCACTGGCCACAGCCGCTATTCCCTTAGCGTCGGCAGGATGGATGAAATCGGCCTGCGCCATCCCCCAAGGCTGGTACAAGCCACTTACCAGCACGGCCTCAGTAACCTGGTGACCGGCTACACCGGGACGGTGGCGGGTGACGACTACTTGTCGCAATTGCTGGGCGCGGCATTCAATACCCCGTATGGAGCGCTCTCCCTTGACCTGACCCACTCAGATGCAACATTACCGGGCCACGGTTCACGCCAGGGGCAAAGCGTGCAGCTGCGCTACAGCAAGAACTTCACCGACACCGGCACCCACTTCGCCCTCGGCGCCTACCGATACTCCACGCAAGGCTTTCTGAGCATCGCCGACGCCGCACGGGTGCGCGACCTCGCCATCGGCGGGCACAACTTGGATAACGTATCGCGTCTGCGCGACAGGATGGACATCAGCCTCAATCAAAGCTTGAGCAACGGCACGGTCTACCTGACCGGATCCTCGCAAAACTACTGGAACCGCACCAGCGGCAACCTGACCTTTACCACCGGTTACAGCGGCAACTGGAAGGGCCTGCGCTACACCCTCAGCGCCCAGCGCACCAAGGATCTGCTGAGCGAGCGGGTCGACAAGCAAGTGGAACTGACCCTGAGCCTGCCCTTAGGCAGCGACGCACGCTCCCCCACCCTGACCACCACTGTCTATCGCGGCGATCAAAGCAGCGGTGAACGGATGAACCTCGGCGGCACCCTGGGCGAGCGCGGCCAATTCAGCTACGGAGTGGGGGGTAGCCGTACGCAGGGCCGCAGTAACTCGGTCTCTGCCGACATGAAATACCAGACCAGCCACGGCGTGCTGTCTGCAGGGTTCGGCCAGAGCAACGCCTACCGCGCAACGTCCCTGGGCATGACCGGCGGCATCGTCGCTCACGCAGGTGGTGTGATTTTCGCACCGGAACTGGGCGAAACCATTGGCATTGTCCAGGCCCCAGGCGCACAAGGTGCGCGGATCAATGGCAATCACGGCGCCCAGGTCGGCAAGGGCGGGTATGCCGTGGTGCCGTACCTCACACCTTATCGCCAGAACGTGGTCGAGTTGGACCCCAAGGATCTGTCTGTAGATGTGGAACTCAAGAGCGCCGCGCAAAACGTCGCCCCCCGTGCAGGCTCGGTGGTGAAACTGCACTTCGACACCGTCAGCGGCCAAGCCTTATTGATCTCTGCATTACGCAAGGATGGCAGCCTGCTGCCCTTCGGTTCCGATGTGTTCGACGAGAATGGCGACAGCGTCGGCGTGGTCGGCCAGGGTGGCAAAGCCTTTGTGCGCGTACCGCGCTCCCAGGGGGTACTGGCGGTGAAGTGGGGGTCCGAGGGAAACGCTTCCTGCCGGCTTCGTTACGACGTCAGTGGACAACAGGGTGCCAACCGCTTGCTTCAGGTGGACGCAGGTGCATGCCAATGACTGCGGCCGGCCGTTCATCCCGTGTTTACACAGCCACTTTTCACGATGGACTGAAGATGAAACATCACCTCCCCCTCCTGGCGGCACTACTGGCCCTGGGCACATCGATCACTGCACAGGCGGCCTGTGACAGGTACCCGGATGCAACGCTGACCCTCAATACGGCCACGACAATCAGCGTGCCGGACAGCATTCCTGTCGGCGGCGTGATCCTGCGACAGGCGTTCAACGGCACATCGCCCGGCTTCACAACCCATTGCTGGGGGCAGACGCTGAGGACGATTACCGGGCGCTACGCACGCGATCTGTACCCCGGCACACTCATCTATCGCACTGAGGTGCCCGGTATCGGTATCACGGTGTCGATGACATGGGCCGATGGCGGGCCGGCAAACTTCGGGCTCTTCAGTCAGCACACCGTTATGTACCCCGGGAAAGTCCAAAGCTTCACCTCGGCGCAAGTCACTTTCTACAGGATGGGCACAGTGGCAGACGGGACCATACCCAGTGGGAGCCTCTGGGAGGACAGGTGGCATAACGTCCCGGAAAGTTTTCGATTGGTGTTCGGCAACGCCATACGTTTCATCCGGGCTCCCGCCACTTGTGACCTGGCCGCCGGGGACGTCAACCGCCTGATCACACTTGCCCCGATCAATGTCGGCGATTTGAACGACGCAGCGTACGCCGGCGTTCAGAACTTCGATCTCACCGCCAATTGCACCGATGCCGGCAGCGTCACCTTTCGTTTTACCGGGACGCCCGCGCCAGACAACACCGCACTGTTCGCCAATACGGGCACTGCCCAAGGCATAGGGCTGTGGCTCTACTCACGCATCAACGGCGTGCCTCAGACCATCAGCGTCAATGACCAGCGCACGGTGACGGTGTCCGGTGATCGGGCAGTCTTGCCGCTCAGCGCCGCGTACCACAAAAACGGCAGGGTCAGCCCAGGCACTCTGGCTAGTACCGCCACCGTCAGCATTACCTACAACTAACTGAAACCCGAGGAAAACCCGATGCACCTTCGAAGCATTCCCCTGCTGATGACCATGATTGGCGGACTCGTCAGCCTCACCGCCCACGCCGCGACTACCGGCACTTTGAGTTTCGCCGGACAAGTCAACGCCGGCACCTGCAACCTGGCAGCGGGCGACGAAAATCGGAACATTACGTTGCCAACGATCAAGATTTCCGACCTGGACGCGAGCCCCTCCGCCGGCCAGCTCGACTTCGAGGTTACCGCCGACTGCGAATCGGATATCCGTAACGTGATCTTCCTATTTGCCGGAACACCCGCCGTGGGTAACGGCGAGTTATTTGCCAATACCGGCGGCTCAAAAGGCACTGCGCTGTGGCTGACACATCGCGCGCCCACCCTTTCGACCATCCCCGCCAATGGCACCCCTGAGCAGCGCAGCCGAACTGTGACGACGAACGGCAACAAGGCTGTACTTCCCCTCGCGGCGGCTTACCATAAGACTGGTGAAGCCATCACCCAGGGCAGCCTGCTCAGCGCGGTCACCGTTTCCATCACTTACAACTGACGAAACGGTCTTAAGGGGTAAAAAAATGCCCGACCTTCGTAGGCCGGGCATTTTTCGTCTCCTGGAAAAAATCAGGACTGACTGGATGGCGTCGGGGTTACCGGCGTTGCAGTCGGGGTCGCAGCAGCAGGGGTCGGCGCGGACACCGAGTTGGCTGTGGAGGCGGTTGGCGCAGTAGCAGGCTTGGCAACAGCTGGCTTCGGTGCTGCTGGTTTTTTCGCTACCGCAGGCTTCTTCGCGGCGGCTGGTTTTGCCGCTGGCTTGGCAGCCGGTTTCGCGGCGGCCGACTTGGCGGCTGGCTTGGCCGCTGCGGTTTTGGTCGCTGGCTTGGCGGCAGGTTTTGCTGCTGGTTTTGCTGCTGGTTTTGCAGCAGCCTTGGCTGCGGGTTTAGCCGCTGGTTTAGCGGCTGGCTTGGCAGCAGCTTTCGCAGCGACAGGCTTGGCAGCGGGTTTGGCTGCAGCAGTTTTGGCGGCTGGCTTCGCAGCAGCCTTGGCCGCTGGTTTGGCGGCCGGCTTGGCGGCGGCTTTTACCAGAGGCTTGGCGGCAGTTTTGGCAGCCGGTTTGGCCGCTGCTGTTTTAGCGGCAGGCTTGGCAGCAGGTTTGGCGGCTGCGGTTTTCGCCGGAGCCACTTTGGCGCCGGTGAGTTTTTCAATTTGCCTGGTCAGGGTATCGACCTTGCTGTGCAGCGTTTTGAGTTCAGCTTTACTCGGCACGCCCAGTCGCGAAACGGCACTGGCGAGGCGCTTGTCGAAAGTCTGTTCCAACTTCTCCCAAGTGTCAGCAATGCTGGATTTGGCAGAGCCGGCAGTTGCCTTGGCCGCTTCAACTTTTTTTCCAACCGTGGTTTTGGTCAACTTCTCGGCCTTCTCGCCGTCCTTGACCAAAGTCTCGAAGTATTTGCCGCCGTCACTGCTAACCTTCGAGTACACGCCTAAACCAGCAAGCCAGATCTTACGGGAATATTTTTCAACTTCCCCGACCCACGAGCTGCCTTCTTTCTGAGTAGTCTTTTTAACAGCCATCCCGATGTCTCCTTAGTGTTTACGCGCGACACGTTCTAGCAATGTCGTCAGCTCTTCGAGCTTAGCAGAGAGTGTCTCAACGTCATGTTTAGACGCAATGCCGATTCGATTCAAGGCATTGGCAACGCGAGTATCAAAAGCTTTTTCAACTTTATCCAGCTGAACTTCTACCAGACCTTTGACTGCGGAGACATTACTCTTTACTTGGTCAATCTGACTGTTGGCGGCCTCAAGTTGTTCAACTGCAACTTTTTTGCCTTTGCTTTCAACATGTTGCCCAGTTTTAACCAGCTCTTTGAAGTACTCGCCGCCCTCGCTTCCGACCTTGGCGTAAGCCCCCAGACCCGCCAACCAAATCTTGCGGGCGTAGGACTTGACCTCGCTCAGGGTGGTGGTCTGGGCGTCGATTTTTTTCTTCAGGATAACTTTGGCCATGGTGCACCTCACGCAGAATAGGGGGGAGGAACGGCCCACAGGAGTTGAGGGCTTGGGCACAAAGTAGGCGGGAAAATTAGAATCGGCACCCTAAGAACAATGGGATCACGCCAGCGCCTTATCCAGGGCCTTTTCGATTTCGGACTTGATGGTGCCACTCATGGCCGACATCAACAGCCCCAGCTCCACATCAATGCGCAGCGAATCCTCAGCGACTAATACCGTGCCTTTAACCCCCGAACGCTTGAGATTCAAGGTATCGCCGGACCACGACGGCTCCAGGCCGTATTGCTCCTTGAGTTTGTGCGCCAACTTGTCGGCCTTCGCCCGCGCGCCCTCTTTACCCAGGGAATGTGCACGCTCAACAGTTATACGGGCCATTGCAATGACTCCTCTTTATAGGGACTTGGATACCTTCGATGCGGCAAAAGGTCTCGCTGACCGCCCATCTTACCTTCAGCCTTGCCAAGACAAAGCAGGCCTTGGGGATTATCATGTCCCGCATTCTCTTTTGGTGACAGCGATATGACTGATCAGCGCAAAGGCAGCGATGCCGAACCCACCACTCACTTCGGCTTCAAGAACGTCCCGGAAAGCCAAAAAGCGGAAAAAGTCGCCGAGGTGTTCCACTCCGTGGCAGCCAAGTACGACTTGATGAACGACGTGCTGTCGGGCGGCATGCACCGCCTGTGGAAGCGGTTCACCATCGAGTTGTCGGGCGTTCGCCCCGGCAACCGCGTGCTGGACATCGCCGGCGGCACGGGCGATCTGGCGGCCAAGTTCTCCAAGCTCGTCGGCCCGACCGGCCAGGTGGTGCTGGCCGACATCAACAGTTCGATGCTCAAGGTCGGTCGCGATCGCCTGCTGGATAAAGGCGTGGCCGGCAATATCGAGTTCGTCCAGGCGGATGCCGAGAAGCTGCCATTCCCGGACAACCATTTCGACTGCGTGACCATCGCCTTCGGCCTGCGCAACGTGACCCATAAGGAAGACGCGATCCGCTCGATGCTGCGCGTACTCAAGCCGGGTGGCCGCCTGTTGGTGCTGGAGTTCTCCAAGCCGACCAATGCGGTGATGTCCAAGGTCTACGACACCTACTCGTTTGCCTTCATGCCACTGGTGGGCAAGCTGGTGCTCAATGACCCGGACAGCTATCGGTACCTGGCCGAATCGATCCGCATGCACCCCGACCAGGAAACCCTGAAGTCGATGATGGTAGAGGCCGGTTTCGACCGCGTGACCTACCACAACATGACCTCGGGTATCGTCGCCCTGCATCGCGGCATCAAGCCCTGATGCTGATCAAAGGCCTTCTCGCCAGCGTTGAACACGGCCTCAACCGTGTGCTGCGCCTGGACAGCACCGCCCTGGCACGGCTTGCGCACCTCAACGGCAAAGTCATTGCCGTCGATTGCCGCAGCCCCAGCTTGCAGCTGTTTATCCTGCCCAGCGATGAAGGCCTGATGCTCGCGACCCAGTGGGCCGCCGACGCCGACTGTACGCTGCGTGCGCCGGCATCGAGCCTGTTGCACCTGGCCCTGAGCCGCAACAAGACCGCCATCCTGCACAGCGCCGAAGTCGAGCTGGAAGGCGACAGCTCGGTGCTGATGGACCTCGCCGCCATCCTGCAGGACCTGGAACTGGACTGGGAATACGAACTGTCGCGCTGGATCGGCCCCGTCGCCACCCAGTTGATCAGCGGGCACCTGCGCAGCCGTTCGCGCTGGTACCAGCAAGGGTTCGCCAGCCTCAACCAGAACCTCGCCGAATACCTGAGCGAAGAATCGCGCACCCTGGTCGGGGAGCGGGAAGCGCAAGCGCGCTTTCGTGAACTCGACAAGGCCAAAATCGACCTGGAACGCCTTGAGGCGCGCTTCGAGCGCCTGAGCCGTTCCCTTGATCCAAGCGATAACGCATGAAGCTGCTCGCCGTCCGCCGTTTGTTTCGTATCCAGCGCGTCGTAATCCGCTACCGCCTCGATGACCTGCTGTTCGCCCTGCCCCTGCCGTGGTTCCTGCTCGCCGTGCGCTATGTGCTGCCATGGCGCTGGTTCCCGCGCAAACAGCTGGAACTCAGCAGAGGCGCACGCCTGCGCCTGGCCTTGCAGGACCTGGGGCCGATCTTCATCAAGTTCGGGCAGATCCTCTCGACCCGCCGCGACCTGCTGCCCGAAGACATCGCCGACGAGCTGATGCTGCTGCAGGACCGCGTGCCGCCGTTCGACTCCCAGCAATCGATGAAGCTCATCGAAGAGCAACTGGGCAAGAAGATCAGCGACGTGTTCAGCCGTTTCGACGTCGACCCGCTGGCCTCGGCCTCGGTCGCCCAGGTGCACGCCGCGCAACTCAAGACCGGCGAAGAAGTGGTGGTGAAGGTGATCCGCCCCGGCCTCAAGCCGATCATCGGCCAGGACCTGGCGTGGCTGTTCATCCTCGCCCGCGCTGCCGAGCGCTTCAGCGCCGACGCACGCCTGCTGCACCCGGTGGACGTGGTCGCCGACTACGAAAAAACCATCTACGACGAACTCGACCTGCTGCGCGAAGCGGCCAACGCCAGCCAGCTCAAGCGCAACTTCGAAGGCTCGCCGTTGCTGTACGTGCCGCAGGTGTACTGGGACTGGTGCCGCCCGAAAGTACTGGTGATGGAGCGCATCTACGGCGTGCAGGTCACCGACCTCGCGACCCTGGCCGACCAGCGCACCGACATGAAGATGCTTGCCGAGCGTGGCGTGGAGATTTTCTTCACCCAGGTGTTCCGCGACAGTTTCTTCCACGCCGACATGCACCCGGGCAACATCTTCGTGAGCACGGTCAACCCGTGGAGCCCGCAGTACATCGCGATCGACTGCGGCATCGTCGGCAGCCTGACTCCGGAAGACCAGGACTACCTGGCGCGCAACCTGTTCGCCTTCTTCAAGCGCGACTACCGTCGTGTGGCGCAATTGCACATCGACTCGGGTTGGGTGCCGGCCGAGACCAAGCTCAACGAGTTCGAAGCGGCGATCCGCACGGTGTGCGAGCCAATCTTCGAAAAACCGTTAAAAGATATTTCCTTCGGCCAGGTGCTGATGCGCCTGTTCCAGACCGCGCGGCGCTTCAATATGGAAGTGCAGCCACAATTGGTGCTATTGCAGAAAACCCTGCTGAACATCGAAGGCCTGGGCCGCCAGCTGTACCCGGACCTCGACCTGTGGAACACCGCACAGCCGTTCCTCGAACGCTGGATGCGCGAGCGTATGAGCCCGAAAACCATGCTCGGCAACCTGCACAGCCAGATGGAGCAACTGCCGCATCTGGCCAACATGACCCGCGACCTGTTGGAGCGCATGTCCCAACCCCACGCCAAGGACCCGTCGCCGCCCTGGAAGAAGCCCAAGGACGACTGGTTCCTGCGCCTGCTGGGCGCCGCGCATCTGGTCGGCGGCGTCATGCTCGCCATTGGTGGCCCGCTGAACCCACTGGGCCACTGGCCGGCCGGCATCATGGTCGCCGTGGGTGTTTATCTGATCGTGCGTCGATAGCCAATCCGGTTATACACTGTCGCAAATTGCCGGAGCTGAACATGAAAGACTGGCTGGACGAGATCAAGTGGGACAGTGACGGCCTGGTGCCGGCCATTGCCCAGGACTACAAGACCGGGCGCGTGCTGATGATGGCCTGGATGAACCGCGAGGCCCTGAGCCTCACCGCCACTGAGCAGCGTGCCATCTACTGGTCACGCTCGCGTGGCAAACTGTGGCGCAAGGGCGAAGAGTCCGGGCACGTGCAGACCCTGCACGAGATGCGCATCGACTGCGACGCCGACGTGGTGATCCTGATGGTCGAGCAGATCGGCGACATCGCCTGCCACACCGGCCGTCACAGCTGCTTCTATCGCGTGTTCGAGAACGGCGAATGGAAAGTCGTGGAGCCGGTGCTCAAAGACCCGCACGCTATCTACTCGGCAGGACACTAGACATGAGCGATACCCTGAACCGTGTGGCCCAGGTGCTGGAAGACCGCAAAGGCGCGGACGCCGACAGCTCCTACGTCGCCAGCCTGTACCACAAGGGCCTGAACAAGATTCTGGAAAAACTCGGCGAAGAGTCCATCGAGACCATCATCGCCGCCAAGGATGCGCAGCTCAGCGGCGACTGCAGCGATGTCATCTACGAGACCGCCGACCTGTGGTTCCATAGCCTGGTCATGCTCGCCCAACTGGGGCAGCACCCACAGGCTGTGCTGGATGAACTGGACCGTCGCTTCGGCTTGTCCGGGCACGCCGAGAAGGCCTCGCGCCCGTCCGCCTGAATAACCAAGACTAGAGGATACGCAGCATGGGCATTTTTGACTGGAAACACTGGATCGTCATTCTGGTGGTCGTGGTACTGGTATTCGGCACCAAGAAACTCAAGAACCTGGGCACCGATGTGGGCGAGTCGATCAAGGGCTTCCGTAAAGCCATGAACGACGACGAAAAGCCGGCCGACCCTGCCGTCAACCCCGTGCCTCCGGCGCAGCCTGTGCACCCGCAGGCGACCCAGCCAATCACCGAGCGTCGTACTTTCGACGTACAGGCTGAGAAAGTCGAAGAGCCGACCCGCAAAGACTCGTGAGCACTGACTAATGTTTGGTATCAGCTTCTCTGAACTGCTGCTCGTCGGCCTCGTGGCCCTGCTGGTATTGGGGCCGGAACGCCTGCCCGGTGCAGCGCGCACGGCCGGCCTGTGGATCGGGCGCCTGAAACGCAGTTTCAACGCCATCAAACAGGAAGTTGAACGGGAAATCGGCGCCGACGAGATCCGCCGGCAACTGCACAACGAGCACATCCTCTCGTTGGAGCAGGAAGCCCGCAAGATTCTGTCGCCCGTGCAGGAGCCTGCCAAACCGGTCGAACCTGCGGCTCAAAACAGCATCGCGCCAACCGTTGAAGCCGCTCCCGTGGCACCCTCCGAGCCAACCCAGCCTGCGCCGACGCCTGCCGCGTCGCCCGCGCCCCATGACCCTACATTGCCGCCGCGAGCCCCATGAGCGCTGATAAACCGGAAAACGACCAGCACATGCCGCTGGTCTCGCACCTCACCGAGCTGCGTACCCGCCTGCTGCGTTGCGTAGCGGCCATCTTCATCATCTTTGCCGGGTTGTTCGCCTTTACCCAGCAGATCTACACCTTCGTCTCCACGCCGCTGCGCCAGTACCTGCCGGCCGGCGCGACGATGATCGCCACCGATGTGTCGTCGCCGTTCCTCACGCCGCTGAAGCTGACCATGATGGTCTCGCTGTTCCTGGCGATCCCGGTGATCCTGCACCAGATCTGGGGCTTCATCGCGCCGGGCCTGTACAAGCACGAGAAACGCATCGCGGTGCCGTTATTGGTGTCGAGCATCCTGCTGTTCTACACCGGCATGGCGTTCGCCTACTTCCTGGTGTTCCCGCTGATCTTCAAGTTCTTCGCCGCCGCCACCCCGGCCGGTGTGGAAATGATGACCGACATCACCAGCTACCTCGACTTCGTGATGACGTTGTTCTTCGCCTTTGGCGTGGCCTTCGAAATTCCGGTGGCCGTGGTGTTGCTGGTATGGATCGGCGTGGTCAACGTGGCGTACCTGAAGAAGATTCGCCCGTACGTGATCATCGGCTGCTTCGTGGTCGGCATGATCCTCACGCCGCCGGACATCTTCTCCCAGACCCTGCTGGCCGTGCCGATGTGGATGCTGTTCGAGATCGGCATCCTGTTCAGCAGCCTGATCAGCAAGCGCGGCGAACACCCGGACGACCAGCGCGACGACGACCAGCCGCCAGCGACCCAGCCGTGAACCTGTTGCTGCTGGAGGAGGCCGACTTCATCGCGGCAGACAGCGTGGTGCTGCGTGATCGGCGCCTGGTGCACATGCAGGAAGTCCACCGCGCCGCCGTAGGTGACAGCCTGCGCGTCGGCCGCCTCGGCGGGTTGATGGGCAATGCCCAACTGCTGCGCCTGGAGGCCACTGAAGCCGAGTTGCATGTGAGCTTCGACCAACCGCCGCCGGCCAAACTGCCGCTGACCCTGCTGCTGGCCCTGCCGCGCCCGAAGATGCTGCGCCGAGTGCTGCAGACCGTAGCGGCCATGGGCGTGCCCAAAGTAGTGCTGGTCAACAGTTACCGGGTCGAGAAGAGCTTCTGGCAAACCCCCTTCCTGGAGCCCGAGGCGATTCGCGAGCAATTGATCCTCGGCCTGGAACAGGCGCGGGACACGGTGCTGCCCGAGATCATTATCGAGAAGCGCTTCAAGCCGTTTGTCGAAGACCGCCTGCCGGCACTGGTTGAAGGCACCCTGGGCCTGGTCGGTCATCCTGGCGACTACCCAGCCTGCCCCCGCGGCCTCGACGAACCAGTGACTCTGGCGATTGGTCCCGAGGGCGGCTGGATTCCCTACGAAGTGGACCTGCTGGCCAAGGCCGGCTTGCAGCCGGTGCAACTCGGCGCCCGCATCCTGCGCGTCGAAACCGCCGTCACCGCCCTGCTCGCCCGCCTCTTCTAACCGCCCTGAGTAACCCTGTGGATTGCAGTGGGTCAGCTACAGATAAGCTGGATGACACACCGCTATCGGGGGCAAGCCCCCTCCCACATGGACACAGCTTCGCTACAGAATTGCGCGTGCTGGCCGATACCCTTTGAATAAGTCCAAGCCTTGTTCCAGGGGAGTTCGCAGCATGTATCGTTGGTTAGCCGAAAAGCTGGGGAATGTCAGCGTCAAAACCAAACTCGGCGTGGGCTTCGGCCTGGTATTGCTGCTCACGTTGATGATCACCTTCACCGGTTGGACCGGCTTGGGGGATGTCACCAGTCGCGGTGACAAGCTGGGCTATATCTCCAGCCTCAACGGGCTGACCAAGGACTTGCGCCTGGCGCGGCTGGACTTCGAAATGCGTCGCGGCGAACAAGGCACGGACGCGGTCAACGGCTTGATCGCCAAACTGGACAGCGGCCTCAAAACCGCCGCCGACCTGATCGAGCAACCCGCCGACAAGGCCCTGGTGGAACAGCAACAGGATGCCCTGAACCAATACAAAAAAGCCTTTGGCGCCATGGTCCAGGCCGGGCTCAAACGTGAAGGTGCGCGCAGCAGGCTGGGCGACACCGCCGACAACGCCGTGGCCAAGGTCAGTGAGGTGGAAAAATCCCTGCTGCAAGGCGATAGCGTCACCCAGTTCAACAGCGTGGTCGACCTGAGCAAACTGATCCAGCAAGCGCGCTTCCAGGTGCGTGGCTACACCTACAGCGGCAAGGTCGAGGCCGAGCAACCGGCCCTGGATGCCATCGACAATGCCCTGAAGAAAATCACCGAACTCGAAGGACAACTGCCCGCGCAGTACCAGGCCAACCTGCAGGAGGCCAGCACTTCGCTGCAAGCCTACCGCGCTGCCGTCAGCCAGTACCGCGACTCCCAGACGGCCGCCGCTGCTGCGCTGAAAATCATGAGCGCCCAGGGCGACACTCTGCAGAGCCACAGCGAACAACTCACCACGTCGCAAACCGTGGTGCGCGACACCGACGCCGCACATGCCAAACAACTGTTGCTGCTGGCGACCGTGCTGGCGTTGATCTTCGGCCTGGTGGCCGCCTGGGCCATCACCCGCCAGATCATTCTTCCGCTGAACCAGACGCTGCAGGTGGCCGAACGCGTGGCCTCCGGCGACCTCAGCCACAACCTCACTTCCGTGCGCCAGGATGAACTGGGCCAGTTGCAACGCGCCATGCAAAGCATGACCGTCGGCCTGCGGGAGCTGATCGGCGGGATCAGCGAAGGTGTCACCCAGATCGCCAGCGCCGCCGAGCAGCTGTCGGCCGTGACCGAACAGACCAGTGCCGGCGTCAACAGCCAGAAGGTCGAGACCGACCAGGTCGCCACCGCCATGAACGAAATGGCCGCCACCGTGCAGGAAGTCGCGCGCAACGCCGAGGAAGCCTCTGAAGCGGCCGTGGCTGCCGATCAACAGGCCCGTGAGGGTGACAAGGTAGTGGGTGAAGCCATCGCCCAGATCGAACGCCTGGCCACCGAGGTGGGCAACTCCACCGTTGCCATGGGCGACCTGAAGCGTGAAAGCGACAAAATCGGCAGCGTGCTTGATGTGATCAAGTCCGTTGCCCAGCAAACCAACCTGCTGGCCCTCAACGCCGCGATTGAGGCCGCACGTGCCGGGGAAGCCGGGCGAGGCTTCGCCGTGGTGGCGGATGAGGTGCGCAGCCTGGCCCAGCGCACCCAGAAGTCCACCGAAGAGATCGAAGAGCTGATCGTCGGCCTGCAGAGCGGCACCCAGCAGGTCGCGACCATCATGGACAACAGCCGCGGCCTCACTGACAGCAGCGTCGAGCTGACCCGTCGCGCCGGCAGCGCGTTGGCGAGCATCACGCGCACGGTCTCGACCATCCAGGCGATGAACTCGCAGATTG
This sequence comes from Pseudomonas sp. FW305-3-2-15-C-LB1, assembly GCF_058787615.1. Classification (NCBI taxonomy): domain Bacteria; kingdom Pseudomonadati; phylum Pseudomonadota; class Gammaproteobacteria; order Pseudomonadales; family Pseudomonadaceae; genus Pseudomonas; species Pseudomonas sp. FW305-3-2-15-C-LB1. Next base: position 346,779 of record NZ_JBYSZX010000003.1, on the reverse strand, counting down.
CCACTGCCGCAGAACAGCAAAGTGCGGTGGCTGAGGAGATCAACCGCAGCGTATTGAACGTGCGCGATGTGTCGGAACAAACCTCTTCGGCCAGTGAAGAAACCGCCGCCTCCAGTGCCGAGCTCGCACGCCTGGGCATTTACCTGCAGACACTGGTGGGGCGCTTCCGCATCTAATCAGCACCTTGTGAAATTTCCTACGCAGTTATCAGCCCAGCAATACTCCGAATCGAATTAGCGTTTCTTTTGTCGCGAAACGCTTTTTCAGATTTGGAGGTTCACCATGCTTCCTCTACTGACCCGTTGGCTGGTCAATGCCAGCGTCCGCCTCAAGCTCGCCCTGGGGTTTGGCCAGGTGCTCATGCTCAGCTTCGCCATCGCCGCGACCGGCTGGCAAGCCCTGAATGCGGTGTTGTTCCGCTCAGGCAACCTGACTGCCTTGAGCCAACTGTCGGTTGTCGCTGAAGCCATGCGTGCGGACCGTATCGTGTACCGGACCCTGGCGGACACGGCCAGCCTGGACAAAATGAAGAGGCAGGTCGTTCAGATCGATGAGCACCTCGGCTTCCTGTCAACCCATCTGAAAGACCCAGCCGACTTGCAGCGCGTCCAGGAAGCGGAACGCCTGTCGGCCAGCTTCAAGGCGGCGCTGGTGGAGCTGCCGCCGTTGATCCAGGCGCGCGAAAACTTACGCTCCCCCCTCCACGCGACAGCACTCCAGGCCAGCGACACGCTCGCACAACTGGCCAGCGAACTGCCTGACCAGCAGGACCAGCAGGCACTGGATGCCATCGAGAACCTGCGCCAGGCTATGGAGCAAGCCGAGGACCGCGCCCGAAGCCCCGCCTGGGCGGAGGAGTCGCTGCAAGCCTACGCCGAAGCCGTCGGCCAGGCCCTCGATGCCCTGGACATTGCCCAAGCGGCCGTGACAGACCTGCCGATCGATTCCACCTTGCTTAAAACCGACCTGGCGAACTATCGCGCGCAGTTGATCAAGCTCAAGGACGCTCAGCTCACCACCGAAACTGCGCAAGGGCGGTTTGAAACGCAGCTCAACCAGTTGCTTGAACACAGCGAAGCGGTGAGCAATGGCCAGATTCTCAAGCGCGGTAAGGAAGCCGACTACACCCGGACACTGCTCATCAGCGTCACGGTGGCTGCCCTGCTGCTCGGTGCCCTTGCAGCCTGGTGGATCGCCCGCCAGATCGCCGTGCCGCTACGCCAGGTGCTGGTGTCTGCCAACCGCATCTCCCAGGGCGATCTCAGCCATGAGATCCAAGTGGAACGCCGCGATGAGTTGGGGCAATTGCTGCGAACTATCAGCGACATGAACCGCAACCTGCGCAGCCTGATCAGCGGCATCGGCGACAGCGCCCGCCAGGTCGCCAGCGCCGCCACACAGCTGTCGGCCGTTACCGAACACAGTCACACCGGCATCAACCACCAAAAAGACGAAACCGATCAAGTGGCAACCGCCATGAACGAAATGCTCGCCACCACACAGGAAGTTGCCCGGCACGCCGAGCAAGCGTCGATCGCGGCGAACGAAGCCGATCTGCAAGCCAGCGCCGGGGAGAAAGTGGTGACCCAGGCCGTTGAGCAGATAAGCCAACTGGCAGATGAGATGGCCCTCGCGGGCCGGGCGATGCTGGCGTTACAGCAAGAAAGCCGGAAGATCGGCAGTGTGCTGGACGTAATCAAATCGGTGTCCCAGCAGACCAACCTGCTGGCGCTGAACGCCGCCATCGAAGCCGCACGCGCGGGCACGGCCGGCGAAGGCTTTGCGGTGGTGGCCGATGAAGTACGCAGCCTTGCACAGCGCACCCAGGAATCGGCCGAAGAAATCGAAGGACTGATCCAGGGGTTGCAGACCGGCACCCAGCAAGTCGCCGACATCATGGACAGCAGCCGCAGCCTGACCGACTACAGTGTCGGGCTGACCCGCGACGCAGGTGACGCCTTGGCGGCGATTGCGCGCACGGTCTCGGTGATCCAGGAAATGAACCCGCAGATTGCCGCAGCGGCCGAACAGCAAAGTGCAGTGGCCGAAGAGATCAATCGCAGTGTGTTGAAGGTGCGGGATGTGTCGGAACAGACCGCCGCCGCCAGCGAGGAAACGGCGGCGGCGAGTGTCCAACTGACCAAACTGAGCCTGGACTTGCAGACGCTGGTCGGCAAATTCAGGCTCTGAGTCTTACAGAACCTGGCGCAGGAACGCCTGGGCCCGTGGGTCTTTGGGTGCATCGAAGAACTCGGCCGGGGCGGCATCTTCGAGCAACTTGCCATGGTCGAAGAACAGCACGCGATCGGCCACCTCACGGGCAAAGCCCATTTCGTGGGTGACGCAGACCATGGTCATGCCTTCCAGGGCCAGGGTCTTCATCACGTCCAATACTTCGCCGACCATTTCCGGATCCAGCGCCGAAGTGGGTTCGTCGAACAGCATCACCTTGGGCTCCATCGCCAGGGCCCGGGCAATCGCAACCCGTTGCTGCTGGCCGCCGGACAGGCGTGACGGAAATTCATTGGCCTTCTGTGCAATGCCGACCTTTTCCAGCAGCGCCAGGGCCTTGGCCTCGCGCTCCTGCTTGCCGCGCTTGCGCACGACTTTTTGCGCCAGGCACAGGTTCTCCAGCACGGTCATGTGGGGGAACAGGTTGAAGTGCTGGAACACCATGCCGACTTCACGGCGATAGGCGTTCACATCGGTCTTCGGATCAGCCAATTGCAAGCCGTCGATGCTCACTGAGCCGGAATCGAACTCTTCCAGGCCGTTAAGGCAGCGCAGGAAGGTGGACTTGCCGGAGCCGGAGGGGCCGATCACCACCAGCACTTCGCCCTTGGCCACATGCGTGGTGACGTGGTCCACCGCGCGGACCACGTGGCCACGGGTGTCGAAGACTTTTACCAGATCGCGGACTTCAATCACTTTGTGCGAGCCTCCGCTCAAGCCGGCTGGCCATTTTCGACAGCGGCAGGTTGATCAGCAGGTACAGGCCTGCAACACAGAACAGGATTTCAAACGGTGAGAACGAGGTGGTGATGACTTCACGACCGCTCTTGAGCAGCTCGGTAATCGCGATCACCGACACCAGGGACGTGTCCTTCACCAGGCTGATAAATTGCCCGGCCAACGGCGGCAGCACACGCTTGAACGCCTGCGGCAACACCACGTGGCGCATCGACTGGCTGGCACTCAGGCCCAGGGAACGGGCAGCTTCGTTCTGGCCACGGGTGATGGACTGCACGCCGGCGCGGACGATTTCCGCCACGTAGGCACCGGTAAACAACGACAGCGCCGCGATGCCGGCAAACTCCCGGGACAGGTTGAGCACCGTGCCGATAAAGAAATAGAAAATGAAGATCTGCACCAACAGCGGCGTACCGCGTACCAGTTCGACGTAGATCGTCGACAGATCCCGCAGGGTCGGGTTGCTGGACAAGCGACACAAACCGGTGGCCAGCCCGATCGCCAAACCGAGGATGCCGGACACCACCGACAACCACAGCGTGGTCCACAAGCCCCACATCAACGGGCCCAACGCCCACTGCCGGGTCACGCCGACCACATCGCCTTCAGCCACATCGTCGCCACGGGCCACCTGCAGGCTGTTGTCGGCCACGGTCAGCTTTTGCTCGGCGCCCGCGTCGTTGCGCAGGGTCACCTCGGCCACATCGCCTTTGCGTACCAGCTCGACCACGGTGGAGATGTCAGCGGCGCGCTGGGACGTTTCGGCCTGGTAGGCGAAGTATTGCGGTACACGGTTCCAACGCCACTCGTAGGACATCAGCGAAGTGGCGTAGTACAAGGCGCCGGCCAGGCCGACCAGCACGACCACGGTCAGCAGGTGCCAGGGCCATTGGGCTTTTTTCTGTTTCATTTCACTTTCCGCGATTTGTGTTGCCTGTGAGGCCGCCATCGCGGGCAAGCCCCCTCCCACATGTTGATGTGTGAACACCGTCAAATGTGGGAGCTGGCTTGCCTGCGATACAGGCAACTCGGTCTGAAGCGTTATTCCATGTCCTTGAGCCACTCGGAGCTCTTGAACCACTTGTCATGGATGCGATCGTAGGTGCCGTCGTTACGGATCTGGTGCAGGAAGTTGTTGATGAAGTTGATGCTGTCGTAGTCGCCCTTCTTCAAACCAAACGCCAGCGGTTCGAAGGTGAAGGGTTCTTCCAGGAACACCAGCTTGCCGTTACCGACTTTCTTCTCGGCGACCACGTTGTACGGCGCGTCATACACAAAGGCATCGGCCTTGCCGTTGACCACGTCCAGCACGCCTTCCTGCTCGTTGTCGTAGCCGTGGTACTTGGCCTTGGAGATCAGCTTCTTGGCGACCATTTCGCCGGTGGTGCCCAGCTTGGAGGTGAGGCGGTATTTCTCGTCGTTCAGGTCTTTGTAGGACTTGACGGTGCCTTCCAGCTCCTTGCGGATCAGCAGGGTCTGGCCGACCACGATGAAGGGTTCGCTGAAGTTCAGGCGCAGGTTGCGTTCCTGGGTCAGGGTCATGCCGCTGCCGATCATGTCGAACTTGCCGGTCAGGAAGGCCGGGATGATGCCGTCGTAGCCGGTGGAGACCAGCTCCAGCTTGACGCCCATGGACTTGGCCATGGCCTTGAGGATGTCGACTTCGAAACCGATGATTTCGCCGCGTTTGTCTGTCATTTCGAACGGCATGTAGGTCGGGTCCATGCCGACCTTCAGCGTACCGCGCTTGACGGCATCGTCGATCGCGCCGGCCTGGGCCGCATTGGCCGCGACCAGCGCGGTGACGCCGAGCAGCAGCATCGAAAGATACTTTTTCATCATCAAGTCCCCTGAACCATTCTTATAAGGTCGGCGCGCAAAAGGGCTGCACCATTTCGGGGTGCGATCCTAACCCACTCGTCTGCCGTCACAAAGGTTTCACGGCTATTTGTTGTCGGCGTATGTCGGAAAAGCCCCACAACACTGCAGCAAAGCGCAGGGGTAGACACTCGCGCAGACCGCCCGGGCAACGGATTGATATGTAAGCAGTTATGACTTTCAGTCGATTTCCACCAGCCAGTCGGTGTCTTTAAACCACTTGTCGTGCAAGCGATCATAGGTCCCGTCCTGCGCTACCTGATTGAGGAAATGGTTGATCCAGTTGAGGCTGTCGAAATCACCCTTTTTCAAGCCGAACGCCAGGGGTTCGAAGGTGAAGGGTTGTTCCAGCGCCAACAGCGTGCGGTTTTCCGGGCGGCTCAGGGCGATCAGGTTGTAGGGGGCGTCATGAATAAAGGCGTCAGCCTTGCCCTGCACCACCTGGCGCACCCCTTCCTCGGGCGTGGCAAAACTGCTGATCCGAGCCGCCCCCAGAAACCGTCGGGCCGCCGCCTCGCCCGTGGTGCCTTCGGTGGCAGCAATTCGGTAGCTGGCGTCGTCAAGGTCTTCGACACCGTTGACCTTGCCCGCAAGGCTTGGGTGCAACAACACCGACTGGCCAACGACGATGAACGAATCGCTGAAATTCAACTTGAGGTTACGTTCCTGGGTGACGGTCATGCCGCTGCCGATCAGGTCGAATTTCTTCGCCAAGAGCCCCGTAACCAGTTCGGTGTAGGGCACCGCGACCAGCTCAAGCTCGACCCCGAGGGACTGGCTCATGACCTTGAGCAGGTCGATTTCAAAACCGACGATGCGCCCCTGTTTATCGGTCATTTCGAAGGGCACGTAAGTGGGTGTGGTGCCGACTTTCAGCACGCCGCGCCGAACGGCGTCATCGATTGCACCGGCCTGGGCCAGGCCCATGTGAATGAAAGCGACAGCGCCGATCAGCAGCGCCGAACCATACCGTTTGATCATGAATCCCCCCGTACCAAGTCAAATTCGGGGGCGATGCTAACGCAGCCACGCGCACGGCAATACGCCTCGAACGAGGGTCTTTTGTTTCGAAAAAACAAGGGGTTAACACAAAGAAGGAAGAACCGGGAAACGCTGTAGGATCAGCGCTTGAAGCACCCCCGAGGTGAGCCCTCGGGGGTATCCGAATCAGGCCGGTTGGGCCTGGGACGACAGCGGTTTCAGCGGCAGCAACGGTGCATGCGGATCTGCCTTGATCGAGTTCCGCCAGGCGGCGAGCCACTCGGCGTGACCTTCGCTCCAGACCTGATCGTGCAGGCGAGCCAAGGCGACCGGGTCGCTGAGCAACGCCAGGCGCTCGCCGTTGTTGAGGCCGGCAGGGCCGACTTTCAACGCGTGGCGCACACGCTCGGTACGCAGGTACTCGATCGGCTCGGCCTGGGCGTGACGCGAGGTTGCCAGGGCGCAAGCCAAAGCGTTCTGCTGCGGATCGACCACCGAGCGCACAAAGCCGTCATTCAGCGCGTGCCAGCGGTTTTCGTGGGTGTACTTGTCGGTGGACAGCAAGGCTTGCGGCGGGTTGTATTCCTCAGGGATCAGGAACAGGCTCTCGTCGCGAGACTTGAGGCCCAGCCCGACACGGCTGGAAATCACCGACACCGGGATCGACAGCATCAGCGAACCGACGATCGGCACCAGCCACCACAGGAAGCTCGGGTTCAACCATACCACCAGCAGCGCCCACAGGAAGCCCAGCACGGTTTGCGGACCGTGGCGCTTGACCGCCTCGCTCCACGGGGTGGAGTCGTCGTCACGTTGCGGCGAGTTCCAGGTTGCCGCCCAGCCGAGGAATGCGGCGAGCACGAAGCGGGTGTGGAAGATCATCCGCACCGGCGCCAGCAGCATGGAGAACAGCATCTCCAGCAGCATCGACAAGGTCACCTTGAACTTGCCACCGAACTCTTTCGCGCCCTTGGCCCAGATCAGGATGATGCTCAGCAGTTTGGGCAGGAACAGCAGCACGATGGTGGTGGAGAACAGCGCTACCGCCTTGTCCGGATGCCATTGCGGCCACAGCGGGTACAACTGACGGGGTGCCATGAAGTACTGCGGCTCCATCAATGTGTTCACCGCCAGCAGGGCCGTGGACAGCACCAGGAACAGGAACCACAACGGCGCCGACAGGTAGGACATCACACCGGTCAGGAACACCGCACGGTGCACCGGGTGCATGCCTTTGACGAGGAACAGGCGGAAGTTCATCAGGTTACCGTGGCACCAGCGACGGTCACGCTTGAGTTCATCCAGCAGGTTCGGCGGCAGTTCTTCATAGCTGCCCGGCAGGTCGTAGGCAATCCACACGCCCCAGCCGGCACGGCGCATCAGCGCAGCTTCTACGAAGTCGTGGGACAGGATGGAACCGGCGAACGCGCCCTTGCCCGGCAATGGCGCCAGGGCGCAGTGCTCGATGAAAGGCTTCATGCGGATGATCGCGTTGTGACCCCAGTAGTGGGATTCACCCAACTGCCAGAAGTGCAGGCCGGCGGTGAACAGCGGGCCGTACACACGGGTGGCGAACTGCTGCATGCGCGCGTACAGGGTGTCCATGCCCGACGCACGCGGCGCGGTCTGGATAATCCCGGCATCCGGCGTGGCTTCCATCAGGCGCACCAGGCTGGTCAGGCATTCGCCGCTCATCACGCTGTCGGCGTCGAGCACGACCATGTATTTGTAGTCACCGCCCCAGCGACGGCAGAAGTCGTCGAGGTTGCCGCTTTTACGTTTGACGCGACGGCGGCGACGGCGATAGAAAATCTTGCCGAAACCACCGGCTTCGCGGCACACGTCAAGCCAGGCTTGCTGTTCGGCGATGCAGATGTCGGCCTCGTTACTGTCGCTGAGCACGAAGAAGTCGAAGCGATCCAGGTCACCGGTGGCGGCGACTGACTCAAACGTGGCGCGCAGGCCTGCAAACACCCGGGGCACGTCTTCGTTGCAGATCGGCATCACCAGCGCGGTGCGGGCGTCTTTCGGGATCGGCTCGTCGCCGGCACTTTTACCGGAGATGCGGTATTTATCATGACCGGTGAGCAATTCCAGGAAGCCCATCAACGCAGTCCAGAAACCGGCCGACACCCAGCAGAACAAGATGCCGAACATGATCAGGATGCTGGTTTGCAGGGCGTACGGCAGTACCTGGGTCGCGGTTTGCAGCAGGGTCTGGTTGCGGATCTCGTCGAAGTCGACCAGCGACCAGCCCTGGTAAGGCATGATGCCTTTCATGTACCAGCCGGCCACGAGGGTCTGGCCGATCATCAGCACCAGCAGGATGTAGCGGCGGATCGAACCGACGGTACGCCAGCGGGCAGCCGGCAATACGCGCTCGTCCTTCGGCGGGGCCGGCGGGTTGCTGCGCCCGGTGATACGGCGCCAGCCACGCACCAGGATATTGGTGCGCCACGGCTCCGGGACCACGCGAGTGCGACGGATCGGCGGGGTGGCCTTGAGGCACACGCGGCCTTCGGCATCGAGGGCCAGCATTTCGGCGTCCTGCAGCTCTTCGGCGGTGCTGAGGGTCAACCGCGTGCCCACCGACGCCTGGGCGGCGTCGATGGGCGCGTCGAAGGTCTTCGACGACAAGCGCTCGTGCAACTCGCTGAAGGAGGTGCAGCCCGCCAGTTCGGCGCGCTGCTCAGCGGTCATGGGCAGATGCGCCAGATACTCGGAGAGGGTCTCTGGCTGGATTTGAGAATTACTCATCGGCAGGCAACTGATAGCTCCAGGTTTCGGTCAGGACTTGTTCGGTCTTGATCGGCTCCGGCGTGGCTGGGGCAGCTTCTGGCTGCTTGGCTTCCTTGTCTTTGGCGTCTTTCCTGGCCTGCTTCTCGTGTTGCTTGGCCAGGACCTTGTCGGCCTTGAGCACGTGGCTCGTGTCCTGCTCAGGGGCCGGAGGCGGAACGTCCTGCACCAGCGCTGCGCGCATTTCGGTCGGCTTGCCTGCGTCCTTGATCTTCATGCGCAGGGTCAGGCGCCAGCCTTTGGTGTGCTCGTTGTAGCGCACGCTGTTTTCAACCAGTTCGGCGTTGTCGCTGACGCTCACCTGGCTGCGCACTGCGGCATCCGGCGGCAGGGCCTTGAGGGACGGGCCCTCGAAGTCCACCAGGTAGGCCACGCTGCCATCCGGCTGGCGGATCAGGTTCGATTGCTTCACGTCACCGGTGGAACGCAGGGTCTGCTTGACCCAGGCGCTGTCGGCCGGGTGCAGGGCTTTTTCGTCCATGGTCCAGTGCAGGCGGTACGAAACGTCCAGCGGCTGGCCCACTTCCGGCAGTTTTTCCGGGCTCCAGAACGCAACGATGTTGTCGTTGGTTTCATCGGCCGTCGGGATCTCTACCAGGTTGACAGTGCCTTTGCCCCAGTCGCCTTCAGGCTCGATCCAGGCGCTTGGGCGCTTGTCGTAGTTGTCGTCCAGGTCTTCGTAGTGGCTGAAGTCGCGACCGCGTTGCAGCAGGCCGAAACCTCTCGGGTTCTCGACGGTGAAGTTGCTGACCGACAGGTGTTTAGGGTTGTTCAGTGGGCGCCAGATCCACTCGCCGTTGCCGGCATGGATCGACAGGCCGCTGGAATCGTGCAGCTCACGACGGTAGTTGAGCACCTTGGACGGCTGGTTCGCACCGAACAGGTACATGCTGGTCAACGGGGCAACGCCCAGCTTGCTGACCTTGTCGCGCAGGAACATCTGGGATTTCACATCGACAATGGTGTCGGTGCCCGGACGCAGGATCAGACGGTAAGCACCGGTAGCCCGTGGGGAGTCCAACAGGGCAAAGATCACCAGTTGTTTTTCACCCGGTTTTGGACGTTCGATCCAGAACTCGGTGAAGCGCGGGAACTCTTCGCCGGACGGCAATGCCGTGTCGATCGCCATGCCACGGGCGGACAAGCCATAGGCCTGGCCCTTGCCGACCACGCGGAAATAGCTCGCGCCCAGCATGGTCATGATTTCGTCTTGCTTGTCGGCCTTGTTGATCGGGTACAGCACACGGAAGCCGGCATAACCCAGCTGTTCGGTGGCCTTGGGATCAAACTTCACGTCGCCGAAATCGAAGCGCGTCGGGTCGTACTTGATTTCCTGGACGCTGTCGGCGGTGACTTCGTTGATTTTCACCGGTGTATCGAAATGCATACCCTGGTGATAGAAGGACAGCTTGAACGGGGTGTTCTGATCAGCCCACTCGGCTTTTTCGTTGCGGAAACGAATCTTCTGGTAGTCCGCGAATTTCATTTCGCGGAATTCATTCGGCAGATTGCTGCGCGGAGCTTCGTATTTCTGTCCGGCCAGCTCTTTTGCCTTGGCCGACACATCATCCAGACTGAATGCCCACAGTTGACCCGCGCCGAACAGGCAAAACAGGGCGGAGCCCGTCACCAGTGCGTTTCGTAACCGTTTGGCAGACAATTTTGGTGCATTACAGGGACTAACAATCACGAGCAACCCTCGCCGAAAACAGATCAAAAAACCAACGGCCAGCTATCTATATGCCAGGTTGGCGAGCATTGTTCCGACTCCCCGGGGGCAAAATGATTCCCCATTGGTTGTCGGACAAGTCTCTACCTAAGTCAAAAATGGACCAAACAACGCTGATCCCCGTAGCGCGCGATTATCTAGTAGCCCGCGAGACAACGCATCAGGGACAACGAAGTATTTGTAGCGAAACCCTGCGTTTTTAGGCATTAAAAGTCGTTTTTAATACATTCACGTCTGCAAGAGGAAGGTCACAGGGCCATCATTGACCAAATGCACCTGCATATCGGCGCCAAAACGCCCCGACGCCACCCTGCCATGCAATTGTTGCGCTTGTAACAGCAAGTGATCAAAAAGCGCCGCTCCCAGGGCCGGCGGGGCCGCTGTGGAGAAGCTCGGCCGCAGCCCGCTCTTGGTATCCGCCGCCAGGGTGAACTGCGACACCAGCAACAAACCGCCGTCGATATCCTTCAACGACAGGTTCATCTTGTCTTGGTCATCGCTGAACACCCGGTAGTTCAGCAGCTTATGTAGCAGTTTATCGGCACTCTGCGGCGTATCCGCAGGCTCGACGGCCACCAGCACCAGCAAACCCTGGTCGATGGCGCCGACGATTTCGCCCGCGACCTCCACCCGGGCGCCTCTCACCCGTTGCAACAGGCCCTTCATGCTTCTTCAGGCGGCAGATCGAGCAAGCGACGTGCCATTTGGCTGGTCGCACGCACCAAGGCATCGGTGATGCCGGGTTCGGACGCCGCATGGCCAGCTTCGCGAATCACCTGCAGCTCACTGTTCGGCCACACCTGGTGCAACTCCCAGGCGTTATCCAATGGGCAGATCATATCGTAGCGCCCGTGAATGATTACGCCAGGCAGATGGGCGATCTTGTGCATATCGCGGATCAGCTGGTTGGGCTCAAGGAACGAGTTGTTGGTGAAGTAGTGGCACTCGATTCGCGCGATGGACAGGGCGCGTTGTGGCTCGGAAAAGCGCTCCACATGTGCCGGGCTCGGGCACAGGCCCAGCATGCGCCCTTCCCAGCCGGACCAGGCCTTGGCCGCGTGCATCTGGGCGATCTGGTCGTTGCCGGTAAGACGCTTGTGGTAGGCCGCAATCATGTCGTGGCGCTCTTCCGCCGGGATCGGCGCAAGGTAGTCCTGCCAGTAATCCGGGAACAGGCGGCTCGCGCCCTCTTGGTAGAACCAATGGATGTCCTGCGGCCGAGCCAGGAAAATGCCGCGCACGATCAGGCCATGCACGCGTTCCGGGTGGGTTTGCGCGTAGGCGAGGGACAGGGTCGAGCCCCAGGAACCGCCGAACAGCACCCATTTGTCGATGCCCAGGTGCTCGCGGATGCGCTCAAGGTCGGCGACCAGGTCCCAGGTGGTGTTGTTTTCCAGGCTGGCGCGGGGAGTGGAGCGCCCGCAACCACGCTGGTCGAAGGTGACGATGCGGTACAGGTTCGGGTCGAAATAGCAGCGGCTCTGGGCATCGCAACCGGAACCAGGGCCACCATGGATGAATACGACGGGCAAGCCTTCGGGGGAGCCACTTTCATCGACGTACAGGGTGTGGGTGTCATCGACTGCCAGATCGTGCCGGGCGTAGGGTTTGATCTGCGGGTACCAAGTCTGCATTGCGCGCTCCGTAGGGGGTCGGGTTCATCCCTGGGGGGACGTCTTTTATTTTGCCGTCTGGCACTATAAACCCGAATTGTGCAATGAGCATGTCCTAGAGCGCTTAGACCTGTGTCAGCCCTTCGCTCCCCAGGTAATCCAGCAGGAAATCGTAGAGCCGATCCACCTCCGGCACGTGCCGCCGCGCCCTCAGGCAGCCGTGCACCAGGCCTTTGCCCGGATACAGCACGGTGCTCACACCCGCTGCTTGCAGACGCTCGGCGTAAAGCATGCCGTCATCGCGCAGCGGGTCGAACTGGGCCACGGCGATGAGCGCCCTGGGCAAACCGCTGAAGTCATTGGCCAGCAGCGGCATGGCATAGGCTATGGGCTTGCCGCTGCCCTGCAGGTACAGCGCCAGATAACAGTCAGTGTCGGCGCTGCTGAGCAAGGGGGCATCCGCGCAGTCGCGTCTCGACGGCAAGTCAGGCGGGCCGCCCAGCCCCGGGTAAATCAGCACCTGGGCCAGCGGCAGTGGCTGCCGGTCGTCGCGCAACCCCAGGCACAACGCCGCGGCCAGGTTGCCGCCCGCGCTGTCGCCGATCACCACCAGACGTTGCCGGTTGATGGCATGCGGCCCCTGCCCCGCCTGGATCGCCTGCCACACGACGCGGCAATCCTGATAGGCAGCGGGGAACGGATGCTCCGGCGCCAGCCGGTAATCGATGGCGATCACCAGCACCTGCAAGGTACTGGCCGGTTCGAAACAGATGAAATCGTGGGAATCCAGCCCACCGACCACCCAACCACCACCGTGCATATAAAGGAGGCACGGCCAGCCATCCAGGGGCGTGGGGGCAGTGGGCAAATAGCTGCGCACACTCACGCCAGCCAGGGAAAAATCCGCAATCGTCAGCCCCTCGGGCACCGGCGGGGTAAACGCCAGGCACATGCGGTCATAGCCGTTGCGCACCCCAGCCAGCGACGTGTCGTCGCTGGTGAAAGACTCGGTCCTCGCTACGAACGCTGCCAGTTCAGGCGAAATCGGGTATGGATTCATTTAAGGCTCGCCTGCACCGCCGCCACACCATCGCCGCCATCAAACGCCTTTACCCCGGCCAGCCAGCGCTGCAAATCCTCGGGATGGTCGCGCAGCCATTGTCTGGCCACGTCCTGCGGCGACTGGCGTTCCATGATCGGCACCATCAGTTGGCTTTCCTGGGCGGCGGTGAAGGTAAGGTTCTCCAACAGGCGGTTGGCGTTGGGGCAACGCTCGGCAAAGTCCGGCGCGGTGACGGTGGACACGGTGGCACGGCCTTCGTCGGGGCCGAACACGTCTTCGCTGCCGGTGAGGTAGGCCATTTTCATGTTGATGTTCATCGGGTGCGGGGTCCAACCGACGAACACCACGAACTCCTTGCGATTCACCGCGCGCTGCACGGCGGCCAGCATGCCCGCCTCACCCGAGGCCACCAGCTTGAAGCCGCCCAGGCCGAAACGATTGGTGTCGATCATTTTCTGGATATCGGTATTCGCGCCGCTGCCCGGCTCGATGCCATAGATCTTGCCGCCCAGTTTGTCCTTGAAGCGGGCGATGTCGGCAAAGGTCTTCAAGCCTGCGTCGGCTACGTACTGCGGCACGGCCAGGGTGGCCTGGGCGTCGGCGAGGCTCGGGGTGTCGAAGACCTTGACCTGCCTGGCCGCCAGGAACGGCGCAATGTTGTTGTCCATCGCGGGTTTCCAGTAGCCGAGGAAGATGTCCAGACGCTTGTCACGGATGCCGGCGAAGATGATCTGCTGCACCGCGCTGGTCTGCTTGCTGTCGTAGCCCAGGCCATTGAGCAGCACGTCGGCCATGCCCGAGGTGGCGATCACGTCGGTCCAACTGACCACGCCCATGCGGATGCTTTTGCAGGAGATCGGTTCGGCGGCCATGGCGTGTGCACTGAGCAGTGCGACACAGGTGAGGGGCAACAACAGTTTTTTCATGGGTGAGCACTCACTCGGCTGTTTTTATTAAACAACCTTACGCAGTGAGCATGCATTCAACACGAACTGTGGCGACCGGCAGTTGCACTGGGGCGACGGTGAGACCGCCATCGGGGGCAAGCCCCTTCCCACATTTGACTGGGTTCACCAATCAAAAGGTGGGAGGGGGCTTGCCCCCGATAGCTATTTCAGGAGCCCCCCAATTCACCGATAGCGCGCTTGCCCCCAGGCCAATACCCCCTCCAGCAATTGCTTCAACACCACCCGCGTCGGTTCGGCCAAATCAGGGCGATACCGAAACGGTTCAACCTCTTCCATATAAGTGCTCTGGCACAACTCCAACTGCACCGCGTGGACATCCTGAGCCGGATCGCCGTAATGCCGGGTGATGTGGCCGCCCTTGAAGCGCCCGTTCAGTACATGGGAGTACTGCGGGTGCGCGGCGCAAATGGCTTCCAATTGGCAGGCCAATTCGGGATCACACGCGGCGCCATTGAAAGTGCCAAGGTTGAAGTCCGGCAGCTTGCCGTCGAACAGGTGCGGGATCACCGAGCGGATCGAGTGCGCATCGAACAGCAAGGCATAGCCGAACTCGGCCTTGAGGCGCGCCAGTTCTTCTTGCAGGGCACGGTGGTACGGCCCCCAGATTTTCTGGAGGTAGCTGACGCGTTCCTCCGGGGACGGCTCCAGCCCTTCGCGGAACAACGGCACGCCGTCGAACAGCGTTGCCGGGTACAGCCCGGTGGTCGCGCCGGCGTACAGCGGCTTGTCGTCGGATGGCCGGTTCAGGTCGATGACAAACCGCGAGTATTCGGCGGCCAGGGTGCTGGCGCCCAGCTCTTCGGCGAAGTCATACAGCGCAGGAATGTGCCAATCGGTATCCGGCAGGCTTTGCGCCTCGGGGATCAACCCCGCTTCGACCGCAGGCGTCAGGCGCAGACCGGCATGGGGCATGCTGATCAGTAGCGGAACGCGGCCTTGTTTGAAGTTCAGAACCTTATCCACAAGCAGTACTCCTCACACAGTGACGTCGACGCCATGGCGCACGACGCGTTTATCCAGCTCGCCACCCAACCAGTAGGCGAGGTCGGCGGGGCGATCGATTTGCCAGGCGACAAAATCCGCGACCTTGCCCACTTCCAGGGAGCCGTGGGTGTCGCCCATGCCTAATGCGGTAGCCGCATGTTGCGTGGCACCGGCCAGGGCTTCTTCCGGGGTCATGCGGAACAGGGTGCAGGCCATGTTCAGCATCAGGCGCACCGACAGCGCTGGCGAGGTGCCGGGGTTGAGGTCGCTGGCGATGGCGATCTTCACGCCGTGTTTGCGCAGGGCGTCCATCGGCGGCAACTGGGTTTCGCGCAGGAAGTAGAACGCGCCCGGCAGCAACACCGCGACGGTGCCGGAGGCGGCCATGGCGATGGCGTCTGCTTCGGTCATGAACTCCAGGTGATCCGCCGACAGCGCCTGGTAACGCGCGGCCAGGCTGGAGCCGTGCAGCGACGAAAGCTGCTCGGCGTGCAGCTTCACCGGCAAGCCCAGTTGCTGGGCGACCTTGAACACCCGCTCCACCTGCTCGGTGGAAAACGCCAGGTATTCACAGAACGCATCCACCGCGTCCACCAGCCCTTCCGCGGCCAGGGCCGGCAGCATCTCGGCGCAGATGTGCTCGATGTAATCGTCGGCGCGGTCCTTGTACTCCGGCGGCAACGCGTGGGCCGCCAGGCATGTGGCGCGCACGCTGACCGGCAGGGCTTCACCGAGGCGACGGGCCACACGCAGCATCTTGCGCTCGTTGGCCAGGTCCAGGCCGTAGCCGGACTTGATCTCCACGGTGGTGACACCGTCCCGTAGCAGACTGCGCAGGCGTTTTTCAGCACTGGCAAACAGCTCATCTTCGGTTGCGGCGCGAGTGGCGCGCACCGTGCTGGCAATACCGCCGCCCTTGGCCGCGATCTCGGCGTAGCTCACGCCTTCGAGACGCTGCTCGAATTCGCCGCTGCGGTTACCGCCGAACACCGTGTGGGTGTGGCAGTCGATCAGCCCGGGGGTGACCCATGCGCCACGCAGGTCATGCACCTGGGCGTAATCCGCCGCAGGGACTTGACTGCGCGGGCCGACCCACTCGATGAGCGAACCGGCGGTGACCAGGGCGGCATCCTCGATGATCGAGTATTTGCCCTGGGCCATGGTTGCAATGTGGCAGTGTTGCCATAGCGTTTTCATCAACGCCTCCGTCTGTGGTCGGTGAAACTAATCCCTGTGGGTGGCTTGCCTGCGAAAGCGGTGGTTCAGGCTCAACATCTCCATCGCCAGTGCCGCCGTCTTCGCAGCCTCGCTGGGGCTCGACAGCTCCCACATTGGATCGCGTGCGCAGTTACAGGCTCGGCAGCAACCGAGCTGGCAGCAGCTCGTTGAGGCAGCGAGTGGCGAGCAGTTCGCTGGCGGCATTGATGTCCGGGGCGAAGAAGCGGTCCTTGTCATAGAAGCCCACTTTGGCGCGCAGGATGCCACGCGCCTTTTCCAGCTTCGGCGAAGTTTTCAGGCCTTCGCGCAGGTCCAGGCCCTGGCACGCGGCCAGCCACTCAACCGCGAGAATGCCACGGGTGTTCTCAGCCATTTCCCACAGGCGTTTGCCCGCAGCCGGGGCCATCGACACGTGGTCTTCCTGGTTGGCGGAGGTCGGCAGGCTATCGACGCTATGGGGATGAGACAACGCCTTGTTCTCGCTGGCGAGCGCGGCAGCGGTCACCTGGGCGATCATGAAACCGGAGTTCACACCGCCATTGCCCACCAGGAACGGCGGCAGTTGCGACATGTGCTTGTCCATCATCAACGAGATACGGCGCTCACTCAGGGAGCCGATTTCGGCGATGGCCAGCGCCATGTTGTCGGCCGCCATGGCCACCGGTTCGGCGTGGAAGTTGCCACCGGAAATCACGTCGGCTTCAGCGGCAAACACCAGTGGGTTGTCCGACACGGCATTGGCCTCGACCACCAGCACTTCAGCGGCCTGGCGGAACTGGGTCAGGCAGGCGCCCATGACTTGTGGCTGGCAGCGCAGCGAGTACGGGTCTTGCACCTTGTCGCAGTTCTGGTGCGACTGGGACACCTGGCTGCTTTCGCCGAGCAAGTCGCGGTAGGCCGCTGCCGCGTCGATCTGGCCGCGCTGGCCGCGAGCCGCGTGGATACGCGCGTCGAACGGCGAACGCGAACCCAGCACCGCTTCCACGGTGAGGCCGCCGCAGGCCAGGGCGCCGGCGAACAGGTCCTCACCTTCGAACAGGCCACGCAGTGCATAAGCCGTCGACACCTGCGTGCCGTTGAGCAACGCCAGGCCTTCTTTGGCGGCAAGGGTCAGCGGCGTGAGGCCGGCGACTTTCAGCGCGTCGATCGCTTCCAGCCACTCGCCTTTGTAGCGTGCCTTGCCTTCGCCCAGCAGCACCAGGGACATGTGCGCCAACGGCGCCAGGTCGCCGGAG
Organism: Pseudomonas sp. FW305-3-2-15-C-LB1; assembly: GCF_058787615.1. Taxonomy (NCBI): domain Bacteria; kingdom Pseudomonadati; phylum Pseudomonadota; class Gammaproteobacteria; order Pseudomonadales; family Pseudomonadaceae; genus Pseudomonas; species Pseudomonas sp. FW305-3-2-15-C-LB1. The sequence goes on along the minus strand of NZ_JBYSZX010000003.1, from coordinate 329,344 downwards.
GCACCCACCGAACCTTTCAGCGGAATATGCGGGTATACCTCCGCGTTGATCAGCGCGATCAGCGCGTCGATCACCTGGCGGCGGATGCCGGAGAATCCACGGCTCAGACTGTTGACCTTGAGCACCATGACCAGCCGCACCAGCGCATCGCTGATCGGCTCACCGACGCCGGCGGCGTGGGACAGCACCAGGGAACGCTGGAGGTTTTCCAGGTCTTCGCTGGCGATGCGGGTCGAGGCCAGCAGGCCGAAACCGGTGTTGATGCCGTAGGCGGTGCGGTTCTCGGCGAGAATCTGCTCCACGCAGGCCACACTGGCGTCGATCTGCGCCGTAGCGCTGTCATCCAGACTGAGGGTTACCGGCTGCTGGTAGATGGCTCGCAGCTGGGCAAGGCTCAGTTGGCCTGGAATCAGGTTTAGCGCAGTCACATTCATACTCCTTCTGAATTGTTCTTTTAAAAGTGCACATTCGGTAAATCGGTGTTTTTCAGCAACTGAGCGGCGGCGGCAATGTCCGGCGCCAGCCAGCGGTCCTGTTCATAGGCCGGGACGACTTCACGCAACAACCGCCAGGCACGGTCGGTGCCGGCGCCGAAACGTTGTTCCTTGAGAAACTCGAACGCCTGGGCCGCCAACAAGTACTCGATGGCGAGAATCTGGGTCACGTTGGCCAGCACCTGGTGCAGCTTGAGCGCGGCATTGGTGCCCATGCTCAGGTGGTCTTCCTGCAGGCCCGAGGTGACGAAGTTGTCGAGCACCGCCGGTTGCGCCAGTTGGCGGTTTTGCCCGCACAGGGAGGCGGCGACGTACTGCACGATCATCATCCCGGAGTTGACCCCGGGGTTGCTGACCAGGAACGCCGGCAAGCCGCTGACGTGCGGATTGATCAGGCGGTCCAGGCGACGTTCGGCCACCGAACCGATTTCGGCCATGGCGATCGCCAGCATGTCCGCCGCCAGCGCCACGGACTGGCCGTGCGGGTTGGCCTGGGACACCACGCGGTAGTGTTCCGGCGTGCCGAGCACCAGCGGGTTATCGGTGGCGCTGTTGAGTTCGGTCTCGATCTGACGGGTGGCGTGCTCTACCTGGTCGCGGGCCGCGCCGTGGATCTGCGGGATCGAACGAATGCTCAGGGCGTCCTGGGTACGGATGCCTTTGCTGCTGGCGATCACTTCACTGCCATCGAGCAAGGCGCGCAGATGGGTCCCCACGTGCTGCATGCCCGGGTGCGGCTTGAGCGCGATGATTTCTTCATCGAAGGCATCGATCTGCCCACGCTGGGCTTCGAAACTCATGGCGCCGATCACGTCAGCCCATTGCAGCAAGTGATGGGCGTCAGCCAGGGCCAGGCAGCTCAGGCCGGTCATGCACGGCGTGCCGTTGACCAGGCACAGGCCGTCCTTGGCGCCGAGCACCACCGGCTGCAGACCTTCCGCGCTCAATGCCTCTTGAGCCGGAACGACCCGACCTTGGTAACTCACGTTACCCACGCCCAGCAAAGCCACACCAACATGGGCCATATGGGTCAGGTAACCCACCGAGCCCTGGGATGGCACTTGCGGCGTGATGCCGTGGTTGAGCAGCGCCAGCAGCGAATGCACCACCTGCGGATGCAGGCCGGATTTGCCGTGGCTGTAGTTGATGATGGCGGCGCAGATGATCGCGCGGGTCTGCTCGTCGCTCAGCACCGGGCCGACGCCACAGGCGTGGCTGAGCAAGGTGTTGCGCGACAGTTGGCTGAGTTGCTCGCCCTTGAGCGACACATTGCACAGCGCGCCCAGGCCGGTGTTCACCCCATAGGCGCGCTCACCGCTGGTGACGATGCGCTGCACAATGGCCTGGGCATTGTCGATGCGCGCCCAGGCCTGGCCCGAGAGTTCGAGCACGGCGCCGTGGCGGGCGACGGCGACCACGTCCTGCCAGCGCAGCGGGGTGTCGGCGATGGTGATTTTTGTTGCCTGGGACATGTTCATACTCTCTTCAATTCTTGTGCAGCCTTACCGGCCTTATCGGGGGCAAGCCCCCTCCCACATTTGGAATGCATTCCCCTGTGGGAGGGGGCTTGCCCCCGATGAGGCCATCAGCCTCACCAACACATCCAGATCAGACCACCGCCGCCCGCCGCTGGACAAACCGATCCACATACTCATCCGCCGGCGAATGCAGGATCTCCCGAGGCGTGCCGACCTGGATCAGCTTGCCGTCCTTGAGGATCGCAATGCGGTTGCCGATACGCACGGCCTCGTCGAGGTCGTGGGTGATGAACACGATGGTCTTGTGCAGGGTCTTTTGCAGTTCCAGCAACTGGTCCTGCATCTCGGCGCGGATCAGCGGGTCGAGTGCGCTGAAGGCTTCGTCCATCAGGATGATGTCGGTGTCAGCCGCCAAGGCGCGGGCCAGGCCGACACGCTGGCGCATGCCGCCGGAGAGCTGGTGCGGGTATTTGTTTTCGTAGCCCTTGAGGCCCACGGTTTCGATCCACTGCAACGCGCGCTCGGCGCAGACCTGCTTGGTTTCGCCACGCACCTTCAGGCCATAGGCGACGTTGTCGAGCACGCTCTTGTGGGGCAGCAGGCCGAAGCTCTGGAACACCATGCTGATCTTGTGCCGACGGAATTGGCGCAGGGCTTCCATGTCCAGTTGCAGGATGTCTTCGCCGTCCACCAGGATCGCGCCGCTGGTGGGGTCGATCAGGCGGTTGAAGTGACGCACCAGTGTGGACTTGCCGGAACCCGACAGCCCCATGATCACAAAGATCTCACCGGTGCCGATGCTCAGGGACAGGTCGTTCACACCGACCACGCAGCCGGTCTCGGCCAGCACCTGGTCCTTGGTCTTGCCCTGGCCGATCAACGACAGCGCATCCTTGGAACGCGCGCCGAAGATCTTGAAGACGTTTTTGACTTCGATTTTGCTGACAGTAGTCATTTGCTCGCCTCATGCCGTGGACGACCATAGGCCTGGGTAATGCGGTCGATGACCACTGCGAGAATCACGATGGCCAGGCCAGCTTCAAGGCCACGCCCGACGTTGAGGGTCTGGATGCCGACGAGTACGTCTTCACCCAAGCCACGGGCGCCGATCATCGAGGCGATCACCACCATCGACAGCGCCATCATGGTGGTCTGGTTGATACCGGCCATGATGCTCGGCAACGCCAGCGGCAGTTGCACACCGAACAGTTGCTGCCAGCGGTTGGCACCGAAGGCGTTGATGGCTTCCATGACTTCACCGTCGACCTGGCGAATGCCCAGGTCGGTGAGGCGAATCAGCGGTGGCGCGGCGTAGATCACCGTGGCGAAAATCGCCGGGACCTTGCCCAGGCCGAACAGCATCAGCACCGGGATCAGGTACACGAAGCTCGGCATGGTCTGCATGATGTCCAGCAGCGGCATCAATACCGAACGCAAGCGATTGCTGCGCGCCGACAGGATGCCCAGCGGAATGCCGATCAGCACCGAGATCACCGTAGCGACCATCATCAGGGCCAGGGTCTGCATCAGCTTGTCCCACAGGCCAACCGCGCCCACCAGGAACAGCAGGCCGACGATCACCGCCGTGGTCACCACCTTGCGGGTCGCGTGCCAGGCGACGGCGCCGACGATGGCCAGCATCAGCCACCAGGGCGCTGCGCGCAGCAAGCCTTCCAGGTTGACGATGGCCCACAGCAGGGTGTCGGAGATGTGCCGGAACACATCGCCGTAGTTGGTGACCAGTGAGTCCACCCAACCGTTGACCCAGTCGGCGATGGAAAACGTAAAACTCTCAGGAAACATATCGTGCTCTCGATCCAGTGGGTTGTGGCCAGGCGCCCGGCCGGCCCTTCAGGGTAGCCGGGCACGCTTGACCTACAAGGCCGCGTCGATTTTCTTGGCTGCGTCGTCGCTCACCCAGGCGTGCCAGACTTCAGGATGTTCCTTGAGGAAAATTTTCGCCAGTTTTGGCGACTCAATTCGCTCCTTGGCCATGCGGCCCAGGTTCTGGTTCAGCAGGTCGATGGGCAGGTTGACCTTTTCCAGCACGGCCACCAATTCAGGGGCTTGCTCGTGGAAGGTCTTGGACAAGCCGACCTTGATGCTCACGCTTTTATCCACGCCGGGTTTTTCTTCCAGCTTGACCAAATCGACCTGGCCCATCAGCGGCGTGGGCGACCAGTAGTAGAACAGGATCGGCTCGCCACGCTTGTAGCTCGACAGCACCGCCGCATCCAGCGCCGGGCCGGTGCCTGGGCGGAAGTTGGTGTAGGTGCTTTCCAGCCCGTAGCTTTTCAGCATCTCGCTGTTGTCGAGCTCGCAGGTCCAGCCGGCCGGACAGTTGTAGAAACGGCCCTTGGAGGGCTCTTCCTGGTCCTTGAACACCGAGGCGTACTTGGCCAGGTCGGCGATGTTTTTCAGGTCCGGGGCCTTGGGTTCCAGCTTGCGCTTGGCGTCGCCTTCGATCACATAGCGCGGCACGTACCAGCCTTCGATAGCGCCCACTACAGGGGCACCGACGCCGACGACTTTGCCGGCCTTCTCGGCCTTGTTCCAGACCTCGCTGCGGCCGACCCACTCTTCGGCAAACACCTGGATATCATTGCTGCTCAGGGCGTTTTCCATGGTGATGGAGTTGCCCGGCAGGCTGTCGGTTTTGCAGTCGTAGCCTTTTTCCAGCACGGTTTGCAGGATGTCAGTGAGCAACATGCCGCTCTCCCAGTTCAGCCCGGCGAATTTCACCGGTTTGCCGGATTCGCACCAACCGGCTGCCTGGGCGCCAGCGCTGGCCAGCAAGCCCGCAGAGAGCAAGGTAGCCATCAGGGTTTTATGCATTTTCATTGTTGTGACGCTCCCAATCTTGAAATGGATTACGGCAGTCAGTAGGCATCCTGCCCTGTCCACGTCCCATCAGGCCTGTGCAGCCAGCCCGTTTGTTGTGGGTATAGCGCCCTGCTCTGTTGGCAGGATCAGTTGATCGGGCACGGTGCCGTGCCATTTTTTCGCACACAGGTAATACAGCGCTGCGGGCAGTATCAGGCCGATGATCCAGGAGATATCCACATCACCCAGCGCGGCCACCAAGGGACCTGTGTAGAACTTGGTGGAGATGAACGGCAACTGCACCAGCACGCCGAACACGTAGACGCTGATTCCCAGCAGGTTCCAGCGGCCATAGCGACCGTTCGGGTCGGCCAGCGCCGGTACGTCATAGCGCTCGCGAGTGATGCAGTAGTAGTCCACCAGGTTGATCGCGCTCCAGGGCGTGAAGAACGCCAGCAGGAACAGGATGAAGGACTTGAACGCCCCCAGGAACGAGTGCTGGCCGAGCAATGCGATCAGGGTCGCCGTGCCGACAATCGCCAGCACGAACACCAGGCGCTGCAGGCGCGTGACCTCCAGGCGACCACGAAAGCCGCTGATGATGGTCGCGATGCACATGAAGCTGCCGTAGGAGTTCAGCGTCGAGATGGTGACCTTGCCGAACGCGATGCTGAAGTACAGCAACGCAGCGGTAGCACCCGTGCCACTCAAGCCCACGATGTACGCCACTTCATGCCCGGCGAACTGACCGTTGGACATGGCCGCGGCAAACACGCCCAGCACCATGGCCACCTGCGCGCCCACCACCGAACCGGCGCCGGCGGCGAAAAAGGTTTTCACCGATGACGTCTTGCTTGGCAGGTAACGCGAGTAGTCCGCCACGTACGGGCCGAAGGCAATCTGCCAGGAGGCCGCGAGCGATACCGCCAGCAGGAAACTGCTCCAGCTGAAGTGGCGGATTTGCAGGAGTGCGCCCACATCGGTCTGGCTCATCAGCCGGCTGAACAGGTAGACAAAGGCGACCACGCCAATGACGCTGGCGACGCGACCAATGAAATGGATCACCCGGTAGCCGAGCACCGTGACCAGCACGATCACACTGGCGAAAATCAGGATGCCCACGCTGTCGCTGACCCCGAACAACTGGCCCAGCGCCTGCCCCGAAAGCACGGTGCCGGTGGCGGTGAAACCCAGGTACATCAGGCACACCAGCACGATCGGAATCGCCGCGCCATACACACCGAACTGCACCCGGCTGGAGATCATCTGCGGCAGGCCCAGCTTGGGCCCTTGCGCCGCATGCAACGCCATGACCCCACCGCCGATCAGTTGACCGATCAACAGACCGATCAACGACCAGAACACATCACCGCCCAGCACCACGGCCAGGGCCCCGGTGACAATCGCGGTGATCTGCAGGTTGGCGCCCATCCACAGGGTGAACTGGCTGAACAGACGACCGTGTCTTTCCGCTTCCGGGATGTAGTCGATCGAACGCCTTTCGATCAACGGGGTGGTGTCATTTGCAGCCATGTCGGTTCAACCTCTGATGGATTGTTTCAGGGTGGTGCTGGCTTACTTGATCATCGGCAGGTTCAAGCCCTGCTCCTTGGCGCAATCGATCGCGATCTGGTAGCCGGCGTCTGCGTGGCGCATCACCCCGGTGGCCGGGTCGTTGTGCAGCACACGGGCGATCCGCTCAGCCGCTTCATCGGTACCGTCGCAGACGATGACCATGCCGGAGTGCTGGGAGAAGCCCATGCCCACACCACCACCGTGGTGCAGCGACACCCAGGTCGCGCCGCTCGCGGTGTTGAGCAGAGCGTTGAGCAGCGGCCAGTCGGATACGGCGTCGGAGCCGTCCTGCATGGCTTCGGTTTCGCGGTTCGGGCTTGCGACCGAGCCGGAATCGAGGTGGTCACGGCCGATCACCACCGGTGCCGACAACTCGCCGCTGCGCACCATTTCGTTGAACGCCAGGCCGAGCTTGGCGCGCTGGCCCAGGCCAACCCAGCAGATACGTGCCGGCAGGCCCTGAAAGCTGATGCGTTCGCGGGCCATGTCCAGCCAGTTGTGCAGGTGCGCGTCGTCCGGGATCAGCTCTTTGACTTTGGCGTCGGTCTTGTAGATGTCCTGCGGGTCACCGGACAGCGCCGCCCAGCGGAACGGGCCGATGCCACGGCAGAACAGCGGGCGGATATAGGCCGGAACGAAACCCGGGAAATCGAAGGCGTTTTCCACGCCCTCTTCCTGGGCCATCTGGCGGATGTTGTTGCCGTAGTCGAAAGTCGGGATGCCTTGCTTCTGGAATTCCAGCATGGCTTTGACGTGCACGGCCATCGACTGCTTGGCGGCCTTGATCACGGCGGCGGGCTCGGTCTTGGCGCGGGCGCGGTATTCGTCCCAGGTCCAGCCAGCGGGCAGGTAACCGTTGAGGGGGTCGTGGGCGCTGGTCTGGTCGGTGACCATGTCCGGGCGCACGCCACGCTTGACCAGTTCCGGCAGGATTTCGGCGGCGTTGCCCAGCAGGGCGATGGAGATAGCCTTGCCTTCCTTGGTGTATTTGGCGATGCGTGCCAGGGCGTCGTCGAGGTCGGTGGCTTGTTCGTCGACATAACGGCTGTTCAGGCGGAAATCGATGCTGACCTGCTGGCACTCGATGTTCAGCGAGCAGGCGCCAGCCAGAGTGGCCGCCAGCGGCTGGGCGCCGCCCATGCCGCCGAGGCCGGCAGTCAGTACCCAACGGCCTTTGAGGTCACTGTTGTAATGCTGGCGACCGGCTTCGACGAAGGTTTCGTAGGTGCCCTGGACGATGCCCTGGCTGCCGATGTAGATCCAGCTGCCGGCGGTCATCTGGCCGTACATGGCCAGGCCCTTGGCATCCAGTTCGTTGAAGTGCTCCCAGCTAGCCCAGTGCGGCACCAGGTTGGAGTTGGCGATCAGTACACGCGGTGCATTGCTGTGGGTCTTGAACACGCCGACCGGCTTGCCGGATTGCACCAGCAGGGTTTCGTCGTCATTCAGGTGGGTGAGGCTCTCGACGATCTGGTCGTAGCACTCCCAGTTGCGTGCTGCGCGGCCAATACCGCCATACACCACCAGCTCTTTCGGGTTCTCGGCCACTTGTGGATCGAGGTTGTTCATCAGCATGCGCAGCGGCGCTTCAGTCAGCCAGCTTTTGGCGGTGAGCTTGTTACCGTGGGCGGCACGGATTTCGACGTCACGGTATTTTGTAGGCCTGGCTTTAGAAAAATCGGTCACGACTGGACTCCTCGGCATGATGCGCGAACATGGATGGTGCGAAGGAGAGTCTTACGCACACATCTTTACTTGTACATACAAGCATATGCAATCAAGCGGCCAACTTTAGAAAGGCGTTGTCGGGATTTTTTGTGAAGGGGTGTGCAAGCCTTGGAAATTGAGGCTTTGAGGCTTGATGAAATTTCTTGCAGACGTTTCTTCCCGGGAGAGGGGTTTGTCACCCCAATGCAGCATTGCGCCGCATTGGGGCATTCGGTAACAAAATGGTGCGCACGGTTGGGAATCGAGGGTGGGCATGCGTAGCAGTGAAATGGCGCGCCTGGCCTGCCAGGTAAAAGGCGCGTCCCAACGACGATTTTTCTGAGTTATCTGTAGCCCAGTAAAAACGGATTTTTTTGTATATTCAGTGGTTTAGAGTCGGCTTTCACACACCCAACACCATGGAAGACTTATCGTGACCACTCTAAAACGGGCAGGCATCTTTATCGTACTCATGGCGACAAGCATGGCTTCAGTCCAGGCCATTGCCGACACCTTTACTGCGACCCTTGATAAAACAGGAAAAATTACTGCGCAGTCACCCAAGTGGATCAAGGACGTGAAACTCACCGCCCAACCTGATTACTTCTCCGATTACAAAGTCAGGTTTGTGCCGGGAGTGTTCAAGGACGCGCCACGGTTTTGCACCGTGTCGGTGACGGACGTCAGCTCCAATGATCACATCTTCTACGGCCACGCCAAGTTGGGGAGCGTCCCGGCGATCAACTACGTCAACGTTTTAACGCTGAAAGTGGGAGACAACAAACCCGCGGGCGATTCTTCGATGGGCTTTCAACTGATGTGCGTTAAGTAAACCCATCTCCCCACGCTGGCTGAGCGCCGGTGATACAAGCGCTCAGCTGTTGCTCAGTTCGATAACACAACAGCGACCGCTCACGGCAACCTCCAGCAGGCCAGTGTTACCGTCCACTTGCAGGCAGTCGTGATGGCCTAGCTTTTGGTCCAGCACCTTCACTTCATCCGCGACACTGAACACCAGCACTGTCTGCGCCGTGCTGAAGAAGCGCTGTTCGCCATCGATCCATTGCAGCCGTGCGTGGTAACGCTGGGGCGAATAGATCAGGTTGAAGTCGCGGATCGGCCCGGTGATCAAACGGCATGACACCTGGCTGTCACCCTTGAACGCAAAAGCTTGCAGCGGCAGCAACCCGCGCTGCTCCTCGCCGTCCACGGTCAAGACCATGCCGGCGCCCTTGATTACGGTGATCACGCGCTGATAGCCGGCAAAGGTGGAGAAACCGCCGGATTCAGCGATATCCGCAATCGACAAGCGCCAGCCAAAGCCATCCAGCCCTGTACCTGCATCACGGGTGATTTCTTCAGTGCTGCCGCCGCCGTTTTTCCACGGCATGCGTACGTACTCAGCGGCGCGCCAGACTTTTACGCTACTCATTTACTGAAACGTCCTTCCAGGCTGTGACGGGAACCGGGGTGGATCAAACGCGCAGCGGTCACCGGCTGGCGACCCGACCAGGTGCGTCGGCGGATCAACAGGCACGGCTCACTGGGCTCGATCTGCAGCAGTTTGCATTCGGCCGCATCGGCGAGGATGGCTTCGACCACATGCTCGCCTTCGGTCAGTGGCGCCACTTGGTTCAGGTAGGCGTAAGGCGTTTGCTGGGTGAAATCCTGCTGCAGGTATTCCGGCGCGACCAGGGCATTGACGAAGCGGTCTTCGATTTGCACGGGAATATCGTTTTCGAAGTGCACGATCAATGAATGGAACACCCGCCCGCCTTCACGCATCTCCAAGGCAACGGCGCGCTCGGAACCGGCGGCCTCTTCACCCAGGGTGATGACCTGGCAGGTATGCCGGTGACCGCGGGAGGCGATCTCATCGGCGATGTTGTGCACCTCGAACAGCGCCGACTGGCTCTTGGGTTCGGCGACAAACGTGCCGACGCCTTGCATGCGCACCAGCAACCCTTCGGCGGTGAGTTCGCGCAGGGCGCGGTTGATGGTCATGCGACTGAAACCCAGTTGGCTGACCAACTCGCTCTCCGATGGCACGCGGTAATGGGGCGGCCAGTTGCCGTTGAGGATCTGCTGGCTGATCATCTGTTTGACGCGGGCATACAAGGGCGCCGGACTTTCGTCCATGTGGGCAGCCAGCGAAGAGTTGGCGGGCGGAGTCGGCACGGGGAATCCTTGCAGGGGAAAAAGATGCATAGATTGCCGGAGTTTACCGAGCAGGCAAACGTCTGTATATGTATATACAAATAAACACACGACCGGGGTGCCTTGATCATGTCCGCTTTCTTCGCCGAACGCGCGCTGCTGCCTGATGGATGGGCCAATGATGTACGTCTTGAAGTCAGCGACGATGGCCTGCTGACCAACGTTGGGGCCAATGCCAGCGCAGAGGGGGCCGAACGGCTGAGAGGGCCGGTCTTGGCGGGTATGCCGAACTTGCATTCTCACGCATTCCAGCGTGCCATGGCCGGCTTGGCCGAGGTGGCCGGCAACCCGAATGACAGTTTCTGGACCTGGCGTGACCTGATGTACCGCATGGTCGGCAAGATCGACCCGGACCAACTCCAGGTCATCGCGCGCCAGCTGTATATCGAGATGCTCAAGGCCGGCTATACCTCGGTGGCCGAGTTTCACTACGTGCACCATGACGTCAGCGGCCAGCCCTATGCCGATCGCACACAATTGTCGCGGCAGATCAGCCAGGCGGCGGCCAGCAGCGGGATTGGCCTGACGTTGTTGCCGGTGCTCTACACCCACTCTGGGTTTGGCGGCCAGGCGCCCAATGAAGGCCAGCGACGCTTTATCAACAGCACTGAAAATTATCTGGAGCTGCAAGCGCGTCTGCAGCCAATTCTGGCCGCGCAACCCGCACAGCAACTGGGCCTGTGTTTTCACTCGCTACGCGCCGTCACACCGCAACAAATCAACGAAGTGCTGGCCGCCAGCGACAAGGCGTGCCCGGTGCATATCCACATTGCCGAGCAGCAGAAGGAAGTCGACGACTGCCTGGCCTGGAGCGGCAAACGCCCACTGCAATGGCTGTATGACAATGTCGACGTCGATGAACGCTGGTGCCTGGTGCACGCCACCCATGCCGACGCCGATGAGGTGACGCGCATGGCCAAGAGCCGGGCGATTGCCGGTTTGTGCCTGACCACCGAGGCCAACCTGGGTGATGGGATTTTCCCGGCGGTGGACTTCCTCGTCCAGGGCGGACGCCTGGGTATCGGCTCCGACAGCCATGTGTCACTGAGCGTGGTGGAAGAATTGCGCTGGCTGGAATACGGCCAGCGCCTGCGTGATCAACGGCGTAACCGCTTGTATCGCAGTGACCAGCCGATGGTTGGGCGCACGCTGTTCGATGCCGCGCTGGACGGTGGTGCCCAGGCGCTGGGACAGCCAATTGGCCGATTGGAAGTGGGCAAACGTGCGGATTGGATTGTGCTGGACGGTAATGATCCGTACCTGGCCACGGCGACCGAGGACGGGATTCTGAATCGCTGGTTGTTTGCCGGCGGTGATCGGCAGGTGCGGGATGTGCTGGTGAATGGAAAGTGGGTGGTGCGCGATGGGCAACATGCCGGCGAAGAAGAAAGCAGCCGAGCGTTCACACAGGTCTTGAGGGATTTACTCGGTTAAAAACGGTGGGAGGGGGCTTGCCCCCGATTGCAGAGTGTCAGCCAGCAAATCAGATACTGACACACCGCTATCGGGGGCAAGCCCCCTCCCACATTGATTGAGGAGTTCTCAGATTATTGCGAAGTCTTCGCCATCTGCTTGTCCGACGTACGCCAGATCAACCGTGTGGTGTCATACCCCTGCTGTCGCGCCCTGCTCAGCAGGTCTTCGCGGGTGTCCGCATTGACCGTTGGCGTGCGCGAAAGGATCCACATGTAGCGCCGGCTCGGGCTGCCGACAATGGCGGTCTTGTAGTCATCGCTGACATACAGCACCCAGTAATCGCCCTTGGCGACGCCCGGCAGCAGCGAGGTGAACCAGTTGTTGAATTCCACCCAGAGCTTGTCGGTCTTGCCCGGCACTTGCGGGGTGGCGGTACCCTTGGCTTCCTCCCACTTCCATTCGGTCGTCAGGCAGCGGTTGAACACCGACATGTCGCCGTCGGGCAACAGGGTGTAGCGGGCTTCGGACTGCGCACAGTTGCGCTGGAAGTACATCGGCAATCGGGCCAACTCATACCAGGTGCCCTGGTAACGCTTGAGGTTGACGTTGCTCGCTGTCTTGGGTTGCAGATCATCGCCAGAATGGCTGGCACAGCCCGCCAAAAACAGGCTGGCACAAAGGAACAAAACAAAACGCATCATTCTTCTTCTCCCGCAGGCTTGCGCCCCGGTTTACTTCAGGCCTTGCCCGGAAAACATCAGAACCTTGTCACCGGCATATTGAACGCTGATAAAGCTGTTTTTATCGCCCCAGGTACAACTGGACATGCCCAGTGCGCCGGAACAATCGGTCGGCTTGCCCAGCAACGACTCCACCTCAGCCTTGGCCATGCCAGCCGACAATTTTTGATAGTTTTCTTGGTTGACCTTGCTGCAAGCGGCCAACAGCACGCAAAAAGCCAGCAAAGCGAAACGGCGTAACGACATGGAAACACTCCTGGAGGGACGAAGCAGCGTGGGTATCTGCCAGAAGCTTAGAAGGGAAAAGAGGTGTCTGGTTCCCGATGAGCGAAAACAAAAAAGCCCCGAAAACGCTGAAACGTTTCGGGGCTTCTTCAACGGTGAACCGGCTCACAACAACACCAGTCACTTGTCGCCGCAGCTTACTTCTTGTGGTAAGCCGTCACGCGCTCGACTTCTTCCTTCGACCCCAGGAACACCGCCACACGCTGGTGCAGGCCTTCCGGCTGAATGTCGAGGATGCGCTGATGGCCGTCGGTGGACGCGCCGCCCGCCTGCTCAACCAGGAACGACATCGGGTTGGCTTCGTACATCAGGCGCAGTTTGCCCGGCTTGGACGGCTCGCGGCTGTCGCGTGGGTACATGAACAGGCCACCACGGGTCAGGATGCGGTGCACGTCGGCGACCATCGCGGCCACCCAGCGCATGTTGAAGTTTTTCTTCAACGGGCCTTCCTCACCTTCCATCAACTCGTTGACGTAGCGCTTCACCGGCTCTTCCCAGTGGCGCTGGTTGGACATGTTGATCGCAAATTCCTGGGTCGACCCAGGAATGGAGATGTCTTCGTGGGTCAGTACGAAGCTGCCCATTTCACGGTCCAGGGTGAAGCCCTTGACGCCGTCACCCAGGGTCAGCACCAGCATGGTCTGCGGGCCGTAGATCGCGTAGCCGGCAGCGACCTGCTCGGTGCCTGGCTGCAGGAAGGCTTTTTCGTTCAGCGCTTCGTTCTGGCTCAGGTATTCATTCGGGCAACGCAGTACCGAGAAGATGGTGCCGACCGGTGCGTTGATATCGATGTTGGACGAACCGTCCAGTGGGTCGAACACCAACAGGTACGCGCCTTTCGGGTATTTGCCGGGGATCTGGTAGGCATTGTCCATTTCTTCGGACGCCATGCCGGCCAGGTGACCGCCCCATTCGTTGGCTTCGAGCAGGATTTCGTTGGACAGGACGTCGAGCTTCTTCTGCACTTCGCCCTGCACGTTTTCAGTGCCCATGCTGCCCAGGACACCACCCAGTGCGCCTTTGGAAACGGCGTGGCTGATTTCCTTGCAAGCACGCGCCACCACTTCGATAAGGAAGCGCAGATCGGCAGGCGTGTTGTTGCTGCGGGTCTGCTCGATCAAATAGCGACTCAAGGTAACGCGGGACATGTAAGGCTCCGGAGAATGGGGGGCTTGAAAACCCGCGCAGTTTAACGCGAGTCGGGGCGTATTTCCTCCTATCAGAGGATTTAAACCCAATAGAGTTCATGGACTTTATTTAACGTGCCGCCGGCGGCTTGCGCAGCAAACTGTAGGCCATGGCGCCCAGTGCCGCCACGCCGAGCAGCAGTACGGCCCAGAGCCCAAGCTTTTTCCAGTTCGTCCCGGGATCGGCAGCGGCTACCATCGCAACCGGTGTGACCGCGACTTCCCCGACGACCTTGGCCTGCCCCAGCGTCTCGAAGCGCTCGGGTTTGTAGTCCGGGATCAAGGTCGACAGCGGCAAGCTCGCGGCCTTGGCGGACGCATTGCCCAACGCCAGCGTAAACGGTGGCTCCCCCCGCGCCAGGAACACCAACTGCGTGGCACGCACTGCAAAGCGCAGCGCCGGCGCCTCGACGCCCAGACCACCACCGCGCTCATCTACCTGCAATTTGAGCTCGGCCACCGTTTGCCCCGGCAGTTGCAGTTCATCCTGCACCACGTCCTGGCCATTCTGGGTCAGGCGATACAACAGACCATTGCTCAACGGCTGCCATGCCTGCTTGCTGTCCCTTCGACCGGATAACGTCACGGGCGCCAGCGTGTTGGGTTGCTTCAACTCGACGCGCAAGCGTTCGATGCTCACCCCCGCCGACAACTGCCAACTGTATTCCCCGGCGCCAAGCCGCGTACCCGTGAGCGGCTGCGACCATACCAACGGCAGCGGCACGCTGCTGCGGGTAGCGCTCACCAGTTTGGCCGAGGTCAGCAGCGGCGCCGCCTGGCCCTGCCAGACCAGACGCAGGTAGCGCGCCGATTGCCCGGGCAAGTTCACGTCATGTTGCTCGACCCGTTCGTCGGCAAACGACAAGCGCGCCACCTGCCCATCGCCCCAGGCGTCCCAGTGCTGCAAGTCATCACTGGCCTCGATGCTGAAACGCTGGAAGCCCTCCTGTTCGCGGCTCCAGTCCAGGGTCAATTGCTGCAAGGGCGCCTTGATCGCGCTGGCGTCCAACACCCAGCCGCGCAGTACTTGCTTGCCGGGTTTGGGTGCAGTGGATGGGGTTATTTCCACCAAGGTGCCTGTGGTAGAGGCCTTCATCACCACGTCGGGCAACGCTGTTTGAGTGTCGGCGGCGTACAGCGGGAACCACTTCACGTCAGTGACGTTGCGACTCTCGGAGCGTTGCGCGGACTGGCGAGACAGCGCATAGGCCTGGGGTTCACCGGCGGCGTTAAACACTCGCACATCGCTGAGATCGGCCTGGCGTGCATTCAGTTGAACCGCCAACGGCAGGTCCAGGCGATACCAGGGGCCAGTGCCGCTCACGGCGAGCGGCACCTGGGTGGCGAAATCAGCCGGCCGCTCTTGAGCAAACGCCACCGAGCACAGCGTCCATATCGTTAACCCACTCAGACTCAGCTTGCCTATCAAGAAGACGCTCCCTCAGTTTCAATACGTTTGGGCGGCAACGGTGCAAAATAGCCCACCACCAGCAACAACCCGCCCACGCCGATAAACGACACGATCCGCGCCAGGCCGCCGCGGTTACTCAATTCGACGAAGAACAGCTTGGCCACCACCACCGCAATCAGCGCCGCGCCGATCAGCCACACTTCACGACGATGGCGCAGGTGGCCGCCGATCATCAGGCCGAGGGCGATCAGGGTCCAGACAATCGACAGGCCGGCCTGTACCAGCATCGACTCCAGCAACGCATCCAATTGAAACGGCACGCCGCCCCAATGGTGGGCCGTGCGCATCACCAGCGCGGTAAAGAAGGCGAACAGCGAAAGCCCCGCGACACCTTGGGCGATCGACTCGACACGCGGCCCACGCTGCGGCGCGGCGCTGCGCGACCACAGGTAAATGCCCAGCAACGCGAACAGCAGGCCCAGGTCCAGCGGATTGAGCATAGGCAGATAGGGCAGCGGCTTGGCAGTGCCGTCACTGAAGATGTTCGCCAGCCAGAACCAACCGAGCATCAGCACCGCCAGCGGCAATGCGGCGAGCACGCGGTATTCCCTTGGGTACGCGGAAACAGGCCACGGCCAGCTGCGCGGCGCGGCGGCCAGCACCAGGTACAGGCTTGGCAGGATCGCCCAGCCCAGCCAGCGCCAGGCGTTGTATTCGCTCGAGAGCATCAGCAAGCCGTAGCGCAGTTCCAGTGCCAGTACGCCGATCAGCATCCAGCAGCCCAGTACATGAGCCGCACTTAAGACCTTTCCAGGCACCAGTGCCGCCAAGCGTCGCAGCGAGATGAAATGCACCCCGAACACCGCCAGCCAGGCCAGCCAGCCGAACTGCGCGGCTGGGTGGTAATACTCGGTCCATGCGCCCCACAACACCAGGCCCGCCGCAGGCATCAGCAACGTGCTGGCGAGACCCAACGCCACCCAGCGCAACCGCAGCGCCAGTAACGTCCAGATCAGTCCGCTCAGCGCAGCCGCCAGCAGCAACAGTGCAGCGTGCAGAGGTACAGGCGCCAAGCGCCACACTTCAATGATCACCGCCAGCGCCCACCACGCCACACCCCAGGCCAGCAGAGCTGAGGACAAACGGCCACGGGGCAAGCGCCAGGCGCCGGGCATTGCCGCCAAGGCAATGATCATCGGCGTCCAGGCATTGCTCACGGGGTCGAGGGCAAACAGCGCGCCCGAAAGGACTTGCACAGCAATGCCACAGCGCACTACCACCGGCGAGCCGATACGCTGGCCCACCCATAGGGTCGCAAGGCCCGCAACTGCCCAACTGACGATGCTGCCTTGGGTTGAAAACAACAGCGGCGCCAGCAGGTAGGCGCAACCCAGGCCGAGTATGGCGAGCCCTGGAGCGCCGAGACGCTCCCAACGCCGGCTCTGCTCCGGCGCGGCTTTGTGTAGTTGGTAAAAACTGAACAACAGTGCGGCGCCCAGCAACAACGCCCCTAATGGAGGGCCCAGCAGCAAGGTGTCCTGGCCATCGCGCAGTTCGCTGAGGAAGGCGAGCAACGAACCCAGTTGCAACAGCAAGGCGAACGCCCGCGCCACGGGGCGATGCTGGCGTAGGCCGAGCCAGAAGATCCCGGCGCCTTCGACAGCCCACGCCGCAGCGGTCCAGCGTGCATCGAGGCCCAAGGGAATGGCCAGGCTGGCGAAGATCACCCCCAGGGCCAGACAGGTTTCCGTCAGGAGCCCGGCGCGCCCACCACTGAATACACGGGCCAAGACCATGTAAATAATGCCCAGGCCCAGCGCACTGAACGCAGCGGCGAACTCAAGGTGTTGCACCAGCGCGAACTGCAAGCCAAAGCCCACCAGCGGCGGGCCGAACAACAAGGTGCCGTCGACATAGTCGCCCTTGCGCAATTGCGTACCCAGGCTGTCGCCCTCGCCCATCTCCAGCAACTTGCGCCAGGCATACAACAGGCCGATTGCCAGGTACATCGCGAAAAACAGGAGCAGGAACGGCTCGGTGCTCCACAACAGCTCCGGCGTGTAGGAACGCATACCCCAGGCGAAACCGATCCCGAAGGTGCCCACAAAGCCGATCACATTCAGCAGGCGCCAGGCCTTGAACCAGGCAATCGCGAGAATGCCGGCATTGAGCAACGCAAAGTAACTGAACAACGCCACATGGCTTCCGGCGCCGGTCGATACCAGGATCGGTGCCGCAAAACCGCCCAAAGCCGCCGCACAGGCGAGGCCGAGGGCATCCTGGGTGATCGCCAGGATCGCTGAAAATACCGTGACGGCGACCAGCAACCCCATTGCCGCGCCGGGATCGATCAGCAGATGCACACGCATCGCCGCAAACACCGTGAGGTACAACACCGCAATGCCCGCGCCCTGCAGCATCAACCCGTAGTTGCTGTTGCGCAGCCGCAGCCACCAGCCCAGGCCCAGCAGGCCCACCGCAGCCGCAGCCACACCGGCATAACGCAGCTCGATCGGCACCACCATGCCTTCGGTGGCGTAGCGCAGCAGGAACGCCAGGCCGAGAAAGAGCAGCACCACCCCGACGCGCAGCACCGTGTTGCCGCCAAACAGCCAATTGCGTGCACCGTTGAGGGCACGCTCGATAAGGTTGGGGCCACGCGGGATGGCAGGTTCTTTAGGGGACGACGACGCAGCCGGTGCCCACACATCATCCGGCAGCGGCTGGCTCGCTTCGGCGACCATGGTCACAGGTGTCAGCTCGGCAGGCAGCTCCCAGACCAGCTCAGGCGTTTGGGCGACGGGGGTGGGCTCTGCAACGGCGGGCTCGACAAACACGCTGCTGGTTGCAGGCGCAGGCACTTCCAGTTGCCGCAGGCGCTCACCCAGCGCTATCAGCGACTTCTGCGTGGTTTCCAACTGACGCGCCTGTTGGTCCACCTGGGAGGACAGCTTCGCCAGGCGGATCGCCTGGCCAATGCCCAGCCCCAACAGCGCACCGATGCCCGCATCGCTGAACGACTCATCGAGCGTCCAGCCGAGCACCAGGCCAATCAGCATGAAAATCCATTGCATGGTCGATATTCCCTAGGCAAACCGGCGCCCAGTATATCGATGCAGAACCAATGTGGGAGGGAGCTTGCGCCCGATAGCGGTGCACCAGTCGACATATCTGCAAACTGACAGGCTGCTATCGGGGGCAAGCCCCCTCCCACATTTTTGGATCAGCGATGTTTAGTCGAGGGCTTTCCAGATCTCGGTCGCGTACTCCCTGATCGTCCGGTCCGAGCTGAACCAGCCCATGCGCGCCGTATTCAGCACCGCCGAACGCCACCACGCCTTGGAATCATGCCAATGCGCCTCGACCCGCGCCTGGGCGTCCCAGTACGAATCGAAGTCGGCACACACCAGGAATCGATCGTAGTCGATCAACCCATCGATCAACCCCACGTAGCGGCCCGGATCATCCGGCGAGAACACCCCGCCGCGGATCGCTTGCAGCACATCGTTCAACCGATGGGAGGCGACGATGTCCGGCCCGGCGTTGAACTCCCCGGCGTGTTTGCGGGCTTCCACTTGCTGCGCGCTGAGGCCAAAGATAAACATGTGCTCGGCCCCCACGCGCTCATGCATTTCAACGTTGGCGCCGTCCATGGTGCCGATGGTCAGCGCACCATTGAGGCCGAACTTCATGTTGCTGGTGCCCGAGGCTTCGAAGCCGGCGGTAGAGATCTGCTCCGACAAGTCCGCCGCCGGAATGATGCTTTCCGCCAGGCTGACGTTGTAGTTAGGCAGGAACACCACCTTGAGCAGGCCGCGCACGGTCGGGTCGTTGTTGACGGTGCGCGCGATGTCGTTGGTCAGCTTGATGATTAACTTGGCCTGGTGGTAACTGGCCGCCGCCTTGCCCGCGAAGATCTTCACGCGCGGCACCCAGTCGGTGCCCGGTTCGGCACGGATTGCCTGGTACAGCGCCACGGTGTGCAGCAGGTTGAGCAGTTGGCGCTTGTACTCGTGGATACGCTTGACCTGCACGTCGAACATCGCCGCCGGGTTCACTGCAATGCCCAGGCGCTCGTGGATGATGTCGGCCAGTGCACGCTTACTGTGTAAACGTTGCTCGGCAAACGTCTTGCGAAATGTCTGTTTCTCGGCAAAGGGTTCAAGCTCCAGCAGTCGCTCTTCGGGCTTGTCGAGAATGTCCGGACCGAGCGCCTCCACCAGCATGGACGTGAGCTTGGGGTTGGCCTGGTACAACCAGCGGCGGAAGGTAATGCCGTTGGTCTTGTTGTTGATGCGCTCCGGGTACAGCTTGTGCAGTTCGGAGAATACGGTGCTGCGCATCAGTTGCGTGTGCAGGCCGGACACGCCGTTGACACTGTGGGAACCGAGGAATGCCAGGTTGCCCATGCGCACACGGCGGCCGTTGTCTTCTTCGATCAGTGAGACGGCGCGCAGCACATCGAAATCGTGGATGCCTTTGGCGCGTAGCGAATCGATGTGCTGGGCGTTGATCAGGTAGATGATCTGCATGTGCCGGGGCAGCATGCGTTCCATCAGGCCCACAGGCCAGGTTTCCAAGGCTTCGGGCAACAGCGTGTGGTTGGTGTAGGAAAGGGTTTCAACGGTGACGTCCCAAGCTGCTTCCCACGGAATATCGTGCAAATCCACCAACTGCCGCATCAACTCGGCCACGGCAATGGACGGGTGCGTGTCGTTGAGCTGGATCGCCGCGTGTTCGCCCAGGCTCAGCACCGAGCCGTGCATGTTCTTGTGACGGCGCAGCAGGTCCTGCAATGAAGCGGAGACAAAGAAGTATTCCTGACGCAGGCGCAGCTCCTGCCCCGCTTCGGTGCTGTCGGCTGGGTAAAGTACGCGGGAGATGCTTTCAGCCCGGGCCACTTCGGCGACAGCGCCCAAGTGGTCACCGGCGTTGAAGCGCTCCAGGTGCAAGTCTTCCACCGCACGGGCGCGCCACAGGCGCAGGGTGTTGACGCTGGCGCCACGCCAGCCGACCACCGGAGTGTCGTAGGCCACGGCCCGGACGGTTTCGTTGGGCGACCACACCTGAATCATCTTGCCGGAGGCATCCGCCAGGGTTTCGACGCTGCCGCCAAAGCCGATCGGGTAAATCACTTCGGCCCGCTCGAACTCCCACGGGTTGCCGAAATCCAGCCAACGCTCGGTCTGCTCCTGCTGCCAGCCATCGACAATCGCCTGGCGGAATAAGCCGTGCTCATAACGAATGCCATAACCATGGCCGGCAATGCCCAGGGTCGACATGCTTTCCATGAAGCACGCAGCCAGGCGGCCCAAGCCACCGTTGCCGAGCGCCGCGTCGGGCTCCAGCAGGCGAATGCGCTCCAGGTCGACACCCAGCTCGGACAACGCTTCGCGCGCAATCTCCAGCACGCCAAGGTTGCTCAGACTGTCGTAGAGCAGGCGGCCGATGAGGAATTCCAGGGAAAGGTAATAAACGCGCTTCTGGCCTTTGCGGTAGATACGCCGCGTATGGTCCATCCAGTGGTCGACCATCTGGTCGCGGGCGGCCAGGGCAATGGCTTCGAACCAGTCGTGGTCGAAGGCGTGATCCGGGTCCTTGCCCACCGCGTAGGTGAGTTTGGTCAAGACGGCATCGCGGAATGCGGCTACCTCTGCTTCTCGTGCAAGTGGTTCCTGAGACATCAATTGCGACCTCGGGCGAGATAGAAGGAGTTGCTAGAGCCTAGACGGTCTGACAGGCGGTAGACGCGCTGGTTCGGCAGTTTTTTAACGCATTCACCGTTGCGTGAATTAGATGCAGGGGTCGTGCCCGATCTGCCTTTGAGCTGAAACCCAGAAAATATTGTTCAAAAAATCACCAATCCCGGTATGATCGCGCGCCCGGATACAGCCCCACCTTTTGGAACCCTGATGAAGCCTCAATTGATCGCCGCCGCGGAACTCGACCGTCTTGAAACGTGGCAGAAATATTCCGCGCATATGTGCGGTGGTTGCGTGTCCAGCTGCTGCACGCTGCCGGTCGAAGTGAAGATCAAGGACCTGATCCGCATTGGCATCGTCGATGAATTCGAGCGTGGCGACCCGCCGAAGAACATCGCCAAGCGCCTGCAGAAGGAAGGCATCGTCGAGCGCTTCAATTCCAAATCCGAGATTTTTACCCTGCAGCGCATGAGCAACAACGATTGCCTGTACCTGGATCGTAAGACGCGCTTCTGCACTATTTATGACAAGCGCCCGGATACCTGCCGCAACCACCCGAAGATCGGGCCGCGTCCGGGATACTGCGCGTACAAGCCGAAGGAAGTGGTGCGCGAGACCACGTTCAAGACCCTCGACAAGTTCTGATCAGGGTTTTGCGGGGCTTTCAAGGGCCCTATCGGGGCAAGCCCCCTCCCACACTTGAAAGTGTTCACAGTTCAAAATGTGGGAGGGGGCTTGCCCCCGATAGGGTCGGCACAGTCACCACAAAACCTGCAGGCATAAAAAAACGCCCCCGGCCTTTCGACCGGGGGCGTTTTTCATTCAGCCTGAGTTAACTCAGTTCTTGGCTTTCTTGGCAGCGCGGGTACGCTCGCCTTCGTCCAGGATCTTCTTACGCAGGCGGATCGACTTAGGCGTGACTTCACACAGCTCGTCGTCCTGGATGAATTCCAGGGCCTGTTCCAGGGTGAAGCGAACAGGTGGAACCAGGGCGATGGTTTCGTCTTTACCCGAAGCACGCATGTTGTCGAGCTTCTTGCCTTTGGTTGGGTTGACGCCCATGTCGTTGTCACGGCTGTTCAGACCGACGATCTGACCGTTGTAGATCTCTTGACCGTGTTCAACGAACAGCTTGCCACGCGCCTGGAGGGTTTCCAGGGAGTAGGTCAGTGCCTTGCCGGTTTCTACCGAGACCAGAACACCGTTCTGACGGCCGGACATGTCGCCGGACTTCATGGTGTCGTAGCGATCGAAGATCGAGGTCAGGATGCCAGCACCGTTGGTCAGGGTCAGGAACTGGTTACGGAAACCGATCAGACCGCGAGCAGGGATGTTGTATTCCAGACGCACACGGCCTTTGCCATCCGGCACCATGTTGGTCAGGTCGCCTTTACGCAGGCCCATCTCTTCCATGACCTTGCCCTGGGATTCTTCAGGGGTGTCGATAGTGACGTTTTCGAACGGTTCCTGCTTCACGCCGTCAACTTGACGGATGATCACTTCAGGACGACCAACGCCCATTTCGAAGCCTTCGCGACGCATGGTTTCGATCAGTACCGAGAGGTGCAGCTCACCACGGCCGGAAACCTTGAACTTGTCAGCCGAGTCGCCTTCTTCAACGCGCAGTGCAACGTTGTACAGCAGCTCTTTGTCCAGACGCTCCTTGATGTTACGGGAGGTCACGAACTTGCCTTCTTTACCGCAGAAAGGCGAGTCGTTTACCTGGAAGGTCATGGAAACGGTTGGCTCGTCAACGGTCAGAGGCTTCATCGCTTCTACCGCGTCCGGGTGGCACAGGGTATCGGAGATGAACAGCGAGTCCATACCGCTGATGCACACGATGTCGCCAGCTGCAGCTTCTTCAACGTCGATGCGGTGCAGGCCGTGGTGGCCCATCAGCTTCAGGATACGACCGTTGCGCTTCTTGCCGTCGGCGCCGATAGCGACAACCGGGGTGTTCGGCTTGACGCGACCACGGGCGATACGGCCAACGCCGATAACACCCAGGAAGCTGTTGTAGTCCAGTGCCGAGATCTGCATCTGGAACGGACCGTCACGGTCAACAGCCGGCGCAGGTACGTTGTCGACGATCGACTGGTACAGCGGGGTCATGTCTTCAGCCATGTCGGTGTGGTCCAGACCGGCAATACCGTTCAGGGCCGAGGCGTAGACGACTTTGAAGTCCAGCTGTTCTTCGGTGGCACCCAGGTTGTCGAACAGGTCGAAGATCTGGTCCAGAACCCAGTCCGGACGCGCGCCTGGACGGTCAACCTTGTTGATGCACACGATCGGACGCAGGCCGGCTTCGAAGGCCTTCTTGGTCACGAAACGGGTTTGCGGCATAGGGCCGTCTTGAGCGTCAACCAGCAGCAGAACGGAGTCCACCATCGACATTACGCGTTCGACTTCGCCGCCGAAGTCGGCGTGGCCCGGGGTGTCCACGATGTTGATGTGGTAGCCGTTCCAGTTGATGGCGGTGTTTTTCGCCAGGATGGTAATACCGCGCTCTTTTTCCTGGTCGTTGGAGTCCATCACGCGCTCGTCGTTGAGCTCGTTGCGCTCCAGGGTGCCGGACTGACGCAGGAGTTTGTCTACCAGGGTGGTTTTACCATGGTCAACGTGAGCAATGATGGCGATGTTACGTAGATTTTCGATCACTTGTGTATCTCGATCAGAGGATTCGGTGTGCTGACAGGTCGTGGCAGCGATTAACAGTAGAGTCAGGCCTTGCCGTTACAGCTTGACGGCAGAGTCGGGGGGCCGGTGACGCAGGCCACAGGCAAACAGCCCCGGGCTCTTAGCTCGGTCGATAAACGCGCACATTGGCATGCCCCTCACTGAGCAAATGGTGGGCATGCAGGCGACTCATCACGCCTTTGTCGCAATACAGCAGGTACTGACGGCTGTTATCCAGTTCCTTGAAACGCGCGTTCAATGCATAGAACGGCAGCGTTTGTACGTCGATGCCGGCGATTTCCAGCGGCTCATCCTCAGCGGCATCCGGGTGACGGATGTCGATGACGATCTGGCCGGCCAGGGCTTCGCTGACTTCTTCGATCTTGATGTCCTGGCCCAGCTCGTCGATGACGCGATCGATCGGGACCAGTTTGGCGTTCTCGAGCGCACGCTCCAGAATCGCCATGTCGAATTCTTTCTCTTCATGCTCCACGCGGTGACGCTTGGCGTGGGTCTTGGGGTTCACCGAGATGACCCCGCAGTACTCGGGCATGTGCTTGGCAAAATCGGCGGTGCCGATCTGCTCTGCCAGGTCGATGATGTCCTGCTTGTGGCTGGCGATCAGTGGGCGCAGTACCAGCTTCTCGGTAACACAATCGATGATCGACAAGTTCGGCAGCGTCTGGCTCGATACCTGGGAGATCGCTTCACCGGTGACCAGCGCGTCGATCTGCAACTGGTCGGCGATCCGCGAGGCAGCGCGCAACATCATACGCTTCAATACCACGCCCATATGACTGTTATCGACTTTGCCGAGAATTTCGCCCAGCACTTCCTCGAACGGCACGCTCACAAATAGCACGCGTTGGGAGCTGCCGTACTTCTTCCAGATAAAGTGCGCAACTTCCATCACGCCCAATTCGTGTGCACGCCCGCCCAGATTAAAGAAGCAGAAGTGGCTCATGAGGCCGCGACGCATGATCTGGTAGGCCGCCACCGTGGAATCGAAACCGCCGGACATCAGTACCAGGGTCTGTTCCAGAGCGCCCAGCGGGTAGCCGCCGATGCTGTTGTGCTGGCTGTGGATCACAAACAACCGTTGGTCGCGAATTTCCATGCGCACTTCAATTTGCGGTGCTTTCAGGGAAATTCCGGCAGCGCCGCACTCGCGACGCAGCTTGCTGCCGACATATTTCTCGACGTCCATGGAGCTGAAGCTGTGCTTGCCGGCACGCTTGCAGCGCACCGAAAAGATCTTGCCGGTAAGCGAGTCGCCGTAGTGCTGTTTGCACTTCTCGGTGATGTCGTCGAAGTCGCCCAGCGGGTACTCATCCACCTGCAGGAAGTGCGCGATCCCCGGCATGCAGCTCAGGCGCTCGGTCATGTCCTTCAAGGCTTTGGGCTCGGTGACACGGGTTTCCAGCTCGAGGTTGTCCCACACGCCGTTCACCACCACAGCCGGGTCCAGATCGCGGAGCACGGCACGGATGTTCTTGGCCAACTGACGGATGAAACGCGTCCGTACCGGTCGGCTTTTGATGGTGATCTCGGGGAAGACTTTAACGATTAATTTCATGGAAACAGCGCGCGCCGGGCCTGCTGAAAAAGGGGGGCGCGGATTATAGCGGAAATCGCTCAAGGTTTAACCAGTTAATATGCACAGCAGGCGCAACGCACTAAATGGGTGCACCTGCACGCCTTTGCGCTACATTGAGGTGCGCTATTTTCGGGCTTTTGTCGTAATGCACCGTTATAGGGGCGTTTTTGGAACAGAAAACCCATGTTGGCGCACTGGCATGCAATTTGCTCTCTTGTGAGGCAGGTTGCCATGGCGGAGTATCCGCGCCGGCATCACCCACATTCTAAGGGCTAACTCCACTACCCCAGCCCGAAGCCACCCGGAGGACACTATGTCGAAGTCGGTTCAACTCATCAAAGATCATGACGTTAAATGGATTGATCTGCGCTTCACGGACACCAAAGGCACTCAGCACCACGTGACCATGCCGGCTCGCGACGCGCTGGATGATGCTTTCTTCGAAGAAGGCAAAATGTTCGACGGTTCCTCCATCGCTGGCTGGAAAGGCATCGAAGCTTCCGACATGATCCTGATGCCGGACGACAGCACTGCCGTTCTCGACCCGTTCACCGAAGACCCAACCCTGATCATCGTCTGTGACGTGATCGAGCCTTCGACCATGCAAGGCTACGACCGCGACCCACGTGCGATCGCCAAGCGTGCCGAGGAATACCTGAAGTCCACCGGTATCGGCGACACCGTATTCGTAGGCCCGGAGCCAGAATTCTTCATCTTTGATTCGGTCAAGTTCAAGTCCGACATTTCCGGCTCCATGTTCAAGATCTTCTCCGAACAAGGCTCCTGGATGTCCGACCAGGACGTGGAAGGCGGCAACAAAGGCCACCGTCCAGGCGTCAAGGGAGGCTACTTCCCGGTTCCGCCATTCGACCACGACCACGAAATCCGTACCTCCATGTGCAACGCCATGGAAGAAATGGGCCTGGTCATCGAAGTGCACCACCACGAAGTGGCCACTGCCGGCCAGAACGAAATCGGTGTGAAGTTCAACACCCTGGTCGCCAAGGCTGACGAAGTACAGACCCTGAAGTACTGCGTACACAACGTGGCTGATGCCTACGGCCGTACCGCGACCTTCATGCCTAAGCCACTGTACGGCGATAACGGTTCGGGTATGCACGTTCACCTGTCCATCGCCAAAGAAGGCAAGAACACCTTCGCAGGCGAAGGTTACGCCGGCCTGTCCGACACTGCCCTGTACTTCATCGGCGGCATCATCAAGCACGGTAAGGCCCTGAACGGCTTCACCAACCCGTCGACCAACTCCTACAAGCGTCTGGTCCCAGGTTTCGAAGCTCCGGTAATGCTGGCCTACTCCGCTCGCAACCGTTCCGCCTCGATCCGTATTCCTTACGTGTCCAGCCCACGTGCTCGCCGTATCGAAGCGCGCTTCCCGGATCCGGCAGCCAACCCATACCTGGCCTTCGCGGCGCTGGTCATGGCCGGTCTGGACGGTATCCAGAACAAGATCCACCCTGGCGACGCCGCCGACAAAAACTTGTACGACCTGCCGCCTGAAGAGGCCAAAGAGATCCCACAAGTGTGCGGCAGCCTGAAAGAAGCCCTGGAAGAGCTGGACAAGGGCCGTGCGTTCCTGACCAAAGGCGGCGTATTCAGCGACGACTTCATCGATGCCTACATCGAGCTGAAAAGCGAAGAAGAAATCAAGGTTCGCACCTTCGTACACCCACTGGAATACGAGCTGTACTACAGCTGCTGATCCGGTAGCGCTGCTTAACGTGGCGTGACGAAAAAGACCTCCTTCGGGAGGTCTTTTTTTTGCCTGGGGTTTAGCTGGCCGGCGGATTCTCGCGTAACTATAAGGTAGCCTCTGACTGACGCTGCTGTAGACCTGCAAACCCAATCAAAAAGGTGGGAAGGGGCTTACCCCTCCCACAAGGAGATCTTCATTGAAACATAGACTTGTGTTCGCCCTGTTGTTCGCAAGTGCCAGTGCCAGTGCCGCGCCGCCCACCCTGGAGCCGCTGCTCAACAGCATCGCCGAACGCCTGGAGATCGCCGACCAGGTAGCCCTGAGCAAATGGGACAGCCACAAGCCGGTAGAGGACAAAAAGCGCGAACAAGAAGTGATCGCCAGCGTCGCCGCCCAGGCACCGAGCTACAAATTGGCGTCTGCCGCCGTCGAGCAGTTTTTCTCGGCGCAGATCGAGGCGAACAAACTGGTGCAGTACACCCATCTGTCAGACTGGCAGTTCCAGGGCAAGGCACCTGACGATCCACGCCCCGACCTGGTGAAACAGATCCGCCCGCAGTTGGACGAATTGCAAAAACGCCTGCTGCAGCAATTGGCTGACTTCACCCCGCAGCGCACCGATCCACAGTGCCCACAATGGCTGGCCGAAGCCGTGCATGAGCCGCTGAACGATCCGTTGCGTCAGCTGGCGATGATCCGCGCCACGGCCGAACTGTGCACTGGACCTACTTGATTTGAGGACCCGTCCTGCATCTTCACCGAGGCCGGCAGCCATAGCCTGACTGTTCATTTATCGAACAGGATGGAACCATGATCACCCTCAAGTGCTGGATTGCAGCAGCGGTGGGTTTGTCGTTGCTTGGCTGCGGCACCCACCCAAAGAACGCCGTACACATCGAAAAGGAGGTGTTGCTTGAACGCAGCGCGTCATGGGATGGCACACCTTACAAAGCCTACCCCTCAGGTCCGCCGCAACTGACGCTCATACGCCTCAAGATCCCTGCGCACACGCAATTGCCCTGGCACACTCACCCAATGCCAAATGCCGCCTACATCGTTTCGGGAGAGCTGACCGTTGAAACCCGTAAGAGCGGGCTGACGCGCACCTTGAGGCAAGGGCAAACCCTTGCCGAGATGGTAGGCATTGAGCATCGCGGTATTACCGGCAACACCCCGGTCGAGCTGCTGGTCTTTTACGCGGGCCGTCCGGGCATGCCACTTTCCGAACAACACTGATCCATCCCCCACTCCGGATCGTTTTCACCGCGCCCTGAAAACGATCCACTCGCCACTTCCTGAACAACCTTCACAAAACCGCACTATATTGGTGCGATAGGCTGCACCCTTCCCACTTGCCCAGCCCATTTTGGTTCGAAACTTCCCGTGCAAGCTGGCAGAACGCCACAGTTTCGCGCCTGAAACACCCATTTCAGGGCTTTCACGCTTCTTTTCGGAGCCTTGGTTTGGTTTTTGCATTTTCCATGTATCAGCGTGTGCCTCAAGCCCGCGCCTTGCTCCAAAAGAGGTCCTGATGACCATCAGCGATGCACTGCACCGTTTGCTACTCGACAACCTGACCACCGCGACCATCCTGCTCAATGACGACTTGCGTCTTGAGTACATGAATCCGGCGGCGGAGATGCTCCTGGCCATCAGCGGCCAGCGCAGCCATGGGCAGTTCATCAGCGAATTGTTCACCGAGTCGGCCGAAGCCCTGAGTTCGTTGCGCCAGGCGGTGGAGCAGGCACACCCGTTCACCAAACGCGAAGCGATGCTCACCGCCCTCACCGGCCAGACGCTGACCGTCGACTATGCCGTGACCCCCATCCTGAGCAACGGCGCGACGTTGCTGCTGCTGGAAGTACACCCGCGCGATCGCCTGCTGCGCATCACCAAGGAGGAAGCGCAGCTGTCCAAGCAGGAAACCAGCAAGATGCTGGTGCGCGGCCTGGCCCATGAGATCAAGAACCCACTGGGCGGCATTCGCGGCGCAGCGCAGTTGCTGGCCCGTGAGCTGCCGGAAGAACACCTCAAGGACTACACCAACGTCATCATCGAGGAGGCCGATCGCCTGCGTAACCTGGTGGACCGCATGCTCGGCTCCAACAAGTTGCCGTCACTGGCGATGACCAACGTGCACGAAGTGCTCGAGCGCGTCTGCCAGTTGGTGGAAGCCGAAAGCCAGGGCTGCATCACCCTGGTGCGTGACTACGATCCGAGCATTCCCGACGTATTGATCGACCGCGAACAGATGATCCAGGCAGTGCTCAACATCGTGCGCAATGCCATGCAGGCCATCAGCAGCCAGAATGAGCTGCGCCTGGGTCGCATCAGCCTGCGCACCCGCGCCCTGCGCCAGTTCACCATCGGCCACGTGCGCCATCGCCTGGTGACCAAGGTCGAAATCATCGACAACGGCCCGGGCATTCCTGCGGAACTCCAGGAAACCATTTTCTTTCCCATGGTCAGCGGCCGCCCGGACGGTACCGGGCTGGGCCTGGCCATCACCCAGAACATCATCAGCCAGCACCAGGGTCTGATCGAATGTGAAAGCCATCCCGGCCACACCACGTTCTCGATCTTTCTGCCTCTGGAACAAGGAGCCCCATCGACATGAGCCGTAGTGAAACTGTCTGGATCGTCGATGACGACCGTTCTATCCGCTGGGTCCTCGAGAAAGCCTTGCAACAGGAAGGCATGACCACCCAGAGCTTCGACAGCGCCGACGGGGTGATGAGCCGCCTGGCGCGCCAGCAGCCCGATGTGATCATCTCCGACATCCGCATGCCCGGCGCCAGTGGCCTGGACTTGCTGGCGCGGATTCGCGAGCAGCACCCGCGCCTGCCAGTGATCATCATGACCGCGCACTCGGACCTGGACAGCGCTGTCGCGTCCTACCAGGGCGGTGCCTTTGAGTACCTGCCCAAGCCGTTCGACGTGGACGAGGCGGTGGCACTGGTCAAGCGCGCCAACCAGCACGCCCAGGAACAGCAGAACCAGGAAGCCCCACCGGCCCTGACCCGCACCCCGGAAATCATCGGCGAAGCGCCGGCGATGCAAGAAGTGTTTCGCGCCATCGGGCGCTTGAGCCACTCCAACATCACCGTGCTGATCAACGGCGAATCCGGCACCGGTAAAGAGCTTGTCGCTCATGCACTGCACCGCCACAGCCCACGGGCGGCCTCGCCGTTCATCGCGCTGAACATGGCGGCGATTCCCAAGGACTTAATGGAATCCGAGCTGTTCGGCCATGAAAAAGGCGCGTTCACCGGCGCGGCCAACCTGCGGCGCGGGCGTTTTGAACAGGCTGACGGCGGCACCTTGTTTCTCGATGAAATCGGCGACATGCCGGCCGATACCCAGACCCGCCTGCTGCGGGTACTGGCTGACGGTGAGTTCTATCGCGTTGGCGGGCACACGCCGGTCAAGGTCGACGTACGCATCATTGCGGCAACCCACCAGAACCTGGAAACCTTGGTACACGCCGGCAAATTCCGTGAGGACTTGTTCCATCGCCTCAACGTGATCCGTATCCACATTCCACGCATGTCGGACCGTCGCGAAGACATCCCGACCCTCGCCCGTCACTTCCTCAGCCGCGCCGCCCAGGAGCTGGCCGTCGAGCCGAAACTGCTGAAAAGCGAGACCGAGGAGTACCTGAAGAACCTGCCGTGGCCGGGCAACGTGCGCCAGCTGGAGAACACCTGCCGCTGGATCACCGTGATGGCGTCCGGGCGCGAAGTGCATATCAGCGACCTGCCACCGGAGCTGCTGAGCCTGCCGCAAGACTCTGCACCGGTAACCAACTGGGAGCAGGCGCTGCGCCAGTGGGCCGACCAGGCCCTGGCACGCGGCCAGTCGAGCCTGCTGGACAGCGCTGTGCCGGCCTTTGAGCGGATCATGATCGAGACCGCCTTGAAACACACCGCCGGTCGCCGTCGCGATGCCGCCGTGTTGCTGGGCTGGGGCCGCAATACCCTGACGCGCAAGATCAAGGAACTGGGGATGAAGGTCGACGGTGGGGATGATGACGAGGGTGATGAAACCTGAATCTCGGATCCACTCAAGACCCAATGTGGGAGAGGGCTTGCCCCCTCCCACATTTGGACCTCTACAAGGCTCCAGCACCGTGCACCGCTTCAATGCACCATGAACCGGCATCGGGCATGGATCTGGTAGCGAAAGCCAGAGCCTCACTCAATAGAACCCGCGAACCGAAAACACCAAAGCCCCGTATTCCGGGGCTTTGCGCTTTCTGGCGTAATTTTTTGGCCCATATTGCGAATTTTGGCACGCGCCCTGCAATAACCCTGTTACTACCCAGTTTCGGGGACCTTGGTACAGGCAGGCCGAGAATCCCCTCTTTACACCCGGGGTGCTTGATGCGAATCGCGTCGCGCTCCACACCGCTTTGGGGAACCTCGGTACAGGCAGGCCGGGGATTCCCTCTTTAACACCGAAGCTTTGCAAGCTTCACCCCGTTTTGGGAGCCCTGGTACAGGCAGGCCGGGAACTCCCTCTTTTATTCCTCCTGGAGATGGATCTCCAGCCGCCAACGGCCATCGGCCTTCTCGCCCTTCCACTCCCCACGCAATGGTCGCGCCGCCACGAGGTTCAGCAGCAGGCCGCCATCGGTCTTGCGTACGCGCCAGTTCACGTCCTTGTCATTGACCTTGAGCCGTCCACTCGCGGCCTTGCCCTGGGCGTCGAACAACAGCGCCACAGTGCCGTCGACGTGCTCGCCGTGCAACTTGGGTTCGCCGTTGAACCACACCACCACGCCGTCCCTCGCGGTCTCGACCTGTTGCAGTTCGACCGGCTCCGGGGTGGTCAGGCGACCGATCATCAGGCCGACCATCATGCCGACAATCGCCAAAGAGCCCATGACCCTCGGCATAAGCTTCGGCCTCGGGTCCTCTTCGAGGGTAGAATGCAGCGCATCTTTGCCTTCGGAGCCGTGCATGTTTCACGTCATCCTTTTTCAACCAGAAATTCCGCCGAATACCGGCAACGTTATCAGGCTGTGCGCCAACAGTGGCTGCCACCTGCATTTGATCGAACCGCTGGGCTTCGACATGGACGACAAGCGCCTGCGCCGTGCCGGGCTGGATTACCACGAGTACGCCACGCTCAAACGCCACGCCGACCTGGCCAGTTGCCTGGAAAGCCTGGGCCACCCACGGCTGTTCGCGTTCACCACCAAGGGGTCGCGGCCGTTCCATGATGCCAGCTTTGCCGAGGGCGATGCGTTCCTGTTCGGCCCGGAAAGCCGGGGCCTGCCGGCCGAGGTGCTCGACGCCCTGCCCGACGGCCATCGCCTGCGTTTGCCGATGCGCGAGGGCTGCCGCAGCCTGAACCTGTCCAACACCGTGGCCGTCGCCGTCTACGAAGGCTGGCGCCAGCTCGGCTTCAAATAACACACATAACAAATGTGGGAGGGGGCTTGCCCCCGATGACGGAGTGTCAGTCGACATCTATGTGACTGATCCACCGCTATCGGGGGCAAGCCCCCTCCCACATGGGGTCCTGCACCGGGTTCGAGATTACTGAACCGTCGACGAACCTTCCTGTTGCATGCGCTGCAGCTCTTGCGCGTACAGGGCATCGAAGTTCACCGGAGCCAGCATCAGCGCAGGGAACGAGCCACGGGTGACCAGGCTGTCCAGGGTCTCACGGGCATACGGGAACAGGATGTTCGGGCAGAACGCGCCCAGGGTGTGACTCATGGACGCTTCGTCCAGGCCCTGGATCAGGAAGATACCGGCCTGTTGCACTTCAGCGATGAAGGCCACTTCTTCGCCATTCTTGACAGTCACGGACAGGGTCAGCACGACTTCGTGGAAGTCGCCTTCCAGTGCCTTCTGGCGGGTGTTCAGGTCCAGCGCAACGCTTGGCGTCCATTCCTGACGGAAGATGGCCGGGCTTTTCGGCGCTTCGAACGACAGGTCACGCACGTAGATGCGCTGCAGCGAGAACTGTGGCGCTTGGGCTTCTGCAGCTTCGGTGTTCTGTTGGTCAGTCATCGCAGATCCTTGTGATCTTGAGGTCTTTTAGGGTTTAGGAGTCAGACGAGCAGCAGCGCATCCAGTTTACCGGCGCGCTCCAGGGCGAACAGGTCGTCGCAGCCACCGATGTGCCTGGCGCCGATCCAGATCTGCGGCACGGACGTGCGCCCCGCCTTCTGGGCCATTTCGGCGCGCACTTGCGGTTTGCCGTCGACCTTGATTTCTTCGAAGGCAACACCCTTCTTCTCAAGCAGGGCCTTGGCCCGCATGCAGTAAGGGCACCAATCGCTGGAATACACGACAACCTGGCTCATATCACTTCACCAGCGGCAGGTTATCGGCGCGCCAGCTGCTGATGCCACCGGACAACTTGGCGGCGGTGAAACCGGTCTTGAGCATTTCGCGGGCGTGGGTGCCGGCGTGCTGGCCTTGGGCGTCGACCAGGATGATGGTCTTGGCCTTGTGCTTTTCCAGCTCGGCCAGGCGCGCGATCAGCTTGTCCTGAGGAATGTTCAGGGCGCCGACGATGTGACCGGTGGCGAAATCCTTGGCCGGACGAATGTCCACGACAACGGCCTCATCCTTGTTGACCAGCGCGGTCAGCTCCGCCGTGCTCAGGCTGCGGCCACCGCGGCTCAATTCATGAGCGATCAGCAGCGCCAGCAGGATAACGAAGGCACCCACGAGCAGGTAGTGGGCAGTGGCAAATGCAATCAGGTGATCAACCATCAAGGAGGTTCCAGGGCGTTAAAATGGCGGTAAGTATACACAGCCGCCAGGGGGGGCCAACCCCCGTAAAGCGGTGACGTGGTCGGAACTTCGCTTTAAACTGCCACTCCCTTTTCAATTGTCTTCCTTTATTACCGCCGCGAGAGGATCTATGACTACTACGCCTAAACCTTTGGTCCTGATAATTCTCGATGGCTTCGGACACAGTGAAAGCCACCACGACAACGCGGTATACGCGGCCAACAAGCCTGTCCTCGACCGCCTGACCGCCACCGTACCCAACGGCCTCATCTCCGGCTCGGGCATGGACGTGGGCCTGCCGGACGGCCAGATGGGCAACTCGGAAGTCGGCCACATGAACCTCGGCGCCGGACGAGTGGTGTATCAAGACTTCACACGCGTGACCAAAGCGATCCGCGATGGCGAGTTCTTCGAGAACCCGACGATTTGCGCGGCGGTCGATAAAGCAGTGGCTGCCGGCAAGGCCGTGCACTTCATGGGCCTGTTGTCCGATGGCGGCGTCCACAGCCACCAGGACCACCTGGTCGCCATGGCCGAACTGGCCTTCAAGCGCGGCGCCGACAAGATCTACCTGCATGCCTTCCTCGACGGCCGCGACACCCCGCCGAAAAGCGCGCAATCGTCCATCGAACTGCTCGACACCACCTTCGCCGCCCTCGGCAAGGGCCGCATCGCCAGCCTGGTGGGCCGTTACTTCGCCATGGACCGTGACAACCGCTGGGACCGCGTCTCCCAGGCTTACAACCTGATCGTCGACGGCCAGGCCGAATTCAACGCCGCCACCGCCCAGGAAGGCCTGGAAGCCGCCTACGCCCGTGGCGAAAGCGACGAGTTTGTCAAAGCCACCACCATCGGCGAGCCAGTGAAGGTCGAAGACGGCGACGCCGTGGTGTTCATGAACTTCCGCGCCGACCGCGCCCGTGAGCTCAGCCGTGTGTTTGTCGAAGACGGCTTCAAGGAATTCGAGCGCGCCCGCCAGCCAAAAGTGCAGTACGTGGGCCTGACCCAATACGCCGCCAGCATCCCGGCCCCCGCCGCCTTTGCCCCGGGCAGCCTGGACAACGTACTGGGCGATTACCTGGCAAAAAACGGCAAGACCCAGCTACGCATTGCCGAAACCGAAAAATACGCCCACGTAACCTTCTTCTTCTCCGGTGGTCGCGAAGAGCCGTTCCCGGGTGAAGAGCGCATCCTGATCCCATCACCAAAGGTCGCCACCTACGACCTGCAGCCGGAGATGAGCGCGCCGGAAGTCACCGACAAGATCGTCGACGCCATTGACCACCAGCGTTACGACGTGATCGTAGTCAACTACGCCAACGGCGACATGGTGGGCCACAGCGGCAACCTGGAAGCTGCGACCAAGGCCGTGGAATGCCTGGACCTGTGCGTCGGCCGTATCGTCGACGCCCTGGAAAAGGTGGGCGGCGAAGCGCTGATCACGGCCGATCACGGCAACTGCGAGCAGATGTCCGACGAATCCACCGGCCAGGCCCACACTGCTCACACGACCGAACCGGTGCCGTTCATCTACGTCGGCAAGCGTGATTTCAAGGTGCGTAGCGGTGGCGTGCTGGCGGATGTGGCGCCGACCATGCTGATGCTGATGGGGCTGGAGAAGCCGGTGGAGATGACCGGGACTTCGATTCTGGTCTGATTTCCAGCTTCACCGAAAAACAATGTGGGAGGGGGCTTGCCCCCGATTACGGTAGATCAGCTGACACCTATGTGGCTGACACACTGCAATCGGGGGCAAGCCCCCTCCCACATTGGATCTGCGGTGTTTGGAACATGTCTTTTTGCCATACCACTGCCACTCGGCACCTATCTTGCGCTACAGCCCGAATTGGGCGTTTTTTTTGCCGCGCTTGGCGGGCATACTAGGCCGTCCATTTCCCTGGTGTCGCCCGCCTCTATGCTTCGCGCCTTGATTACCCTTGCTCTTGTCTGCCTGCTCCAACCGGCGTTTGCCGACGAGCGCGCACAAACCCAACAACAGTTGGACGCTACGCGTCAGGACATTACCGAGCTGAAGAAACTGCTCGGCAAGCTCCAGGAAGAGAAATCCGGAGTGCAGAAAGACCTGCGCGGTACGGAAACCGAGATGGGCAAGCTGGAGAAGCAGGTCCAGGAGCTACAAAAAGAATTAAAGAAGAGCGAGTCGGAACTGGAGCGACTCGACGCTGAGAAAAAAAAACTCCAGAGCGCCCGCGTTGAACAGCAACGCCTGATCGCGATCCAGGCCCGTGCCGCCTACCAGAACGGCCGCCAGGAATACCTCAAGCTGCTGCTCAACCAGCAGAACCCCGAGAAATTCGCGCGCACCCTCACCTACTACGACTACCTGAGCAAGGCCCGGCTGGAGCAACTTAAAAGCTTCAACGAAACCCTGCGCCAGTTGGTCAACGTCGAACAGGAGATCGCCAACCAGCAGTCGCAGCTGGAAGACCAGAAAAGCGCCCTCAACGCCCAGCGCGACGAGCTGGACAAGGTTCGCAAGGAGCGCCAACTGGCCCTGGCCAAGCTCAATGAGGATGTGAAGGCCCGCGACGCCAAGCTCCAGGCCCGCGAGCAGGACCAGGCCGACTTGGCCAAAGTGCTTAAAACCATCGAGGAAACCCTGGCACGCCAGGCACGCGAGGCCGAAGAAGCGCGGCAGAAAGCGCTGATCGCCCAGCAGGAAGCCGAAAAAAAGCGCCAGCGTGAGGCCGAGCTGGCCGCCACTACGGATGCGCCAGCACCGCGTAAACCGGCGCATGCAGCGCCTGGCCCGCTGGTTTCCAGCGCCGGTGAGTCGTTCGGTGGGCCTTTTGCTTCGGCCCGCGGCAAACTTCCATGGCCAGTTGATGGTCGATTACTGGCACGCTTCGGGGAAACCCGTGGCGATGACACCCGCGCCAAGTGGGATGGGGTGATGATCAGCGCCTCCGCCGGCAGCCAGGTCCACGCCGTTCATGGCGGGCGTGTGGTGTTTGCCGATTGGCTGCGGGGCGCCGGTTTGCTGGTGATTCTCGACCACGGCAATGGCTATTTGAGCCTTTACGGCCACAATCAGACATTACTCAAGTCGGCAGGTGATGTTGTAAAAGCCGGTGAATCCATCTCCACTGTGGGTAACAGTGGTGGCCAGGACACTCCGGCGCTGTACTTCGCTATTCGTCAGCAGGGTCGCCCGAGCGATCCCGCACAATGGTGCCGTTCCCAAGGATAGGGCCGCATCTACATTAGGAGTTCGTTCGACATGCTGCATTTGTCCCGCCTCACATCGCTGGCCCTGACGATCGCCCTGGTGATCGGCGCGCCTCTGGCATCCGCCGACCAGGCTGCCCCGGCCAGCACGGCCGCGACCACCAAGGCGCCGCTGCCGCTGGACGAGCTGCGCACCTTTGCCGAGGTCATGGACCGGATCAAGGCCGCTTATGTCGAACCTGTAGACGACAAGACCCTGCTGGAAAATGCCATCAAGGGCATGCTCAGCAACCTCGACCCGCACTCCGCCTACCTGGGACCGGAAGATTTTGCCGAGCTGCAGGAAAGCACCAGCGGCGAATTCGGCGGCCTGGGCATCGAAGTCGGCTCCGAAGACGGCAACATCAAGGTCGTCTCGCCGATCGACGACACCCCGGCGTCCAAGGCCGGCATCCAGGCCGGCGACTTCATCGTCAAGATCAACGGCCAGCCGACCCGTGGCCAGACCATGACTGAAGCCGTCGACAAGATGCGCGGCAAGATCGGCCAGAAAATCACCCTGACCCTGGTACGCGACGGCGGCAACCCGTTCGACGTGACGCTGACCCGGGCAACCATTGTGGTCAAGAGCGTGAAGAGCCAGCTGCTGGAGTCGGGCTACGGCTACATCCGCATCACCCAATTCCAGGTCAAGACCGGCGACGAAGTGGCCAAGGCCCTGGCCAAGCTGCGCAAGGACAACGGCAAGAAGCTCAGCGGTATCGTGCTCGACCTGCGCAACAACCCGGGCGGCGTGCTGCAGTCGGCAGTGGAAGTGGTCGACCACTTCATCACCAAGGGCCTGATCGTGTACACCAAGGGCCGCATTGCCAACTCCGAACTGCGCTTCTCGGCAACGGGCAACGACCTCAGCGAAAACGTCCCGTTGGCCGTGCTGATCAACGGCGGCAGCGCCTCGGCGTCGGAGATCGTCGCCGGCGCCCTGCAAGACCAGAAGCGCGGCGTGCTGATGGGTACCACCAGTTTCGGCAAAGGCTCGGTGCAAACCGTGTTGCCGCTGAACAACGAACGTGCGCTGAAGATCACCACGGCGCTGTACTACACGCCAAATGGTCGCTCGATCCAGGCCCAGGGCATCGTGCCCGACATCGAGGTGCGCAAAGCCAAGATCACCAACGAGATCGACAGCGAGTACTACAAAGAAGCGGACCTGCAAGGCCATCTGGGCAATGGCAACGGCGGCGCCGACCAGCCCACCGGCAGCGGCAAGAAAGCCAAGCCGATGCCACAGGACGATGACTACCAGCTGGCCCAGGCGCTGAGCCTGCTCAAGGGCTTGAGCATTACGCGCAGCCGTTGATATGCGTTTTGCCCTGATCATCGCCGTGCTGTGCAGCCTGGCCGGAGTCGCCCATGCGACCCCGGCCAACGAGCCCAACAAAGCCTACCTGACCCTTATCATCGACGACCTCGGGCAAAATCTGCCCAGGGATCGTCGCGTGCTGGCCCTGCCCGGGCCGGTGACCACGGCGATCATGCCCGACACGCCCCATGCCGCCGAATTCGCCCGCGAAGCCCACAAGGCCGGCAAGATCGTGATCCTGCACATGCCCATGGACCCGGCCACCGGCCCGTTCGCCTGGCACCCGGAGTTGCCCATCGAGGAACTCGGCAGGCGCCTGGACGCTGCCTTCAAGGCAGTGCCCTACACCGCGGGCATCAACAACCACATGGGCAGCCGCATGACCGCGCAGCCCGAGGCCATGGCCTGGTTGATGGGCGAACTGCAACGGCGCAACAAATTCTTTGTCGACAGCCGCACCAGCGCCAAGACAGTCGCCGCCGCCGAGGCGCAGAAGATCGGCCTGGCCAGCGTCTCGCGGGACGTGTTCCTGGACGACGAACGCACCGAAGCGGCAATCACCACGCAGCTGCAGAGCGCAATCAAACTGGCGCACAAACAGGGTTCGG
Source organism: Pseudomonas sp. FW305-3-2-15-C-LB1 (assembly GCF_058787615.1). NCBI lineage: Bacteria > Pseudomonadati > Pseudomonadota > Gammaproteobacteria > Pseudomonadales > Pseudomonadaceae > Pseudomonas > Pseudomonas sp. FW305-3-2-15-C-LB1. Next base: position 290,407 of record NZ_JBYSZX010000003.1, on the reverse strand, counting down.
CGGTGATGATCGGCCATCCCTACCCGCAAACCCTGGCGGTGCTGGAGCGCGAGCTGCCCAAGCTCAAGGCCCAGGGCGTGGAGTGGATCGATATCAAGTTGATGATCAGCGTGCGCAGTAACCAGGCAATGGCCGGCCATGGCAAGAATGGCAAGTACTAGATAGCTACCGTACTGCCCAGCTGACATTCCTGAATAGTCGAACCTTGCGCTCACTCTTTCAGGACATGCCATGAACACGCTCCACCACTTGATTTCGGGGCTGCTGCTCTGCAGCCTTTCCAACCTGCTTATCGCGGCACCAAGGGACTATGGTGAAGGCCTTGCCAACGCCAGCCCGCCCAGAATGCTCGCCAATGCGCAGCATCAGCACGCCCATTGGACTGGCGTCGGTCGCATCCGCAATGAAGCCCAGGCCCTCTGCACCGCCTCCCTACTGGACACCCGCGACGACGCAGGCAAGTCCGGCCCGGCCTATGTGCTCACCAGCAGCCACTGCCTTCATCGCCATAACGGCGGGGTACAAAAAGACCTGGATATCAAAGGCAACATCAGCTTCAACTACTTCGACGACACGCTGGAGAGCCTCAAGACCTTTCCGTTGAAAACCCTGAAATGGAGCAGTAGCCAGGGAGTGGACCTGGCGATCGTCGAGCTGAAAGCTTCGCTTGCCGATTTGCTGAAGGCAGGCATCGCCCCTTTGAAACTGGCCGAAGCGGTCCCCGCCGACGGGGTCGATATCCTCGCGCTGGCTGCACCGGAATGGGACACCCTGCATCTCTCCGCCTGCGCGCAGCAAGCCTCGCGCGAACTGGTGGAACAGCCGTTCGTGTGGCGGGTGACCATGAAAAACCAATGCCAGGGTATCGGCCGCGGCGGCTTCGGCGGGCCACTGCTGGAGCGGGCGACTAATACGCTCTTCGGCATTCTCAGCACCAGCACTTCAGGCCAGACCGAAGAACGCAAATGCCAAAGGGACGCGCCCTGCGAGGTCAACAACGGTATGCCCACCTGGCACTCCGAAACGAACTACGGCAGCCCGGTGACGTTCCTCAACCGGTGCTTTGTCGAAGGCGTTCTGAAAGCCGACAGTGAACACTGCGAACTCTTCCCGACCACCACCATTTCCTTTCGGCACCCGGACCCCATCCAGCAATACTTCGTCAAGCGACCCGACGGCACACACAAGGATATCGTGCCGCGCTGGAACCTTTCCTTCACGACCAACACTGCGCTCTATCGCTACAAAACCACTCGGCGCGCCATTGATTGCGAAAAACCGGAGCTTTACAGCACCCCGATCAAGGCGCAGGACGCGTACGTGAATGACGCCATCGGACCGGAAACCGGTATGCACATGCTGTGTATCGTCGGCTTGGATTCCGAGGAACAACAGGCGACCAACGGCATGATGAAAAATGCCCTGACCCTGGCGGTGGAACTGGCCGAACCCGGGCCGGCACGCACGCCGAACTTGAGCATCAGCCTGGATAAACAGGGGCTGGCGGCCTACACCGTGATCTGGAAGCTCGCGCCGCCATTCATGCATCGCTACTCCTACAAGTTCGGCCCGGCCACCACGACCGATTGCCTCAGGCCAGTCGATTACCTGGCCTTTCCGCCCCCTCCCGTGGAGGAGGAGGAGGACGAACCTATCGAGATATTTTCCACGCTCAATGACTCCCCCAGCACGCGAACAGAGCAGTACGCACGGCTGATCACCGTTCGGGACAGACCCTACAAGATCTGCACCTACGCCTACGACCAGGCTGACCAACCCTCAACACTGCGCGTGGACTTGCTCAAACCCCGCTAACCGGTCCGGCTCGACCACATCGAGAGACAGAACCATTCCATCCACAAGGAGTACCCCCATGGAACCCATCCAAGTCAAAGACCTGCTGATCAACTTCACTTCGGAGTTCACCCCACTCTGGAACGACCAAGGCTCGGGCGCCAAAAAGTCGGCCAGCTTTTGGCGCCCGAGCACCAGTGCCGATCACTTGATCTCGTTCTCCTCATTGGGAGATGTCGCTCACCCGAGCCATGACAATTTGAATCATCGCAAGACCGTCGTTGTTGTCAGCGAAGCCAACAAAACCAACGGCACCGCACTTCGCCAACCGAAAGACTTCATAGAAGTCTGGAACAGTCGCGGCACAGGCGCCAACGCTGATATTTCCATCTGGCAGCCGGTCCCGCCTGATGGCTATGTGGCCCTGGGTACCGTATGCGGCGTGGGCTATCAACGGCCTTCGCTGAACACCGTGCGCTGTGTGCGGGCTGACCTGGCCGTGCCGGCTTACGTTGCCGATCACATCTGGAATGACAAAGGCAGTCGCGGCCAAATCGACTTCAGTGCCTGGGACGTCATGCCGCCGACCGCTCATCCTGGAGAGGCTTACCTGGCACCAGGGACATTTTTCGGGGTGCGGGGCTATGCAAAGCCGGAAGCGCCCGGGTTAGCGCATGCCTTGCATATCCCCCTGACCGAGGTGGCGGGGCACGAGCTCCCGGCCCCGCCCGCACCGTCTGCAGACGGGCAACCTTCAACCCTGGACGCCGAAGAGTCCTTGCATGTCTGCCAACTCCCCTGGTTTCTAGTCTCCGACCCGGAGCTGCCAGCCGACGAGCAACCCTTGCGGTCCCCCTTCTACAGGCTGCAAAGACGCGACAAGTACGTACTGGTCGATGTGGCGCGCAACCCAACGACCACCAGCCAGACCTTCAAATGGACGATTACCAAAGGCTCGCCCGGTTTCGCAGCCAACTTCCTCAAGTGGGCCACGGGTGTCGACATGACCGAGGCATGGACAGGCCATTCTCTCAGAACCAACCCGAAAAGCTCGGTAAGGCTGGGCAGTGCATTCACTCACTCGAGCGTTTCGTCCAAAGGCTGGACCGCCCCGCAAACCACCGACATCGCTGCATATGTCCCGGCCCACAAGACCGTGGCAGCCTATGTGGTCGAAAGCGAGTACACATTGCTGCGCAGGGATGCCAGCCCCCTGGCAACATCAGTGACCTACACCAATACCGAGCAGGTGTATTTCAGTGAGGCAAATACCACCGATTCCGTAGAGGCCGAGCGCCCGCAGCCCGTGCCCGCAAAGGAGCCGCCACTAGAGGTAACGCCCCATGATGTCAGCCACGACCCCCTCGTCTCGTAACTGATCCAACGCCGCTTGAAGCCTGCTCACTACTTCATCCGGCACCTGCTTGTTGAGCGCCAGGTACAGTTCGGCACTGTTGAAACGCAGGATTGTCTTGAGCCCGGAGACCCCGATCTGGCGCGCCAGATAACGCCCGGCGGGGTCGCCGGTGGCCCACAGGTCGATCTGGCCATCCAGCAGCTTTTGCGCGTTGTCCTGGTCGCGCAGCACGACGACCGGGTTGAGTCCCTGCTTTTCCAGGGTCTCGGCGATGGCATCGCCCTTGTAGGCACCGATCCTGTAGCGGCGCGCGTGCTCAAGGTCGTTCAGCTGGATCTTGCTGTCGGCCTTGGCCAACAGCACCCAATCGTCCGGACCGATGGGGCCGACCCATTTGAACAGCGCCTCCCGGTCCGGCAGGCGCGCCATCACGAACACGCCGTAGCCTGGTTTCTCCAGGGCGAGCTTGTAGATGCGCTCCCAGGGGAAACGCAGGGTGAGATTGTAGGAAATGCCCGCACGCTTGAAGGTTTCGCGCACGATGTCCACGGCGATGCCTTCGATGTTCTCGTCCTTGGCGAAGTTCTTGCCGTTTTTCGCCATGTTGTAGGGCGGGAAGTTTTCCGTCAGCAACACCAGGGAGGCGTCGGACGGTTCCTCGGCGCGGGCCGGAACGGTCAACAGGAGGGACGTACTGGCAAGGGCGAGCAGCAGGTGCTTGAACATGAAAGTTACCGGAATCCATGGCAAGCGCAGAGAGTGCCTCTGGCCTGCCATGGTGTCCAGCAGCGTTCAGCGAACGACGATACCGCGCGCCGCCATGTAGGCCTTGGCCTCGGGAACGGTGTATTCGCCAAAGTGGAAAATACTCGCCGCCAGTACCGCGCTGGCGTGGCCTTCGATCACGCCGTCGGCCAGGTGCTGCAGGTTGCCGACGCCGCCGGAAGCGATCACCGGGATGCCCAGCGCATCGCTGATGGCCCGGGTCACGCCCAGGTCGAAGCCGTTTTTCATGCCGTCCTGGTCCATGCTGGTCAGCAGGATTTCACCGGCACCCAGGCCTTCCATCTTCATCGCCCACTCCACCGCGTCCAGGCCGGTCGGCTTGCGACCGCCGTGGGTGAAGATCTCCCAGCGCGGGGTTTCGCCCGGGCCGGAGACTTTCTTGGCGTCGATGGCGACCACGATACATTGCGAGCCGAAGTGCTGTGCGGCCTCGCCCACGAACTCCGGGTTGAACACCGCCGCCGTGTTGATCGAAACCTTGTCCGCGCCGGCATTGAGCAGGTTGCGGATGTCTTGCACAGTGCGCACGCCACCGCCCACGGTCAGCGGGATGAAGACCTGGCTGGCCATGCGCTCGACGGTATGCAACGTGGTATCGCGGCCGTCGACACTGGCGGTGATGTCGAGAAAGGTAATCTCGTCGGCACCTTGCTCATCGTAGCGGCGGGCAATTTCCACCGGGTCACCGGCGTCGCGGATGTTCTCGAACTTGACGCCCTTGACCACGCGACCGTTGTCGACGTCCAGGCAAGGGATGATGCGTTTGGCCAGCGCCATGGTCAGTCCTCAGCCGTTGTAGGCATCGCAGTAAGCCTGGGCTTCAGCGACGTCCAGGGTCCCTTCGTAGATAGCACGGCCGGTGATGGCGCCGATGATGCCGGGCGCCTTGGCGTCCAGCAGCGACTTGATGTCGCCCAGGTTGTGGATGCCGCCGGAAGCGATCACCGGGATCTTCGTGGCGGCCGCCAGCGCAGCGGTGAATGGCACGTTGCAGCCCTGCATCATGCCGTCTTTGGCGATGTCGGTATAAACGATGGCGGAGACGCCGTCGGCTTCAAACTGCCTGGCCAGGTCTATCACCTGCACCGTGCTGATTTCAGCCCAGCCGTCGGTGGCGACGAAACCGTCCTTGGCGTCCAGGCCCACGATCACTTTGCCCGGGAACGCGCGGCAGGCTTCGGCGACGAACGCCGGGTCTTTCACCGCCTTGGTGCCGATGATCACGTAGCTCACGCCGGCCTTGACGTAGTGCTCGATGGTTTCCAGGGAGCGAATACCGCCACCGATCTGGATCGGCAGGTTCGGGTAACGCTTGGCAATGGCGGTGACCACTTCACCGTTCACCGGCTGGCCTTCGAAGGCGCCGTTCAAGTCCACCAGATGCAGACGACGGCAGCCCCCTTCCACCCATTTGGCGGCCATGCTCACCGGGTCATCGGAGAACACGGTGGAGTCTTCCATGCGGCCTTGGCGCAGACGTACGCAGGCACCGTCCTTGAGATCGATAGCGGGGATAATCAGCATCTGGCAAACCTTATTCGATATTCAGCAATGCTTGGGAAATCAGGGTTTCTCAAGCGACCACAGGTCGCTTTCGATGCTTTCGAACCTTTCTTTAAGGAGCGTCTGCGCATCGAAAATCGCCCTGTTGTAATAGTGCGGAGCCACTTCGGTGGTGAACAGTTCGAGGATCTCGGCGACCTCGAACGACCCCAGCTTGAGCTCGAAGCGATCTTCCATGAAACGCTTGATCTTGAGGGTAGCCTCACTCTCCTGTTCAGGCGTGAGGTTCAAGACCGGCTGCTTCGGCTTCCTGGCCATTACCAGCGCCCGTCCCAGGCGGCGAAGTTCTGCAGCAATTGCAGGCCATGGGTATGGCTCTTCTCCGGGTGGAACTGCACGGCAAACCGCGAGCCTTCGGCCAGTGCAGCGGCGAAGTCGACGCCGTAGTGCCCGCCACCCACCACCTGGCCCGGCTTACCGGCGGCAATGTAGTAGCTGTGCACGAAGTAGAAGCGCGCCATGTCCGGAATGTCGTGCCACAGCGGGTGATCCACCGCCTGGCTGACTTCGTTCCAGCCCATGTGCGGGACTTTCAGGTGAGCGCCGTCTTCATGCAGGTCTTTGCCGAAGAACTTCACTTGCCCAGGGAACAGGCCGATGCAGTCGACGCCCTCATTCTCTTCACTGCGGTCGAGCAAGGCTTGCATGCCCACGCAGATGCCGAGGAAGGGACGGTCCTGGCTGACTTCGCGCACCAGGCTGTCAAAGCCCAGGCGGCGAATCTCGGCCATGCAATCGCGAATCGCGCCGACGCCGGGAAACACCACGCGATCGGCTTCGCGAATCACGTTGGCATCGCTGGTGATCAGTACCTTGCCGGCCCCTACATGCTCGAGGGCCTTGGCCACCGAGTGCAGGTTACCCATGCCGTAATCGATAACCGCGACCGTCTGCATTACAGGACGCCCTTGGTCGAAGGCATTTGCCCGGCCATGCGCTCATCCAGCTCCACAGCCATGCGCAGGGCGCGGCCGAAAGCCTTGAACACGGTTTCGATCTGGTGGTGGGTGTTGGTGCCGCGCAGGTTGTCGATGTGCAGGCTGACAAGCGCGTGGTTGACGAACCCCTGGAAGAACTCCTGGAACAGGTCGACGTCGAAGCCGCCCACGGTGGCGCGGGTGTAGGGCACGTGCATCTGCAGGCCTGGACGGCCGGAGAAGTCGATGACCACACGCGACAGCGCTTCGTCCAGCGGGACATAGGCATGGCCGTAGCGACGGATGCCTTTCTTGTCGCCGATGGCCTTGGCAAACGCCTGGCCGAGGGTGATACCGACGTCTTCCACCGTGTGGTGGTCGTCGATATGCAGGTCGCCCTTGCTGACGATATCCAGGTCGATCAGCCCGTGACGGGCGATCTGGTCCAGCATGTGCTCAAGAAAAGGAACACCGATATCAAATCGGGCCTTTCCGGTGCCATCCAGGTTGATCGAGGCTTTGATCTGGGTTTCCAGAGTGTCGCGCTCGACGGACGCCTTACGTTCGGCCATCACCAGCTCCGCAAAATCATTGGGCGAAAAAGGCAGCCATTATAGGGGCGCGGGCGCCAAACAGAAACATCGGAGGGGATAAGACTGATGGAGTGTCGGGGATAGACATGTGCATACATGTGAGAACCAGCTTTTGTGGAGCTGGCTTGCCTGCGATGCAGGCACCTCGGCGTTTCAGTTGCACCGAGGTGATGCCATCGCGGGCAAGCCCGGCTCCCACAGGAACCGCGCCCACAAAATTTTTGCGGTGTTAGTGGAACAGGACTGCGGTCTTCTGCAGGGTCACCCACACACCCCACGCCAACGGAATACCCACCACCAGCCAGGCAGCGATCGCCAATGGCACGGTGCCAGGGGCTGCTTTCCACTCCAGGGAAGTGGTGGCATCCGCGCCTTTGTCATGGCCCAGCGCCTGTTCGGCGGCCAGTTCGGCGTCGGTCATGAAGTACTTGTCCGCCACCGGGCGGACCAGCAGGTTGCAGATGAAGCCCAGCACCAGCAGGCCAGCGAGGATGTACAAGGTGATGTCATAGGCCGCAGCGCGTTCAACGCCGATGCTCAGTTGATACTCACGCAGGTAGTTCACCAACACCGGGCCCAACACACCAGCCGCCGCCCAGGCGGTCAACAGGCGACCGTGGATCGCGCCGACCATTTGCGTACCGAACAGGTCGGCCAGGTAGGCCGGGACGGTCGCAAAACCACCACCGTACATCGACAGGATGATGCAGAACGCCGCCACGAACAGCGCCACGTTGCCCAGGTGCCCCAGGTTCGGGATCAGCGCGTACAGGGCAAAGCCCAGGGCGAAGAACACGAAGTAGGTGTTTTTGCGGCCCAGGTAGTCGGAGAACGACGCCCAGAAGAACCGGCCACCGATGTTGAACAGGCTCAACAGGCCAGTGAAGCCCGCCGCAATGGCGGCGATGGAGGCCAGTTGACCGGCGTCCAGCTGGCCGAATGGCACATCCACACCCAGCAACTTGCCGCCGAACACTTCCTGCAGCAGGGGCGAAGCCATGCCGAGGATGCCGATACCGGCGGACACGTTCAGGCACAGCACCAGCCATACCAGGCGGAATTGCGGGGTTTTCCACGCCACGTTCACGTGTACGTGACGGTGGGTGATCATTGCATTGCTGGCTTTTTTCGCCGGCGCGGTCCAGCCTTCAGGCTTCCAGCCGGTCGGCGGGACGCGGTAGGACAAGGCGCCACCGATCATGAACACGAAGTAGATCGCGGCCATCACCAGGAAGCTCTGCCACACGCCCACGCTGGTGGGCGTAGCAAAGTGACCCATCAATGCCGCTGCCAACGGGGCACCCACCATCGCGCCACCGCCGAAGCCCATGATCGCCATGCCGGTGGCCATCCCGCGCTTGTCCGGGAACCACTTGATCAGGGTCGACACGGGCGAGATATAGCCCAGGCCCAGGCCGATACCGCCAATGACCCCGGAGCCGATCCACATCAGCCAGATCTGGTGGGTATAGATCCCCAACGCCGAAATCAACAGGCCGCCACACCAGCACAGCGCCGAAACAACGCCCGCCTTGCGTGGCCCGGCATGTTCCAGCCAGCCGCCCCAGATCGCTGCCGAGCAGCCCAGGAAGATGAAGAACAGCGTGTAGATCCAGCCCAGCATGGAGATGGGCCAGTCGCATTGGGACGAAAAGACTTGAGCGATAAAGCTCATGTCCGGCGCGCAGGCGACCGGTTTGGTGATACCCAGCGCTTTGGACAGTGGCAGCCAGAACACCGAGAAGCCGTAGGCCATGCCGATGCACAGGTGGATGGCCAAGGCGGCCGGCGGAACCAGCCAGCGGTTGAAGCCGGGCTTGGCGATAATACGTTCCTTGGACAGGAACGCAGGCTGCGCGGCAGATGAAGCTGCCGCAGTGCTAGTGCTCATTGGTGTTTCCCCCAGTTGTTAGTATGTGTCCGTCAGGCGCTCTCTCCCTCGGCCTTGCACGCAAAGCGCGGCCGTTTTGTTGAGTGAAGCTCCGTTTTAGGCGCGACGTTAAGTCGCAGAAGGCGGACGAACATGCAGAGATTAGCATCTGTGGATGACAGAAAAACCAAACTGCCATCACCTTTTTCAGGAAATCTGCTTTGTTTGACGTCAAAAACCCGTTTCCCGGCCCCTGGATACAATGTAACGATCGGGGCACTGACGCAGGCCGTCGGGCGTTATACTCTGCGGCTAAATTTTGAAATCGACATACAAGGACTCGCCCATGAAAGCGTTCGGCAAAATCCTGGGTCTGGTACTTCTCGGGCTGTTGCTGATCATTGTGGCCCTGGGCTTTGCCCTGACCCACCTCTTCGATCCCAACGACTATAAAGATGAGATCCGCCAGATTGCCCGCGACAAGGCCCACATCGAGCTGACGCTCAATGGCGATATCGGCTGGAGCCTGTTCCCCTGGCTCGGGCTGGAACTGCACGAAGCCAGCGTGGCGACCCTGACCAACCCGACCAAACCGTTCGCCGACTTGCAGATGCTCGGCCTGTCGGTACGGGTTTTACCGCTGCTGCGTCGTGAAGTGCAGATGAGCGATGTGCGTGTCGAAGGCCTCAACCTGCGCCTGAACCGCGACAAACAAGGCCATGGCGATTGGGAAGACATCGGCAAGAACGCCAATGAGCCGAGCGCCAGCGCACCCGCTGCCGCGGAACAGGCCGCCGAGCCCGAGCCGGAGAAACCCTCGAAACCTATCCGGCTGGACATCGACAGCCTGACCATCAACAACGCCCGCATCGAATACAACGACGAGCAGACCGGCAAGCAGTTCAGCGCCGAAAGCATCCAGCTGAGCGCCGGCGCCGTGCACGAAGGCGCCAGTATTCCGGTGAAGCTCACTGCCTTCTTCGGCACCAACCAGCCGGTGATGCGCGTCAAGACCGAACTCAACGGCAACCTGCGCATCCAGCGCGCCCTCAAGCGTTATCAGCTGGAAGACATGAAGATCACCGGCGAAGCCACGGGCGAACCGCTGCAAGGCAAGACCGTGACCTTCTCCACCCAGGGCCAACTGCTGGTGGACCAGGCGGCCAATATCGCCGAATGGACCAACCTGAAGCTCTCGGCCAACCAGTTGCGCGCCTTGGGCGAGCTTAAGGTCAACGACCTGGACAAGACCCCGCAGCTCAGCGGCGCCCTGTCCATTGCCCAGTTCGACCTGGCCAAGTTCCTCGACAGCGTCGGCCACCCCCTGCCACCGATGGCCGAGGGCAGCCTGAGCAAGGTCGAACTGGTCAGCCGCCTCAAGGGCACCCCGACCAGCCTGGCGCTGGAAGACCTGAACCTGAAACTCGACGGCAGCACCTTCACCGGTCGCCTGGCGGTGGACGATTTCGCCAAACAGTCGCTGCGCGTGCAGCTCAAGGGCGATACATTCAACGCCGACAACTACCTGCCGGCCAAGTCCGAATCCGCCAAGGGTGCAAGCGCCGCACGCCAGGCCGAGGTGCAGAACAGCGAAGCCGGTGCCATGGCCGCCGGCGGCACCACGCCATTGCCCGACGCCCCGACCAAGGGCGCCTGGAGCACCGACAAGCTGCTGCCATTGACGCGCCTGCGCACGCTGGACGTGGATGCCGACCTCGCCTTCGGTCAACTGACCCTGAGCAAATTGCCGATCCAGAATGCGGCGCTCAAAGCGTCCGGCCTCGACGGCCAACTCAAGCTCGACACCTTGAGCGGCGGTCTCTACAACGGCACCTTCCAGGCCAACGGCAGCCTCGATGTGCGCCAGGATATTCCGGTGCTGGCGTTGCAGAGCCGGATCAAGCAGGTGCCGGTCGAGCGCATCCTGCAGGCCCAGGGGCAGAACCCGCCGGTAAAAGGCCAGATCACCCTGGACAGCAACCTCACAGGCCGCGGCAACAGCCAGAAAGCCCTGATCGACAGCCTCAACGGCACCGCCAGTTTCGTGATCAACAACGGCGTGCTGCTCAACGCCAACCTTGAGCAACAACTGTGCACCGGCATTGCCCTGCTCAACCGCAAGACGCTGAGCAGCACGCCGTCAGGCAAGGACACGCCGTTCCAGGAGCTGAAAGGCAACCTGACCTTGCGTAACGGTGTAGCCAGCAACCCGGACCTGAAAGTGCGCATCCCGGGCCTGACCGTCAACGGTAACGGTGATGTGGACTTGCGCGTGCTGGGCATGGACTACCGCGTCGGCATCATTGTCGAGGGCGACCAGCGCGAAACGCCGGACCCTGCCTGCCAGGTCGGCTCCAACTTCCAGGGCATCGAAGTGCCGCTGCGCTGCCGTGGCCCGCTGGAGCTGGGCGCCAAGGCCTGCCGCCTGGACAAGGACGGCTTGACCCAGGTCGCCATCAAGGCGGCCGGCAACAAGCTCAGCGACAAGCTGGAAGAGAAGCTCGACAAGGTGAACCCGCAGTTGAAAGATGCATTGAAGGGTCTGTTCAAGCGATGAGAAACGAGCAGTTTTCAGAGGCCGTGCTCAATTGGTACGACCGCCACGGTCGCCATGACCTGCCCTGGCAACAGGGCATCACGCCTTATCGGGTGTGGGTCTCGGAGATCATGCTGCAGCAGACCCAGGTCAGCACGGTGCTCAATTACTTCGACCGCTTCATGGCGTCATTGCCAACGGTCGAAGCCTTGGCCGCCGCGCCGGAAGATGAAGTGCTGCACCTGTGGACCGGCCTGGGTTACTACACCCGGGCGCGCAACCTGCAAAAGACCGCGAAGATTGTCGTGGCCGAGTACGGTGGCGAGTTTCCCAGGGATGTCGAAAAGCTCACCGAGCTGCCCGGTATCGGCCTGTCCACCGCCGGCGCGATTGCCAGCCTGAGCATGGGCCTGCGTGCGCCGATCCTCGACGGCAACGTCAAGCGCGTGCTGGCGCGGTTTACCGCACAGGAGGGCTACCCCGGCGAACCCAAGGTGGCCAAGCAGCTGTGGGCCACCGCAGAGCGCTTCACGCCCCAGACCCGCGTCAACGCCTACACCCAGGCGATGATGGACATGGGCGCCACCCTCTGCACCCGCAGCAAGCCCAGCTGCCTGCTGTGCCCGCTGGAAAAACATTGTGAAGCCCACATGCTCGGCCTGGAGACGCGCTATCCGATCCCCAAGCCGCGCAAGACCATCCCGCAAAAGCGCACGCTGATGCCGATGCTGGCGAATGCCGAGGGCGCGATCCTGCTTTACCGTCGCCCTTCCACCGGGCTGTGGGGCGGCCTGTGGAGTTTGCCGGAGCTGGATGACCTGCAAGACCTGGAACACCTGGCCCACCAGCATGCGCTGGAACTGGGCAACCAACAGGCGCTGCCGGGGTTGATCCACACCTTCAGCCACTTCCAGCTCGCCATCGAACCCTGGCTGATCCAGGTCGAGGAAACCGCCCATCACGTGGCCGAGGCCGACTGGCTCTGGTATAACCTCGCCACCCCGCCGCGCCTGGGCCTTGCCGCCCCGGTAAAAAAACTGCTGAAACGCGCGGCCGACGTATTGAATGCAGGAGTGTCGTCATGACCCGCACCATCATGTGCCGCAAGTACAAAGAAGAATTGCCCGGCCTGGAACGCCCTCCGTATCCAGGCGCCAAGGGCCAGGACATTTTCGAACATGTCTCGGCCAAAGCCTGGGGCGACTGGTTGAAACATCAGACCCTGCTGATCAACGAAAAACGCCTGAACATGATGAACGCCGAAGATCGCAAATACCTGGCGGGCGAGATGGACAAGTTCTTTTCCGGCGAGGAATACGCCAAGGCCGACGGCTACGTGCCGCCTGCTCAATAATTGATCAAAAACCGGGGCCGGCACGTAAGCGACGGTAATAATTAAATATTTTTCGAAAACTTGCTTGACGACCCCCTGAAAAACCCGTTTAATGCGCCCCGTTGCCCAGATAGCTCAGTCGGTAGAGCAGGGGATTGAAAATCCCCGTGTCGGCGGTTCGATTCCGTCTCTGGGCACCACTATTCAGTTTCAAGTGGTGCAAACGTCATTTGAAACACACAAAAACCCGCCTAGTGCGGGTTTTTTGTTGTCTGTCGTTTATTGCGTTGTCCAGGGGCGGCCTACGCCACCCCGAAACGAACGACCTCTATTACTTCAACAAGAACACCATCAGCGGATTGTCGTTCAGCCGCCCTTCAAACCTTGGCGTCTGCTTCTCCAGAGGCGTTCCTTGCAGCAACGCGGTTTCCTTGCGCGACACAATTGCCCAGGCGGGTCGAGGCAAAGTCCCCAGTCGCTCTATTTCGCTGCCTTCGATAAAGATCGGTTGCTCATCATGGTCCAGGTTCATCATGTAGCGCACCGCCCAAGTGTCTCGGCCGAGATTGATGAACACCAGCGGCCCCGGCTGCGCGGCACGCAACGCCTCCACCTGGCCGACAAACTTCCGGGTATCGAACTGCATATCCTTGGAGGGCTCCACCACAGTGACCAACACCACCCACTGCGCCATCAACGCGATCAGGCTGAGCCACACCAACCGCCCTCCCCGATGCCAGGCGATCAGCGCCGCCACCTGCAGCACCACCAGCCCGCCAATCAGCAGCGGCAGTGAAACCGCCGGCCAGTAACCGTGCTTCTGCCAGCCATGCCGACACACAAAGATCGCAACCACGCACAACGCCGGCAGCGCGACGACAAGCGCTTCGTAGCAGCGGCGCACGCCCGTGAGCCAGCCTTGCGCCTGGAGCAGCCCATAGGCCGCGACAGCCGCGAACATCGGCACCATGGGCAGGATGTAATAAGCGCGCTTGAAGTGCGGTATCGACAGCCCGAGCAAGATCATCAAGCCGCAGGCACCCAGCCGCGCGACCAGTTGCATGTCGCCCTCAAACCGCTCGGGCCAGCGATGACGCAGGGCAATCATCGTGGCGAGCGCCAATGGCACCACCGGAAAATAGCGGTACAGACTCAGCTGGAAATAGAAGTAGAACGGCTCTCCGGTTTCATCCAGGCGCCCGCCGACCTGCATCTTGAACACCTCATCGGCAAACGCGTCGCCCCCACTGATGCGCGCCAGCTTCACCAGCAGCCACCAACAGGCTGCCAGCAGCACCACGCCGACGATGCCGTGAATCAGCACCTGTTTCACACGCTCGCCAGGCTTGGCCAGCGCCCAATACACACACACCACACCACAGACCTCGATCAACCCCAATGGCCCGCGTATCGCAAAACCCAGGACAAACAGCGGGAACACCGCAAGCCGCCTCCAGCGTCCGCCGCTGTGCAGCAGGTAGAAACTGCCTACACAGAGCAACGCCACCATCTGGTCCAGGCATACCGAGCGGGACTTTTCGAGCAGTTGGGTGGTGAGCAACGTCAGCAGCACCGTGAGCAGTGCCCACGGCCGGCTCGCAGGCACCAGCAAGCGATAGATCACCGCGACTACGCCAGCAGAAGCCAGGGCGGTCGGCAGGATATTCGCCAGATGGTTGGGCGCACCGAACAGCCTGGCAAATACATAACTGAAGAAGGTCGCGGTGCCGGGATAATCCGCGTAGGGCAGGCCATAGGTGGTCGGGAAAAAGCTCACGCCATGGCGAAACATCTCTTGCAGGAACAGCGCCCATCGCCCATCAAACCCTTGGGGCTGTTGATCCCAGATGCCCAGGGTGAACAACAATAGAGCGAAGAGGAAAATCCCTGAGGATTCCAGGCGAAAACGGTTGCGGTGATCCATCGGTTGACCTGTCAGGTAAGGGGCGCCGACTTATGGTGCCGACCGCCCTGCTGAATAGCGCCTGAACAGACTGGAAGATTTGTGCGCCTACCGACCTGCGGGCCACACCCACTTCGGGATCAGCCGCACGTAAATCAACTCCCCGACCAGTTCGACCAGGGTTTGCAGGATCACCGCCGTCGCCGCCAACCCGCGCACATCGTCGGGAAGGGCCAGCGCCAAGGGCAGCACCACCAACGAATTGCGTGTCGATGCGCTGAATGTTACCGCCCGCGCCGTTGCGGCCGGGAGCGCAAACAGCCGCGACGCCAGCGCACCCATCAACGGCGCCAACAGCAGAAAGCCGATATACACCGGAATCACCGGCAACAGCAGGTTGATATCCCGCACCACGGAAGTGATTTGCGAACCGATCACCACAAACAACACCAGCGCCATCGCCGGCACGGGCAGCCACGCCCAGGCGCTGCTCCACGCATTGACGACAGATGATCGCCGCGCCAGGGAAGTCGTGAGCACTGCCAGAATCATCGGCATCACAATCAACAACAGGAATGCTTCGACAAATGGTCCCGCCTCCACCACGACCTCAGACTGCGGCCCCAGCATCAACCCCAAGTACAACGGCAACAGCGCCAACTGCAGCAGCAACAGCACTGGCGTGGCCGCCAGCATCAGCCGTGAGTCGCCCTTGCCGATATGCGTAAACACCACCACGTAGTCGATGCAAGGCGTCAGCAACACCAGCAACGCACCCACCAGCAACGCCGGGCGCCCGACCAGGCTTTGGGTCAGCGCCCATACCAGCAAGGGCACCAGGATGAAGTTGGCCAGCAGCAATGCCGACAGGAAGCGCTTGTTACCCAAGCCTTGGCGCAGGTCCAGAAACGGTATTTGCAGGAACATCGCGTACATCAGCACGGCGATGGCGGGGGTGACCAGTGCGCTGAGATCGTGGGCGAATGAAAGGGGAAGCAGACCGAAGACGACGGCCAGAAACACAGTGACGAGGTAGATCGGAATCTGGTTGTGTTCGAGGGTATCGCGGGTCATAAGGTGGTCTAGTCGAATCGAAAGAGCGCAAGGTTATGTATATACCAGCTCCAGGTCGAGCGACGTAAGCAGGCGATCCAATCCGTCATTTGATAAACCACCAAATGACAGCGCAAGTGCTGGCAAACTGAGCAATTGTTTCTAGAAAAACAAGAAACCGATCAAGGTCGAGAAACCAATGAATTTGAACGACGCCTCTTTACAATTGCCTCCAGCCCCGCCTGCACGCGATCACAGCGAACCCTTCAAGGAACCCGCCGCCGACGGCCATATCCTGGGCGGCTTCGCCTGGCGCCATATCAGGACCGACCCCGCACGCCCGGTGGTGATCATCAACGCCGCCACCTCCGTACGCTGCCGCCACTACACTCGCTTCGCCGACTACCTGTTCGCCAACGGCTTCGATGTCATCACCTACGACTACCGTGGCATCGGCGAATCCCGCAACGGCTCGCTGCGCCACTTCAAGGCCTCGTGGTCGGATTGGGGCGTGCTGGATTTCGAGGCGATGCTCACGCGTGCCCAACGGGAGTTCCCAGGGCAGCCGATTGACGTAGTCGGCCACAGCTTTGGCGGTTGCGCGGCAGGACTCGCGGCGTCGGGTGCTGTTATTCGACGGATCGTCACGGTGGGCGCACAGTTCGCCTACTGGCGCGATTACGCACCAAGCGGGCGCTGGCGCATGTTTGCCAAGTGGCATGTGGTAATGCCGCTGCTGACGGCACTGTGCGGATACTTCCCCGGCAAGCGCCTGGGCTGGCTGGAAGATACGCCAGCCGGCGTAGTGCGCGACTGGAGCATGCCGACGCCCCGGTATGAAACACGCCCCAGCGGTCGAGCGCTGGGCAACCTGCCCTTCAGCCGCGTGAAAGCGCAGATACTGGCAATCAGTATCACGGATGACCCCTTCGGCACCGTGGCGGCCATCGAGCGGCTGCTGGGTTATTTTGACGGCAGCGAGCGTACGCACCTGCGCATAGCGCCGGAAGATATCGGCGAAAACCAGGTCGGGCATTTCGCCTTTTTCCGCAGCGAATATCAGGACCGGTTGTGGCCGATTGCATTGGCGTGGCTTCAAAACGGTCAATTGACGGCAGATACCCTTGGGATTTCCCCCAACCTGCGCTTCAATACTCCCCCCGATCCAGAACCCTAGGACGCCAACCCCATGGCCTCGCCGAACAAGCAGCAAAAACGCGCCCACCGGGCAAAGGCCAAGGCCAAGCAGAACCGCACCCAGCGCGCCGTCGCGACCAAACCGGATGCGTTTGCCGGCGATGACAGCCGCATTGACTTGGAGTCGGTGGATTTGACGGAGATGTTTGTCGAGATGCGCACCGCAGGCGAAACCAGCCAGCAGGCGTTGTGCACGGCATTCCTGGCGCACCCGCTGTTGGCGCTGGTGCTGGAGCAGGAAGGCGAAGAGCAAGCCACCGATTTCATCCTGGCGGCGCTGATCGAGTATCGACAGTGGGCGACGGATACCGATGATGAGGCGGCTGCATTGGCGTGGATCGAGTCGCCGCAGTTCCAGGCGGATTACGTCGCGGCGTCTCAGGCGCTGATCACCCCAGAAGCCTGACGCGAAAACAAAGTGGGAGGGGCCTGCCCCTCCCACATTGGGTCAGCTAAGTACCGCAGCGCCCACTCGCTGCGCCTTGCGGCGACTCGCCACCATCAGGCCCGCCGCTACTACCAGCAAGCTCAGCACACCGGTCGCAATGATCTCGACCCGATGCGCTTCCTGGAACAGCATGATGGTCAACGTGCCCACGATGAACACCATCACCGCGTAGGTCAGGCCAGGGAACAGCCACATCTTGAAGACAATCTTCTCGCCCGCCGCCGTGCGCTTCTGGCGCATGCGCAGTTGCGATACTGCGATCACCAGGTACACCAGCAGCGCGATGGCGCCGGAGCTGGCCAGCAGGAACTCGAACACCGCCGCCGGGGCCACGTAGTTGGCGAAGACCGCCAGGAACGCCGCACCGGTGGACAACAATACCGCCCAGTAAGGCGTGCCGCTCTTGTTGGTACGCTTGGCAACAGCCGGTGCATCACCGCGACGCCCCAGGGAGAACAGCATGCGCGAAGCGGTATACAGCGCCGAGTTCAAGCAACTGGTCACGGCCACCAGTACCACCAGGTCGACGATCAGCTTGGCATTCGGGATACCCATGCGTTCCAGCACGGTCTGGTAGGAACCCACGGCCGCCAGGGTCGGATCGTTCCAAGGCACCAGGGACACCACGATGAAGATCGACAGCAGGTAGAACAAACCAATCCGCCAGATCACCGAGTTGGTGGCCTTGGTGATTTGCTGGCCTGGGTTCTTCGATTCAGCGGCGGCGATGGTGACGATCTCGGTACCCATGAACGAGAACATGGTGGTCAGGATCGCAGCCAGTACGGCGCCCATGCCGTTTGGCATAAAGCCCTGGGTATCGAACAGATGGGAAACACCGCTGACCTGGCTGGTCGGCAGGAAACCGAAAATCGCGGCCAGGCCAAGGATTACAAAGCCTACGATCGCCACGACCTTGATCAACGCGAACCAGAACTCGAACTCGCCGTAGTTCTTCACGCTGAACAGGTTGGTCGCCGTCAGCAGCAGGGTGATGATCAGGGTAAAGGCCCAGATAGCCACATCCGGGAACCAGGCATGCAGGATGGTCGCGGCGGCGTTGGCTTCCAACGGAATCACCAAGACCCAGAACCACCAGTACAACCAGCCGATGGTAAAGCCGGCCCAATGGCCAATCGCACGGTCGGCATAAGTGGAGAACGAACCGGTGTCCGGCGACGCCACGGCCATTTCGGCCAGCATGCGCATCACCAATACCACCAGCGTGCCCGCTGCGGCATACGCCAGCAGTACGGCCGGGCCGGCGGCAGCAATCGCGTGGCCGGAGCCGACAAACAGACCGGCACCGATGACGCCGGCAATCGACAGCATGGTGACGTGACGCGGTTTTAGCCCCTGTTCGAGGTCATTGGAGCTTTGCGTACTACTCATTGACACACCTTTGCGAGGAATTGCGAAAACGGTCCACCCGGCCCGGGATCTTTCTCGTGAAAAGAAACCAACAGGGCGTTCTTTATTTTTTACGCAAGATTTGCGCCAAAATGTTACAGAGCCACGATTGACGCGGGCTGTAGGACGATTCAACAACCATCGCAAGTCATTGAGAACAATGGCATTCCGCTATAGCGTTACCGTGCGACTCACATTCAAGACGAATAAACGCACCATAAACACACACAAAAAGTACGTGACGCTCCATAAAAGGGCTGATAAGCACCGTTTGCCCGGTTAACCCTTCCAACACCCGGCCAAAGCTGGCACCATCGCGCCCTTTTTTACGCAAAGCCTGCGGTTTTCCGGGTTCAAACGGTTGTTCGGTTGTTGATGGCGCGACACGCTGCTGTGCCGATGCGACACCCCGCCGCACACCATCGGTTTACCGCCGGCCGCGCTGTTGGCTGCCATCAGGACGCTATGCTAGCTTGGCGCCTCGCCAGGAAGGCGGCCCAACAGCAGGATTGCAACGAACACAATGAGGACCCCACATGGCCGAGGCCACGCCCGCGCTTGAAATCCGCAACTTGCATAAACGCTATGGTGAGCTGGAGGTACTCAAAGGTATCTCGCTGACCGCTCGCGACGGCGATGTGATCTCGATCCTGGGTTCCTCCGGTTCCGGCAAGTCCACCTTCCTGCGCTGCATCAACCTGCTGGAAAACCCGCACCAGGGCCAGATCCTGGTGGCCGGCGAAGAACTCAAGCTCAAGGCCGCGAAAAACGGCGAACTGATGGCCGCCGACGGCAAGCAGATCAACCGCCTGCGCAGCGAAATCGGTTTTGTGTTTCAAAACTTTAACCTGTGGCCGCACATGAGCATCCTCGACAACATCATCGAGGCCCCGCGCCGCGTGCTCGGCCAAAGCAAGGCCGAAGCCATCGAAGTCGCCGAAGCGCTACTGGACAAGGTCGGCATTGCCGACAAGCGCCACGCCTACCCCGCGCAATTGTCCGGCGGCCAGCAACAACGGGCCGCCATCGCGCGCACCCTGGCGATGCAGCCCAAGGTCATCCTGTTCGACGAGCCCACTTCCGCGCTTGACCCGGAAATGGTTCAGGAAGTACTTAATGTGATCCGCGCGCTGGCCGAAGAAGGCCGCACCATGCTGCTGGTCACCCATGAAATGGGCTTCGCCCGTCAGGTGTCCAGTGAAGTGGTGTTCCTCCACCAGGGCCTGGTCGAAGAGCAAGGATCGCCACAGCAGGTGTTTGAAAACCCGCTTTCGGCGCGCTGCAAACAATTCATGTCCAGCAACCGCTAACGGAGCAACATGCATGCAGAACTATAAAAAATTCCTTCTGGCCGCGGCCGTCTCGATGGCGTTCAGCGCCACGGCCATGGCAGAAACCTTGAAAATGGGGATTGAAGCGGCCTACCCGCCGTTCAACAACAAAGACGCGAGCGGCAACGTGGTCGGCTTCGACAAAGACATCGGCGACGCCCTGTGCGCCAAGATGAAAGTCGAGAAGTGCGAAGTGTATGTGTCCGACTGGGACGGCATCATCCCGGCCCTGAACGCCAAGAAGTTCGACTTCCTGGTGTCCTCGCTGTCGATCACCGACGAGCGCAAGCAGGCCGTCGACTTCACCGACCCGTACTACTCCAACAAGCTGCAATTCATCGCGCCTAAAGCCACCGCCGACTTCAAGACTGACGCGGCGTACCTGAAAGGCAAGGTCATCGGTGCACAACGCGCGACGCTGGCCGGTACCTACCTGGAAGACAAGCTGCCTGAAACCGAAGCCAAGCTGTACGACACCCAGGAAAACGCCTACCTCGACCTGACCTCCGGTCGCCTGGATGGCATCCTCGC
This sequence comes from Pseudomonas sp. FW305-3-2-15-C-LB1, assembly GCF_058787615.1. Taxonomy (NCBI): domain Bacteria; kingdom Pseudomonadati; phylum Pseudomonadota; class Gammaproteobacteria; order Pseudomonadales; family Pseudomonadaceae; genus Pseudomonas; species Pseudomonas sp. FW305-3-2-15-C-LB1. Next base: position 269,785 of record NZ_JBYSZX010000003.1, on the reverse strand, counting down.
CGACAAGTACGTGCAGTACGAATGGCTCAAGAGCAAAGACGGTTCGGCCTACGAGTTCAAGGGCGACCCGGTTGTAGAAAGCGACAAGATCGGTATCGCCGTACGCAAGGGCGACCCACTGCGCGAGCGCCTGAACAAAGCCCTGGCAGAGATCAAGGCAGACGGCACCTACAAGAAGATCAACGACAAGTACTTCCCTTTCAGCATCGAATGATCTGAACGGTATGCCCGACGCGCTCACCTGAGCGCGTCGGCTTTTTGCAATGCCTGCCGCGATATGAAAACACCATGAATTTCGATCTCTACGGATTCGGCCCGGCGCTTGCCGCCGGCGCGCTGATGACCGTCAAACTGGCGCTCACGGCCCTGTGCCTGGGGTTGGTGCTCGGCCTTGCCGGGGCCTTGGCCAAGACTTCGCCGTACAAGCCGTTGCAATGGGTGGGCGGTGCGTATTCGACCATCGTGCGTGGCATTCCCGAATTGCTGTGGGTGCTGCTGATTTACTTCGGCACGGTCAACCTGATGCGTGCCCTCGGTGAGTTCTTCGGCAACCCCGACCTTTCCCTGAGTGCCTTCGCCGCCGGGGTCATTGCCCTGGGCCTGTGCTTTGGCGCCTACGCGACCGAAGTGTTCCGTGGCGCGATCCTCGCCATTCCCAAGGGCCACCGTGAAGCGGGTGTAGCCTTGGGGCTGTCCAAGTTCCGGATCTTCACCCGGCTGATCATGCCGCAGATGTGGCGCATCGCCCTGCCGGGCCTGGGCAACCTGTTCATGATCCTGATGAAGGACACCGCCCTCGTATCGGTGATCGGCCTGGAAGAAATCATGCGCCATGCGCAGATCGGCGTGACTGTCACCAAGCAGCCCTTCACCTTCTTCATGGTCGCCGCCTTCATGTACCTGGGCCTCACCGTGCTGGCCATGACCGGCATGCACTTCCTGGAAAAACGCGCCGCCCGCGGCTTTGCAAGGAGCACCCAATGAGCGGCGACTACAGCTGGCTGGCGCATTTCGACCTGGGCCTGAACTGGTCCGTGATCATCAAGTGGCTGCCCAAGTTGGCCCAGGGCGCCATTCTGACCCTGGAGCTGGTGGCCATTGCGGTGATCGCCGGCCTGCTGCTGGCGATCCCGCTGGGCATCGCCCGTTCCTCGCGCCGCTGGTACGTCAGCGCCCTGCCCTACGCCTATATTTTCTTCTTCCGTGGCACGCCGCTCCTGGTGCAGTTGTTCCTGGTGTACTACGGCCTGGCGCAGTTCGATTCAGTGCGCGAGAGCTTCATGTGGCCCTACCTGCGCGATCCGTTCTGGTGCGCCACCGCCACCATGACCCTGCACACCGCCGCCTATATCGCCGAGATCCTGCGCGGCGCCATCCAGGCCATCCCGCCCGGCGAGATCGAAGCGGCACGAGCCCTGGGCATGTCCAGGCCGAAGACGCTGTTCTACATCATCCTGCCGCGTGCCTCGCGCATCGGCCTGCCGGCGTACAGCAACGAAGTGATCCTGATGCTCAAGGCCAGCGCCCTGGCCAGTACCGTTACTCTGCTGGAATTGACCGGCATGGCACGGACCATCATTGCCCGTACCTACTTGCCGGTAGAGATTTTCTTCGCTGCGGGCCTGTTCTACCTGTTGATGGCCTACGTGCTGGTACGCGCCTTCAAACTGCTGGAACGCTGGCTGCGCGTCGATGCCTGCCAAGGACGTTGAGGCACGCTTCCAGGCGCTGGATGCGTTCCTGATCGAGCACCAAGGGCTGTGGAAACCACGGCCCTTTACTCATCTGCACTTGCCCTGGGAAACCCAGCACCCCGAACTCGCCCAGTGGCTGCGGCAACGCTCGCTGGACGATGCCGAAACCTGTCACAACCACCCCCATGACCTGCCGGCACCGGCGCCTTTTGCGCAACTCGCCGCGCACGCTCGCGCGCTCAGTGCTGTGGATAAGTTACCGACGCAACCCCTGGCTCCTGCTCGTCACCGCCTGAACGTCGATGTTCCGGGCCGCAAGTGGGAACAGATTGAAGCCTTCGGCAGTGCGCTGCAGTTTGCGCAAGCCCCCACACACTGGCTGGACTGGTGTTCAGGCAAGGGCCACCTGGGTCGCCGGCTGTTGCAAGCCGATCAGGCCCTGACCTGCCTGGAATACGACCCGGCACTGATCGCGGCAGGCCAGGCCTTGAGCGATCACCATGGCCTGTCCGCCACCCATCGCTTGCAAGATGTGATGGCCGATGTGGCGATCCACGCCGAACACACCCCCGTCGCCCTGCACGCCTGTGGCGACCTGCATGTGCGCCTGCTGCAACTGGCCAGCGCGGTCGGCTGCAAGCAGCTGGCGCTGGCGCCATGCTGCTACAACCGCATCACTGCCGACACCTACCAGCCACTGTCCAACGCAGGCCGTGCTTCAACCCTGCAACTGTCCATCGATGACCTCGGCCTGCCGCTGAGCGAAACCGTCACCGCTGGCAAACGCGTGCGCTTGCAACGCGATACGTCCATGGCACGGCGCCTGGGTTTCGACCAACTGCAACGCGAACTGCGCGGCCTCGACGAATACCTGCCCACACCGTCCCTGCCTGCCCGTTGGCTGGACAAGTCCTTCGCCGATTACTGCCGGGAGCTGGCGAACCTCAAAGGGTTATCCACAGGTGAACAGGATTGGGCGGCACTGGAGGCCCACGGCTGGCGCCGCCTGGCTGAGGTGAGAAACCTGGAATTGGTGCGTGGTCTGTTTCGGCGCCCGCTTGAGGTGTGGCTGGTGCTGGATCGGGCGTTGTTTCTCGGTGAGAACGGCTACAAGGTCGACGTAGGCACCTTCTGCGATCCTGCACTGACGCCGCGCAACTTGATGGTGCTTGCCCAGCGCGATTAGAGGGCAAAATTGTCGCAGTGCAGCCTGTGGATAACTCTGTTGATGGATTCTTTACGGAGCTTGTAGGCATCTGCGCTACAGGCCAAAAGCCGTACTGGTCATTTTTTGTTCACAAAATAAAATGCACGCAAAACAGGCAGTTGCAGCGTGATGAGAAACGCTCCACAAAATGGCTGTTGGGTGACAGGTGCATCCAACCGATTGTGCATAAGCATCTGGGGTCAAGCGTATAACCAGCGCTTTATGCTCGGGTGTTTGGCGCCTTCAGCAGTTGGCAAAGATCGTTGATATCGTCACCCGCCAGGCCCTTCTCTGCGCTTTCCACCGGGTCGTCACCAGAAGCCAGCGCTTCATGGATCCGCATGTCGCGATGCACCTGCAGCGCCTCTTTCCCCAGCCTCTGGGTAAAGGCCTCGATCATGTCCAGGCAGAAAGCATTCCTTTCATCCACTTGGTTGATAACCACGTGCACGCGAGGCGCGTGTCCACTTTCAAGGTGCGGGGCAAGCAGTGCATCCAGATGGTCGAGGGTGCCCAGGCATGCAGCGTCTGCCTGCACAATGACCAGCACCACATCGGCGACACTCAGCGCTTGATGGAAGTAGATGTTGTTACCGGCAGGTGTGTCGATGATCACTGTCTGTCGCGCACTCAAGTCGAGGGCTGCCAGGTGTTGAGCCAGCCAGCGCGGCTCCTGCTTGAGCCAGCGCTCCAGGCTTTCCTGCTGTGGGATGTCGATTTCGCCAAAGGGGATTACCTGGCAGCCGGCGAAGCTGAGCTGTTGAAGCGGGTTCCATGGCCCATGTTCCAGGCTGGTACGCCCGATGCCCGGCAACGCCGGACTCACGCCGAAGTGAAGATGCAAGGCGTTCTGCGGGTCCAGGTCCAGGGCCACGACGGACTCGCCCTGACGCTGCAGACCACTGCTCAAGGCAGTGGCCAGGGTACTGCGGCCGACGCCGCCATTGATCGACACCAGCGCCACCACTTTTGGCTTGAGGGGCACGGTGTCTGCGTCCTGGCTGACGGCAACATCATCCGCGCGGGGAATACTGCCGAAGAAATACATCCGCGCCTCCTTGCCGCGCTCATCCTGGCAGATGTCCTTGCCGAGCAAGGCTAAAAGACCATTGGTAATGCTCATAGCTGACCCCTCATCACGGCGAAGCCCAAAGACGTGAAAAGGTCAGCTGATACGACTGCTTACCGCAGGTCTTTTTGTGGTCGCCCTAGTGCAAGCCAGTCTGCTTCAGGCACGCAAAAGTGTCATTATTTTGATGAGGAAGCTGTCTATTTTTTAGACAAACGGAAAATCGTCAAATTACTGACCAACCGTGATCGCATCGTAGGGCGTTTGCAGGTCCCGCTCCGGAATCTCCCAAATCAATAACTTGGGCGGTGTTTGCTTGAAGGCCGGGCTTTCGAAATAGGCCTTGGCCGCCCCCGAGAACTCGCCCCCGTCCTTGCTGAAATTGCCGACCGGCGCATTCAGGGCTTTTTGCAGGAAGCCGACAAAGTTGGAGTTGCGCGAAAACGAGGTGCCGATCAGCGCCACATTGGGCAGGCCAGCGTCGCCAAACAGGTCGTCGGCATTGCTGGTCGCGCCGCCGGTTTCATGGGCGCTGCTGGCCGCGACCGACTCCCCCGGCGGCTGCAACGTGGGCGGCAACCAATCCAGACCGGCCAGGCGCACCAGGTCTCCCGGGCGTACGGCGAGCGGCGCCTGGGTGATATCGAACGTCTGCTCCGGCGTGGCCTTGATGCCACGCTGCTGGATGCGCTGCGCGAGCGCCTGTGCGCCGGCGTTGGAACCGATTTCGCTCCAGTGGGTATCGGTGCGCAGGTAGGCTTCGGCGCCCAGGGGTTTCAAAGTGTCGGTCAGGTCCAGCGCGGAAACGCCGGCAGCTTGCAGCCGTTTGGTCCAGTCCTGAATGCGGCCGTCGAGCACCGCCGGGCGGTACAGGCCACAGCGTTCGGCAGCGGCGATGCGGCTCTTGTCCGGCACCACCACCACTTGCAGGTCGATGCCTTTTTGACCCAGTTGTTTTTGCAGGTCGATCACCGCCTGGGCCTTGGTCTGGGCATTGGCCTCGGCATGCCGGTTGATGCGCAGTTCATCACTGATAAACAGCCAGCCCGGGCAACCTCGCCGTACCCGCGGCCCGGTGTCACCGAACGCCAGCCAGCTGCCGCCGCGCTCCAGGTTGGCGGCCTGGATTGCCATCGGCGCCTTGGCCAGTTCCTTGGCAAAACGGTGGGTCAGGTCGCCGTGCAGCAGCATGTCGCTGTCGACCTTGGCCGGCACATAGCTGATCGGTCCCTTCACCATCAGCCAGGCGCATGACAACAGCCCCGCCGCCAGGAAGGGCACCAGCACCCAGGCCGCCAGGGGGCTGGTGCGAACGGCCAGTTCACTCGGAGGCGTCGGCGCGGTAGGAGCAGGCATGGTCGGGCGTCCTTAGAACTGAAAGTACAGAAACGGTACGGCGTCACGGCTGGCGATCAGCGCGAACGACAACACAAACCCGGCCACCGGCCACAGCGAAGCCGCCAGCACAAACCACGGTTGGGTGCCGAAGCGCTGTTCAAAACGCACCTGCCAGATTGGCGCGATGATGCAGACCAGGCCCAACAGCGCGGCCATGCCATGGGCCGGGCGCATGGCCACGGCCATCGCGTCACCCAACGCCATGCCATGCAGGCCGAACTGGCCGGCGTACATGGTCAGTGCCGAGTGGAAGTCCGGCGCGCGGAACAAGGTCCAGGCCAGGCACACAAACAGCAAGGTCAGGACGTGCGACAACACCGGCGGAATGCTCGGCAGGCTCGATCGCGACCAGGCGCGGTCGACACACAGCGCCACGCCATGGGCCGAACCCCACAACAGGTAGTTCCAGCTGTCGCCGCCGTGCCACAACCCGGCAATCGCCATGGTCAGGAACAGGTTGCGATAGGTGCGCCACACGCCGTCGCGGTTCCCGCCCAGGGCGATGTACAGGTAGTCGCGCAACCAGCTGGACAACGACAAGTGCCAGCGCCGCCAGAAATCCTGGATGCTGCTGGCCAGGTACGGCCGATTGAAGTTTTCCGGGAAGTGGAAGCCCAGCATCAGGCCCAGGCCGATGGCCATGGCGCTGTAGCCGGCGAAGTCGAAGAACAGTTGCAGCGAATACGCCAGGCAACCGATCCAGGCGTCCACCAGGCTGGGGTGTTCCAGGTGGAAGGCGATGTCCACCAGCGGCGACAGGGTGTCGGCCACCAGCACTTTCATGCCCATGCCGATCATGAAGCGTCGCGCGCCCAGGGAGAAATTCGCCCAGTTGAAATACCGCTGGTTCAGCTCGCGGCGAACCCAGTCGTAACGGATGATCGGGCCGGCAATCGAGTGCCCGAACATCGAGATATAGGTGGCGTAGTTGATGAAGCTGCGTTCCACCGGCACCGTATGCCGGTGCACATCCACCAGGTAGGAAATCGCCTGCAACACGATGAACGACAAGCCGGCCGGCAAGGCCACACGCTGCCAGTCCAGCGGCATCGCGCCGTACCAGGTGATCACCTCGCTCACCGTGCCGGCGACGATGTTGGCGTACTTGTACCAACACAGCACCGCCGTGTTGAACACGATCAATGCGATCAACAGGCGCACCCGGCCTTTGCCGTCCTCACGGGAGCGGTCCACCAGCAAGCCGCCGACCCATGCCACCACGGTCAACACCATGTGCAGCAACAGGAACAACGGGCTCAACCAGCCGTAGAACAGCCAGCTGCCGATCAGCAGGATGACGTTGCGCCAGCTCGGACGAGCCAGCGCGTAGATCAACAGGAAGGCCGGCAGGAACAGCGTGAGGAATTCGAGTGAGGCAAAGACCATGGTGGTGTCGGGCCCGATCAGTTAGCGAGTGCGTCAGAGGCGAACAGCAACTTCGAGCCTTTATCTGAAGGAACGGCCAATACGCTGTAGCGCTCGCCCGCCTTGAGCGTGAACGCCAGCGGCTGACCGACCGGCGCGCCGGCGCATTTGAGCTGCACCGACAGTTCCACCGGGTTGATCATGCGCCGCTGCACCGCACCTTCAGCGACCTTCTTGAACAACTCGGCCTTTTGCGCAACGGCTTCCAGGCTGGCGTCGGCGCAGCTGGCGTCGGCGTTGATGAAGGCCAGGGAGGCCTTGAGCGCATTAAAGTCGTCCGGCACTTCGCGCACCACCAGCTGGCGCGTGGCACCCTTGGCGTCGACCAATGCGACCACTGTGGCGAACTCACCCGGCGCGACGTTCACCGAGAAATCCGCGTTTTTGCCGCCGCCGCTCAAGACGCCCTTGATCGGCTTGTCGCCGCCGACCACCGGCAGGAACGCCGACACGGCTTTGTCGCCGCTCAGGACCAAGCTGGCCTTGGAACCGTCCGCCACCAGCTTCAATTCGCCCGGGGTGCCGTTGGCAAAACGCAGGAACGCTGCGTCTTGCTCCGGACCGGTCGGATACAGCGGGATGTCGGCACTGTAGGCGCTGACGCTGGCGAGCAAGGTCGCCAGGCCCAGGGTCATTCGCTTCATTATTTGCTTCCTTTACCGTAGGCCGATGGCGGCAGGTTACCCAAGGCTGTCCCGATCGCCTTGGCCCACTTCTGGTAGCCGTCGATGGTGAAGTGCTGGCCGTCGGTGGTGATCCACTCGCCCGGCTTGGAGAAGGTCAGCGAGTCGATGTAAGTGCACGGCGCCACGTTGCTGGCCAGGAACGACGACATCAGCTTGGTGCGGGTGTCGTCCTTCTTGTACTGCGAACCGACCTTGCCCCATGGCGGGCCGACCCACACGCACTTGGTGCCGGTGGCGGCGATTTCCTTGGTCAGCGAGGTCACGCTTTTCCAGGCCCAGGCTTTGGGGAACACCGGGTTGGTGTAGGAGCCCATGGTGTCGCCGATGATCAACACAACCACGTCGGGCTTGTCCTTGGCGATCAGGTCTTTGATCGGCGTGGTGCTCATGGCGTTCTTGCCATAGATCACAGCCTTGCCGGTGGGCATGCGCTCGCCGCCGCACTCGACTTTTTTCGGCACCACCCAATCCGCCGCGCCGGCACCGCACGCACCGATGGAGTGAACCACCGCGCCTTGCTGGGTGAGGTTGTCTTGCAGCGGGTTGAGCAACGAATCGGGAAAGCTCATATGACTTTCGCCCAATACCAGCATGGTCAGGCCGGCAATCGCAGAAACAGGCATGAATGACTCCGATTTAATCAGTTGGAATAAGGGGAACGGTAAGGGCTGACCGGCAAGGGCATCGGCCCGCTCAGGTCTTCGAACAAGTAGCGCAGGTAAGCATTACCGGCGTACTGGCGGTAGTCCTGGGCGTTGTCGACACCGATCTCGCCACCCAGGTAGAAGCGCGAGCTGAGGCGATATTCGGCGGCGGCATTGAAGCTGTAGCCGATGCCGGTTTTGTCCGAGCTTTTGTACTCCTGGGTACCCAGGTCTTTGTGGCCCGGGAAAAAGTCCGCGCTATCTTGGCCGATATACTGCACACCCACCGAACTTTTTACCTGGTAGCTGAAGCGATCGAAGCTCTGCGCCCACCGGATCGGCACACCCAGGGAGAAGAAACGCTGCGGGCTGAAGTAGCCGCCGTTGCCATAGGTGTAGAAGTCCTGGTTTTCCTTGAAGCTCAGCGCCGAGGCACTGACACCCAGGGTCAGCGTGTCCTGCGGGTTATTGCGCAGGTACCAGTAGATGCCGCTGCCCAGCTCCATGCGAGTGTTGTCGTCAACGTGGTTACCCATCAGTTGGTGCAGGGAGCCGTAACCGTAGACGCCCAGCTTCTGGTTGTCGTAGCTCAACTCACCCCGCCCGCCGTTGGCGGTCACACCGCCCCATTTATAGCCATCACCGTCTTTGGAACCGGCGAAGGACGTGACGCTGTCGGTGACCGGGCGCCGCGAGATATTCGCGCCATAACGGAAATTCGAATTGGCCTCGAACGGACGCGACACGCTCACCCCACCGACGATGGTGTTGTAGAGGAAGCCCAGTGGGCTGACGCCGACGTCGGCCTTGAGGCCTTCATCCGGGTTCTCGAAAGCCACGGCCAAGCCCACACCGGTCGCGTTCTGGGTGCGGGGTGAGGTGGCTTTGCCGCCGCCAAAGCGTGATGCAGCGTCATCGCTGACACTGCCGGCACTCAAATGCACCGGCGTCACTCGCAGCGCCACGGTGTTATCGCCGACCGGCATGCGCGCTTCAAACGGCGCTTCGATATCGGTGAGTTTGCTCAAGCCTTTTTCGCCGTTGTTGCTGCGCGCGCTCAAGCCTTGCACCACATAACCGGTACGGTCGCGCAGGATGGTGTCCAGCGCACGACGCGCCGGGCTCAGCTCGGGGCTGTCGATGGAGGCGATTTTCGACGGCGGAACAAACGGATCGCTCAGGTCGTTGGACGTTGCACTCGCAAATGCGTTGGAGGTCACGCTGTTGGTCGGCGCATCGATCGGTGGTGGCACCGCACCGGCGATGGTCAGGTCGGTGACCTGGCGACGCTGGCCGGGCAAGCCCACGAACGGGTTCGACGACTTGGCTTCGGTGCCGGCCTGGGCCACCTGGGTCCTGGCCTTCATCGCGTTCTCGATCACCAGGGCCCTGCGCAGCAGTTCAGCGGCTTCGCTGTTTTTGCCCAGGCCTTGGTAGACACCGGCCGCCGAGGTGAGGATCTCCGGGTTACCCGGCTCCAGCGCCAACGCCTTGTCAGTGGCGCGTTGTGCCAGGTCACGGTCGCGACCTTTCAGGGCGATGTTCGCCAGGCCCAGTTGCAGACGTGCATTGTCGGGGTTCTGCTGGATCAACGGCGCATACAGCTCCATAGCCTTTTTGCCGTTGCCGCTGTCGGCATACATGCGCGCCAGGGCGCCGACACCCAAGGCATCGTTCGGGCGCTGGGCCAGGGCCGGTGACAGCATGTCGTAGGCGGCCACCAGGTCGTTTTTCTCACGCAGGGCGTCGGCCTGCTTGACCCGGTACAGGTAGATCAAATCGTCGTAGCGCTGGCGCCCGGTCTCGGTCAGCGGCTGGCCTTGCACTTCGCGCAGGATCTCACCCGCCGCGCTGTATTTGTTGGCCTTGAGCAGCACGTTGGCGTACAGCAGCTTCTGGTCGACCGTCGGGTTGGGATTGTTCTCCACCACCTTCTGCATCATGTCCAGGCCGTACTGCGCAGCGCCCACTTCCACATAGGCGGCGGCCAGCACGGCCACGCGCTCGGGTTTCTTGCGGGTCAGCGGTTCGGAACGCCCCAGCAACGCCAGGGCTTCCGGGCGTTGGCCACGGCGGGCGGTCTCGATGGCGATGTCGGTCTGCTGGTGCAGCGCGATATCGGTCGCCAGTTCGTTCATGTCGGCGGTGCGCTGCGCCATGGGGATACGTCCCAAGGTCGCTTCGGCCTGCTTCCATTCGCTCAATTCCGCCGACAGCAGGGTGCTGGTGTACAGCGCGTCCGGCTGGTTGGGTTGGGTCTTGAGCAAGCCGTCAATCAAGGCACGGGCAGCGCGGATCTGGCCGTCACGCAGGTACATGCGTGCCAGGGCAAAGCGCGTCCAGGGGTTTTCCGGGTCAGCGTCGAGCGCCTGTCGGTAAGCGGCTTGCGCACCTTTCAAATCGCCACGTTGCTCGGCCAGCTTGCCGACCTGAGTCGCCCGCAGCGCGTTGATTTTCACGCTCGGCGCGAACTTGGCGCGCTGGGCCGGCGACACCGAGTCGATCAGCTTCAAGGCCTCATCCGGCTGGCCCGACTGGGACAACACGTTGATCAAGCCGCTCAAGGCATCCGGGTCGCCAGGGTGACGGGCCAGCACCTTGCGGTAGCCGGCTTCGGCTTCCTCGAACTGATTGTCCTGGGCCTGGAAGCCCGCCAATGCGACAGCCGCGCCGGGCTGGCCCGGGTTCAGGCGCTCGGCCTGGGCCACCAAGTCGCGGGCCTGGGCGCTGCGACCGGCGCGCTGAGCGTCACGGCTCTGGCTGATCAGGTTCCAGTAGCGCACATCGTTCAAGGCCGACTGCCAGGCCGCACCACCGGGCAAGCGCGTGGCTTGAACCAGGTAGTTTTCCGCTTCGCCGTAGCGTTCCTGCTGCTGACGCAACACGCCCATGCCGCCGAGGGCATCGACGTCGTTGGATTTTTGCGCGAGGCGCGCTGCCAGCAGGGGCTCGGCGGTTTTCAGGTCGCCATCGTCCAGGGCCTTGAAGGCCTTGGTCATCTGCGGATCACGCTGCCAGGCACCACCGCCTTTGCCTTGGGCGATGCCTTTTTCCATGATGGCGCGGATCTCGGTGTCATCCGGGTGCGCGGTCAGGAATTGCTGGAACAACGCCACCTGGTCCGGCTTCGGCGGGCCGAGCCAGATCAGCGCAAAGCGCCAGGTTTCATCGGCGTTGCCGCCCACGTCGTTGTTCGGTGCCAGCTTGGCCAGCGCCCGGATGCCGTCCGGCCGCGTGGCGGGGTTACGCGCCAGGTGCTTGGCCAGGAACAGCGCAACGATCGGGTCGTTCGGCCGCTCACGGGACAAACGCTGCAAGCCGGCGATGGCTTCATTGGTGCCCTTGGCGGTGAAACCCAGGGTGTTGTAGTACTCACGGGCGATCAGGCCTTGGGGCTGGCGACCCTGGAAAATCTGGCGGTACAGGGCCACGGCCTTTTCGCGCTCGTCCTCGGGTTCACCCAACTCGCGGGCCTGCTCCAGCAACCTGGCGTTGTCCGGCACCGCCACGGTGATGTCCTGCTCCAGCTGCAACGCCTGGCGCGGCACCGGGCTCAGCGCCTGCAAGCGGGCCAGGTACTTCCGGGCTTCGGCCGGGCGGTTCTGCTGCACCTGGATCAAACCGATGCCGTACAACGCGTCCGGTTGCTCCGGGGCCAGGTTCAAGAGTTTCTGCCAGGTTTCCAGGGCGCGCTCGGGGTTCTTTTTCGACTGCCAGTAGTAGCCCTGCTCGATCAGCAAGGACTGTGGGTCGCTGGTTTCAGCGAGGCTGGCGGTGGAAGCCAGGGCAGCGAGAATCGCAATGGCTAGCGTGTGACGGCGCATGCTGCCTCCCAGGAAAGTTTGACCGTACCGTCTTGTTCAAACCGGTACTTCTGATCGGCGAAGCCCTGGCCGAACAGGCTGAGCATGTAGTCGTAGTAGATCGGCTGCGCACTGTCGGGCGCCGAGGGCGCCAGGGCTTTATTGAGCGCGTCGTCGACCTTGGCTTTTTGCAATTGCGCCAGGGCGGTTTCGCCGCGGGCCTGGAAGAAGGCCAAGGTAGCGGCCGAGAAGCCCATCGGCGTATAGCCGTTGTTTTTCTCGGCTTCGCCGGTCAGTACGTGGATTTTTTCCGGCGGGAAGCCGGTGACCGACGCCGCCGTCGCACGGGAAATACCCCCCAGCGACTTGAGCATCGCCGCTGCCAAAGGATCGCCCTTGGCGGTCATGCCGGCCCACATATACGTGCGGATTGCATCGTAGCTGCCCAGGTCATCGGAGAACGGATCGACCACGAACACCCCGGTGTTGGCGCTGGTGGCGCGGTAACCAACCCAGTTGGCCGCAAGGCCATGGGGGTTGCTGGCGCTGTCGGCAAGCATCCGCGCATTGCTTTCGGCGACTTCGTTCCAGCCGCCGTTCGGCCGTTCTTTCTGGAAGCGACGCAGTTGCGCAAGCACCTGGTAGCTCGGGTTGAAACGCCACAAGCCACCCGGATGCACATAGCCGACAGGCCCCGGCAACAGCATCTTGCCCAGGCCCGGCACACGCACGATCAGGTTGCGTTCGACGTTGGCCAACAACAGCTGTGCGTCGGCGCGGTACTGCGGTGCATTCCACACGCGGGCCGCTTCGAGCAAGGCGTAGGCCATCCACAAGTCCGCGTCGCTGGCGGAGTTCTGGTCGATCACGCCCCAGGTGTTATCGGCTTTTTTACCCCACAACCAACCCGGCAGATTCTGGCCGATGTCGGAGCCCGACATGTTGGCCTTGGTCCAGGTCCACAGCTTGTCGAAGCTCGCGCGATCGTTGCCGACCAGGGCGAAGAACATCGCATAGGACTGCCCTTCCGAACTGCTCTCGGTGGGCTTCATGGACGAGTTCAGCACCCGGCCGTCGTCCTGCACGAAGCGCTTGGCGTAGTTCTGCCACAGCAGCCAGTCACAGGTCTGCGCCTGGGCGCCGCCGGCGAACATCATCGCGCCCAGTGTCGCCAGGGCCATACGCTTGAGCAGGCTCATGCCAACCGCCGTTTTGCACGTGCGCGCAGCGACAGGTAGACCAGGCTGGTCACCACGGCCAGGCCGAGGAAGGTGATCAACAGCATCCAGCCCAGGTTCTGTGACAGTTGCCACTGCATGAGTTTGAAGTAGTTGAGCTTGCCGACGTAGTACTGCTCGTCACCGACCAGCGAGCTGATGGTTGTGCCCTGCACCACGGCCAGGCTGCCCTGGATCGAGTCTTTGTAGTCGTCACCGCCGATCAGCGCCGAGGTGGCTTCCAGCAGGCCCTGCGGCTGGTTGCTGGCGATCAGCACCACGCTGCGGCCCGATTTGAGCGGCGATTGGAAACCGGCCAGCCAGGTGCTGTTGCTCAGGCCCTTGAACGTAATGCCGGTGTTGGCCGGATGCTGGTTGGCCGCCGGGTCGGGGCTGATCCAGCTGCGCACATAACGCGGCAGGTCGGACAGCAGGAAGTGGTGCTGTTCGCCATCACTGGTCGCCGGCAGGTATTGCTGCCACTGCTTGAGCAACGGCTGGTTGGCGGCGGTGGCAAGTACCAGCAGGTCTTTGTCGGCAACGCTCTGCACGTCCTTGGCCTGTACCACTTTGACGGCGGTGGCCGGGTAGCCGGTGGCTTCGCCGAAGCGACCGAGCACGGTCAGGTAGGCGGTCAACTCGTCGGTGCCGTAGTTGTCGGGCATGACCACGGCGGATTCCGACAGGTCGGCCAGACGGGTGAACGGGAAGCCAGAGTCGTTGAACACGCCCAGGTTAGGCATGGCGATGTAGTGCTGGTAGCCGGTGACGTCGAGGGTCGAATCCGGGTCGATGGAACCGCGCATGTTGTCGACGATGATGTCGCGGCATTCGCCTTCCTTGATGTAGTCGTACATGAAGCGCAGCTGCAGCTTGGATTTGGGCGATGCTGAGCTGATCGGCAACAGCGTGGTCACTTCACGCGGCAGGCTTTCGTCTTTCTTCAACTGGTCGAGCAGGGTCTGGCCGCCGCCCAGGTTGGCCACCGACGGCAACGCCACGGACTTCATGAACTGGTCATTCAGGCCGATCAACAGGGAGGAGTTGGTCGACACTTGCTGCGGCGTGTAGCGGTATTTGACCTTGAGCGGCACGCCCTCTTCACGCCAGTTGAACAGGTCGGGCGGCAGGCGCATGTCGACGCTGATGGCGCCCGGGTTGTAGCCCGACACGCTGAGTTTCTGCTGTTCGATCAGTTCGCCCAGGCGTACCGGGCGGTTGCTCGGCAGCCAGTTCGGCGCATCGTACGGGCGGCGCGGTGCCAGGGTGTCGAGCTTGGTGATGACCACGCTGTTACCGGCCAGCACCGGGTTGCCCAGCACCACCGCGTTGGCGGCGCGCTTGAGCTCTTCGCCGTCACGCCCGGTGACGATCAGCAGCTTGCCGTTGGCGTCGTTGGGGTTGGCGATAAGGGTCAGCGTCGGGCCGGTCGGCTTGGCGATGGCCACACCGTGCACGTCCATCGCGTCGGCGGTTTGCACCAGCACGATGGCGTTGCCTTTGGCCGGCAGCTCGCCGAGGGTGGTCGGGAAGGTCGCGCCCCGGTAGCTGGCGAGGCCGCCGATCCACGACGACAAGGCGCCAGCGGCTTCCAGTGCGGCGCTGTCCGGCGCGGTGGCAAACACGAACGGCAGGCTCACCTGGCGAGCGTCGCGCTTGTCGAAGAACGGCAGCGGCAGCACCGCCAGGTCGTCTTTGAGCACGATCGGCTCGACCTGCACTTTCAGCTCGCTGCTGTTGCTGATCTTGGCCCACAGGCTGCTGTGCAACGGGTCTTCGCAGGACATGGTGTAGTGGCCGATGAACTGCAGGCTCAGGCGGTTGAACTCGGTGATCAACTTCGGCGGGATCTGCACCAGTTGCTCTTGCGGGGTGCCCGCGCCTTCTTTAGGCAGCGCCAGGCTGGCGGCGACTTCGCCGTTGACCAGCACGTTGATCTGCGACAGGTCCGCCAGCAGCGCCGGCGAGTAGCTGTACTTGAGCAGCAGTTGCGCGCCCTTCACCACTTCATCGGCACGGATATCGAAGTTGACGCTGTCGGACGACTCCACGCCTTGCAGGTTCATGGTGTCGCGACGGCCCAACTGCTTGAGCGTCAGGCTGTAGCCGTTATCGGTGCTTTGTACCGGCACGGTGGCAGCCGCTTGCTCGGCAGCTTGCGCCAGGGTGTTGAGGCCCATCAGCGAGGCGATCATCAGCGCGAGTGCACGGCGCGGATGAGGGCGAGCGAATATCTTCGAGGTCATGGCTTGTCCATCAGCGTATCTAGCGGTTTTGTGGGGGTGCGGCTCAAGGCCAGACGCAGTTCGTGCAGGGTGGCGCGGCCGAGGGTGAACAGACCGCCGATGCCGATAGCGCCGACTTCGCGCAGGGCCGCCAACGGTGTGTCCGGCTGGCCGGCGCCCCAACTCGCGGCCCAGGTATCGGCACGGGAGAAGGTCAGGCGTACCAGTTCGCTTTGCTGGCGCAGGCTGAGGGGTTCGAACTGGGCGCCGATCTGCGCGCCCTTGCTGAACACCACGCGCGCATCGAACAGGCTGTCCTGGCCGTTGCGCGACAGCACCAGTTGCACGCGTTCGCCACGGGTGATCGAGTGCCCATCGCTGAGCATCAGGCCGAAGCCGTTTTGCGAGAAGTCCTGGGTAGTGCCGTCCAGCACACGGCCGTCGGCACAAATGATGCTCACCGGCAGCTTGGCGCTGACCCGTGGCTCGGAACGTACCTGACGCGCTTCCGAGGCCACGGCCACGGCGGCACTGGTGATGATCAGGTTGTAGAGGGTCCAGGTCAGGTTGATCGCCACCGTCACGGCTGTGGACGCATCGCCCCAGACCAACTGGTGGATACCGAAGCCCAGGCCGACCAGGTTCACCGCCAACAACACCAGGTACGGGCGGGCGAGTTTCCAGTCGAAGAACTGCTTGTCGATGATGCCGCCCTTGTCGGTGACGTTGAAGCCACCCGCCTTGGGGTTGACCAGCGCGACCAGCACCGGCGGCAGGATGTACCAGGCCAGTACGGTCTCGTACACCTCGTTCCAGAACGAGTGACGGAAACGCCCCTGGATCCGTGAGTTGGTCAGGCTGGAGTGCACCAGGTGCGGCAGCACGTAGGCGACGATCATCAGCGCCGAGGCGTGGAAAATCTCGGCGCCGAAAATCAGGTAGGCCAGTGGCGCGGTGAGGAACACCAAGCGCGGCAACCCATAAAAGAAGTGCAGCATGGCGTTGGCATAGCAGATGCGCTGCCCCCACTTCAGGCCTTTGCCCAGCAGCGGGTTATCGGTGCGGAAAATCTGCGCCATGCCTCGCGCCCAGCGAATCCGCTGGTTGATATGGCGCGACAGGCTTTCGGTGGCCAGGCCCGCGGCCTGCGGGATAGCCAGGTAAGCGGTGTTGTAGCCCAGGCGGTTGAGCTTGAGCGCGGTGTGGGCGTCTTCGGTCACCGTCTCGATGGCCACGCCGCCGATTTCCAGCAGCGGCTCACGGCGGATGACGGCGCAGGAGCCGCAGAAGAACGTGGCGTTCCACAAGTCGTTGCCGTCCTGCACCAGGCCGTAGAACAGCTCACCCTCGTTGGGCACGGCGCGAAAGGTATCGAGGTTCTTTTCGAACGGGTCCGGCGAAAAGAAGAAGTGCGGCGTTTGCAGCATCGCCAGCTTCGGGTCCTTGAGGAACCAGCCCAGGCTCACTTGCAGGAAGGAACGCGTCGGCACGTGGTCGGCGTCGAACAGCGCGATGTATTCGCCGTCGGTGACTTTCAACGCTTCGTTGAGGTTACCGGCCTTGGCGTGGAAGTTGTTGTCGCGGCGGATGTAGTTCACCCCGACCTTGCGGCAGAAGTCGCGGAAGTCGTCGCGACGGCCGTCATCGAGCACGTGGACGCGCAGCTTGTCCTTGGGCCAGTCCATCGCCTGGGCGGCGAAGATGGTCAGTTTTACGATGCTCAGCGCTTCGTTATAGGTGGGAATGAACACGTCGACCGTCGGCCACTCCTCCGGCTCGGTCTTGAGCCATACCGGCGTGCGGCGCAGCGGCCAGGCGGTTTGCACGTAGCCGAAGATGAGCACGACCAGGGCGTAGAACTCGGCCGCGACCAGGCCGTAGCCGAAGAACATGTCGAGCCAGGTTTCAAAGCCGAGGGTGGAGGTGAGGCGCCAGAACATGTAGCGCAACGACGCCACCAGCGACAGCACCACCAGCGCGAGGATCGCCAGGCGCCCCGGGATCTTGCGCAGCACCAGCACCGCGAGGAAGCACACGCCGGCGAACAGGCATTGGCTGTAGAGATCGAGCGGCGCGCTGATAATGCCCAGCAACAGCAGCGCGCCGAGCACGCAACTGGCGACAACCAGCACCGTACGCAGCGCCGCAGGCCACCGATTGAAGCGCGCGATGGCGTCATTGAGGCGCTGTTCGGCGTGCCCTTCGACGAAGGGCGTGGAGGACGTAGTGTCGGTCATGGAAGGTCCGAGTCGATGTGTTCGAGCAAGGTGCGGCACAGGGCGTGGACGTCCTGGCTGCCGATACTGTTGACGGTTGGGTCGAGGGGGTCACGCCCGTAGGCCTGGGCTTCGCTGAACGCGGGGTCACGGTGGACAGTCCCCAACAACGCAGCGCCCAGACGGGTCTTGAACACCTCGGCCATGTCCAGGCTGAAGCGGTGGGCACCGTCCAGCTGGTTGATCACGTAGAAGCGTTGTGGCGGTTTGGCGCGCTTGAGGTGCGGCGCCAGCAGGCTGTCCATCTGGTCGAGTGTGCTGAACGAGGCCACGTCCGGCTGTACGACCACCAGCACAGCGTCGGCGACCGACAGGGCCTGGCTGAGGTAGACGGTGTTGCCGGCGGGGACGTCGATGATCACGGTGTCCTGGCCGCTCAACCTGAGGCCGGACAATCGCTTGCCGAGCCACTCGCTGTCCTGGCCCAACCAGCGATTGAGGCTGTGCTGTTGCTCGTGGTCAGTGGCACCGAATGCCACCAGCCGGCAACCGGCAAAACCGCGCTCGGGCAGGGCGGCCCAGCTTTCGTTGAGCAGGCTGGTGGCGCCGACGCCGGGCATGTCCAGGCCCAGGCACAGGTGGTGGCGCAGGGCGTTTTGCGGGTCCAGGTCCAGGGCCAGCGCCGGGCGGCCCTGGCGCTGCAGACCGCTGGCAATCGCGGCGGCCAGGGTACTGCGGCCAACGCCACCCTTGACCGAGACCAACACTACGACTTTAGGGCTGGATTGCTCGGAGTACACCTGGCCGTCCCGCCCTTCCACCACTTCGGGCGGCTGCAGGTGGTCGGCTTCACCTTGGCTCAGTTCCTCCAGCAGGCGCAGCAGCGGCGCCGAGGGTGCTTCGATCACAGGGGGAGCGTGAGTGACTGCGGGGGCTTCCAGGACCTCTATTTCGTCCTCGATGAACTCATGGACAAAGTCGATCTCGCGATAGCCGCTCGGGTTGGCACCCAGCTTGTTGAATAGCTTTGAAATATCATCTGCCCGACTCACTCACTGCCCCCCCACCTGATTTGCGCTTTAAAAGGCGATAAAAAGGCCAGCAATGAGCTGACCTCGTATTTTTCTAGTTATGTGGTGTCGGGCGCATTCTGTGATATCACATTGATGGTGTCAGTATTTTGATGATTTTAGTTCAAATCTATCCGACGAACGGCTTAACGCCATTTTTATGACGATTTTATAGAGAAAACGCCATTCGCTGTAAGAACATGAACTTGCATCATTATTTCGCAAAAAAAGTTGGCCGAGTGGACAGAAACGGCACAAAACTGACATACGCTTCAACAGATTTTCAATTGCCCTACATTGTCTCGGAAATTTGCCTACAAGGAACCGCGATAAAACTGACGGTTTATATCGCGGCACAGAATACGGAAACCGCACCTGTATTCAAGGGAAAACCGGCTGAGCGGTCGATCCAAATGGTCCATAAAGCCACCGCCCGTGTATCGCTGTGTATGCAGTCACGGCCTCGCTACACAACGAAGCAAAACCCGCGCCGCATGACACAGTGCAGATACCTCCAGGGCGCTCAATAAGCCCACACCCACTTGTTGAACCCGGAGGATACCTACCATGAACTGGAACACCTTGATCGCCGTCAGCCTGCTGGCTTTTGCCGTCAACGCCCACGCCGACGTACAGCCCAAGCTGGATATCCAGCGCGTGCTGACCACTGTCGAAGACACAAACGGAGCGTGTGGGATCGTGAATGCGCACATGACCTACCTGGATTCCCACGGGCAGAAACAGGTATTGGACTACAAAAAGTTCGCAGATAACTGCGCAGAAGGCAGTTGAGGCTTGCGCGAACCGGGCACCTGAGTGCCCGGTTTCGGAGCGTTTCTGAAGGCTTAGCGCACACGACGCTCGGTGAACGCGTAGTCATCCTGGCAATCGCTGGTCGGATCCGACGCCACACTCACGTAATGCACCGTGTCTGCGTCCAGCAGCTTATAGGTGTACACATCCGGCGAACGCACGCCGTCGGTACGCAACTCATTCCTGCCATTGGCCGCCGACCACGAACCCTGCTCGGTCTGGATCACCTTGGTCTGCTGTGCATCGCGGTAGAAGGTAATCACAAAACGACCGTCGGGCTTGAGGGTGTTGGTCCACGACAGGAACTGACATTTACCGGTTTCGGTGCGCAGACCTTTCCAGGTGCCCACCAGCGCCGGGTCGTTGGCGGGTTTGTTGGACGAACACGCAGCGAGCGCGACAGTGAGGAGGATGAGGGACAGCGAGAGAGTCCGTTTCACGTGGGGCATCCTTGGGTTTGGAGAAGATTTTTGCCGGGGTAGGCCCTTCGGTGGCAAGGGAGAAATCCTACACTCGCCAGCTGGAAAAAGGGGCGAGCGTGGAAAAAGCGTGGGTTCTGCAAAAATAGTCAGAATTCAGGGGTTTACAGAACCTTGCCAATCGCTATAATCGTCGCCCTAACACGCCGGTATAGCTCAGTTGGTAGAGCAACTGACTTGTAATCAGTAGGTCCCGGGTTCGACTCCTGGTGCCGGCACCATATCTCGAAGCCCCGCAATGCGGGGCTTTGTGGTTTCTGGGGTTTGGGAAACACGAAAAATTTCGGGCGTCGTATTGGCCGAAATGCCCAAAAAGTGTCCACACTTAAAAATCGAGGCCCGCTTGCCTCAAACCCGATCCTGACATTTAAGACGCAGCTGCCAGCTCCGACAGCGCTTCGCCGCCAACCTAAGGCAAATTTGCCGACTCGCAAAAGTGATCAGCTTCGGCGCTCACCGGCAAACGCTGCGACATTCCACCCGCGCCCTTCCTTGCAGCCAAAACAGCAGCCAACGGATTCAACACCACCACCTCAGCCAAATGCCCTGGACTGAAATGCGCGTACTTCATCGTCATCGCCAGCGAGGCATGACCAAGCACGCGCTGCAACGTGAGGATGTCTCCGCCATTCATCATGTAATGACTCGCGAAGGTATGCCGCAGCACATGGGTCAACTGACCCGCAGGAAGATCCAGCTTCACCGCCTCGACCGATTCGCCAAACTTCTTGTAGCAGTCCCCAAACGGCAGCGCCGCCTTGATCTGCTTCTGCAGTTTTTCGGAAATCGGTACAGTGCGGCTCTTTGATGACTTGGTGCGGACAAAATGAATGCGCCCACCCTTCACCTGCCGACTGGTTAGACCCTCTGCCTCAGACCAGCGAGCCCCAGTTGCCAAACAGATCCTGGCAACCACCCCAGCAGCAACCGACCGATTATCCAGATCGGCCAGCAACGGGAAAATCTGCTCGGCCTCAAGGTACGCCATTTCCGTTTCATCGAACTTCAAGGCTCGCACCTTGTGGACGGGATTATCCCCTTCCCACTCTCCCAGCCGGCTCAGCTCATTGAACACCGCTCGCAGATAAGCCAATTCGTGGTTCAACGTATTGGCGCCAACCGGCTTCGCATCCTCACCCTTTTTACGACCACTGCCGATCGTCTCGCGGGTAAACTTCCCAGCCAGGCGCTCGGCACGATAGGTGCTGAAATGGGAGGTATTAAATTCACATGCAAGCGGATCCCCCATTCGCTGCGCCATGCTCTCCAACGCTCGCCTACGCTCTTCACCCCGCTTGAGCGTTTGCCCGTGAAGGTCAAACCACAGGGTGACCAACGTAGATAAGCGCCGCTCATCACGCTTTTTCTTCTTCTGAAACTCCCCGATTGCCCCCTGCCCCATGACTGTATTTTCGTACGCCATCGCTTCGTTCTTGGTGCGAAAAACCTTCCTGACCCTCGCCCCGCCACGTCCCAACGGCCTGATATCGACTTTATAGCGCCCGTCCTCGAGCTTAATGATCGGCATACCTACACCGCACTGACTTGCCCACACTCCACAGCAGTGTGACCAGTCATCAACCAAAGGGTGTATTTGGTAAACCGTGGATTCGAGAGCACCTTACACAGCACCCCGTACCCCATCTCAAACAGATCAGTTTCATACTTTTTGTAACTGCTGATGCTGATATCCACCAGCGTGCAGAACTCCTGCTGCGTCAACCCTTCCAGCCGTCGAATGGCTTTGAGCTTCACCGACAAATCCATGCCCACTCTCCTCTTGACAGGTTCCTATTTAGGAACCATGATTGAGTTCCTATATAGGTACTTTATTTCCCCTATATTTGCGAGTGGGAGGTTAACAGAATGCAAATAAACATCGACACGCCATACGTAACAGTCGGCGAATACGCCCGACGTTCCGGACAATCCGATACGGCTATCAGAAAAGAGATTGAGCAAGGTCACTACCTGATCCGGCCAAAAAAACCGGGCTCCAAATCGGCGGTGCTGATCAACATGGTCCACATCGCCATCGAGGCCGCTGAACAGGCGCAGCGCGTTCTGCCCCATATCGTCAAAAAGAGCGGAGCGCGCTAATGGCCCTTCGCAAAAAAATCGACCAAAAGGTCTACGACGACATCTACCTAAAAGAAGTCGTCCAAGCCCTACAAGAAGACCGCGACCTCGCCTTCGAAACCATCGACACCAAATACATGCAAAAGGGCACCTGCCCCAAATGCGGCGAACGCACCCTCTACATCGCCCTCGCCCAGCCCTACCAGCTCAAATGCAACCGCCTCAACAACTGCCAATACGAGGAAAAAACCCGCGAACGCTACCGCCACCTGTTCGAAAACCTCAGCCAGCGCTTCCCCAAAACCGAAGCCAACCCCAACGCTACGGCTGACGCCTACCTGCAGCGCAACCGCGGCTTCGACATCAGCAAATTGAAGGGCTGCTACACCCAAGGTCGACGAAAACTCAAAGACGGCCAGTGGGCCGACACAGTCCGCTTCCCCCTCTGCAACGGCCACTGGGAGCGCTTGATCGACGCCACTGCCGTGACGGCCAACGACGGCGTAAAAGCCGGCATCAAAAAGGGAATGACCTACCTGGGCAACGGCTGGCTGCCGCCAGGCATGGCCATCAACAAAAGCGACCGCATCTACATCGTCGAAGGCATCTTCCACGCCATCGCGCTGCACCTGGCGGGCTACAAGGCCATCGCCTCCATCTCGGCCAACAACTTCCCCTGGGACCTGGTGGAGGCCAACAAAGGCAAATCCATCACCTGGGTCATCGCCCTGGACGACGACCCGGCCGGGCACACCATGACCACCAAATACCTGCGCCAACTGCGCGAGCAAAACGAAATCGCCTGGGTCGCCCTCGCCGGCACCCGCGACTGGGACGACGTCTACCGCGACGGCCAACTCGACGCCGCCTTCATGGCCGAGGCCGAATACCAAGGCCGCCTGTTCACCGCCGACAGCACCGGCAAACTCGCCTACCTTCTCTACCTGCGCCGCCCAAAAGGCTTCTACCTGATGGAGTTCCGCAACCGCCTCTACTCCGCCAAGGTGGCCCAGCGCGACCTGCACGACGACTTGGGTGAAGACAAAGTCGAAGGCAACCGCGAGACCTTCGCCAAGCACGTCAAAATTCGGCAGGTCGCCAACTGCATCCCCAACCTGGAATACCTGGAAAAGGACATCATCACCAACGAGCAACGCTACTTCTTCGACTTCCGCTTCCCCGACAAATCGCGCAGCTGCAAGGCGCCGCTGGCCCCCAACGCCATCGCCGACCCTAGAAGCTTCGCCCGCTCACTGCTGGAACAAACCCCCGGCGGCAACTTCGAAGGCGGTGAACCGGTGCTGGCCAGCCTGCGCGACAAATGGCTCAACGACGAACACCGCCCGGTGCGTACCGTGCGCAGCCTGCCGTTCGTGGGCTACGACGAAACCACTGGCCTTTATTGCTACCCCACCTTCGGCTTTCACCAAGGCAAAGAACTGCCAGTCAACGACCACGGTTTCATCGACATCGCCGGCAACGGCATCAAAACCTCCCTGGGCAACTTCAAGATCGAGCGCGGCCAAGACTTCGACCCGGAATGGTTCGAGGACTTCCTGGCGGTCAACGGGCTTAACGGCCTGGCGCTACTGTCATGGTGGACGGCCACCTACTTCATCCAGCAGATCGGCGAGCAGCAAGTGTCGTTTCCCTTCCTGGAATTCACCGGCAAACCGGGGGCGGGCAAGTCGTCGCTGCTGCGCTTCCTGTGGCGGCTCACCGGCCGCGAGAACTTCGAAGGCATCCAGCCCGGCGGCGCCGGGGCCAGCCTGGTCGGCCTGGCGCGCAGCTTCGGCGAAGTCAGCAACCTCCCCGTGATCCTGATCGAATCCGACAAAGAACAAACCGACAGCCAGGGCCGCAAAATCGTCGTGCAGTTCAACTGGGACGAATTCAAAAGGCTGTTCGACTACCACGCCACGCTGCGCGTCACCGGCGTCAAAAGCACCGGCAACGAGACCCGCGCCACCCACTTCCGGGGCGCCATCGGCATCTCGCAAAACCAAAGCGTCGAAGGCTCTCGCGCCATCCTGTCGCGTATCGTCGAACTGCACGCCACCAAGGACCACCACTCGCTGGCCCTCAAGCCCCGCGCCGATCGCCTCAAAAACATGAAGGCCAAGACACTGGGCGGCTACCTGCGCCGCTGCCTGGCCTGCGAACAACAGTGGCTTGCGCACTACTTCGAAGCGTTCCCTCACTGCGAACAGCGCCTGCAAAGTGTCGCGACCATCACCGAGGCGCGCATCGTGTTGTGCCACGCCCAAGTGCTGGCCGCTGCCTACGCCACTCAGGCCCTGTTCCCGGCCTGGACCGACGCCGACACCGAACACTTGGCCAAGCACCTGGAACAACGCGCCATGGCCCGCCAGCGCCGCCTCGGCAGCGAGAACGCCGATGCCGCAGCCTTCTGGCAGATCTACCACTACCTTAACGAACGCGTGGTCACCATCACCGACAGCGACGGCACCCGCGAAGAAAAACACCAAACCCTCAACCACTCCAACGAACGCGGCGTTGTGGCCATCAACATCGAGCACTTCCAAGAGGCCTGCCGCAAAGCCGGCCAGGAAGTCCTCACCCGCGCCCAACTGCAACGCGCCTTGCCGCAAAGCACCACCTACACCTTCGTCGAGACGCGCAAGGCCTACTCCAAACTCGAACGTCGCACCATCAACTGCTGGATCTTCAAGACCCCCTAGCCACACCTGAATACCTGGGCGTTTACGCCCATGGCGAAGCCTTGCCTGCGATTTGACCAAGGGCATGCGAGCAGAAGATTTGGCGTCTGGAATGTTTGAACTATTGAGGTATTTCTAAATGAATACAGTCACTTACAAAAATGACCCACTGGAATGTCACTGGAAGGCACCGCACTACCTTTCCTTCCACCCATATTCCGTACACGACCACACTGGGCAAAACCGCCACACGCCTTTAACCATAAGGCCTACAGCCTATTTCCCCGGTGCCCATAGTTCAGCGCATTCCATTCGCACCGAACTACTTTTTCGGCCACTCGACCCCAGCAAAAACAGGGCGTTCAGCCCTGTAAATCTGGCAACCGTTCAAACATTCCACCCACACCCAACCCCCGCGCAGAAATCCCTGCGCGCGCCATCCCCTGCCCACTGAAAAAAGGAGCCTCAACCATGCCACTCCACGTCCTCACCGGCCCCCAAGCCAGCGGTAAAACCCGCCGCCTGCGCGCCCGCCAAGACGAGCTGCATGCCCAAGACATCAGCGTCGTGATCATCACCGGCAACACCTGCACTACCCCCTACCTGATCGCCCGCATCCAGCAACACGTCGAGGCCGGCGCCCGGTACTTCCTGGCCGACGACTGCACCCGCGAACAGATCAAGGCCGTGCAGCAACTCGACCTGCCCGAGCACTTCACCCTCTACCTGGTTCGCCAGGCTTAACCCCCGCAAGGAGCAACACATGAACGACTCACTCATCAACGCACTCGCCCAGGTCTGGGCCTACCAACGCCGCCGCCCGGCCATCATCCGCAGCGGCACCCAGGCGTTGAATCGGCTGATCCCCATAGCCCTCAGCCGCACCCCGGCGGGCAACACAGTCGGCCACTTTCTGCTGGGTCTGTACGACGGCGCGACGTTTCGCTTCAACCTCAAACACCTGCACGGCCTGGGGCTCAGCGAGTTTGAAGACTGCATACGCGTGCTGGAAATGGATTACATGCCTGAAGTGGAAGTGCATCAACGCATCGACCAAGGAGAATCCGTGTGGAAGGAGCTGATGGAGGTCTGGCGTACCCAGCCCCAAGAGTACGTGGGCCACAGACTAGCGAATCAGCGCAATGCAGCGCTGTGTCCACAACGTTCCAGGGAGATCAAAACCGACGGCATCCGGGCCTTCGATAACTTGATCCACGTCGTCGAAGCCAGCACCGGCCAAAGCCTCATCGCCGGCCTGTTCTTGATGAGCCTGATTCACCCCCACCACTACCGGCTCAACCTCACCGACCTGCGCGGCCTGGACCTCAGGCTCTTTGAAGACTGCCTGAGCCTGCTGCGCATGGACTACTTCACCCACGCGGAGGTACGCAAACCATGATCCTGCATTACAGCGCGAACGGCCTGATGGGCCGCGTCTACCTGCCCAACTGGTACCGCGAAAAAGGCACCCCGGAAGAAATGGCGGAATTCGCCACCATCGATCACTGGCGCGCCCACCCCGACAGCCGCCCGACTTTCGTTACGGTCGTGCATTTGCACAACGTAGAAGGCCACGACCTGGGGTTGTTTGAAGTGCGCTGCCAATGGCGGTCCGTGTACACGGCCACCGCCTTGCAGCAAGCCTGAAAGAGACGGTGCCGAGGAGTTCGCACCTCCCCGACACCTGCCACTACAAAAAGGAGCCACACCATGCAAGCACAGCACCTCCGCAGCAGCGGGCACAAGGCTACCACGGCCCGAGGACACCACCATGGATAAGCGTCGAATCGCGCAATTCCCCACCCAACAACACACCGGCACCCGCTGCCTGCGCATCGATGGCGAACTGGTATTCGTGCCAGCAGACCAACTCAAACAAGCACGCCAACAACTCGGCCTGCGCTCTGACGCGTACCTGCTGGGCGCCACCCGGTTGTTGGAGTTCGACAGCGGTTACGGTGTGGTCCGCATTCCACTGCCCGGCAAACAAGTGGTCGTCGCGTTCGAGGGGCCAGACGGCCAGCGTGTCTATGGCGTCGTCACCCTCGACGCCTTGAGCTTCCACCTCAGCGCGCCCTGACGCACACACCAGGGTGAAACAAGGGCGCTTCGGCGCCCTTGTTTTTGTAATCGAATGAAACAGCGCCAGAACTCAACGCACGCGCAGCACCACGCTGTTCAATGCGCCACGGCTCGTTGAAACCATTGGAATAGAGCCATCTAACTTTTCAAATTCAAGTCAAAACTTTTCAGCAGAACACAGCGTGGATCACACACAACAGAGGCAAAAGCGCTGACGATTGCACGGCTTTTCGTAGGACGGCTGGCGATATTACCTACTTACAAATGCAGGGAAAAAGCCCACTGGCGGAGAAAAATCCGGCCCTTAAACTACCGGCCAACTACATCGAAAAAGGAGAAATCGTTGTGTTGAATGCCCCCGTCTGCATCATGAAAATGCGCGACCAATTTGAGGAATGCGGCGACAGCTTCGCCCTGCTGGTTGCCCTGCTCACCACCGACCTGCAACTGACGCAACGCGCCAGGCTCGCCCTGATCGACTACGGCGTGGCCCAGCTCAATGGCTTTGAACAAGCTGAAGCGATGCTGCGCAACTACGTGGAGGAGACCACGCCCAGTTGATCAAACAGGTCCCGCTGCTGGACCTTGGACAAACTGCGCAGGCGGTCGAACAGCAAACGATCGACCGCCTGGGCGGAAGGGCTCAGGGTGTGGGAGAAGGTGAGGTTGGCGACCCAGGTGTGGCCGCAGTGGGGGGAGCTGCATTGGCAGTAGAGGCGGGCGAACTCCAATGAAAGCTCGTCGCGGGAGGCGATCCGGCCTTTCTCACCACACATCTTGCAACACACTCGCATCTCCTATCTCCCGTCGAGGCGCATTAATCAAAAAGCATTTTAACACTATATGTAGTAAAAACCTTAAAAAACGACCCCACATATAGTACCGGCATTTGTACTCTCCCCCTCAAAACGGCACAGTCTTTCAGAGGATTCACATCTTGCACCCATAATGTCACTTTGATAGCTTGGAGATTGGCTTATGGGCAGATTTTGGATCGCGAATCGCGATCAGTGGGAAAAATGTTGGAATGCTTTGCCCGGTGAGAATTGTCATGTCTTGAGGTTCTCTACGTTTGCGAAAGAGTGCCCATAAGCCTTCTTCCCTTCAGCTCTGAAGTGATAAAATGAGAAAAATAAATGCTCTTCGAGCAGCAAAAACAAAACCCGAACTCGCATTACTTTTAGGTGTTAAGGCGACAGCGCTGACTTACGTGTTATATGTTTTGAAACCTGACACTCAATATTCCACCTTTACAATCCCTAAAAAAAGTGGTGGGCTCAGAACCATATGCTCACCAAGTGACCGTTTAAAAACAATCCAATCAGCGCTCTCAGAGTTACTTCAAGACTGTCTGGATGAGCTTACAGCAGTAAAAGTAAAAGAAAACCATGACTACAAATCCAACTTATCACATGGGTTCTTGCGTAACAAATCAATCATTACCAACGCCATAGTACATACAGGTCAAAGAAACGTACTAAACCTGGATCTAAAAGACTTCTTCGACAAATTTAATTTCGGGCGAGTCAGAGGTTTTTTTATATCCAATAAAGATTTTCAGCTTAACGAACACATAGCGACGGTTATAGCCCAAATTGCTTGCTACGACAATAGGCTGCCACAAGGCAGCCCTTGCTCGCCGGTTATTACAAACCTAATAACGCACATCCTAGATATAAAACTAGCTGCGCTAGCAGAGTCGTACTCCTGCATTTACTCCCGTTACGCCGACGACATAACTTTTTCCACAAGGGAAAGACTATTCCCTCCAAAATTGATGAAGGAAATAGCAGGCGAATACATCCCCGGAAAAAAACTCAGAAGCGAAATCCGCAGGGCTGGATTTGAAATTAACGCCCCTAAGACACGAATTCAATTCCAAGACTCTCGACAAGATGTTACAGGGCTAGTAGTCAACAAAAAGCCAAACGTAAAGTCTGAGTACTGGCGAACAGTCAAGTCACAATGCCACTCCCTTTTTCGAACCGGCTCTTTTAAGAAAAAAGTTGACGGCACTTTTGCAGATGGAAACATCTACGAGCTAGAAGGCCAATTAAACTTTATTGACCAGGTCGACTATTCAAACCGTCTTCGTCAAAAACCGCCCTTGGACACAGAATATGAACAACGAAAATCAAATATCAAAACCCGAGAATTGCTAAGCGGGCGAGAGACCACTTTTAGCCGCTTTCTATACTATAAGTTTTTCTACGCCAATGAAAAACCCACTATAATTTGTGAAGGGAAGACAGATAACATATATCTTAAATCCGCAATAAGCAGCCTTGCTGCAAACTATCCAAAGCTGGCCACTCCAAAATCTGCAAACAACCCTTACGAGTTACTGGTCAAATTTTTCAATTACAACAACCGCACAAGATTTCTACTTCAACTTCATGGAGGCACAAATTATCTACATACGTTCATTAATGACTTTGAGAGCCATTACGATTTTTACAAAGCTCCGCGCCCCAAACAGCCTATAATAATTATTTTAGATAATGACTCTGGCTTTAATGGAATAGACGGACTTTTAAAAGGTAAAGCATCAGCCAAACGATATCCGGTTGCGAAGGGGAAAAAGAAAGATTTTAGAAACGCAAATTTTATACACGTAGCACACAATCTTTACATCGTTTTAACCCCACCAACAGCAACAGGGGGACACACAGCTATTGAAAGTCTTTTCACTGCCGCCACCTTGAATGAAAAGGTCCAAAAGAAAACTTTCAATCCCGAAAGCAAAATAAATACCACAACTGAGTACGGCAAAGAAATCTTTGCAAAAAAAGTAATATTAGCCAACAAAAAAACAATCAACTTTTCAGGTTTCGATGTGATCTTAAAAAGAGTGATCCAATGTATGAAGCACTACGAAACCGCTAAATAAACACTCTAATATCATTCGCCAACCGCAACCACCAAAAGTTACATATTTGCCAGCCTAATATCTCACTCAACTTTCATTATAAATAATAAAGTCCCAGCATATATTATTTAAGAAAAATTAGCTAAGCGACAAAAAACTCAACAACCCGCTTAGCCACTTGCTCAACATTGGTTAATAGGAACTGAAGCATCCTCCCCAAATATTAGGTGTTGCCTTGCCTGGATGTTGCACCGCTGAATCTATCGCGTTAACCTCTCTCTCGTCGCTGCTCATCAGTGACCGGGCCTGGAAACCCGATGCTTAAGGACGCTACAGCGTCGTCAAACAATCAGCAGGCGCTTTTTTTTCGCCTGTCGTTTGTGCTTTTTGGCGGCTGTACGTGGGAGACCTTCGGGTCTGCCGGGTTCCTTTTGCCTCGGTTTCCAGCCCGCGTACAGCTGCCACCTTTCGCCTGGAAACGTCTGGGGCAGCTCTTTTTGTTCATGCAAAGGGAGTTAGCTATGCCGTACGGAAGACCTTCTACCTCGGGCAATGCCTGCCAATCTCTGTTTTCAGGAGGTGAGCAATGAGCACCCCACCCTCAGCAAAAACCATAGGCGTCCAAACCTTCGCAGATTGCGGAGAGGGCAAACACCATTTGAAGCTGTTCCGTGTAAACGCTGGGGTTCCACTGCGTGAAGCCCTTGAACACGCAGCGCACGTCCTCGACTGCGCCACCACCCTCTCGCTTGAAGTAGCCATGGACCCCAGAAACGCGAGGCTTGCCTTTGCCGCGCATTATCTGTGTGAGATGGGCAAAGCGATTCTGGATGACCTACACTTGGCGATGCAGCCGGGTGGCCCACACCCGCAGTAAGTAGTTCGCGCCCGGTGCTATGCACCGGGCGCCAAAGAACTCAAGAGGCCAGATGCCATCATGCATTCATAGCTGATAGCATGACCCAACTCTGTGGGATGTGGTGTTGGCAATGGATGATGAAGGCGATTTCAAAAAGGCACGTGGCTTCCTGCTAATGTATTCAGCTCTGGTACTCGCGCTGTGGTACTTCGGAGCAGATTTGACGCAGTTCAAGCTGATGGGCAATGAAATTAAGCTTCAACACCGTATCGAAAGTGTTTGGCTGGTTTTAGCATTGCTCAACATGTACTTCTGGTTTAGGTGCTATCAACGACTACCCACCCTAGGCCTCTGCTTCGACAAATCGATGAATGACCTCTACGATACATCGCTGATTTGGAGCGCTACTCACTTGAAGCGCCGCGCACTCTATAAAAGCATGTATGCAAACTTTGCCAAGGAGTACGATTCGGTTGGAACGATTACCTTTGGAAAGCCCCAAGTAAAACTCAGAGCTTACTTCACCTTAACAATAACTAAGGCAAAAAATGGCAACCCCATTCAAATTCATCAACTTTCCAGAACTGAACGAACCACAATGGAACTGCGTTTACAATACGATAGAAAAACAGCTGACCACTGGAGCAAAGATGCGGGCTCAGGATTTGTTTTATATAGCCCTTCCCCTTGGACAACCCTCCCGATAAAGGCCTTCACCATCGCACGAGGCGCTTTTATTACTCCTTGGTTTACCGACTACTTTGCTCCCTTGGCTCTTGGCGGATTTAGCATAATTTGCGCACTATGTAAGTGGTACACCATTAATTTCTGAGCTTCTAATCACCCTTAAGCGACGACCGTGCTTGGGACACAAGCCTAAATATATGCACTAGTCTATACAACTATAAATCGTCTAGTTCAATATATCGGGGGCTTAGAGGTCAGCCCACTCTACCAGTCGATCCCTACGTAACTTCCCATTCACCTGCAAAAACAACTGCCTAATTGGTCGTATTTCATTATTCATGTACACCCGATCAATCTTCTCCACATCCCCAAACCCCGCCGCATTCTCCGGCATGCACCCCGCCAACGCCGGGTTCATCCGCCACGCGGCGATCACGTCGTTGCGGGTGATGTTCTTGACCCGCTCAAACTCATCCTTCGTCGCAATATCCCCCACCGGAATAATCTGAATCGCCTTATCCCCACCCCCAGGGATATTCACAAACAACGACCGAAAATTCCCCACGCCCTTACTCGCCCCAATCTGCGCCTGCATCCGCTCCTCGTCCGCCTCCGACAGGTTCGGGTCATTGGTGTAGAAGATGAACCCCGCATGCGCCCCATTGTTGTAGTACCGGCGCCGAAACAGCGTGGCTGATTCGTTGAGCAACAGCGCATGCATTCCGCCCAGGTAATCCGGTACGCCGTAGATGTTCTGTTCCACGTCGTAATCCATCACATGCTCCACCTGGTCCTCTTCAAAATCGATCTGCTTGCCGCCCGGCAGCAGCAGCGCAAACCCACCACCGACCTTTCTGCGCATGTTCAACGCCGGCAGGTGCTCCAGTTCCAGCACCTGCCCCAGCACGTTGGTTTTGCGCTGAAAGTACCCCTCCCCAAACACCATAAAATCCAGCGCCGCCCGCCCCATCGTCTGCACGCTGCACCCGGCCGAGGGGATGAAGTCACGCAGCAGCAGGTTGCGTTTGAAGCGCGGGATGGTGCCGTGGTGCGCGTTGGCGCGTAGCAGCTTGGCCAGCCCAGTGCGGGACACGGGCGGTGTGTAGAGCTGGCCGTCGTCGCTGGCGAATACGCCCATGTATTCGCCCAGGTGGCCGGTCAGGACCGACTCGGGCGCGCCGAAGCTGAATGTTTTGACCTTGCGGGGGATGGCCGGTGGCGCGTGATCGTTCATGGCTGCCTTCGAGGGTGGACCAGCGGCTGCGCCGCTTTTTGTGGACATTGAGGGGTTCGTGAGCCAGTGCGTGCATCACCGCCCAGGCGATGTCGGCGTGGCCGGTGGCGTCGGTGCGTGAGGCGCTGTAGGTGATCTGGCCGCTGGTGGTGGCGCCGCGTTTGATGGTCAGAAAGGCGGCGGCGATGTCGTTCCAGCTGGCGTCCCATTCGATGCGCCGGCCCTGGATCGTGTCCTGGGCTTTGAGCACCAGCGTGTTTTTGGTTTCGAGGCTGTAGTGGATCGGTGTGGCTCGCGGGAAGAAGTCGCGCACTAGGTCGAACACGCCGTAGCCGACGCCCGTGATGTCGATGCCGATGTGCTGCACGTTGAAGCGTTCGCACAGTTTTTTGACCTGGGCGGATTGGTAGGTGAACGAGTGGCCGCGCCAGGAGTGTTTTTCCAGGATGCGGAACTTACCGCCCGGCTCCAGCGACGGCGCCACCACCACGCAGGTGGCGTCGTCGCGGGTGCGGCTGGGGTCGTAGCCGATCCACACTGGGGCATTGCCGAAGGGGCGCTCGGCGTTGGGTTGGTAGTCTTTCCACAGGCTCAGGTCGGAGTAGCAACGCTCCAGGTCGGCCAGGTTGAACGCGCTCTGGCTGCTGTCGATGAATTGGCACAGGTAGAGCTGTTCGAAGACTTCATCGGAATTTTCCAGCCGCAGCTGTTCCAAGTCGAACAGGTCGCAGCCGCCGTCGATGGCGTCGTGGATGTTGATGATCTTGCGCCACTGGCCGTCCGGGCACAGCGCGCCCTGGCGCAGTTCGGGCTCGCTGGGGAACGGTTGACTGGCCTTCTTGTGCTTGCCACGCCGGAAGGTATCGCCGGTCCAGAACGGGTAAGCCTGGTGGCTGACGGCGCTAGGTGTGGAGAAGAACGTCTTGCGCCATTTTTTGTGGGTGGCCATGGCGCCGGCCAGGCTGCTCAGCTTGTCGAAGTCACGAATCCAGAAGTATTCATCAATGTACACATGGCCGTGCGGTCCCTGCGCGGTGCTGCTGTTGGTGCTCAAAAACCGCAGTTCGGCACCGTTGCTCAGGATGATCGGGTTGCCGGTCAGCTCGATGCCGAACCAGTCTTTCGCAAAACCGACGATATAGCCCCGGAACAGCTCAGACTGGGCCCGGCTGGCCGACAGGAACATCTGGTTATCACCGGTCAGCACCGCATCCATGAATGCTTCGCCGGCAAAGTAGTACGTCAGCCCGGACTGGCGGCATTTGAGGATATTGCGGATACGCCGGGTCAGCGGGTTCTGTTTGGCGGCGAATAGTTCTTTCTGATAGCCGAAGAGCTTGCTGGTGAATTTCTCCACGAAGTCCACTTCGGTCAGCGCGGAGATATCGTTTTTTGCGGCCTTCGGTTTGCGCGGGGGCTTATCGCTCTTTACCCGGTTTTGCTCCACGGCGGGGGCCTTGCCGCACTGCTTCAGCAGCCGTTCGCGCAAGGTGGTCAGCCGGTCCAGCTCATCCAGATCCGCCTTGGCCAGCGTGCCCGGCCGCTCCAGAACCAAGGTGATGCGTCGGCTCACCGCCGTCAGCGGTTCCTCATCCGTCAGCAGTTCGTCCCAGCCGCCCTTGGCGATCCAGTAGTAAACGATGCGCACATTGGCCAGCTTGAGTTCAGCCTGTATTTCACGGGGTTTGCAGCGGCGCAAGTAGAGGCGCTTGGCCGCGTCTTTGACTTCGTTCGAATAGGGCATGCACCGCAGTCTATGCAGACAAAACCCCGCAAACCCGCGCCAAAAACCCTCAGTATTCCTACCTGCCCGATCTAGGAATTACCCGCAGCCGAACCGTTTGTTCGGTGTGTTCCGGCTGCCTATCGTGACGCTCATCGCCACCGCAACCGAGCGTTCACCCCCATGCCCCGCACCCTTGTCTCCGATTGGAAACGTGTCGCCACCAGCGGCAAAACTGCCGACGGTCGCACCATCGATCCGCAAGACCTGCGCGACATGGCCAACGCCTACGACCCGGCCGTGTACACCGCCGTGATCTGGTTCGAACACATCCGCTACATGGGCAACTTCGGCAGCGTGGCCGAGGTAAAAGCCGAAGACATCGACGGTGGCAAAGTCGCGCTGTTCGCCAAGCTCGCCCCCAATGACCGGCTGCTGCAACTCAACAAAGAGGCGCAAAAGCTGTTCACCAGCATCGAGATCCAGCCCGAGTTCGCCGACACCGGCAAACCCTACCTGCGCGGCCTGGCGATCACCGACGACCCGGCGAGCCTGGGCACCCAGCCCCTGCACTTTTCCCGGCGCGCTGAAACCGGCAACTACTTCGCCCCCGTTGAAGCCTTGGATGAGCTGCTGCCGCCCGCCCTGGGCGATGAGTCGGCCCTCAACTTTGTCACCCGCTTATTCCACCAGTTGAGCGGCAAACACACCCCCAAACCCGAGACGCCCCCCATGGACCCAAAAACCGCCGAAGCCTTCACCGCCGCCGTGGACAAACTCGACGCCGTAGCCACCCGCATGGAACAGGCCGCTCCCGCGCCGGTTGAGCCGCCAGCAACCCACGTTACCGCCGAGCAATTCAACAGCCTGAAGACTTCGCTGGAACAGCTTCAAGAAACCTTCAACACCGCGCTCAACCAATCCACCGGCAAAACTATCCCCAGCACCACCGGTCCTGTCACCGAAGAACTGGAGCCCATTTACTGATGAGCCAGCTCAGCCCTATCGCCCGACAGCGTTACCACGCGCTTCAAGCCCGCATCGCGCAAAGCTATGGCGTGGAATCGGCCCGCGAAGAGTTCAACGTCGAGCCCAGCCTGGCGCAAACCCTCAACGACCAGATCACCCTGACCTCGGCGTTTTTGCAGCGCATCAACGTGATCCCCGTGAGCGAGATCAAAGGCGAGAAGGTCATGATGGGCGTCAACGGCACTGTCACCGGCCGCACCGACACTGACAAGCGCGACCGCGAGCCACGCAATGTGCTGGGCCTCGATGGCAAGGGCTACGAACTGCACGACACCCACAGCGACGTGACGCTTAAGTTCGCCACCATCGACGCCTGGGCCAAGTTCAAGGACTTCGCCCAACGCTACACCGCCGCCGTGCGCCGCCAAATCGCGCTGGACCGCATCATGGTCGGCTGGCACGGCGTCAAGGTCGCAGCCGACACCGACCGTGTGGCCTTCCCCCTGCTGCAAGACGTGAACAAGGGCTGGCTGCAAATCGTGCGCGAACAGGCCGCCCAGCAGATCCTGGTGGAAGGCGCGACCACGGGCAAAATCCAGATCGGCGCCGGTGGTGACTACGCCAACCTCGACAGCCTGGTGCACGACGTGTCGCTGATGATCGATGAAGAATTCCGCGACGGCGACGACCTGGTGGCAATCATCGGCCGCGACCTGCTGGCCCACGACAAGGGCAAGCTGTACGCCAAGCACGGCCACACGCCCAGCGAAAAAACCAAGGTCGAGATGGCCCAGGTGATCGACACCTACGGCGGCCTGCCCTCCTACACCTGCCCGCATTTTCCGTCCAAGGGCGTGGTGGTGACCTCCTTCGACAACCTGTCGATCTACTTTCAAGACAGCTCCTGGCGCCGCTACCTGATCGAAAACCCCAAGCGCTCCCGCGCCGAGGACTACAACAGCCGCAACGAGGGCTACGTGGTCGAGCAACTGGGCAAGTTCGCCGGGATCGAGGCCGGCAACGTGGAATTCGTCGAGCCGTCGTCGCCCGAGGAGCCAGAAGCATGAGCCTGGCCCTTAAGCACAAACAGCGCGTACTGGACCAAGGCCCGGACGTCAGCGTCGAGATTTACACCCACGCCACCGCCCTGGCCGGTCCCGCCAATGCGCAAAAACACCTGGCGCTGATGACCACTGCCCTGGCCGAAGACTGCGCACGCCTGTCCGACCTGAACAACCTGGGCGAACGCCAGCGACTCAAGCGTGACGAACTGCTGCCCAAATACCTGGACTACGTGCGGCGTTACCGCGAGTCCGGCCTCAACCACCCCAACCCGGTGTTGATGCAAGTGATGGTGTGGCTGTTCGACACCGAGCAGTTTGAGGCGGGCCTTGAATTAGCCG
This sequence comes from Pseudomonas sp. FW305-3-2-15-C-LB1, assembly GCF_058787615.1. NCBI lineage: Bacteria > Pseudomonadati > Pseudomonadota > Gammaproteobacteria > Pseudomonadales > Pseudomonadaceae > Pseudomonas > Pseudomonas sp. FW305-3-2-15-C-LB1. The sequence goes on along the minus strand of NZ_JBYSZX010000003.1, from coordinate 233,253 downwards.
ACTTCGCCCTGCAGCAAGGCCAGGCGATGCCCGAACGATTCCGGCGCGACATCCCCACCTTCGTCGCCGACGCGATGATCGACTGGGCCGAGGCCGAGCACGACGCCAAACGCAGCCCCGAGCCGTACCTGTCACAACTGTTGCCCCGGGTGGACGGTGAATGGCAGCTGTTTGAACGTATCCCGGCGCGCTACCACAAGCTCCTAGGCATCCTGGCTATGGACCAAAAGCAATGGGCACAAGCCATCGTGCACTTCGAACGGGCCACTGCGCTGTACCCCGGCATTGGCGTGAAAACCCGCCTTGAAGACGCTACCAAAGCGCTGCGCCGACAAGACTCCCCCTGAACCGACTTACCCCCCCCAGCGGGGGCCTGCCGAGGCCATGGCTCCGTGCCAATGACCACAAGTAGCCACCCCCGCGTTTATTTGAGCGCTGCCCATGAGCTTTTCCGGTCGACCCACCACCCTGATCCAACAGCCGATCGCCAATGACGGCTTCTGGCCCGACCTGGACGTGGCCGAGTTTCAGCGCGGCTACCGGCTGCCGGCCGAGTACCTGCTGGAACTTTTGATGGACGGCATCGCCCTGGCCATGGGCGAAGTGAACCACGACCTGGCCCGGCGCAAAGCGCAGTGGCAAGGCGTGGGCATCCACAACGTGTTGAAAGCCGACCCGATGCTGTTACCGGAACGCACCTTCATGGCCGCCAGCTACAAACGCGCCGTGTACTGCCGCGCCAAGGCGTACCTGCTTAGCCAGTTCGCCACCGTTCTGCGCCGCGAGTCGGCCGAGAACCTGGCCAAGGAAGCCCCGGAAACCGCCGAGCGCTTTCTGAGTTTCAGCCAGCAAGCCGTGCGCTTGATCCAGGGCCGCAGCCGCGTCACGGCGGAGCTGATCTGATGAACAAACTGCGCGCCCTCACCCGTGACCTGGTGGACTGCTTTCTGGTGCCCTCGGAGCAGTTCGACAGCTGGGCCGAACAGGTCACGCTCAGCCTGAACTGGAAACCCACCGAACAGGGCCTGCACTTGGGCGACATGCGCTACCGCGCCGTGATCGTGATCGCCCGCTTTGCCGACAACCCGGCACGGCTGATGGCCTTGCTCGGCTCATGGCTGGAAACCCACGACCCCCACCGCGAAGACGAGGCCTTGCCCGCCCCGGTGATCGAGATCGAACAGCTCACCCCGGACGTGGCCGACATCGAGCTGCAACTGGACTTTATCGAACCTCTGCACCTGGCCGAAGCCGCCGACGGCGAGATCCAGGCCTTCAACAAACGCTGGGCGTTTGTGCCCTACGACCTGTGGGTCGCCGAGCAAGGAGCCGTCAGCCATGACCGCACCGACGCTTAGTTTCGATATCCGTGGGTTGATCGAGGCCGAACAGCGCCTGCAACTGCTGGCCCTGCCGGCAGGAAAACGCCGACGCCTGTTGAACAACGCCAGCAAGCGCCTGCGCACGCGCAACACCCGGCGCATCGGCACCCAGCGCAATCTCGACGGCTCGCCCTTCGCACCGCGTAAACAAAAGAGCCGCCGCAAAATGCTGCGCCGCCTGAGCACGCGCCTGCAGGTGACCAAACTCTCGCCCGACGCCGCCACTCTCGGTTGGCGCCAACGCCGCAACGCACGCATCGCCCTCAAACACCAGTTGGGGCTGCCCACCACCGTGACCAGCAAACGCCGCAGTTGGAAGATCGACCTACCCGCCCGCGACACCCTCGGCGCCGACCCGCAGGACATCCGCGAGATCCTGCGCACCGTGTTGCAGCAAACCCTTCACTCGCCCAAGTAACGAGGCCGCTTAATGGCTCAAGGTCAAGTCAGCGTCAACAATCTCAACCTGGGCCAGGGCCCGGTCACCGCGATTGAGCGCCACTTTCTATTTATCGGCCCGGCGACCAAGAACATCGGCAAGCTGCTGGCACTCAACACCCAAAGCGACCTGGACACCGAACTGGGCTTAGCCGCCAGCGACTTGAAAACCCAGATCACCGCCGCCCGCCACAACGGCGGCGACCGCTGGGCCTGCGCCGCCGTGCCGCTGGCCGCCGATGGCGACTGGAAGGACGCCTTGGATCAGGCCCAAAGTGCGGGCGTTTCGGTCGAAGCCGTGGTCATCACCAAACCGGTGGCCGCTAGCGCCGAACTCGAATCCATGCACACCGCTGCCGTGAACCTGATCAATCGTTACGGCCGCCGCGTATTCGTGCTGGCCGCCAGCGCCGGCATCACGCCCGCGCTGGACTGGTCGGCGTACCGCGATGAACAGCGCGCCCTCCTGCGCGATGTGGCCGCGCCACGTGTGGCGGTGGTGCCGCAACTGCACGGCAACGACCTGGGCGTGCTGGCCGGCCGCCTGGCGAATGCCGCCGTGAGCATCGCCGACAGCCCCATGCGGGTCGCAACCGGCGCGCTCGTCGGCCTGGGCCCTAGGCCTGTGGACAAAGACGGCGTGCCCCTGACCACTGCCACCCTGGCCGAGCTGGACAAAATGCGCCTCTCGGTCCCGCAGAGTTACCCCGATTACCCCGGCATGTTCTGGGGTGACGCCAACCTGCTGGACGCCCCCGGCAGCGACTTCGCCGAGGTGGAAAACCTGCGCATCGTCGACAAGGCTGCGCGTCGCGTGCGGATTCTGCTGATCCAGATGGTGGCAGACCGCAAGGTCAACAGCACGCCCAACAGCATGGCCTACACCCGCTTGCGGTTGATGCGCCCACTGCGTGAGATGTCCCGCGCCGTGACCTTCGCCGGCCAACAGTTCCCCGGCGATATCCAGCCGCCAAGAGACGGCGACATCGCCCTGGTGTGGAAGAACCGCACCACCATCGAAGCCTATCTGCGCATCCGCCCCTACAACTGCCCCAAGGACCTGACGGCGAACATCGCCCTGGACCTGTCCCTGGACGACGAGGAATAACCCATGGCCCGAATCAGCGGCATGAATTTCGACGTGAGCCTGGGCGATCTGCAGGTGCATATCGAGAAGGCCACGTTGGACATCACCGACAACAGCGCCGTGGCGCAAACCAAGGGCGTGCCGGATGGCTATGTAGACGGCGACGTCGCAGCCAGCGGCGAGTTTGAGCTGGACAGCGTCAACCTGGGGCTGCTGATCCAGGCGGCCAACCGAGCCGGCTCATTTCGCAAGCTGGAGCCATTCGACGCGCTGTTTTTTGCCAAGACCGCCACCGACGAACTGCGCGTAGAAGCCTTTGGCTGTCGGCTGAAAATTTCCAGCCTGTTGGACATCGACCCCAAGGGCGGCCAGAAGTCCGTGCACAAAGTGCCGTTCGACGTGACCAGCCCGGACTTTATCCGCATCAACGGTGTGCCGTACCTGGACGCCAGCGAGATCGAGGGCCTGCGCTGATGAGCGACAGTCCTTGGGCAAACTTTGCCTACGCCGAATTGCGCTGTCGCTGCGGCCAGTGCGACAGCACCGGGCGCGAGATGGACCCGGCCTATATGGCGCGCCTGCAACGCTTGCGTGACGCCTACGGCCAGCCCCTGTTACTGGCGAGCGCCTATCGCTGTGCGCGGCACCCCAACGAAGCGAACAAATCAGCTCCCGGTGAACACTTCGATGGCCGCGCCGTGGACGTGCATTGTCGAGGTGCCGAAGCCCTGCACCTGCTGCGCCTGGCGCTGCCGTTGGGGTTCAACCGTATCGGTATCCACCAGAAAGGCGATGCGCGGTTTCTGCACCTGGGTTGGGCGCCAGCCGGCGGGCGGCTGCCGAGCCCTGCGATCTGGAGTTACTGAACATGCCGTTTGAAAGCCACCTTGAATTGCGCCACCGGCCAGGGCACGAACGCTGGGAAGTGATCCAGCCGCTGCTGTATGGCACCCGCGACGGTCGCTCGATTCGCGTCCACGCGGGTTACCTGTCGGACCTGGCCAGCGTGCCGCGCATCGCTCGCCACTGGGTCGACACCCAAGCGCCAACTATTCGCCGGCCCGCCGTGCTGCATGACTATCTCTACACCGATCAGGCCCACCGTTTCACCAAGCACGAAGCCGACCGGATCTTCTACGAAGCCCTGCTGGAGGAAGGCACCGACGCCACATTGGCCTGGCTGCTGTGGCAAGCAGTGCGCCTCGGCGGGCGCGGCGCCTGGGGCGAGCCATGATGGAAATGTCCCCGCTGCACATCAGCGCCATGTTGCTGCTGACCGAGTTGGTACTCACCTGGGTCGCCGGCTTCCAGATCTACCTGTTCCGCCAGGTCAACGCCGCCCGCCGCGAAAACCTGGAACTGCGCATCGAGATGGCCACCCACAACGGGCGCCTGGAAGCCTTCGACAAGGCCCTGGACAAGCTGGAACACCGTTTCGAAAAACGCCTGGAACAGTGCCTAGACACCTATTTCTCCAACCTCAACCAAAGAGCCCAACCATGAGCGAGCGCCGCGACATCACCCTGGCCATCGGCGAACAGGACTTCACCTTTACCCTCGCCCCCCAGGACGTGACCAAGTACTTCAACGCCGTCACCCCCAACAACAAGGTGGCGCCGTCCAACAACCTGCTGACCACCACCGTGTTACCCGCCCACCTCGACGCGCTGCGCCCGCTGCTGCGCAACCCGGTGTTCACGATGCAACTGGCCGGCACGCTGCTGGATGAGTACGCGCCCGACGTTGAAGTCGTCGTAAAAAAGCCCTCGGCCGTGCTGACCGCTTAAACGACGACAGCCTGGGCCAACTGCTGGCCCTGAACGAGCGCTGGCTACCCGGCGCCGAGCCTACGGCGGACAACCTGGGCACGGCCATGTGGCTGGAAAGTGAGTATTGGAAACGCATGGAGATCGCCGTGGCGAACGGGATTGCCAGGGCGTTGAAAGGGTGATTTTCGTTGGAAAACCTAATGTTTCACGGCGACTGTTTGCGTTACCTCGAACAGATTCCCGACTGCTCTGTAGATGCCTTGATTACAGATCCGCCGTACTCAAGCGGCGGCTTGCACGTAGGGGCGCGCCAACAAGCGCCCTCGGAGAAGTATTTACAGAGTGGCGGCAGCGTCCTGTACCCAGAATTTATGGGTGATCAGCGCGACCAGCGCTCCCATTTGCGGTGGTACGTGCTGTGGCTGACCGAAGCATTCAGGGCTTTGAAAACCGGGGCACCGGTTTGCCTATTCAGCGATTGGCGGCAATTGCCTCTGACCACCGATGCACTACAGGCGGCAGACTTCACCTGGCGCGGCATCGCTGTATGGGACAAGACCGAGGGAGTACGTCCGCAGAAGGGCCGCTTCAGCGCTCAGGCCGAGTACATCGTCTGGGGCAGCAAAGGCGCAATGCCGCTCGGCCGATCCGTGCCCCCTCTGCCCGGTGTTGTTCGCGAACCGGTACGCCGAAAAGACAAATTTCATATCACGGGAAAACCCACTGCGCTCATGCGGGCCCTCGTTAAAATTTGCGAGCCTGGTGGCGTCATTCTCGACCCGTTTGCAGGCTCGGGAAGCACGCTGGTAGCTGCTGCGCTTGAGGGCTACCGATGGCTGGCCAGTGAAGCCCTGCAGCACAACGTGCAAATCGCTCAAGAGCGCCTGAAAACCGTGGGTGCCGCAGGTACTGTGGTGTTGGCTTAAATGAGCGCAGCCGCCACCAGCAAACTCGACTTCATCCTGCGCCTGGTAGACCGCGTGAGCCAGCCCCTGGGCAAGGTCAAAACCGGCTTTAGCGATTTGGCGATGCAAGGTCAAAAAGGCCTGGTGCAGATGGGCGTAGGCATGGCCGGTATGATCGGCGCGGCACACGCACTCAAGGCCGCCATGGCCCCGGCGCTGGGTCAGAACGCCGCGCTGGGCGAAGTGGAAAGCCTGGGCGTGGCGGCGGATGCGCTGGATCTGCTCAACCAGAAGTCCTTGCAATTCAGCATTGCCTACGGCGAAAGCGCTACCGGGTTTGTGCGTTCGGCCTATGACATTCAGAGCGCTATTGCGGGGCTCACAGGCAACCAGCTGGCCGTGTTTACCAACGCGTCCAACGTGCTAGCCAAGGCAACCAAAGCCGACGCGGCGACCGTGACCGGTTACGTCGGCACGATGTACGGGATCTTTCAGAAACAGGCCGACGCCATGGGTAAGGTCGCCTGGGTTGAGCAACTGACCGGGCAAACCGCCACCGCCGTGCAGATGTTCAAGACCACTGGCCAGGGCATGAGCAACGCGTTTACCGCGCTCGGCGCCAGCGCGACGTCGGCAGGTATCCAGGCGGCCGAACAGATCGCCATCCTGGGCACGCTGCAGGCGACCATGAGCGGCGGCGAAGCCGGGACCAAGTACCGCGCCTTTCTCGCCGGGGCCTACGGCGCGCAGGCCAAGCTGGGCTTGTCGTTCACCGACAGCAAGGGCCGCTTGCTGCCGATGCTCGACATCCTGGCGAAGATCAACGCCAAGTATGGTGAGTTGGATGCCGCTGAAACCGATCTGATCAGCAAGGCCTTCGGCGGCAAGCAGGCGATGGGGCTGATTACTCAGCTGCTGCCCAAGACCGGCGACCTGGCCAACAGCATCGATCAATTGGGCAAAGTCAAAGGCATGGAACAGGCCGAGAAGATGGCCAGGACCATTGCGGACCCGTGGGAGCGCTTTGAACACGCCGTCCTGGCAGTGCGCATCGCCTTCGGCCAGAAGCTGCTGCCCACGCTTAACCCGATCATTGAGCGGCTGGCCGAGGGCGGCTCGTCGGTGGTGCGTTGGACCACGTTGTTTCCCAACCTGACGCGGGTGATCGGCTTGACCGCGCTCACCGTCCTCGGGCTGACCGCCCTCGTCGCGCTGATGACCTTCACCTTTGGCGTGTGGCGCACCGTGGCCGTCCCGGTTATCGCGCTGTGGAAGCTGCTGAACCTAGTGGCGTGGCGCAGCGTCGGCGCGTACCTGATGCAGATCCTGCTGGTGACACTGTACGTGGCGGGCCTGGCGTCGCTGGTGCTGTGGTTCGGTCTGGTCAAAGGCGCGATGACGCTGTGGCAGGCCGCGATCTGGCTGACCAACGCCGCGCTGTGGGCCAACCCGGTGACCTGGATTGTGTTGGGCATTGTTGCCCTGGTGGCGGTGATCGTGGCGGTCGTTTATTTCTGGGGTGAGTGGACTACAGCCCTGATGAACACCGCCGCGTTCCAGTGGGTCAGCGAGCAGTTGGCGGCGCTGTCGGCCTGGTTCGATGCCATGGGCGGTTGGTCGGGCATGGCCAAAGCCGCGTGGGATGGGATCGTTGCGATCTTTCACAGCGCCATCAACGGCCTGATCGCGATGCTCAACACCATTCCCGGCGTGGACATCCAGGCGCGGTTTGGCGCACTGCCAACCGGGCCGGACCTCGACAGCCTTGAGGCCGCGCAGCGCGCCCAACAAACGATTAACGCGGCAATCCCTTCGCTTTCCCCCAACCGCGCCAACGCCGTGCCACCGGGCGGTTTGCTCACCAGCATCCAAAACACCGCCACGCAGAATCGGGGCACCCATGTGGAAAAAATCGAGATCCACACTAACAAGCCCATGACCGCCCATGAGCTGGAAGGGCTGCTGGGGATGGCGGGATGAGCGATTACATCGACCTGCTGATTGCCGGCAATGACCTGGTGCTGGACCCGTCCAACCAACCGCTGCTGATCGATGACCGCGCCAGCATCGCTCAGGACATCGCGCACATGATCCGCGAAAGCGGCTTGTTGGTAACCCTGATCGCCGAGCGCGACCCACTGCGCCAGCGCGATTGCCTGCAACAGCTGGAGCTGCGCGTGGAAGACGACGTGCGTCTGGTGCCCGGCACGGTAAGGATCCTGCGGCAAGCGCCAGGCGAGTACCTGGTAACCGCAGCCACCGTGAAATTCGGCGATGTGAAGGTGATGGTGTGAGCGCGGATTTTAAGCAGGCGCTGCGGGACGCCAACATCCCCACCACCGAGGCCGAACTGAAAAAGGCCTGGGAAAAACAGGCCGCCGAACAAGGCAGCAAGATCAGCAACACCAGCGCCTATTCGCCGTTCTGGCGCATCGTGTCGGCGCTGGTGACTCAGCCGGTGTTATGGCTGATCCAGTTCATCATCGACACGGTGCTGCCCAACTTTTTTGTGCAGACCGCCGTGGATGCCTGGCTGGATACGCTCGCCTGGGCGGTCAACGTTGAGCGCAAGCCCTCGACCAAAGCCCTAGGCGCGTTGTTGTTTACCCGCGCCACAGCGGCAGGGACGCTTGAGGTGCCAGCGGGTACGCGGGTGCAATCGGCCGCCATCAACGGGCATGTTTACGAGCTGATCACTACCCTGCCCGGCACCTTTGCTGACGGCGAAGCTCAACTGGCTATCCCCGTCGAGGCCATTGAGGCTGGCAGCGGCTACAACCTGGCGCCGGGTTACTACGCCATTCTGCCGGTGCCGGTACCGGGCATTGTGCAGGTGGTCAACACCGACGATTGGCTGACCCAACCGGGCGCCGACGCCGAACCCAACGACCAGCTGCGCCTGCGGGTGCGCAATCAGTTTTCAGCGGTGAACCAGTACCACACCGACGCAGTGTACCGCGCCATGATCACCGCCTTTCCCGGTGTGCACCCCGACGGTGTGTACTTCAAACACGGAGCGCCACGTGGGCCCGGCAGCGCCAATGCTTACGTGCTGTTCGACGCCGGGGTGCCGGCAGACGAGTACCTGGAGAAGATCAACGCGCACATCCGCGACGACGGCAACCATGGCCACGGTGACGATCTGATGGTCTACGTGATGCCCGAGACTGTGCACACGCTTGAGGTGAAGGTATGGCCGCGTGCCAACCTGACCCAGGACCAGCGCCGTCAGCTCGCCACGCAGATCGAACAATTCATCCGTGCCGCCTTCCGGGAAAGCACTGCGGCCGATTATCAGCCGACGCTGACTTATCCACAGTCGCGGTTTTCATTCAGCCGATTGGGCGAAGAGCTGCACGCACAATTCCCACGCATTGAATCCCTGCGGTTCAGCAATGCCGACATCCTCTCAGAGCTGAACATTCCCCGGATCGAAGCCCTCGAGGTGCTGCTCGATGCTTAAGCTAAACCTGCCCTTTTGGCTGAATGCCGGCGAGCTGACCAAGCTCAAATCCATCGCCCAAGCCTGGTGGGAAACCGTCGAGGACTGGGTGCAGTGGCCTTTGCTGCAAATGGACGCGGAGCACTGTCACCTGACCATTCTCGACCTAATTGCCTGGCAGCGCGACATTACCCGCTATCGCGGCGAGTCGGAAAGCCTCTATCGCATGCGCGTGAAATTCGCCTTCATCAACTCTGTCGACGCCGGTTCTACAGCGGGGCTGATGCGGATCCTCAATCGTCTGGGCGTCGGCTATGTGGAGATCGAAGAACGCCTGCCCGAACGGGATTGGGACGTGGTGGTACTCAAACTCAGTGACTCGCAGCTCTCGGACAACCCCGAGTTGCTGCGCGTGATCGTGCAGCAATACGGACGCACGTGCCGCCGCTACGACTTCGAGACGATCACCCCCGTCACGCTGCTGATGGCGCTGGCCGACTTTAACGACGACCAGCAAACGCTGGTCGCCACGCTCTAGGAGCCCGCCATGACCGCGAGCATTACCCGCGCCGGCGAACGGCTGATTGCCGAGAAACAGGCCGCCCATGAAGTGCTGCTAGTCCGCCGCTTTGTGCTGGCTCTGGTGCCGAACCTGGACCCGACAAAACCAGTGGACCGAGACGCGCCAAGGCCACCGCCGGGGCAGATCGTGCACACCCAGATCTACACCCAGAAAGGCTTCGTGAACCCTAATCAGGTGGTGTACAGCCTGATGATGGGCAGCGATATCGGCGACTTCGACTGGAACTGGATCGGCTTGGTCAGTGATGAAGATGTGCTGCTGGCCGTGGGGTACGTGCCGGTGCAGCAAAAGCGTAAGAACATCCCGCCGCATCAGATCGGCAACAACGTCACGCGCAACATGCTGCTGGTGTTTGATGGGGCCCAAGAACTGACCGCGGTGACCATCGACGCCAGTACTTGGCAGCATGACTTTACGGTGCGCCTGCGCGACATCGATGAGCGCGAGCGGTTGGCGAATCGGGACGTGTTTGGGCGGGCGTGTTTCTTTGGTGATGGGTTGCAGTTGGTGCAGGTTGAGGGGGCTTACCAGCTCAAGCCTGGGTTGGCGTATGTCGAAGGCCTGCGTATTCATCAGGCAGACGCCCTTCCTGTCGAACCGCCCGAGCTTCCCACCAAGGCGTATCTGGACGTGGCCCTTGTGCGCCAGGAAAACAGCGTGGGCGTGCAGTGGTCAATGGCGTGGGGCGAAGATCTGCCCGATTACAAAGACGTTGCGGGCGTTCAACATTACTGCGTCCCCCTGGCACAGTTGGCCGATTCGCGATCTGTGACGGACTTACGCAATGTAGAGCCGATCAACGGTCCACTGGTACAGCAATTTGCATTTCGAAACGGGGATTACAAAGAGCTGCGCGCACGGGCGACGACCAAGGCTGACGTGGGGCTGGATCAATTGCCCAACGAGAAAAGCGATGACCCGGCAACCAATAGCAGCGAGATCCTGGCCACCACCAAGGCGCTGAACAATCTGGACCAGAAAATCAGCGATTCGTTGGTGGGTATGGTTGCTGCCTTCGACATGCCCACCGCCCCGCCGGGCTGGCTCAAGCGCAACGGCGCCAACGTGTCCCGGACGGTCTTCGCCAAACTATTCGCCGTGATCGGCACGCGTTACGGTGCCGGCGATGGCAGCACCACGTTCAATATCGGCGACAGTCGCGGGCTGTTTGTGCGTGGCCTGGATGAAGGACGTGGGCTGGATGCAGGCCGGGCACTGGGCAGTGATCAGCTCGGTCAAAACGCGGCGCATGATCATGTGGCCAGCGTTGACGCCCAAGGCGCGCACAACCATAGCATCACGATCAGCGCCAATGGCGAGCACGCCCACGCCGCATCCAGCGACGTGCAAGGTGTACACAGCCACCTGACTTGGCCAATCGCTCTAAACATCGCCTCGGGCCAGGGCGGCGGTCACTACTCCGTGGGCGCGTCTCACGGTGCAAATACCTCAGCCGCAGGCGCTCACACACACAACATCAGCGTGGCCAGCGGCGGAAACCACACTCACGACGCAACCACCGGCCAGCAACCCGCGCACACGCACAGTGTGACTATCGCCACATCCGGCGGCGGTGAGGCACGCCCGGTCAACCAGGCGCTGCTCATCTGCATCAAATACTGAGGCCCGACATGCTGACCAAAACCGTGTACCAAACCAACCACCTGGGCCTGTATGTGGGCCCCGTCACCGCCGATGAGTCCCCGCTGGAGCCGGGTGTGTTCCTGATGCCAGGTGGCTGTGTAGAAGTGGCCCCACCCGAGGCGCCTGAAGACAAAATCCAGCACTGGAACGGCAAGCGCTGGCAATTGCTGGACTACTTCAATGGGTTGATCGTCTACCACACCAGTACCCGCGAGCCGCTGACGTTAACCGGCGTAGGGCCTATCCCCAACGGCTATACCGTGCTGCGCCCGCAACCAGGGCAGGTATGGAAAAACGGCCGTTGGGTCGACGACCTGGACACAGTGCTGGCTCGGCTGTATCCGCAGAAGCTGGAGATGATCAACAGCCGCTGCGCCGCACTGATCGCCTCCGGTTTTACCTCTGACGCCCTGGGGCAAACTTACCGTTACGACAGCGCGATAGAGGACCAACTGAACCTGACGGGGCTGGTTTTGAGCGGGCTGGACGCGCCTTACCCTTGCTACGGTGATGACGAACAGAAGACCTACCGCGACCATACCGACGATCAACTCTATGCCGTGGGCCTGCACCTGCTCAAGCATAAGCAAACCGCGCTGCAGCACGCCGACGTGTTGAAACGGGCATTGGCAAAAACCCTCACTGATAAAGACTTGGCGGCGATGCAGGCCATTGAGTGGGGCGTGCCAGAGTGACCTGGGCGCCAGTGGCCATGCGTTGGCCTGCTCAAGCAACAAAGTGGATGGACGATCTGGGGCCGGCGAAAACGATGGCCGGCACTGAGCTGGAAAGCACTGCCAAGCGCCTTGCTGAACTGGATGGTTTGGCGATCACCAACCCAGGCCCGGTTGGGCCCGCTGCAAAAGCTGCCGTCACCGCCGGGCGTGCTGCCATGGCCGGGCAGATGGGGCAGGCGCCCGCCTGCATGGTGATTACGCCGTTTCAAAGCGGTGTTGGACAGGGCCGTGGGTATCAGCGTTTTTTGTCTGCACCGAACCTGTTGCAGTTGCTGGCCGACAAGCTGCTGGACAGGGCTGGCGGTCACGCGTTGGCGTTGATGTTTTTAACCACCCACTATAAGCAGCTGGCTAACGCGCTGGCCCGGTTCAATACCTTAATGCCGATACCGGAGTTGCAGCGCGCCGAGAAACGAGCACGGTACCTATCTCAGCTTGAGACGGAAAAATGGGAGTTGCCTACCGCCGCCGCGCTACCGAGCTGGGGCACCTTGCCGTTGGAACGCTGCACCATTACCCAGGCGGCGAAGCGTTCGCTGTCGGGGCAGTTGGCCGCGCTGGAAAGCTACACGGCGGACAGTTCACCGCTGGCGGATTTGTCTGCGCTTGCTGCCCGTAAGGCAGGGCAAGCGGCGGCGCGGGATCAGCAGTTGAAGGATCTGCAGATGCAGTTGGCCAATCCAAGGCCGGATACGGCCATGGTCGCCCGCTTGATTGGCCCGGGAAGTGGCGGCGAATTGCGCCGGCAGTTGTTGTCCGACGCAGCGCCCGGCCATGAATGGGTGCTGTGCGCGGGGCTGCTGTTGGTCGGGCCGAAGGATGGGTTGAGCTTCGTGCAGGAGCTGGTGGGCCTATGACGCTGCTGCTCGATGGTCAGAAGATCAACGGCAAATCGTTGAAGGTCACGGCCAACCTGCGGATCGAGAGCGGCGATCTGTCGGGGCAGACCAGCAACACCGACAGCGCGCATAAGGGCTTCAAGCCCAAGGCACTGACGGTTTCACTGTTGATTCCTTATCGCGATCGGCAGCATCTGGTGGAGGTCATGCGCTTGGCGGAAGCCACGGCGAGTGGCGGGCAGCTCAAAACCTATCGGGTGGTCAATGACACGGCCGAGGCGTTCGGCGTACGGCAGGTGACGTTCAGCGACACGATTACCGCGCGGGAGGATGACAGCCTGGCCGCGTGGCGGGTGCAGTTTACGTTGACTGAGCGGTTGTCGAATCCTGAGCGGGTGGAAACGCGTCGGCCTGATAAAAACGTGCAACAGCAAGGCGGCACCGGGGACAGCGTGGCTGCGCCATCGAGAGAACCGGATGCGCCCGAGTTAAGCGGGTTTGAGCGGATCTTGAAGCGCGTGGACGACTATGTGGGGCCCATCTCTTGAAGCCCCATATAATGGTAAGGATAAACGGCCAACCCTTTGACCTGGTACAGCACGATGTCAGGCTGGAGCTGCGCACCCCAGGCCGTGCCAGCTTCACGATCAAATCCCCCACTGCCCAGCGCGGACTGGTGACGCTCGACCTGGGCTACAACGACAAGCCACTTCACCGGCACTTCGTCGGCTATGTAGAGCGCTGCACCACAGCCAATAGCCAGGAACAGGTGCTGTTCTGCCGGGAGGTCGCGGCAGTACTCGACTACCCATTGCCCATGGCCTTGCGGCATGTGGACCTTCGCGCCGTACTGGTCGAGGTCAGCCGCGTGACCGGTCTGCGCTTTCGGGTGCCAGATGCGCCGTACGCACGGGTGCGCGTGCCCTACTTCTATTCCCTGGGCGGCGGCGTTCAAGCCATGGACAGCCTGGCCCAGGTGTTCAACATCCCCGATTTTATCTGGCATCAACAGGGCGACGGCGAGGTGTTCATTGGCAGTTGGGCCGACAGTTACTGGGGCCTGCGCCCGGCGCTGCAACTGCCCGTTGAGCTGTTCGACAGCTGCCAAGGCAACCAAAGCGCCGAGATCGCCGCCCTACCCGGCCTGCGCCCTGGCGCAATGATCAACCACGGTCAGCGCATCACCGCTGTGACGCTGACCGGCACGCAAATGGTGCTCAAGTGGAAGAAGCCGTAACCCGCATTGTCGAAAGGCGCTTCCCGGAATTAGCCGGCGCCTATCACCTTCCCCGTTTTGCCCGGGTGCTGGCCGTTGCCGATCCACCTTTAGAGGCTGGACTGTGTGACGACTTCCGCCCGCGCTATGCCGTCGACCTTGAAGTGCTGGGGCCGGACGGTGAAGTGAATGCTGATCTACCCCATCTGCTGGGCGTTGCGCTGCCCGTTCCCGGCGGCGGTGCCGAGATGGGCTTCTATGGATTCCCCCAGGAAGGCACCGTCGTGGTGGTCAGCTTTGCCTATGGGCTGCCGAACAAGCCGTTCATTTTGCAGATCTTGCCGCATGGGTTGAGCCTGCCCCGGGTGCCGAAGGGGGATCAGGTTTGGCAGCACAGTGAGGCGGTGCAACAGCGGGCCGACGCCGAGGGGAATTGGTTGCGAGTGACAGACGCGACGATTACGGACCGGGCCAGCGAGCGCCAGGTGCAGGCGCTTGAGAATGCAGAACGGTATCAGGTCAGCATCGTGGAGGTGGACGACCACAGTACGGAATCGGTTGGGGGGATAAAGACCGTCGAGGCGTTGGGCGCGTTGAAGTTGCTGTCAGGCGGGTCGGCCAGCCTGGCGGCGGTTGATGACCTGCACATGGCTACCGGGCGGGATTTGAACCTGGTGGTCGGCCAAAAACACAACGCGACCATCGCTGGCGACATGCAGGAGAAGATCCTTGGTATGCGGGAAAGCGTGGCGGCGATCAAACAACACCTCGTTTCACCCAAAACCTGGTTAGGATCTAAAGATATAAACGTGCTACAGGTGTTGCTTGATCTTTTTGAACTAGTAGATCAAATGAATAGTTCCATCGCGTCGCACAAGCATGGTCTAACCCCACCACCCGACAACGCCAATGATTTCATTGAAATCCAAACAATGCTCAAACACAAAATGACAAAACTCAATGAAATCACCATCAATACATAGAGCAATTCCCGGATATTTACCGCGCCTTGATAACAAGATCCAAATAGTCAATAACGTCAGCAATAGAGTTGACTAGGTTATCCCCCCCCGAGAGTCTATAGGAGTAGTCATATGAGTCGTCATATACATCCTTCGCCGACAGTCCAAACATTACTCCTTTATGCCTTGATTGGAGTAACTCCCCCACATGCGCCGGAGTCTCTGTACCTGGAACGTTTATCACCTTAATCACTTTTTCCATTTCTGGTTTCCTCACAATACATGAAAGCCTATTTTTGCCCACCCGATAACACCCCGTAACCTGTGAGAAATGACAGTTTCAAAGAACGTTTCGAAATAATTCATATATCAATATCGGTGCATTTAATGCAGGCATTACGCTGCGGCCACTGCGCACGCAAGCTCGCTCTTGTTCGCGGTTTCGATGAATTACAGATCAAGTGCCCGCGCTGTCGGACATTCAACCACTTGAAGGCCCAGAGCCTCCCATCAGCATGCCGCGAGCATCCAGAACAACGAGTTCACGAATGCAGCAACCCACCATTGGGAGCCTGTTCGCAGGCATAGGAGGCTTTGATGTCGGATTTGAAAACGCCGGATACCGCACCGCCTGGCAAGTCGAGCTCAACCCCATCAACCGGGCTGTGCTTGCCGATCGATTTCCCCATGCACGCCAATTTGAAGACGTGCGCGAGTGCGGGGCCCACAACCTGTCTGCCGTCGATGTCATCACCGCCGGCTTCCCCTGCCAGGACATCAGCATCGCCGGCAGCCATGCACCCCGTGGACTGCAAGGCGAGAGAAGCGGGTTGTTTTGGGAAGTCATACGAATCCTCAAGGAAACACAACCTCGCTGGGTGGTCCTTGAGAACGTCGTTAACCTGCTCGCTGTCAACGATAGCCGCGACTTTGAGACAGTCATCCGGGCCCTTGCGGACTGCGGGTATGTGGGATTTTGGCGAGTGCTTAATGCTCAATATTTCGGAGTCCCCCAGCAACGTCGCCGCGTATTCCTGGTCGCGGGTTATAGACGAATGCCCCCCATCCAGCTCCTGGCTGACGCCGCGCCAGTGGACGCAATATCTCCAGCGTCTCAATCGCAGCACTGGCCACGGCCCGCGGATGCCTGGGCTGCCAATACTTTATTGGCAAACAAAGCCGGATCACAGATCGCTATGGGCTGTACCACTTTCGTCGCTGAACCGGACGGATGGGGTCAGATGGTTGAGCGGCAGCGAACGGCTGAAAATGATGGGGTTTGCCTCGGATTGGATGCGGCCAACCTTGCGGAGGCTTTTGGTGCCGGAAATGCCGTTGTTACGCAGGTGGCGGAGTGGGTTGGGCGGAGGTTGATATGGCAATAAACCATACCTCACTACATGGTCGACTCAGCTAATCCATAAAGTGTCAGGCAAACGTCGACTACTCCGAGAGGCAGTAGGCAGTGACCCTTTGCTCTCTACTCATGCCTTGAGGGCCGGCGAAATCAAAGAAAACGTTTCCCTGCACATTTCACTGATCGCGTCCAATGAAGATCCCCACTCGATGCTCAAAAAAACATAGTGAAGTTCAACTGAACTAGTGCACCTACTCGAACCACGCCGTTACATTTTCTGATAACATCTTGTCTGTCAGCCAACTCCTTGGCGACACGGGATTTGCCCACTGGACAAACCAGTAAGCAAGTCGGAGCGGGCAAATCAGTTTATTGGTTTGGCTCTCTTACCCACCTAAATCAAGAGGAAGTATCAATGAAACCTTTCCTGAAGCCTTTAACCATCCATTGGAGGGACCCACACCGTGGCCCAGAAAAAACGCGACATCAACGAAAGCAGCCGTAAACCGTTACATATCAGTTTCTACCCTGAAAAGTCGGTTTTGAAGGAAATGAGCAAATTGCCCGCAAGGGAACGAGACCGCTTCCTCCTCAATCTGCAGCTCAAGGCAGCGAACGAGGACTTGACCTGTGATTCAAGCCCGCTGAGTTCTTTGGGACATGGAGTCTATGAGCTCTGCATCAACGGGAGCCCCGCATGGCGGTGCATCTACTACACCGGCCTGCCAGGGCAGCTTGTAGTGATGCATGCTTGTGAGAAAACCACGAATGGACAAGATCGGCAGATCAAAAACGTGGTTGGAAAGCGCATGAAGGCTTTGAGAAACGAACCCAAAGCTGCCTAAGCGTGAGGACAGCGGTGTTTTAGAGCACCGCTTTTTTCAGATTCACCACCAACGGTCGAGCTGTATTTTCTGGATCGAAATCTGCATCTACCTTGTAGCCGATTCGCACCAGCATCTCTAGCAGCGCATCGATAGAAAACTTCTCTAAATATCCTTTGAATAGGTTACTCATGCGCGGCCTCGTAATGCTCAGCTCTTGAGCAGCCGCAGACTGCGTCCAGCCTTTTTGGCGGATTAGCGCGATCAGCACCATGAAAAGCTGGGTTTTCAGGTGCTTCATGTTGTATTCCACAGGATCATCTGTGAAAAGCTCGAATAGATTTTGGCTCATGGGTAATCCTCCGTAGGTCAATGGAGGTAGCTTCTCGTCTGTGCACGGTTTGGGTTTAGGCGAATTCACGGTTGACACGTGTGTCAACCTCTCCAGTGATTTATTCGACCTTACACGCATACTATTATCTTTTCTTGTAACTTTGCAAATGCAATGTTCACCTGACTCAGCACCGTAGCGGGGGATAGGAATCTGTTTAGCTATTCGTAAACGTTTTCGAAGCACTATTCATCAACGTCTCCGGCGCTTGGTGCGGAATACCTAAGCGGCCAACCATTCGTCTGGCAATTGAAATCACCGCGTAACCTCACCGGGCCGACGATGAAGAATTCGATCTCATTGGAGATGAACGTAGCTACTTCTCCGGCTGAACAGCTCTCGCCTGTCGGTGCGAGCACGTGAGGAAATGCAGGAAGCTCGGTCTACGTCGAAAAAACAGGGTGAATGTCGCAAGAGCGATCGAAAGAATTGAGTCGAAAATTCCGCATAGGGGTGTCTTGGTAGCGCTTCTTGCGTCCAAATGCCCAGGGAATAGCCATAATCGGCAGACACTGCTTGTGGGTATACCAGACAGTTCCTAAAGCTGTGTGGGTTGGAAATTTAAGCGGGACGAGGCTGCCGCCGCTCATCAATTCCGCTCCCTCTAAGCTCGGCGGCTTCCATTCGCCCATCCATGGCACCACCACCATGAACGCTTGATACGACCGATTGCGTAGAACCTTTGGCCTGTGGCCAGTTGCACGTAGCAGCACCACCGACTTGAGCCTCCCTTCAGTATTCGAATGCGTCTGACAGCGTCATCGGGAATTCGCAGCTCATAAACATCTCTCGGATCAATGCGTAAACGCATCCCGAACTCGTCCTGAAAGCTCGAACGACGTCCATCGGGCTTCACAACACCGAAGTCCACAACGGTCACAGCATGGGGACTGTTGTTTGTTAGGTCCAGATACAGACCCGCTCCATCGTTGCCTAAGTAAAGGCTCATCGAGTTTTGTGTCTGTGCCCATGCCCAATAGGAAAGGCCGAATGCAGCTGCCGAGATTACGCACGCGGTGATCGAGGCCCAATCTGTAATGCCCATGAATCAACCTTGTCGAAACAGACCAATCGCAGTTCGTAACACGATCTCACGATTTCCAGCCGTTCGCCTTGAAGGCATACATTGAGTAAAAATGCCCGTAGCGACATGCTACCGCGTATCCGGTTCTTTTTTGTTTGCGGCTATTCGATGGTTGGCAGTGATGAAGCTTAGCAATAGCTAAGCAGTTGACATCGACGGCAACTATGCCCATCATTAATCCCACTACTCAGCCCCGTACGCAGCGATTCAGTTCTCTGGCCGTTGGGGTGAAAAAACCGGCCCTTGTGCCGGTTTTTTCGTTTCTAAGGATTGAGTCTTGCGTACAGCCTGCTTTGTAGATGGATACAACCTCTTTTATGGCCTCCTAGCGGGCACGCCATACAAATGGCTCGACCTCCCCTCTCTGCTGTCACATATCGTTCGCGTTGAGCATCCTGACAACACAATCAACGCCATCAGCTTCTTCACCTCAGGCGTGAAGCCATCACTCGCCAGCCGCGGCATAGCATCCAAAGAAGCTCAAGACTCGTATCTACGTGCCTTGATTGCGCGCGATGTACAGGTGTTTTATGGACGCCATCAGCTTGAGTCAGGCAAGGCACCGCGCTTCATCAATAAAGAAACCCCTGCTTCCAGAGCAGACCAAGTCGAGGTCTGGAAGCTAGAGGAAAAGGAGACAGACGTTCACATTGCCATCAGTATGTATCGCCTTGCATGTCGCGAAGAACGCTTACCGCCTGAGGAGCGCACTCAGCAAATCGTCCTGGTTTCTGGCGATACGGACATGACACCCGCTTTGAGAGCGCTTCGAGAGGATTTTCCTGAGCTTCGCATAGGGGTCATTCTGCCGCACCGCGAAGGCGTCCAACGCACGGTGCCTGGCTCCCTCAAGCAGTATGCCGATTGGATGCGCCATGTGGTGACCGAGGTTGAACTTGCAAATCACCAACTTCCCTCTCGGGTACCCACACGCAAGAAACCAGCTGTTAAACCTGATTACTGGTAATTCCCATCCTGTCCTTCCCGCAGCTAGCCTAGCCGGCACCACCAAGATTGCGCATACGCGCAGCCTTCAACGTACTCAATACCGCTCAATACAAAGCCTGTCGGGGCCATCCCGGATAACGTCGCATCCAACAGCCGGGGCAATGGTTCTGGCTCCAAAGGCATACCGACCCGCACACACGCAACATTCGAGCTGCGGCCGAGTTCGTTACACGCGCTGGCAGAAACCAGAACGTCACCCCTGATTGCATTGTAGCGTCGCCGTTCCTGCGCGGTTAAAGCTACGCCTTTGCAGCGCATAGGCGTAATCAGCATATGCATGGAAAATCCTGCCTACTCGCCATAGCCTTCATCCAGCAGAGCCTCCACGGCATAAGCCAGGGCACCGTCTGCCTGCTCAAGTAAATCACCGAGGTCAGCCTGATTAATTATCTGAGCCCGGTGCAACGCGTTGGCTCCATCAACCAATTTTTTATGGTGCTGTCCTGGGTGCAAAAGCAACGCACCTTCATCATTCAGTAGAGCCAACCATGTTGTGAGAGATCTTGACACTGGGAGGTCATTCATCGACGAGACTCCTCAAGGGAAGGCTACCAATTACTGTTTATACATACAGTATATTGGTGCAATGACCCTGATATTGATCCAGCCGACGAAATGCAAGGGTGATAACTCTCTCGACGTAGAAAAAAATACCCAAGAAAGCACTTTTCCCCCTCCCGCCGACGGGGCGTGTCTGAGGCATTTCGCGAAAGCGAGCATACCCAGAAATGACAGCTCCGAAGCAATGGAAACCAAGCCTAAACTGGGGGAAGGACGGATTTCACACCGTGAAATATCACGAAGCCACGCGAAGCCCAAAGCAGGAAAAGTGTCCACAAAGTGTCCACATCAAACGGGAAAATAGGCCTCACATTTCCCATATATGACAGAAAATCATGGACGCCAAGCTCTTCCCCAATGGGTACTGGCCTTCTGTTTGGACTTGTAATCAGTAGGTCCCGGGTTCGACTCCTGGTGCCGGCACCATTTAAAATCAAAGGCTTGCAGCGATGCAGGCCTTTTTTTTTCCTGAAAACGTAACAAACCACGTAACAAGGTCGAAGCCGATCTTTCGACAGCGATGCCCATAAACAAGGAAACACGGGGCTACGCAGGTTGAAAAAAACTGGCGCGTTATGAACGGAGAGTGGGCGCATGAAAATGCTAGGAATGGACTGGAAGTACTTCACAACGCTTGCTATAGGCGTTGTAGGCCTAGCAATACCATTTTATTTCTCGCAAGCAGAACTGAACAGCCACTCACTTACGCTACGCCTCGTTACATCTTCCGGGCTGCAAGAGCCTGTGTACTCAGAGCTTCACGATCTACAAATTACGGTGAATGGCACGCAAATTAAGTCGCCGTACATTTCCTCTCTCGTGCTGATCAATACTGGCTCTAAGCCTATAGCCAGCTCAGATTTTGAAACTCCTATAATGCTGAGCTCACGATACTCGAAGCTGATATCTGCCCAAATCACCGGCACGGAGCCTGATGACATACCGGCAAAAATTCTACTCGAAGATGGAAAGCTAAAAATTCCGGCCTTCCTGTCGAATCCCAAAGATCAAATCAAGATCACGCTCGTAAGCTCCGGTATGCCTGACTTTTTGGTAGGAGCACGGATCGCAGGCGTCAAGGAAGTGGTCTATGAAGACCAGACAAAGCAAAGCTCTCAGGTCGGACGCGTAGTCACATCCGCTACGTTGGTTTTCTTATCTTTGTCGATGTACGGCTTTTTCTTCTTTATGGCAGGATCCAGAAATGGACTCAAAGTAGATACAGCTGTTCGGATGATCACTATCGTTTGCTTGGCTGGAGGTACATTGGCTTACGCAGAACGGGTGATAGATTTTTTCGAAGGCGGAACCAAATCCTTAGTAATTCTGCTATTTCTGGCTAGTTTTGCTTTTCTCCTGGGGTATGGGTTTAGCCGCAACCATCGACGTAAGTACGGCCCTCCTTCATAAACTGCCTCAATTTCGAGGCCCGTAGTTTCACAAACGCAGTGTTTTTTGATCAGCACGTTTGAGGTTGAGCGCTCCACTCGGAATATCCGTCATAGAGCCCGCTGAGCCCTCCATTCATGGTCGAACGTGTCAGCTAATGGCCCGGTAAATCCAGAGTTGCTGCTGTGTACGCTTGGGCCGAGCCTCCCCAATACGCATGTGGGAAAATTATCCGGTGCGCCCATCAAAAGTGCGTAAGAAGTGTAAGTGAGAGAACTTATCTCTCTTAAATCCTTATATTTCAATGTCTTAGGACCATCCCTTAACCGTAAGTAAACTGTCGGATCAGCGTCGGCACCATACAGTCTGTGACTGTAAGTGAGAAAGACATCAACCTACTGTTTTTAAAGGTTTTTTTTGAAAACATTTCCAGGCTTACACTTTTTGCCGACACGACTGTAAGTGAGAATCCCTAATGAATACGGCGCCTTTCGGGCATTTTTAGACCCGCTTACACCGCTTACATGTCAGGAGGGGGTGTACCTGGAAAAGTTTTCAGCAGCCGTTAAGTGGCAGCACATCAGGCTCACTACGCCTGGTGACTTTGATCTGGAGAACAACATGCCGAAGTCACGCACCGTCGCGCCCATTCCGAAAATTGAAGTCATCAAGAACGGCCCCCGCTGGGAAGTACATTGGGATTACCAAGAAGGAGAGGCCAGCCAAATCCTGTCTAAGCAAGCGGGCTATCTGCGCGGCTACATTAATGGAGCCCTGGACATCCTCCGCATCGATCCCGAACAGGTCTGCTGCGCCAGTGGGATGAGCGGCGCCGTTACACCCTTCATCGCGACGAGACGGGTACACAGCGCCGGCGCAATATTGCGCCGGCTAGCGTTTCGCTTGCAGAACTGCACGTGATCATGGATGAGGCTTCCAACGTCGACCGGGGAACGCTCCGCTACGTTTGCGCGCAGTTCCACGACAGCGATCGGTACAAGAAGCTCAGTTCGAAAACACATGACGATTATTGCTACTCCCGCGATGTGCTTCTGAACATTCCCACCAAGCTAGGAAAACCGCTGGGGGATCTGGCTGTTCGGAAATTCACCTCTGCCCTGGTGCAACGGATCGTTGACCGACTCGCGGACGAAGGCACGCCATCGAAAGCCGCTCACGCTCTACGCTACCTACGCGGTGTACTGCAGTGGGGCCGCAATCGGGGTTTCCTAGACGTGAACCCTGCCCTGGGCATTGAAGCGCCCGTGGAGCGCAAACAGCGCCGCCTGCCGAATCACCTGGTCATGGATGCTCTCATCGACCGGGCAATTGCCAGAGGTTTGCTGCAGCGCAACGAGAAAGGCGGTTGCCCCGAATACCTTGGCTACGTCATGGAACTGGCCTACCTCTGCAGGTTGCGCGGCATCGAGGTTGTGACACTCACCGACGAAAACGAGTTGGTGAGCGGAATACTGACCAATCGCCGCAAAGGAAGTCGGGACAATATCGTGCGTTGGACCCCACGCCTGCGCGAAGCTTGGGACAACGCTAAAGCTTATCGGAACAAGATTTGGGCCAAGCGCAAAACTGCGGTTCCGATCACGCCGTCACGTAGAACCATCATAGTGGCCAGTCACGGTGGGCCACTTCGCAAAACCAGCTTGGACACGGCGTGGCAACGCTTCATCACCCTGGCATTAACGGACGAGTTCATTACGCCTGAGCAACGGTTTGCCCTTCACGACCTAAAACGACGCGGCATCACCGATACGGTGGGTAATCGGGCGGATAAGCAAGAGGCCAGCGGTCACCGCGATCCTAAAATGATGGACGTTTACGACTACAGCGTCCCCACCGTCGACCCGTCCGCGAACTGAAGTTTCTCGTGATAAAGCTATCGTTCCCACACAGGAATAGATTATACAATCCGTTTAAGGTACCTAGCCTAAAATCGCTCAGCCTGTCTTTAGTTTCAACAGAATGGACTCATCATGACTCAAAAAGAAAAAAACCCTGTAGCAACGAACCAAAAATCTAGCGAGCATAACGACGCAACCCAAGACACCAAAACGTGTTTCGTTATCATGCCAATAGCGGATATGGATGGCTATGACGCCGGCCATTTCACGAGAGTTTATGAACACTTAATTAAACCTGCATGTATCAAAGCTGGATATACGCCTCACCGTGCGGACCTGGTTGCCGCGAGCAACTACATAATAATTGATATTTTAAGAAAAATTGTGGAAAGCGACTTAGTAATATGCGATCTAAGCGGGCGAAATCCTAACGTCTTGTATGAACTAGGCGTCCGACAAGCATTTAACCTGCCCACGGTCTTGATTAAAGATCATATAACGCCTCGAATTTTCGATATTCAGGGCTTAAGGTGCGTCGATTATGGACACTCTTTGAGAATAGACGAGGTCCAAAAAGAACAAGATAGCATTCGCAACGCAGTAGCTGAAACAGCTGAAAAACCTAATGACTTCAACTCTATGATCCAGCTACTAGGCGTTAGCCCCGCCGTGTTGCCCCAACGAGTTGAACTGTCAAATGATACAAGCGTAATACTCCAGTCTTTAAAAAATATATCGTCAAGGCTAGCAGAAATCGAGGCTTCCCCCACTCGTAACATACCTAAGCGAACATTTACTTATACGTCCAAGGTGCCGAGATTTGATAATGAAAGCGAAGCTTTCATTATCAATGGAGAGACCTTTAATGCTGGAGACACTGTGTGGCTGAACGGCGTGGACTTAGGGTCGCTCGTTGATTATGACTCATCAGGAATAACAGTAAGAGTGTCTGATGGAAAGCTGCAAAAAATACCCCACACGCTCCCAGATTTTTCAAAAATATCCGCCCTACCGTTTTGATTACAAAAACCATCAGCGCCGCCTCGCCTGCTTTCTAAACCGGGATGGCGTTGGTTAGGCTACGTAACAAGCAGCAAGAAGCCTCCGGTATGCGCGGCTTTCACGTAGCCTCGCACGTAACAAGAAAAGTGCTAACCGATTGATTTATATGGAATGTTTAATTGACTTGTAATCAGTAGGTCCCGGGTTCGACTCCTGGTGCCGGCACCATATAAGACGAAGCCCTCACAGAAATGTGAGGGCTTCGTTGTTTCTGGGGTATTCATAGCTGAATCACACCCCGCCCCTCGCCTCAACCATCCTTTTCCGCCTTAAAAAACACCACTTCAGCCTCAAAGCCTCATCTTTCAGCCTTTATGCCAAATTATGAACTGGCAATAATTATGGCGTATCCATAAAAAGGGATAATTGCATGATGCCGCCCTGGAAGCAGCTGGCGCTCTAGTCATTTACGTTGACCTATGGAGCGACACGCTGGCCAACCCGGCAATGCCCGCGCACAACGCCATCCACAAAACCCTGCAAGAACTGCAGAGGCCGTTGAGTTCCTGCTCGACCGACTTGCGATGACGGTGAAGAAGGAAAAGCTGCCCTCCCTCGACGCAGCTATCGAGGCGTTCAATACGCTGGGTAACCGACCAGAAGAAATGCTCAAGGTACTTCGCCAACTCATGCAGCAGGACGGTGATCCCGATCTTTTCCTACCCGTGATTGCCAGTACGCTGCGGCGAGCATTGAGCTTGAGAAAGTTGAACAACTGGGCAGTTTGGCTCAAGCGATTTTCAACAAGATCGCAGCGACGGAAGGTGATGCCCGTGGGATTTTCTCCATCGACGCAGCGGCTGAGTATTCGAAGACGGTCGGTCGCGAGGTTCGGGTTGAGGAGATTCAACCGGTGGTGATTGCACTGGTTGCGGAGAACATCATCATGCGGCGCGGACATGGGATCTATGCGATTACGGATCAGTTTGTTCAGGAAATTTGGTTGGAGGAGCGGGCGTTGATTGGCGAAGGTTAGAGGTCTTCACAAGGCTTTTTCGCCTCTGTGCCGGCTTTTTGTTTGAGCAACTGATTTCAAGACAGTAGGTCCAGGTCGCCCTTCACAACATCCGCAAAAAGGCACTTGCCGTTAACCGCATAAGTGCCTTTTTTCGTCTCGCCAACCCCCAATCACCGCGCCGACATAAACGTCTCAGGAAAATAGGGGGCAGAGCATGGTTTTAATAATGGTGGTCTGCCGCCTGTTCCGTATAACTTTGTCTCTTAAGCATCGTCTCGCTGGCCGTAGTGAACGTACGCAGTACTTTTACCTACTCACAATAAAAATCATCGTTCGTCGACTGGGGAGGTAATGAGTATTAAATTGCTAACCGAGGAGATTTGTCCGTCGCTAAGATCGGTAGTAATCGGTGCATCCGTTTCACTACCCCTCATCTCGCACAGTTGCATGAGACCACTGGTCAAAGCAGTTGAGATAGGCACCATCAAGGTCAACTAGCGCTATGCCTCAAAAACCAAAATCGTGGCAGAGCGGGAAGAAGCTGGGTAGAGGCTCAGCCGCAACAAGAGCTTGACCAAATGCAGAATAGGAAATAGTGTCACCACGACATCAGTCGCTTATCAAACGCACAACTGTCACTGAATCACATGAGAAGCTAGTGCCTACATAGTTAACGCATAGCATTCAAAGCATATAAAGGACTAAAGATGCACATAACAGAAATAGGAATTAAAAATTTCAGAAACTTCGAATCAGCTAAATTTAAATTTATAAAAGACGAAGTCAATACTTTAATAGGAGAAAATGCAGCAGGCAAAACTAATTTATTCTATGCAATGCGCTTAGTACTTGATGAAAATTTGCCGATGAATGCGCGTCAGTTGACTAGCTCAGATTTTTATAGAGGGCTAGGATCACCCGCTGGCCACTGGATAATAATTGCTTTGCAATTTGCTGACCTGGGTGATTCTGATGAAGACCTCGTACTCGCCAATCATAGTCTGTTACCTGGAGGCGAGAACACAAAGGGGACATATACTTTTGTATACAGACCAAAAAAGCATATCCGCCAAAAGCTCTTCGAAATTACATCAGCCATCATTGATCTTAATAGCCGGAAACAAACTATTACAGAGTACTTGAGCACAATCAGTATTGACCGGGAATATTACGAGATCACAGCATTCACTAGAACCGCAGCTGATTTAATTTCTGACGGAGTCTATAACTCCACCGCTGGAGACTTTACAAATTATATCTTCCCAGATCCTGAGAGTGAAGACGCCTCAATAATAGGAAACATCAGACCACCACATTTTTCACTGATACGGGAAATCTCATGTACATATGTCAAGGCTTTACGGAACGTTGTTGCGGATATGAAGTACACAAACAGCAACCCACTTGTAAAGCTTCTATCAAAACAAAGCAAAACAATTGCCAACTCTCACTTAATAACTGCAAAAGTCAAAGATGTTAACACCACTATTTCAGGCTTAGTCGAAATACAGTCTTTAAGTGCGAAAATTCGAAAAACCTTGCTTGCCGCAGTGGGCCATACTTACTCTCCCACACTAGAAATATCTTCTAATCTACCTGAAGACTTTGAAGAGCTAATAAAATCTCTTGGACTATTGGTCGAAGATAGCAACGGGTACTTAGGCTCTGGAAAGTTAGAAGATCTAAGCTTGGGAGGTGCAAATTTAATCTATCTTGCACTAAAGCTATACGAATACGAAGCACAAGTTGATTCAAATAACAAAATAGCTCACTTTTTACTCATTGAAGAACCAGAAGCACATATTCATACCCATATCAAAAAAACACTATTCTCAAACGTCAGCCATATAAATACTCAAGTATTCATCTCTACTCACTCTTCACAGATAAGTTCCGTTTCGAAAATTTCTGCTGTCAACGTATTATCGAGAAAGCAATCAAAATCCGAAGTGTATCAGCCGTCGAATGGACTAGAGCCGCGCGAGATTTCGCGAATTGAACGTTACCTAGACGCAATCAGGAGCACTCTGCTTTTTGCCAAGGGAGTTATCCTAGTAGAAGGCGAAGCAGAGCAAATACTAATACCAATTTTAATCAAGAAAATCACTGGCATATCACTTGACGAACTTGGAATTAGCTTAGTAAGTATGGGCGGCACGGTTTTCAAACACGTCTCACATCTCTTTCATCAAGATCGACTACGCACTTACTGTGCGATATTGACTGACAGAGATGAGGCATACTTAACAGCGCCGAACTCATATGCAAACAAGAAAGATATAGACCACTTGATTGCTGCTGACAGAGACGGCCTGCAAAGGCAGAACGAACTCAACTCGTCCTTAGCAGGGAATTTATACACGCGCGCATTCTATGCAAAAAATACTTTCGAGACAGAATTAATAAATGCGACAGCAATTTACCCTAACAACATGGCCCTTTTCACCTCAGTACTACCATTAATTTACGAACGAAAGGCATTCATAACTGCTTACGAGAAGCACCTAAAATCCTCTGATGAGTCTATACGAAATCACTACATATTAAAGCTTGCCAATAAAGTCGGCAAAGGATGGTTCGCCCTGCTTTTATCTGAAAAGTCTGATCCTTGCCTCTATTTGCCGACATATATCCTTAACGCTCTACACCATGTTTTGCGGGGCCACGCCGCCGAAGAAATATGGCAAAAAATGATCTCTTACAGGCTTGAATTTTATAAGTCTGGCGACACATTGAAGAACTATGAGAAGTACCGTACCTCTGTGGGAGACTTAAGCCAAAATGGAACCTCATCAACATTTGCAAACCACTTTACATATGACCCAGTCGCAGTTTTGATTCGAGGGTAAACTATGCCTCTTAGAAACCTCACAAAAGAGCAGTATACTGCCGCCACATACGACGACAACCTTTTGCTTACTGCATGCCCAGGAAGCGGAAAAACCAAGACTTTAGTAGCAAAAATTGCCCACAAATTACAGAGTTATGATCTTCGCAAGAAAATCCTCGTCGCCATTACATATACGAACATAGCTGCAGACACAATCATTGATCGGCTGGACGCATTTTCGATCCCATCGGATAATCTCTGGGTAGGAACTATCCACTCGTTTTGTCTAGAGTGGATAATAAAGCCATACCGGGGCCACTCTGCCCGAACTTGCAAGGGGTATAGGTTACTCGATCAGTATGAATACCAAGAAATACTTGATTCTATTAGAGCAGAGCTAAAACTAAAAAGTTACGATAAAATAAATACAAAATTAAACTCTGATGGAACCATTCAAACTATCGGACTAAGTCCCGAATCCATTCGTGCAGCTGCGCTGTACCACAGCCACCTTTCAACACACAAGCTGATTGATTTCGATCTGATACTTAGCACAGCTGCAGAGATTTTGAACAGTCACCCTTCAATAGGTCACAGATTATCCCATCTGTTTGACTCAATATTTATAGACGAGTATCAGGACACCAACCAAACTCAATATGACATAATGCGGGAGATTCTAAAACACGGCAATACTAAAGT
This sequence comes from Pseudomonas sp. FW305-3-2-15-C-LB1, assembly GCF_058787615.1. NCBI lineage: Bacteria > Pseudomonadati > Pseudomonadota > Gammaproteobacteria > Pseudomonadales > Pseudomonadaceae > Pseudomonas > Pseudomonas sp. FW305-3-2-15-C-LB1. Next base: position 204,224 of record NZ_JBYSZX010000003.1, on the reverse strand, counting down.
ATGTTTAATCGGAGACGTAGACCAAGCAATTTATACAGGGCTAGGTGCAGTAGTAAAAAATGGCATTGAGATATGCAAAGAGTTTTCCCTCAAAACCATAAAGGAAATGACGCTATCGGGATGCTTTAGATCAAAACAGCAAATTATAGACTTTTACTCCGAATTCCAAGATAACAGCATTACCATTAGATCCCTCCAAAATAATAACTTCCCGTCAGAAACATTGTCATATGACAGAATCACCACTAGAGACGACTTGCCGAACTCAATTAGCAAAATTGTACAAAAGCACCTATCACTAGGAGTCTCACCAAACGAAATTGCAATCCTACACCCTCAATGGTACGAGGTAACTTCTATAGGCAGAGCAATTTCTAAGATCCTTCCAAACATTCCATTTGACGCACCAGGATTATCTCCAATACCGCACTGCCATGAAAACATATGGTATAAATTAATCAGATTGCACAACATAAAAACAAGCAACAAAAACTATAACAGGAGAGCCCGACTTGCCAGCGAGATACTTCTGGACTTGCAAGAAATATCGGTAAGCATGAACGAAAACCTTAATGCCCGGTCACTGCTCAAAGCCTCTAACAAAATTATTATTGACGAGCCCGACATCATTGGGTACATCCAATCGCTAACCCAAACTTTTTGCTCAGCCCTGAACATATCGATAGAAAACCATAGGGAACTTCTTGAGCAATATGAGTCACTAGTGAAATCGACTGAGAAACGTATAAATAAAGATGGCATAGACAGAGACCCAAGTAATATTTCTAAATATTTCAACGAGTCTACAGGCATTAAAATAACCACATGCCATTCAACTAAGGGTGACGAATACGAAGTTGTTATATGCGCTGGGCTATTAGAAGGCAAAATACCTCACTGGGATGAAATAATACGCAAGAGCCCGAGTTACTCCGCTTACATGGCAAGACGACTGCTGTACGTGATCTCTTCGAGAGCCAAGTCTGCTCTGTATTTATTCTCCGAAAAAGGCATTTACACCACTACAAGAAATGAGTACACCCCTACGAAACAGTTAAGTATCGCAGCATCGAAACTCAAGTTATAGGCAAACAAAATAAGCCAAGGCAATCAACTACAGCCTCTGAATTTTTCGTGGCACTTGAAAGCAATAAGCCATTTCAGGCACAACACAAAAACCAATCAAGATATCGCTAACAAAATTCAGAAACCAGCAGTCTGTCTAGACAAGATATAGCTTAATTTGACATCAAAGGGTAGTTTAAGATGTAGAGGAAAAACTCTTAGGAATAAATTCCATAAGAATCAGAAAATTATGATTGACTTCGACTCCTGGTGACCACTTCTCGATGCTCCCGATGCGGGGATTTGTGGTTTCTGAAGTTTGGAAAATACTGAAAATCTATACTGCGGTTTTCGGGAAAACGCCCAAACTCAAAAAAACACAGCCCGCATTTCCCCAAACCTCCCTTCTTTTTGCTTGCCTCGTCAGTCAGCTCAAGGCCGACTTTCATCGCAGCCCCCAACAAATCTCCTGCCTCACAGAAACCATCTGGATCTGCAGTCCCTTCGAAAAGCAATCCTACGGTGATGACATCCAAGCTCCCGCTGTCAGCCAGCTGATGGAAACGGACAATCTGTTTAGCTTCATTCGCCGACAACCCACCAACACCACACGGACGCTCTCACCCCACAGGTCCCCATGCTCAGTAGAAAAAAACAGACCGCCCCTGACCGCTAAACGCCTTCCTCTGTACCCCCCCCGATCTCCACGTTTATTCCAAATTATGAACTGCCAATAATTATGACCCAGCCATAAAAACAATAATTTCAGTAGCACCCTACACCCCCTAATGAGGGCCTCAAAATCATCCCATCAATATTCCTGATTGCTCCCCACGTCCCACCACGCTACCCTCCGTTCCATCGCTGCCAATTCAGCGATCGGGCCTGATAACCCGGCAAGATGCAGGCGCACCAAGCGCCCCCAAAACCCGATTTGCAGGCGTTTTTTTTCGCCCACCATTTCGTGCAATGGCGGCTGTGCGTGGGAGACCTTCGGGTCTGCCGGGTTCCTGTATCTCCGGTTTATCAGCCTGCGCACAGCTGCCACCCAATTCGCCTGATAACGAATGTGGTAGTTCTCACCAGATATGGGAGTTTTACCAATGACCGCTACAAGTCCGTCTGCGTTAACCACCCTCGGCGTCACCCCCTTCTCCTTTCACTCCGACCAACCTCTGTTCCGCGTCAATAGCGGTGTTTCCCTGCATGAAGCCTTGCACCATGTTTCCGACCTGCTCCATGTCGCCAAGCTGCTCGCAGAAGAGGCGGCGATGACGCGGGAGACGGACCGTTATGCCTGGGCTTCGCATTACTTGCAGGAGATGAGCAAGGCGGTGATTGATGATGTGGTGAAGGTGTTGGAGTCACCCGGCAATAGCGCGCAGTAGACCTCACTGAAAAGGCCTGTCCTCGCCATGGTGCAGTCCAACTTGTGGTGAGGTTTGTTATCGCTCCCTATAAAGCCCCATCCGGCGTCCAACAAAAAAGGCACTTGCCGCGAACGCCAAGTGCCTTTTTCGCACCACCTGCAACCCAATCACCGCGCCAACATAAACGTCTCATACTCCAGGTCTTCCAGCGCCGACGACAACCGCGCCAGCCCCAGCAATACGCACACCAGCAACGACAACGTAAACCCGTAGCCGAAGAAACTGGGCCCCAGGTGCATGCTGAGCAGGGTCAGGGCTGCGTTGAGTACGGCAAACAGTACGCACAGTTCCAGGACCACGCGGCGTTTGTCGAGGTAGAAGAACACGTTGAGCAACGCCATGAAGACCACCTGGATGCTCACGCCGATCAAGTCGATGTAGAACAGTGGCAGGTAGTAGCTGGAGATGCCGATCCATTCCAGCAGGCGCGGGGCGAAGAGGAACAGCAGCACCACAGTCAGGCCTTGGACTTTGCAGATTTCCAGCAGGCCCTGGCGGATGGAGAGGGTCATCTCGGTTTTCAGCGAGCCGATGTGCTGCAAGGTCTCGCCATCGCGGATGGCACGGAACAAGCGGTCGTACCACTCGGCAAAGTCGGTCTCGATACGCACCAGGAAAACGGCCATGCCGGGGATGATCGCCAAGTAAGCGATGAAGATCGGCATGTCGTACAGGATCGAGGCGCGCAGCGGGCCTATGACTTCGTTGGAAGTGCCTGGGTTGAACCAGAACAGGATTTTGTCGACCCAGATGCCGAAGTTGTAGAAGAACCCGGTCACCAGCAGGCTGAGGAACACGTTGCGACGATTGAGAAAATCAAACGCAATCATTTTCTCGGCACGATACTCGCGCAGGATGTCGTACAGGTACAGGAACAACAGGCTGCCGTGCCCGATCAAGAGCGCCAGCAACAGGCCGGGCATCTTCAGGAAGCTCAGCAGGTAGGCGCACGCGACCATCAGCGAGTAACCCACCACCATCACCAGCAGGATGCGGTTGTATTTCTTCATCCCCGAGAGAAAGATGATCACCAGCCACAGGTTGCACAGCACCACGAAGTTCGACAGCACCAGTACGCGGTAGACCAGCGGTTGATCGAACAGCAGCGCCAGCACGATAACCCCCAGCACCCCGGCACCGACCGTCACCATCAACAATATGCCCAGCAGGTTGGGCAGGATCTGCTCGTAGTTGTGCTCGAACAACTGGTCGGACACGAAGCGGGTGAAGAACAACTGCAGGCCACCGGTCAGGATCAATGAGCTGGCCATCAGGTACGTCACCGTGACCAGAAACTGCCCCACCAATGAGTTGGGCAACAGCAGGCCCAGGCTGATGATGCCCACCAGCATTACGCTGATGATCGACAGCACCCACGGGCCGGAGCTGATCAGGCCTGCATACACATAGGCGTGCAAGGTGGCGGTGTATGAGTCGCGCGAGAGGATCTTGCGCAGTTCGAAGCCAATACCGGCCATTTAACTATTCTCCATGGCGGCCTGATACAGGTCGCGGTAGCGCTGCAGCATCAGGGCTTCGGTGTAGTAACGGTTGACCCGCAGCAAGCCGGCGGCCTGTGCAGCCTGCCAGCGCTCGGGGCTGCGCAGCAGTTCCAGGATCGCGGCGGACGTCGCCTGTGGGTCGGCAATCGCCACCACCTTGCCCGCCACGCCCAGGTCGCGGTCTTCGGGGCTGCCGCCTTCGATCAGTTCGCGGCATGAGCCGACGTCGCTGCTGACGACCGGCGTACCGGCAGCCCAGGCTTCGAGGATCACCAAGGGTTGTGCTTCGCTGATCGAGGTCAGCACCATCAGGCCAAGCTTGGGCAAGATGTCCTGGATGCGCTGGAAACCCAGGAAGTGCACTTTGCCTTCAAGCCCCAGGCTCGCCATCAGGCTGCGACATTCGCTCACGTATTCCGGGTCTTCTTCCTCGGGGCCGACAATCCAGCCTTCGGCATGCGGCATGGCGCTGATCACGCCGCGCATGGCACGCAGGAATGTTTTCACGTCCTTGATCGGCACCACGCGCCCGATCAACCCAACCACCGGTGCAATGCCCGGCTCACGGGTTTCCATGGCGCGGGACCACTGCGACAGGTCGATGCCATTGGCGATCAACGCCGTGCGGCTCGGATCGGCACCGTCCTTGATCTGACGCTGACGGTTGCCGTCATACAAGGCAATGATCTTGTCGGCGCTGTTGTAGGCCAGTTGGCCGATCCGTTCGAAGTAGCGCACCCACAGGGTCCGGATATACCCCGAGCCCCCGTCGAGGCTGCGGTTGAGCGCCTGCCCGGAGGTTTCGGCAATCCAGGTGGCCTGGGCCAGATCGATCTTGCGCTCCTTGGTATAGATACCGTGTTCGCTCAGCAGATAAGTGCATTTCCAGCGGTGCTTGAGGATGCAGCCCAGCAGCCCGGCGTAACCGGTGGAAATCGAGTGCAGCACCCGCGCGGGCGGCATCTTGCGCGAGGCCTCGGCGAGCATCAGCAACGGCGACTGCAACGAACGCAGCGTCCAGAAATAGTTGACAAAAGACGGGTCGGCGCAGTGCTGGCGGTAGCCTTCGCTGAGGGTTTCCCAACTGGCACGGCTGCGCAGTACATCATCCAGGGTCATATGGCCCTCGGCGATGCAATTGAGCAGGCGCTCACCCAGTTCCCGCTCGGGCGGGTCCGGGTGGTGCAAAAAGCGATACAGGTCGGCCAACTGCTGCGGGTCGGCATCGCGCGGCGTGCCACGGGTATCGGCGGGGTGCGTCGCGTCTTCGAGGAACACCTCTTCGATGTGCACCACGTTCACCGGCACTTCATAACGCCGCGAGGTGTACGCCGAGCGCTGACCACCGATGAACATCACCGAAAAAGTCAGCTCCGGCAGGCCGAGGATCATCTGGTGAATCCAGCTCGATACGCCGCCGCGCACGTAAGGCCAGGTGCCTTCCAGCAGCAGGCAGATGTCGGCCGTCGGGGTGGCTTCCTTATGATTCATTCCAGCTCCTCACCAACTCAGCAAAGGGTGGCCGCTGACGGGTTTCTTCCGGCAGCCTGGCGAGCAGCCCGGGGATTTCGTGATAGCGACCCGCTTCAAACGCCAGCTCGGCATGGAAAGGCAGTAATTGAGCCTCACCCAGACCGTTTCGCTCAGCCTCGTGCAAGAGGGCCTCGGCTCGCTCGTTTTCACCGCGCTCCAGGGCAATACGGCCGGCCAGCAGCAACAGCTCACCGCCCTCACCGGCCGCCAGACCTTGCTCGGCATGCTCGCTGGCCTGGTTCAGCACGTGTTCGAGCACACTGCCTTGGGCCAGGCCGAGGTAGGCCAATTCCCAATACCATCGCGCCAGCATGCTGTGCACCGGGCCGGCAGTTCGGGGGCTGACGCCGGCCAACTGTTCCAACGCCATCTGAATGTGCAGGTTGATGTCACTTTCCTGCTTGTCGAGCATCGAGTACGCCAGGAGACGCACGTCATCACTGGGGTCACCCAAGGCCAGCTTGAGGATGGGTACCGCGTCCTTGCCAGGCATGCGGCGAGTCGCCAGCAAAGCGGCCAGACGCTGATCGGGATCGGGCGCGTGGCGCAGCACGTCCTGCAAACCGCCATCGGCGAAAATCGGCGTGCGTGTCTGGGCCTGCGCACGGAACGGCAGGCTTGGGATCCCCACCGATCGCCACGCCTGCTGGTCGCGTTTACGCGGCAGGTACAGCGCCGGGAAGATCGACGCAACCACGCCCAGGGTGCCGATCACCGGCACAAAGAACGCCAGGCTGAAAATGAACAGTGGGCTCCACGGCAAAGGCGCCCGGTAGCGCGCCGGCAACAGCAACCATACGGCGCCGCACAGCATCAGGCAGGCCAAGCCATGGCTGAAGGTGAACACCAGCAGTTGGTGCATCTGCGGCGCATCGAGCCACAGACTGGCCCAACTGCCCGCCTCCAGCAGCACGGCGCCGCTAAACAGCCACTTGCTGATCATTCAGGCCACACTCGTTGTAAAGGAAGTTACGCAGCCCGTTGCGATCACAGCCAGGCTCCAGGTTGAAAGGCATGGCCCGCACACCCAGGCTGTCCAGGTCCGTGTCGATACCAAAGTGCTCGTGCAACAGCATGCCAATCCGCGCCAGGTAGCCTTCGGTACCTTCCGGGCTGGTCAACGGCAACAGCACCAGCAGCAGGCGATGTTCGCGGTTGTTGCGCACCGCCAGGTGCAAGTCCAGGCCACGTTGGCTGCGCTCCATCAGACGCGACAGTTCCTCGTTGGCGCGCGTCATCTCGAACGCGAACAACCCGGCGGGCAATGTGTGCTGTTCCACATCCACCAACGACCGCTTGAGCTGCAACGAAAATTGCTGGGCGTGCGCATCGGGCAGGCTCAGCACTTGCGGATCGCGGCGCAACAGGTCGGCAATGTGGCCGGCCAGCAGCGACAAGAGGCTCAAGGTGCGGTCCTGGAACGCAAAGAACGGCATTTGCCGAACCGCCAGGATAGCCAGCAAGCGGCCTTCGGCATCGATCAACGGGATGCAGGCCTGCAGCGCGGAAAACTGCGCGGCGTTACCGGCGTCGATCAGTTCCTGGCGTACGCTCACCAGTTCGCCGCGCTCCAGGCATAGCCGGATCAAACCGTCATCGGTTTGCAGCGGCCCCATCACGCCGATCATCGCCAAGGCCTGGGGCAGTAGGTTTTTCTCGCTGTCGTCGACGCGGTACAAACCTGCCACGCGTAATGCACCGTATTGGCCGAGCATCGCCACGATCGGCTCGGCCAGCTCGCTCAATGCGTCGCCTTCGACCGGCATGCCGCGCAGTTTTTCACGCAGGCCCAGCAACGAGCTGCGCAGGCTCTGGTCACTGCCGGCCACGCGCTGCTCCAGCAGGTCATGGGACACCCGCAGGATCTGGTGGGCACGGGTGAATTCGTCGAGGCGGTACTGACGGTATTCGTTAGCCATCTGCAGACGCTCCAGGCGGCGCACCCACAGGTCGCGAACCTCACCCACCAGCATCCCGCACACCAGCACACCGACGATGAACGAGGGCTCAAGCTGGGTATAACCTGCATGCCCGGTGTAGCGCAGTGCAAACAGCGCCGCCACCAGCAGCACGGCGCTGAACAGGCCGCGCACAAAACCGTAACGCACACCCAACAGCAGTGGCGCCAGGATTGGCCAGGGGAAACCACCGTGCATTTGCAACGGGTCTTCGGGAGTCAGCCAGAAGCCGAGGCCAATGGCCAAGCCCGTTACCAGGAGTGTTTCCAGCCAAGACACCGGCCCGCTGGCGCGAGGCGCCAGGCTGTAATCCATGTGTGGAGAATTCATTGCGTTCACTCGAATCGAAGGGCGCCAACCAGTTTGTCGATTACCGTCTGAGCATTGCCCGCCAGGCTTTCACGGGACCAACCGGCGCGCGCGCCGCTTTTGCTCCAGAGCACACGACCACTGTTGGCGTCCAGCACACGCAGGCTGATGCCCACCGCCGGCTCGCCATCCAGGCCGTTCTTGTACTGCCACTCTTCGACGCTGCCGGCGATGACGTAATCGAGCTTTTGCTCACGTGCCCATTCCAGGGCACCGGTCAGGCGCTCGTTGTCGTCCATCAGCGCCTGCTCACCCTGGGTGCTGGTCGGGTAAACACGCGGTTGCAGGCCATGGCTGCTGAGTACGCTGAGCAGGATCTGCTCGCTGCGCTCACCGGCTTGCGGGGTCTGCGAATAGTTGATCATCGGCACGATGCCCCACTGCGCGTTACGCGGCAGGTCAAGGCTGTTTTCACTGGTGAAGCTGGAGCAGCCGGCGACGAACAGCACTGTCAGGGCCAGGCTCAGGTTACGAATTGCTTGCATAGGTTTTTCTCCCGTAGATTCTGTAATCAGCGCCCGAAACGCACGCCGTAGCTCATGCCCAGTGTGCCGCCGGACTTGCCATCCCCGCCTTGTGGCGCAGATTGGTAGCCGAAGGTGAGGGCCAGTTCGTCGTCACCCAGCACTTCGAAACCAATGCCCGTGTTGACGCCGTAGTTGAAGGTTTGGTCGGTCCACTGCCAGCCCGCCGTCATGTCCACCAGCCAGGTGTATTGCGGCTTGCTGCGCACCAGCGCACCGGGGATGCCGCGACGCCAGGACGTACCGACATAGAGTTGGCCGTAGCGGCTTTGCAGGAGGTCGCCCGACGGGATGGTCTGCAACTCGATCGGGTCACCCGGCTCAGGCGGCGCGACATCAGGCACTCGAATCGGGCCTTTGAAGTCGCTGGAGAGGTAATCCAGGTTGCGATCCTTCACATTGTTCTTCTGGTAATCCACACCACTGCGCACCGTCCAGTTAGGCCCGGCGAATTCCAGCGTGTGGTTAAGCTCCAGCTTCAGCGCATGACCGCTGCCCAACGAGTCGCCGGCACGGGTCGAGAACGAGCGCTGCGCCACTTCCCAGCTCAACTGGTCCCGCGCGGTCAGGCCGTGACGGCCGCCGACCCAGGCGCGGTCCTGCTGGCCGAAAGCACGCATCAGGCCGCTGTCGTCGCTCTTGCGATGCCAGTCCAGGCCGGTCTCGATCTGGTGGCTGTTGCCCAACTGCCACAGGCGCGACAGGCCCAGGCCGTTACGGTCGTCGTCCTTGCGTTGGCTGGTGTCGGCGAACAGCTTCCAGCTGCCGTTTTCCACCGCGCGCACCAAGGTCAGGGCCGCGTTGCTCTCGTCGCCGATGCGCGAAGAGATGACGTCGTCGCCTTTATAGTTGCCGTGTTCCATCTCGACATCGGCGTACCAGTTGTCACCCAGGTTGTGGGCGATTTCCAGGCGCGGCGAGTCAAACGACAAGCCACCGAAATCCTGTTTCTGATACGACAGCAATGCGCCTTGCGGGGTGGCTTCGTGGATCTCCACCGCCTGGCGACGCAGTTGCTCGTTCACCGAATCCGGCTGGTCGTCGCCCAGTGCGGACAGGCTGGTGTCCAGTGCCTCGTTGGTACGCCCCAAACGGCTGAGCGCCTGTGCGCGCTGCGCCGGGTTCAGGTCGCTGCTGGCCAACAGGGTTTCGACCTGGGCTTTATTGCGGCTGCGCAAGGCTTCCTGGATCTGCTCGTAACGGTCGACCTTGAGCCCTTGGGTGCGTGCCCAGGCCAGCCAGTCGTCTTTCTGCGCTGGCTGGTTGGTCGCATCCAGGCGGGCCAGCAGGCGTTCGAACCACAGCTGTTTCATCGACGGCGAACCGTCTTTCCACTTCAGCAATTCTTGCTGGGCCTTCTGCGGCGAGTAGCTGCTCGACATCAAGCGCAGCCAGATCGCATAGCGTTGGGACGAGGGTTGCAGGTTGTCGGCCTCGGGGCTGCGCAGCAACTTCAAGCGCAGGCGCTGGGCGGCGTCCTGGTAGCCGGATGTGTCCAGTGCATCGGCATACGCGGCCTGCACCAGCCAGTCGTTCGGGCTGAGCTTGAGGTACATGCGATACCAGGCCAACGCCTCGGCATCGCGCCCCAACAGCTGGCTGGCGCTGGCGAACGGCAGCCAGAGCAGGCGGTCTGCCCGTGCATAGGCACGCCATTTGACCAGCAGGAGTTTGAGTTTTGCCGTGTCGGCCTGGTCGACATACAGCCAGGTCAAACGCTCGCGGAACAGGTTGTCATCGGGGTAGCGCGACAAGCCCAGCAGATAGAGACGCTCGGCCTCGGAGGGATCGCCCTGCTCCACCGCCAAGGCACCGCGTACCGCCAGGACCTGGGCTTGCTCGTAGGCCTGCGGGTATTGCCTGGCGTCTTCCAACAGGGTAACGACCTGATCCCACTCGTGCAGCTCCTGGGCCAGTTGCAGCGCCTCGACCAACCGTTGCGGATCCTGGGCGCGGTGCCAGCTGTCGACCATCAACTTCAAGGCACGCTGCGGGTCACGGGTGCGATACAGGGTGATCAACTGGCTCTCGTCGCCACTGTTCAGCTTGCCGTTGAGGGACAGCAGTTTTTCCAGGGAGACGCGCAAGTCTTCGTCGCGCTCCAGGTCCCAGGCGAGCGCCGCACGGGTACGCCAGTATTCCGGGTCATCGATGGAAGAGTCGTCCGACTTGACCACTTCCCAGGCCGCCGGCTCATCAAACAGCTTCATTTGCGTGCTGGCCCAATCGACCAATTCGGCGGTGGTCAGCGTGTAGCGTTTTGCATAGTCCTTGTAGAGCTTGCCTTTGGGCGCGAACTGCCCGGTGTTTTCCAGGTTGTGCAGCAAGCGTGTCCAGGCCAGGCGATGGGCCGGGTACTTGCGCAGGTAGGTGCGCAGCCATGCCTCGGCTTCAGCCGGTGTACCACGGGACTCATGAGCGTAGATCAACGCATCCAGCTCGATGTCCGTGAGCGCACGCTGCTGCATGATGTCGGCGAGCAACGGGATCGAGCGGGCGAAGTCGAATTGCAGGCTGGCAAGGCGCCAGGCGTGCTCGCGGGTTTTCGGGTCCTCCTTGAGTTTGAGCAAGCGAATCCAGTAATCCAGCGCGGCTTCGTTATCACCGCGCCACTCACCGAGCTTGGCCATTTGCCCCAGCAACTCGGTGTCATCCGGGTAATCGATGACCAGCTCCTGACCGGTTTCCCACGCACCCGCCAGATCATTGATAGACAGGCGCACCTGGAATTCTTTGACCAGGATTTTGCGGTTGCCAGGCTCCAGGTCATGCCACTGCCGGAGCACGCGCTGGGCCAGGTCGAACTGCCTGGTCGCAACGGCGATATCCACGCCTTGCTCCAGCCACGCCACGTCGGTCTGCGGGTTCGTCAGCCGGGGCAGCTCGTCAGCCAGCACTTGCGCGGCCTGCTCGTCACGGCCGGCCGAGAGCAGGCTGTTGAACGCAAGTTGCGCGTACTCCCGTCGTTCGGCCGGTTGTTGGGCGTCACGCTTGAGTTGCAGATAGATGTCTGCCGCGTGCGCAGGCTGCTCACCCGCCAAGTACCACTGCGCGGCTGATTTGAGCGCCTCGGTGCGCTGCGCCGGGTCACGCCCTGCGATCTCTTCGAACACACTGGCGGCAAACGCCGGCGCCTGCAGGGTCAACGCCAGCTTCGCCAGGCTTTGCAGCTGGGCCACCGGCAGCTTGCGATGATCGAAGCTTTGCAGACGCTCGACCAACGCATGCTGCGCAATCAGGTCGTTGCCACTGGCTGCGATCAGCGCGTCCAGCTCCAGGCGATAGTAGGCCTGGATCTCCGGCTGCGGCTTGGGCCAGGCGTCCACGTGTTGGCGCGCCTTGGTGTAGTCACCCAGGCGAATCAGCAAGTCGACCAATTGCAAACGCAAATGGTCGTCATCCGGGTGCGCCGTCAGCAACAGCTCGGCATAGTTGGCCGACACGGCGTCGGGTTCGCGCCCGTCGGGCTGGAACACTTCTTCACGCTGGAAGGTTGCCCACAGCAGGCCACCCACGGCGACAGCGACCACCGCCAGTGCCCATGGGTTGAGCAGGCGGCTGCTTTTAGTTGCAGAGGAGTTGACCATTACTCACCTGCTTCATAGGAAGTTGAAAAGTCCAAAGGCCAGCCGAAGCCTTGCCAGCGAATCGTTGCCCATCGACTTCCACGCGGCAGGCGGTTGCCGAGCGTACGGTGAAGGTCAGGTCGAACTGACCGGCGAAGGAAAAGCTCACGCGCCGATCGTCCAGGTAACGCCAATCGAGCAACGGCACGTTGGCCTCCTCCAGCGCAGGGCGGGGATCTCTGTCCGCACGCAATGCGAGCAATGCCTTGTCGCTGCTCAGGGCCACATAGCGCCCTTGCGGCAAGTCACGTACACCTGCGACACCTTGGGATTTGAGCAAGTCCGGCCAGCCCATTTGTGCATCCAGGCGTACGGTACGCAGAGCGTCCATCCCGCGAATCTGCCAGGCGCCGTCCGCCGTTCGGGCCAGGCTCGACTGGTAAAGACCATGCAGACGGTCGACGTAGTCGCTCATCCACAACGACATCGGCTGTTGCTCGCGCAAGTAGCCGTAGATCTCGTGCATGGCCTTGATCGAGGCTTGCTTGGTGCTGGAATAGAAGTGGTAGTAGAGGTGCAGCCCGCGCAGGCGACGCGGACTGTCGGTCAGTTCGAACGTCTCGATCAACTCACGGAAGCCGTAGTACGGGCCTTTCCACAGGTTGGTGTAGAGGTTTTCGTTGATGATCGGCGCGTAGTACTGCAACCCCCCAGGCGTCGGCCGCAGCAACGGGTTCAACCCGGTCAGGGACGGGTTGGCCTTGGTCATGATGGTTTCGGCGCCGTTGACGTTTTTCAAGCCCGCGTCATAGGCCAGCTTGATGGTGCTGGCGGATGGCAGCGCATCGCCTGGCCAGAACACCATCTTCACCGGCTTCTGTGGCGTAGTCAGGTTCTGATTGATGTAATCGCGCGAGCCAAAAATCTCCCGACGAAAATCGATTTTTTCGTAGCCGGCGATTTTCATGTTCAAACCGTATTCCGGGTTGAAATTTTCGCGCTTCTCGGCCTTATCCGGCTGCATGAAAAACGGGTGGCTGTAGGTGTGCGTGGCCACTTCGACTTTAGGGTTGGCGAAGATCTCGCGGGCAATCGGCTCCAGCTCGCGGGCCAGGAAGGGGAACGCGCCACGCGGCGAGATCTCGCCCTCGATGATCGACACCGACGTCAGGAACGGGTTGGGCTTGATGTAGTCGTCCAGGGTATGACGACCTGCATAGGGAGTGCCGCGCACTTCGGCGCGGGAGGGAAATCCGTCGCCATCGATATGCACGGTCGCGATGCGCCGGCCATTTTCGGTGGTGGTGTCCGGCCGAGGTTGCGCCGGCAGACGCAGGCTGGCCTGAAGGAACGCGAAAGGGTCGAGAATCCAGCGGCTACGCTCGTTGTTGATTTCGAGCAGGTAAGGCGCCAGCGCAAGTCCCCCCCATTTACCGACCACCACCGGGTTGAAAACGGCGCCATTGGCACCGCTCAAGGACAACGCCGGGGTTGGGCCGTTGGGCAATACGCAGACCGCTGCCAGGTCACGGGAGCGAGGCACCACCGGTGCCTCGAATGCGCCCAGCAGGGCCTTGTCCTGGTGGGTGATGGTCAACACCTGAGTGGCGGGCGGCGCATCCAGCTTGAGGCCCAGGCGCTTGAGCAACAATTTGTCTTCAACCGGCAGACCACTGAAAAACGCCACTGGTACCTGCTCGTCCAGACGGGCATTGATAAAGCGATTGAACGCCGATGCATCCTGCGGCGGGCCGCTGGTCATCCAGGTGACCACACCCGCGTACAAGCCACTGAAACCGTAGAGCGGCAGGTCACTGTCGGCGGGCAGGTAATCGACTCGGTAACCGAGGTACTCCAACAAACCACCCAGGTTGCTATGGCCAGCGGCATCTTCCAGTGCACCTTCACGCGGGTCGTAGATCATCGCGATACGGCGCGGCTGGACCTCGATGCTGCTGATGCCCAGGGTGTTGAGGTCCGGGGTACTGATGTAGGGAATGAACCCCTCTTCGCGCAGACGCTTGGCGAGCGTGCGCGCCTCCTCACGACGCTCGGGTGGCAAGTAGTCGATGGCCACCAGCGGCACGCCCTTGGCGCGCAGCGGTTGCAGGTGGGTTTCGAGCCACTGGCGATCGGACTCGGACACCGGGCGATAGCGTTTGGCGGAAGCATCCCAACCGGCATGGATCGACTCGACCGCCACGGCGGCGGCAACGCCGTCCAGCTCAGGCAACACTTCGAAACCACGGTTGAAGAACAGCTTCAGGTTCGGCTGACGCTTGTGCAGCTCACGCAGCAAGCTGGCCAGGCCGACGCGCTGGTTCTCGCGCGAAGCCTCGGGCATCAGTTGGAAACTGTCGAGGGTGTCGAGGAACAGACCCGCATAGCCTTGCGCTTCCAGAGCCTTGGCACGTCCGAACAGATGCTCGCGCCAGACCGGCGACGTGAGATCCATCACCTGGCTGTTCCAGGCGTGATTACGCACAGGGGAAACCGCTTTGCTCAACCCGGCTTTCTCGACCTCAGCCTTATTGCCGTCAAACTCACCGATGGACAGGTAGGCAAACGGCTGGCTGCCCAACGCCCGCAAGGTTTTCACATCGCCAGGGGTCATGTGGCCCGGTTCGACCACGGCCCAGTCGAACTGCGCCAGTTCCGGCAGCGGTGGTTGCTCGGCGTACCAGAAAGCCACGCTGTTCGGTTGGGCCAAGGCAGCAGCGTGCACAGTCGGCCCGCCGACGAATAAGGCAAAAGCAGCCAACAGCCGCTCAGCGATCGCGCGGATACGCGTCCTGCGCAAAACGATTTCCATAATTCACTCTTGAAGATGACTGAGCCAATACTGCGTAGACGTCGGGCGAAGTGACCGGCGAACTACAAGCTGCGCAACAGCTGCGCCAAACCCTGGCCAATGGAGGTCGGTTGCGGGAGTGCAAAGCGCTCCAACAGACGGGCGTTATTCGCGCGCGAATGACGGATGTCGCCTTGACGTGAAGCCTGGTACGTCACGTTCAATGCAGTACCGGTGGCACGGCCCAGCTCAGCGATCAGGTCGTTGAGACTGGTCGAACGGCTGAGCCCTACGTTGATGGCTTCAGGTGCCTGTTCTCGGGTCTCCACCGCCTGGACGAGGATGCTCACCAGGTCCTGCACGTAGACGAAGTCGCGGGTTTGCTCACCGTCACCAAAGACGGTAATCGGCTTACCTGCCAGCGCACGCTCGGTGAAGATGCTGATCACGCCGGAGTACGGCGAAGACGGATCCTGGCGTGGGCCGAAGATATTGAAAAAGCGGAAGATCACTGGCTCCAGGCCGTGCTCGCGACGGTAGAAGTCCAGGTAGTACTCACCGGCCAACTTGTCGCTGGCATAAGGCGTCAGTGGCGACTTGGGCGTGTCTTCGGCGATGGCCGTGCCTTCGCCGTTGTTGCCGTAGGTAGCCGCGCTGGAGGCAAACACCACACGCGCCACACCGGCCTTGAGCATGCTTTGGCACACGTTGAGAGTGCCGACGAAATTGGCCTGGTGAGTGGCGACAGGATCGTCTACCGAGGCCTGCACCGACGCAACCGCAGCCAGATGCACGACTGCGCTGCAATCAACCATGGCTTGCTCGACCACGGCGCTGTCGGCGACATCGCCAACCAGCAGTTCCAGATCAGGATTACCGGCGGGCAGGTTAGCCACCTTACCGGTCGACAAGTTGTCCAATACGCGAATCTTGTAGCCTTTGCCCAGCAACGCATCAACCAGATGTGAACCAATAAAACCTGCACCACCGGTGACCAGAATTCGTCCTACAGCCATGAAGTTTACTTCCTAGAGACTCGAGCGCAGGCACCGACAAACGAGCCTGCTAATTAAAGGTGACAGTGTTTTAGGGCTACCCTGACCAACGTCGCCTGGCCATCCGAGTCCAAGCCGCCTTATCCCTGAATCTTGAAGAACCACAGCATGGGACGAATGCGCGTTACTAATGTCACTTTAATGGCTTAGAGCCATCAACATCGCGGGAATCATGGTGGATCCAAAAGAGACTGTCAACAAATTGTCTAAGATGCCGCCAAACGGCAAATCCGAGTCAAACTTGCCACTTATTTGACGCTACTAATAGGGCGCAGTCTTTTTTTCACCCTTTCAGGTATCACGTCTACTGCACCCATATTCGTGGCCCAGGCTGGGTGGTCGAGACGACTTACGTGACGATTGCTGGCTCCTACTTCATGGGCGGCTACACGGTGTTAGGCGATGAAAGCTGGCAGTTCCTGCCCGGTTTTTCAGCGTTGGGCAGTGCTGAGGCGCGACTGCCTGCGCAGGTACACCATTTGCGCCGTCACGCCGATCACCAGCGCCAGCGCAATGCCCGCCTGCGCACCCAGCAGCACCGGCGATTTCAGGTCAGTGACGAAGGGGTGACCATCGGGAACGCGGCGCAACGTCTCGGACACGGTGGGCACCATCAGGAAAAAAGCCGTCAGGCTCAGCAAGATCGTCTCCACATACACCCGGGCTCGCCCCAGCCAGGCCACGCGCCCTACCCCATAGCCCGCCAACAGCAGCGCAATCGTAATGATGCCGATGGCGTTGCTGACGGGCTGATGCGCGACCAGGAACACGGTGAGGCCACCGATCATCATCGACACGAAATACAACAACCCCGGCACTGACCGAGGCACGATTCGGCCATGCCGGATAAACATGTAGGCGGCCAGTGGAATGGCCGGCAGGCTGCCGAGGGTGTGCAGCCAGCCGAGAGCGGAGATTCCGAACATAGTGGGGTTCCCATGTGGTTGGATGATGTGCAAAAACGGTCAGCGCGGGAAAGGCTCATCCCGATGGCGCCGGCGCGCTATGATCTCGGCGGTCAGCTTAGTGAGGGCGGGGTCGAACCGACATGATGAATCCCTTGGAAAACTTGATCATTCATCCGCAATTGCAGCTGGAAGGGCTGGCCAAGGGCGACCTGCTGTCCCAGGTACTGGCGCAGATCCGCCTGACGGGTGATCGGGTTTATTCCTGCACACTGACGGAGGCACAGCCCCTCACGCTGGATGAAAGAAGCGCGCACATCTGCGTGCTCCAGCACGGCCGGTTGCATCTCTACGTTGCTGATCAGCCTCCCGTAGCGCTGGAGCAAGGCGATGTGATCCTGCTGCCCCACGTTCCAACGGGCATCACGCTAACCGCCCTGAATGGGCCGGCAACCGTAGTCATCTGCCGCTTCTGGTTCGACGCGAGCAGTTTCCAGGCCATGCTGTTCGCCCTGCCTCGGCTGATCCACATCCAGCAAGCCGACGCCGCCGCATGGGCGGAAGGCATTCTGCATTTCATGTTGCTCGAAGCCCACGACACGCAACCGGGCGGGGCATTAATGATTTCGCGCCTGATCGACCTGGTGGTAATTCGCATCCTGCGCACCTGGGTGCACCAGGGCACCGCTTCCGGATGGTTGGGTGGGTTGTCGGACGCGCGTATCGCCCGCGTGCTGAAAGCCATTCACGAAACACCGGGCAGGCAATGGCGCATCGACAACCTGGCTGAGGTGGCGGGCATGTCGCGGTCGAATTTCTGCGAACGGTTCAGCGCCCTGGTCGGCCGCTCGCCGCTTCGGTATCAGAATGAATGGCGGCTGACCCTGGCGAAAACCATGCTGGCCAAGCAGGACGGCCGCATTGGAGAAGTGGGTTTTGCGATTGGCTATGAGTCCGAAGCGGCGTTCAGTCGCGCCTATAAAGCTTTTTTTGGCCGCTCGCCACGGGATGACAACGCCCGGCCGGGTTAGGCCGGGACGTGTGTATCAGTGCCCGGCGCTTTGCCCGCCGTCGACATGCAGAATCTCGCCGGTCACAAAACCGGCGGTTTCCAGGTAGACAATTCCCTGGGCGATGTCACTCACTTCCCCCATGTGCCCGACCGGGTGCAATTGCCCGAGCGCCGCGTGGGTTTCTTCGCCGTGCATCGGCGTCTTGATGATGCCCGGGCTCACTGCGTTCACACGGATTCCACGCTTGGCGTACTCAATCGCCAACGATTTGGTTGCCGAATTCAAGCCGCCTTTGGTGAGGTTGGCGAGTACCGACGGCACGCCATCAATGGCGTGGTCAGCCAGGCTGGTGGTGACGTTGACGATGTGGCCGGCGCGGTTCTTTTCCATCTCGGCAATCGCGAGTTGAGTGATGTAGAAGAAGCCATGGAGGTTCACCGCAAGCACGTTGGCGTAGTCCGCCTGGGTGTAGGCGGTGAAGGGTTTGGCGATGAAGATGCCAGCGTTGTTGATCAGGCTGTCGATGCGCCCGAAGGTGGCCAGGGTGTCGCGGATGATGCGCTGGGCCGTGGCCGGATCGGCGATGTCGCCGGCGACGGTGAGGATGTCGGGGTCGGTGGACGGCTGGATCGAGCGCGAGGTGGCGACTACGCGGTAGTCGAGGGCACGGTAGGCCTGGACGACCGCGGCGCCGATACCTTGGGAGGCGCCGGTGATGATGACGACTTTTTTCATGAGGATGCTCCGGTAGGGATTCAGGCTTGGGATTTGCGGTATTCGGTGGTGGTGATGCCGGCGTAGCCCCAGTTATCGGTGTCGACTTCTTCGATGACGATATGGGTCAGGTCCGGGCGTTTGTGCAGGACGCGTTCGAGGGTTTCGGTAAATTCGGCGATGACCTGGGCTTTTTGCTCGGGGGTAACGCCGTCACGGGTGATGCGCAGGCTGACAAAGGGCATGGCGAGGACTCCAGTGGCCGACCATCGGGGTGATGGGCGAGCAGTGGGGCCAATTTAGGCTTGCGCTGGAAGGGGATAAAGGTGGGCCCGGTTACTTCATTAGTGATCCGATGTAACAAGTCCGCCTTGCATAGACGGGCATAAAAAAACCCCGAACCAGTCGGGGTTTTTTCGCCTGACACTCAGGCGCGACACAGGATCAATTAAAAAACGTTGATCGGGTAGTCGGCGAACAGACGGATTTCGTTACCGCCTACGTTGTAGTTGCTGGCGTTGTTGGAAACGCGCAACCAGGACGCACGCGCACGCAGGCTCAGGTCTTTGGCCGGGCCGCTCTGGACCACGTACTTGAACTGGTTCCAGATTTCACGCTCGGTGCCGTCGCCGCGGTTGGTACCGTCGTCGATGTTGGTACCCCGTACGTAGGCAACGTTGTAGGTCAGGCCCGGCACGCCGAAGGTGGCGAAATCGATGCCGTAGCCCACTTGCCACGAACGTTCGTCCTTGCCGTTGAAGTCGGACCAGTAGGAGTTGGCCAGCAGGATGGTGTTGCCACCGTCGCCGATGCCGCCAGCATTGCGGTAGCCGCCGTACAGGTAGCCGGTGTCGCCGGTGCTGCGCTGGTGAGCCACGGTGAAGCTGTGCGGGCCAACGGCCCAGGTCGCGCCCAGGCTCC
Source organism: Pseudomonas sp. FW305-3-2-15-C-LB1 (assembly GCF_058787615.1). Taxonomy (NCBI): domain Bacteria; kingdom Pseudomonadati; phylum Pseudomonadota; class Gammaproteobacteria; order Pseudomonadales; family Pseudomonadaceae; genus Pseudomonas; species Pseudomonas sp. FW305-3-2-15-C-LB1. The sequence goes on along the minus strand of NZ_JBYSZX010000003.1, from coordinate 184,878 downwards.
AGATTTTGTTGTCGCGAGCATCTTCACTGCCTTGGTTTTCCAGGGCGAAGCTCTTGTCCAGCTTGGTTTTGTAGCCGTTGAAGTCAAAAGTCAGGGACTGCTTCTCTGGCAGGGCCAGCACGTAGTTGACGTTGACGTATTGCTTCTTCAGCACGTCCTGCATGTCGGAGGCATACAGCGCAGCGGACAGGCTTTCGGTGAATTTGTAGCTACCGCCGATGTAGTCGATGCTCTTCAGGCGACCGCTGTCGGTGCCTTCCATGCTCTTGCGCGCTTCTTTGGTGAAGTGACCCGCGTCCAGTTGCAGACCGGCAATCTCTTTGGAAACGATCGAGGTACCGGTGTAGGTTTCCGACAACAGACGGGAGTTGTCGTACTGCAGCACAGGCACGGCCGGGAACTGATCACCGTACTTGAGCACAGTGTTGGAAACGCGGAACTTGACGGCAGCGCCGCCCTTGGCCAGGTCGTGTGGTGCCGAGCCAGGGTTGTCGGCAGTGCCATTACCCGGTTTGAAGAAGTCGATACCGCCCGCGCCGGCGCGACCTTTACCACCGTCCAGGCGGATAGCGTATTGGCCGATCACGTCCACACCCACACCGACGGTGCCCTGGGTGAAACCGGACTCCAGCTTGCCGATGAAGCCTTGGCCCCACTCGGCTTTGTCTTGCTTGCCGTTTTTGTAGTCGCGGCTGATGTAGGCGTTACGTGCGGCGATGTTCAGGTGGCTGTCTTCGATAAAACCCTTGGACTGGTCCTGGTCGTTTGCCATTGCTGTCGATGCGCTCAAAATCCCCAGAGCGATCAGACTCATCCGTTGCTTCAACATTTTCTTGTATTCCTTATTCCTGGTTGAGTACGCGCTGTGACACCAGGCTCCGTAATGCTTTTTCTGGTGTCGACTGAATCCGGAAAAAAGAAGGCCCGCGGACGACTGAACATGCCGCGGGCCTTTTTTATTGGATGAGTCATGGCGGTTAGCCACAGGCGTTGGGCGCAATCCTAGTCGCGCCCGGAACTATGTGTCAATTTCGCGAATCGTCTGTATTTAGGCGAAATAATTCTAAGCCAGGGCCTACAGCCACATCGAAAGCGACAAAAAACCGCATCCGAAACGACAAAAAACACATTTAGTAACACTTTTCAAAGTCGATACGTTTGGCAATGGATAACGCGCGCAAATGCAAAGCATTACCATTAACGTGCTGTTTTTCTCCTAAACCATTCGGATACATTTCTTAATGCCTGCCCCTCGCCTGACGCCCATCACCCTTGGGCTTTCCGTTCTGCTGTCTGCCGGTTTTGCCTGCGCGGCCACCACGTTGCCCGAAACCTCGATCAGCGCCGAAGCTGACGAAGACGACCCACGCGTCAAGGAAACCAGCACCGCCACCCGCACCGCCACGCCGGTGCGTTATGTGCCCCAGGCTATCGACTTGGTAAAGACCGAAAGCCTGCGCGCCTACGGCACCAATGACCTGGGCCAGGCGTTGAGCGGCATTCCCAACGTCAGCAGCGGCGCCGATACGCGCTTCGACAGCCTGCGCATCCGGGGTTTCGACGCGAGCAACGACTTCTACCTGGATGGCATCCGCGATGACAGCCAGTACGTGCGCGACCTGCATAACATCGAGCGCATCGAAGTGCTCAAGGGGCCGGCAGCCGTACTCTACGGGCGAGGCGGTCAGGGAGGGATCGTCAACCGTGTGAGCAAACTACCTGGCGCCGGCCACAAGTCGAGTATCGAGGCCCAAGGCGGCAGCAACGATTTGCGCAGTCTGTATGCCGACCTCAGCACCGACCCCACCGATGACATCAGCCTGCGCCTGAACATGGGCAACCAGGACAATAACAGCTGGCGCGATGGCGTCAGCGGCAATCGCCAGCTGTTTGCACCGTCCATGAGCTGGCAGCTCACGCCGGGCCTGAATTGGCTGGTGCAATACGAATACAGCCGCTACAACCGCACGCCGGACCGTGGCGTTCCCGGGGTCAACGGCCGGCCGGCGGATGTGAGCCGCAGCACCACTTACTTCGACAGCCGCGACTACATCGACGACAAATCCCAGTCCCTGCGCTCCAGGCTGGCCTATGAGCTCAACGACAACTGGCAACTGCGCCAGACCCTGGGCGTATTCAAGCTCGACAGCGATTTCGACAACACCTACCAGACCGCCTACGTGCCTGCGACCAACAGCGTGACACGCCAGCGCTGGCAGCAAGACCTGACCACGCGGAACCTCTTCAACAACGTCGAACTGGAAGGCGGCTTCAGCACCTTCGGCCTGGAGCATCGTTTGCTCACCGGCCTCGAGCTGGGCAGCCAGCGCCGCGATCCCAAGCTCTACACCGCCACCGCCGTCAGCCGTGGTGGCCAGGCCGTGCCGAGCCTGGACCTCAACCAGCCCAACCGCCACCTGAGCCATAACGGGCGGATGAGCGTGTCGAGCAACAACCACACCGAAGTGGAAAGTCGTGCGGTTTATGTACAAGACCAGCTGCGCCTGAATGATCAATGGCAGCTCCTGGCCGGCCTGCGCTACGACCGTTTCGAAGTGGACACCAGGAACAAAATCCTCAACACCCAACAGGCCGTCGACAGCCACAGCACCAGCCCGCGCTTTGGCGTGGTCTGGACGCCGCTGGAACATCACTCGTTCTATGCCTCGTGGAGCAAGACGTTCTCCCCGGCCGGTGGCGGCCTGATCGGCATCACCCCTAACGCCGCCGGCAGCGTCAACGACCTGAGCCCCGAGCTGACCAAACAGAAGGAAATCGGGGTCAAGAGCGATTGGCTCGACGACCGCCTGAGCACCACCCTGGCGGTGTACGAACTGGAGCTCTACAACCGCCGCACCAGCGACCCGCTGGACCGCACCATCACCCTGCTCAGCGGCTTGCAACGCTCACGCGGCGTGGAGCTGACCGCCACCGGCAAGATCGTCGGCAATTGGTACGTTCGCGGGGGAATCGGCCTGCAGGACGCCACGGTCGTGAAGGACAACAACGGCTTTGAAGGCAAGCGCGTCAGTGATGTGGCCAAGCGCAACGGCAGCCTGTTCATCACCTGGAAACCCGAGATGGGCTGGTACGCCGAAACCGGTTTGACGCTGGTGGGGGATCGTTACGCCGACAGTCTCAACACCGTGGTGCTGCCGGGTTATGGCCGTTGGGATGCCTTGGCGGGGTTCCGCCAGAAAGAATGGGACGTGAGGGCGGCGCTGAACAATATCGCGGACAAAACCTACTATGCGTCGGCGACCAGCGTGGCGCAGATCCAGCCGGGAGAACCGCGCAGCGTGGTGGTGACTGGGACCTACAGTTTCTGAATCGAATACATCCAAAGGGTGTAGGAAGGGGCTTGCCCCCTCCCACATTTGTGCTCGGTGTTACTCAGTTTTTCAGCAGGTCGCACAACACGTGCACTTCATCCTCGCTGAACAGGCCTGCCGGGTAGCGTTCATTCATCACGCTGCGCAAGTCAGGCTGGCGCCTGATCCGTCGCGAGCCGTTTTCCTTCAACCAGAGCGCCAGTGCGGGAATCGCGTCGCCGCTGACCCGCAAGGGGTGGGCCGCACGCGTGTACATCAGGTTGATATCGGCATTCATTTCAGCGCTCTCTCCTACTGCGTGAGCGGCTAACTTACTCAAGGTTTATGACAGAACTGCGCAGTCATCACCTTGGGCCACTGTGACAGCACCGATACAAGAGCTATGCCAATGTCTCGTGTTTATAGGTATTCGGACACAAAAAAGCCCGCGACCTTGCTGGGCCGCGGGCTTGCTGTGGGCACCGGAACCGGTTGCGCCCGGCTTATCGCCTCGATGCTGTTACAACTGCACTCACTCTTTGTGCGGTGCCGGCTGCTGCTGTGTCAGACAGTGGATATTACCGCCACCCAGTAACAGTTCGCGGCCCGGCACCATCACCACTTCGTGCTGCGGGAACAGGTCCTGCAGGATCGCCTTGGCCTGGCTGTCCAGCGGGTCGTCGAAGCTTGGGGCGATGATGCCACCGTTGACGATCAGGAAGTTCACGTAGGAACCGGCCAAACGCACCGACGGATTCCGCTCCTGGGAGCCGTCAACCGGGTCGACACCGGCGCATTCTTCCTCCGTGGCGTACAGCGGCCCGGGAATCGGCATTTTATGCACTATGAACGAGCGACCCTGGGCGTCGGTGCTGCTTTGCAGCACGTCCATTGCGGCGTGGCAGCGCGCGTAGTTCGGGTCTTGTTCGTCATCGGTCCAGGCCAGCAACACTTCGCCCGGGCGCACGTAGCAGCAGAAGTTATCCACATGGCCGTCGGTTTCGTCGTTGAACAGGCCATCCGGCAACCAGATGATCTTATCCACAGCCAGGTTGGCGCTCAGCACCGCTTCGATCTCGGCCCGGCCCAGGTGCGGGTTGCGATTGCGGTTGAGCAGGCATTCTTCGGTGGTGATCAGGGTGCCTTCGCCGTCGACATGGATCGAACCGCCTTCCAGCACAAAACCTTCGGTGCGGTAGCGCGGTGCGCGTTCGATCTCGAGGATCTTGCCGCCAACCTGGGAATCGCGGTTCCACGGCGCATACAGGCCACCGTCAAAACCGCCCCAGGCGTTGAAGTCCCAGTTCACGCCGCGCACTTCGCCGCTGTTGTTGATCACGAAGGTCGGGCCGGTGTCGCGCACCCAGGCGTCATCGCTGGACATCTCCACCACGCGGATATTCGGCACATCCAGGCGTGCGCGGGCGTTTTCGTACTGGCCGGCAGATACGGCAACGGTCACCGGTTCAAAGCGTGCGATCGCCTTGGCCACGGCCACATGGGCAGCCTGCGCCGGCTTGCCGCCCAGGCGCCAGTTGTCCGGGCGCTCGGGCCAGATCATCCAGGTTTGCGTCTGTGGCGCCCATTCGGCAGGCATGTAGAAGCCATCGGCGCGAGGGGTGCTGTGCAGGGTGGTCATGGCGATCAGGACTCCGAATGGGGTAAAGGCCGACTTTATAACGGATAAAAATCGGCTTTAAAAGCGACAAAAGATCATAGCTGATGAGTATGACAGTAGTTAACCGATAACAATCGATTAATCACACCTGCTCATCCAGCACCTTCGACAGCATGTCGACAAAGAAGTCCACGCTGCGCCTCGACGTGACCATCGGCGGCTTGATCTTGAGAATGTTCAGATAGTCGCCGGTAGGCTGCATGAAAATCCCCAACTCCCGCAGGCGATCACACAGCAAAGTGGTTTCTTCGGTGGCGGGCTCCAGGGTTTGCCGGTTACGTACCAATTCCAGGCCGAGGTAAAATCCGGAACCGTGGACGGCGCCAACCAACGGATGGCGCTCGATCAGAGCTTCCAGGCGTGCCTTGAAATGCGCGCCAACCACCTGGGCGTTTTCCCACAGTTTTTCTTCTTCCATCACATCCAACACGGCCATGCCGATGCGGCAACTGACCGGGCTGCCCCCCGACGACGAGAAGAAGTAGCCCTCAGCCTCCAGCGCCTCGGCGATTTCACGCCGGGTGATGACCGCACCCAGGGGCTGGCCGTTGCCCATGCCCTTGGCCATGGTGATGATATCGGGCACCACACCCTGCTCTTCAAAGCCCCAGAAGAAATGCCCCATGCGGCCGTAACCCACCTGCACCTCATCAGCGATGCACACGCCGCCCTGGGCGCGGACAAGCTCATACACCCGCTGCAAATAGCCCGGCGGCAACGAGATGCCGCCGGCATTGCCGTACACCGGTTCACAGATGAAACCGGCCAGCTGGCGTTGGCTCGCGGCGATTTTCGCCAGGTTGTGCTCCACACTTCGTACGTAATCGGGCGCACTGTCCTGCCCGCGAAACTCGCCGCGATAGGTATTCGGTGCGGTCACCGGGTGCACCCAGTCCGGGCGGCTGCTCAAGGCCTGGGGGTTGTCAGCAATCGAGGTGGACACCGCATCCGCCGCCACCGACCAGCCGTGGTACGCCTCCAGCACGCTGAGCATGTCGCGCCCGCCGCTGTAGGCCCAGGCCAGGCGTATCGCCAAGTCATTGGCCTCGGTGCCGCTGTTGACCAGGAACACCCGGTCCATGCCTTCTGGTGCCAGCGCGAGCAAGCGCTCGGAAAACTCGGCAATCGCCGCGTAATGAAACCGCGAGTTGGTGTTGAGCAACGACCACTGCCGCGCCGCCACCGCCGCCATGCGCGGGTGGCCATGGCCAAGCACCGCCACGTTGTTGAGCATGTCCAGGTAGGAACGACCCTGCATGTCGATCAGGTGGTTGCGCCAGCCACGCTCGATGCGCGGCGGATCGACGTAATAGTGCTTTTGCGAACGGGCGAAACTGGCGTCGCGGCGGGCCAGCAGGGCCTTGGGGTCCAGCTCGGGCTCGGCGTCGCAAGCCAGCCCCAGCAGCGCGGCCGGCGATGGGCAAAGCGCTTGCCACGCCGCTGCCCGGGACGGTGCGCAGAATAGCGGTGCGGGCAAGTCAACACGGCAAAGCTGCACTGTCAGCGGGCCCTCGGCCTCACCGATCACCTGGCCCTTGAGCACCGCAGCCCCCGGCTGCAACAGCGGCTTTACACCCCATAGCCGCACGGTCGCTTCGCTGTTATGCACATGAAGTTCATCATTGGCTCCTCGTCGTACCACACCGGCAAACGGCGCTTCGACGGAAGTCCCCGATGGCACGTGCAGCTCAACGTGCAACGCAAACGTCTCCGGCTCGGTCGCACTGTCGGGCCGGGTACGCGACAAACGGTATTGCCCATAGCGGCTCGCCGCCAGCCCATGTACCGCCGCCGCATCCTGCAACAGGCGTTGATCGATGCCGGCTTGCTCCCAGTTGCCCGCCTCGAAATGCGGGCTGAGCACACCCAGGTCGATCAGCGCGAACTCGCGGCCTACCAACCCCGGCAACAAGGGCGCAAAACCTTGGCTGAGGATGGGTGCGGGTGCCTGGCCAACACGGCTGAGAATCGCCGCTTCCATCAGCTCAAACGGCACCGAGGTCGCTACATGGAAGATTTCCCACTCATGCTCGGCGTTTTTCAGCAGGTAACTGTTATGCGGATCCAGCCGTTGTTGCTGCTCGCTGCTCAAGACCAGCACCGCCGCCCGGGCGACGATCAGCGGCCATAACGCCTGTAATTCTGCGGGTTGCAAGGGCGTCACCGCATGACAAGCCTGGATTGCCGGCAAAATCGCAAAGGGATCGCCCTCGGCATGGTGCAGCAGGGCGGCGCAGGTCACCGACAGGTCGGCAATGCGCCAGGTGTGCACCAGATCGCCAAAATCGATCACGCCCTGAAGTTGCCAGTGGCGTTGCGCATCACGCTGCCACACCACATTGTCGTCGGTGATATCCATGTGCACGGCTTGCCTCGGCAGGTGGTCGGCCAGGGAGCGCATGCGGTTCCGGACCTGCTCAGCCACTTGTTCCAGTGCTTCGCGGTGGGGCAAATCTTCCAGGGTGGCCAGTAGATGCTTGATCAATTCCAGGGCATGGCGCGGGTCCCATTGCAACGTACGCTCCAGGCCCGGATGTTCGAACGACGCCAGCGCCTGGCTCATCCGACCGCACAGATCGCCGAAGCCTGCGATCACCCTGTGCCCCAAATGCGCTTGATGGGTCAACGGCTGGCCGTCGATGTAATCCAGCACCCGCACATGCAAGGTTTGGCCGTCGAGGGTCAGGGTCAGCAGTTCCTCACCGGTCAGAGCCTTGATGACCCTGGGTGCGCGCACAGCCTGCAAGGTGTTGAGCGCCGCGTGCTGGGCCTGAAGCTCAACGGCAGCGTAGTCGCCCCGGCAGATTTTCAGAACGAACCGGCCACGGGCACTGTCAACTTTGTAGTTGAGATCCTGCTGGCTGCCCAATGACTGCAAGGTGCCCGTGAGGCCATAATGCTGCTCGAGCAGTTGAGCCGCCTGATTGGGGCTTACTTGCGGGCAGGGTAGACTGGCGCGATGGATCAGGGTGGCGAGCAGCATGGGGGTGGCCTCGGTTTTTTAGGGGTGTATATCGCCATTGTTCAGGGGGCTTGCGCAACCCCCTGCGCAAACCACGCTTGCACCGCCCGGCGGCACAACTCAAGCTATGCTCCATTCACTTAATGTCCGTCTAAGGAAAAGGCCCTCCGACATGCGCATTCTCATCACCGGTGGCGCCGGTTTTATTGGCTCCGCCTTGATCCGCCACCTGATTCAGCACACCGAGCACGAAGTGCTCAACCTGGACAAACTCACGTATGCCGGCAACCTGGAATCGCTGACCAGCATCGCGTCCAACAGCCGCTACGAGTTCGTCCAGGCCGATATTGTCGACCAGGCCACTGTCAGTGCCGTACTGAAGCGCTTCGAGCCCCAGGCGATCATGCACCTGGCGGCCGAGTCCCATGTAGACCGCTCGATCGATGGCCCGTCGGACTTCATTCAGACCAATATCGTAGGCACCTACAGCTTGCTGGAAGCCACCCGCGCCTATTGGCAGACGCTCGACGAGCCCGCCAAGCGTGCGTTCCGCTTCCATCACATCTCCACCGATGAGGTGTACGGCGACCTGCATGGCGTGGACGACCTGTTCACTGAAACCACACCCTATGCACCCAGCTCACCGTATTCGGCCAGCAAGGCGGCGTCCGATCACCTGGTCCGCGCCTGGCAGCGCACCTACGGCTTGCCGGTGCTGCTGACCAACTGCTCGAACAACTACGGGCCATTCCACTTCCCCGAGAAGCTGATCCCGCTGGTGATACTCAATGCCCTCGCGGGCAAGCCACTGCCCGTCTACGGTGACGGTTTGCAGGTGCGCGACTGGCTGTTCGTCGAAGACCACGCCCGCGCATTGCTCAAAGTGGTCACCGAAGGTGTGGTCGGCGAGACCTACAACATCGGCGGACACAACGAGCAGAAGAATATCGACGTGGTACGCGGCATCTGCGCCCTGCTCGAAGAACTGGCGCCACAGCGCCCGGCCGGTGTCGAGCAGTACACCGACCTGATTACCTTCGTGAAGGATCGCCCGGGCCATGACCAGCGCTATGCCATCGATGCTGGCAAGATCGAGCGAGAGCTGGGTTGGACCCCCGAAGAAACCTTTGAAACAGGGCTGCGCAAAACCGTGCAGTGGTACCTGGATAACCTGGAATGGTGCCGCAGGGTCCAGGACGGCAGTTACCAGGGTGAACGTTTGGGCAACACCGACCTTAAGGATCTGATTGCATGATGAAGGGAATCGTATTGGCCGGCGGCTCCGGCACGCGTTTGCACCCCATTACCCTGGGCGTGTCCAAGCAGCTGCTGCCGGTGTATGACAAACCGATGATCTACTACCCGATCTCGGTACTGATGCTGGCGGGAATCAAAGATATTCTGGTGATATCCACACCGGTGGACTTGCCGCAGTATCGCAACCTACTGGGTGATGGCAGCCAGTTTGGCGTACATTTCAGTTATGCCGAACAGCCAACCCCGGATGGCCTGGCCCAGGCCTTCATAATTGGCGAGGAATTCATCGGCGATGACCCTGTGTGCCTGATCCTGGGTGACAACATCTTTCATGGTCAGCACTTCGGCGAGCAATTGCTCCGCGCCGCCAAGCGGCCGACGGGCGCTACTGTCTTCGGCTACTGGGTCAAGGACCCGGAGCGCTTCGGCGTGATCGACTTCGACAGCGAAGGCCGTGCGCTGTCCATCGAAGAAAAGCCCGCGAAGCCCAAGTCCAGCTACGCAGTGACCGGCCTGTACTTCTACGACAACGACGTGATCAAGATCGCCAAGGCAGTCAAGCCTTCGCCTCGAGGGGAGCTTGAGATTACCGACGTCAACAACGCCTACCTCAAGCGCGGCGACCTGCAGGTTGAGCGCTTTGGCCGTGGCTTTGCCTGGCTGGATACGGGGACGCACGACAGCTTGCTGGAAGCCTCGCAGTACGTGCAGACCATCGAACACCGCCAGGGTTTGAAAGTGGCCTGCCTGGAAGAAATCGCCTACGAAAATGGCTGGATCGACCGCGACCACCTGCTGGAACGCGCCAAGTATTTCGGCAAGACCGGCTATGGCCAGTACCTGTTCTCGCTGGCCGGAGAGAACAAGTGAACGTTGTTGAAACCACTTTGCCCGGCGTACTGATCCTCGAACCCAAAGTGTTCGGCGATGAACGCGGCTTTTTCTACGAAAGTTTCAATGCCCGCGCCTTTGAAGCGGCCACTGGGCTCAAGCGTGAATTCGTGCAGGACAATCATTCGCGCTCACAAAAAGGCGTGCTGCGGGGCCTGCACTACCAGCTCGAACACACCCAGGGCAAACTGGTGCGCGTCATCGCCGGGGAAGTGTTGGACGTGACCGTGGACATCCGCCGCAGCTCGCCGAACTTCGGCCAATGGGTCGGCGTGCGGCTGTCAGCACAGAACAATCGCCAGCTGTGGGTGCCGGAAGGTTTCGCCCATGGTTTCGTGGTAGTGAGCGATCACGCCGAGTTCCTGTACAAAACCACCGATTACTATCAGCCCAGCGCCGAACGCAGCATCCTGTGGAATGACCCGACGCTGGCCATCGATTGGCAGCTGACCGAAGCGCCACAGTTGTCCGCCAAGGACCAGGCAGCTAAACCCTTGATGGAAGCCGACCTGTTCCCATGAAGATCCTGATCTGTGGCCAGCACGGCCAAGTCTCCCGCGAACTGCAACAACGCCTCCAGGGCTTGGGCGAACTCATCGTCCTGGGCCGCGACCAGCTTGACCTGGCCAATGCAGAGCAGATCCGCCAGCAAGTGCGCGCCCACCGCCCCAGCCTGATTATCAACGCAGCGGCTCACACCGCTGTCGATCAGGCCGAAAGCGAACCGGACGCCGCATTTGCCATCAACGCCATCGCCCCCGGCATTCTCGCCGAGGAAGCCAAGGCCCTGGGCATCCCGTTGATCCACTACTCAACCGACTACGTGTTCGACGGCAGCAAACCGGCGCCTTACACCGAAGCCGACACGCCGAACCCGCTGGGCGTCTATGGCCAGAGCAAGCTGGCCGGCGAGCAGGCGATTGCAGCCGTAGGGGGTCAGTACCTGGTTCTGCGCACCAGTTGGGTCTACTCCAACCACGGCAAGAACTTCCTGCTGACCATGCAACGCCTGCTGCAGGAAAAACCGCAGATGCGCATCGTCGCCGATCAGATCGGCGCACCGACCTGGGCCGGTAGCATCGCCAACAGTACGCTTGCGTTGATCGAGCGCTGGCAAGCCGGCACAGCGGGGGAATGGGGGGTGTATCACCTGACCGCCCAAGGTGAAACGTCGTGGTTCGGTTTTGCCGAGGCCATCGGCGAGCATCTGCGCAAGCAGGGCAAAGCCTGTGCCGAGCTGGAAGCCATCCCGTCCAGCGCCTACCCGACGCCCGCCCAGCGTCCCTTGAACTCACGCCTCGATTGCAGCCGCTTGCAACAACAATGGCACGTCAGCCAGCCGCAGTGGCAAGACGCATTGCGCGAGTGTCTTGCACAGCAGCACTAGGCATAATGCGCCTGTACCCACAGGCGCACGACTCCCATGACTCCACCCCTCCCGCGCAGGCCCCGCTGGCGCAGCCTCGCCCTCCTGGCGCTTTGCCTGGCGCCGCTATTGTGGCCGCTGGAGCATCTGGCCGAGCGTTATTACCGCAGCGAACTGGCCGGCCAGAACCGCCAGACCCTCGACCTGTACGTCGCCAACCTGCTCGGCACCCTGCACCGCTATGAAGTGCTGCCGCAAATCCTCGGCGACCTGCCGGCCCTGCGCACCGCATTGGACGCGCCCAACGTCAGCACCAACCTGGTCAACGCCAACCTGCTGCTCAAGGAGGTCGCCGCCCAGGCCGGGGTGGAAGTGATGTACCTGATGGACACCACCGGCAAGACCCTCGCGGCGTCCAATTGGGATAAACAAGACAGCTTTGTCGGGCGCAACTTCTCGTTCCGCCCGTATTTCAGCGAAGCCATGGCCGGGCGCCTGGGGCGGTTTTTCGGCCTGGGCACTACATCGGCCAAGCGCGGTTATTTCTTCGCCGCCGCCGTACGTGATGGCGATAAAATCATCGGTGTATTGGTGGTCAAGGTCGACCTGGACCACACCGAAAGCCTGTGGGGCAACACCCCGGAACAACTGCTGGTCACCGACCATAACGGCGTGGTGATCCTGACCTCGCGCCCGCAATGGCGATTCCGCGCGACCCGTCCGCTGACCGCTGAAGAACGCCAGGCCATCATCGCCATCCAGCCCTACCCGACCCGCGACCCGCAGCCGTTGAGCCTGAGCAGCACCGCGTGGCTGCGCCAATCCACGGCCATCGCCGAAACGGGCTGGAATGTGGAAATCCTTGCGCCACGCTCGTTGATCAACCGCCCGGTGCGCACCGTGGTTGCCGTCGGCGGCGCGACGCTGCTGGTGCTGATGTTGCTGCTGGGCCTGATGATGCAACGTCGCCGTCACTACCTGGAGCGCATTGCGTTCGAAGCCAAGGCCCGCCGCGAGCTGGAAGCGCGGGTAGTCGAGCGTACCAGTGACCTGGAGGGCCTCAACCGGCGCCTGAAACAGGAAGTGCTGGAGCGCGAACACGCCCAGCAGGAGTTGGTACGAGCCCAGGACGACCTGGTGCAAGCGGGTAAACTGTCGGCGCTGGGCACCATGTCGGCGAGCATCAGTCACGAACTTAATCAGCCCCTGGCCGCCATCCGCAGCTACGCGGAAAACGCCGAAATCCTGCTCGACCATGAACGCACCGATGACGCCCGCGGCAACCTCAAGCTGATCAGCGAACTGACCGGGCGCATGGCCTCGATCATCGCCCACCTGCGCGCTTTCGCCCGTCGCGACCGCCATGCGCCCGAAAGCGTGGCCCTGCAACCGGCGCTCGACGATGCGCTGGCGTTGCTGGCCAAGCGGCGACGGTCGATGGAGGTGGAACTGATCCGCGACTTGCCGGAGGCCACCCTGTGGGTACAAGCCGGCGAAACCCGCCTGCGCCAGGTGCTGGGCAACCTGCTGGCCAACGCCCTCGACGCCCTCACCGAAAAAGGCCCGCCGCGCAGACTCTGGCTGAGTGCCGAAACCACCGAACAGGGCGTCAACCTGTACATTCGCGACAACGGCCCAGGTTTTTGCATGGAGGCCCTGGGGCGCGCCAGCGAGCCGTTCTACACCACCAAGACACGCACCCAGGGCCTGGGCCTGGGGCTGGCGATCTGCGAGACCCTGATGCGTGCCTTCGGCGGCGAACTGCTGTTTGCCAACCACAAGGAAGGCGGCGCGCTGTTAACCTTGAAATTGCGTGCCGGCTCGCCGGGCGTCAGTCTGCAACCGTCCGAGGACCGCAGTGTATGAGTATCGATAACCAGATTCAGGTGGTGTTGATCGACGACGATCCACACCTGCGTCAGGCGCTGTGCCAGACCCTGGACCTGGCCGGGCTGAAAGTCCTGCCCCTGGGCGAAGCCAGCGGCCTCACCGCACGCCTGTCACGGGACTGGCCGGGGGTGGTGGTCAGCGATATCCGCATGCCCGGCATGGACGGGCTGGAGCTGCTCGCCGAACTGCACGGCCAGGACCCGGACCTGCCGGTGCTGCTGATCACCGGCCATGGCGATGTGCCGCTGGCGGTGCAAGCCATGCGCGCCGGTGCCTATGACTTTCTGGAAAAACCCTTCGCCAGCGACGCCCTGCTCGACAGCGTGCGCCGTGCCCTGGCTCTGCGCCGCCTGGTACTGGACAACCGCAGCCTGCGCCTGGCCCTCAGCGATCGTCAGCAATTGAGCACGCGACTGGTCGGGCATTCGCCGCAAATGCTGCGCCTGCGTGAACAGATCGGCGCCCTGGCTGCGACCAAGGCCGATGTGCTGATCCTCGGCGAAACCGGCGCCGGCAAAGAGGTGGTGGCGCGTGCACTGCACGACCTGTCGAGCCGCCGCAGCGGCCCGTTCGTGGCGATCAACGCCGGGGCGCTGGCTGAATCGGTGGTCGAAAGCGAGCTGTTCGGCCACGAGCCTGGTGCCTTCACCGGCGCCCAGAAACGCCGCATCGGCAAGTTCGAGTTCGCCAACGGCGGCACCTTGTTCCTTGATGAAATCGAAAGCATGAGCCTGGACGTGCAGGTCAAACTCTTGCGCCTGCTGCAGGAGCGTGTGGTGGAGCGGCTGGGCGGCAATCAACTGATCCCGCTGGATATCCGCATCATCGCCGCCACCAAGGAAGACCTGCGCCAGTCCGCCGACCAGGGTCGCTTCCGTGCCGACTTGTATTACCGACTCAACGTCGCGCCGCTGCGTATTCCGCCGCTGCGTGAGCGGGGTGAGGATGCCTTGATGCTGTTCCAGCACTTCGCCGATGAAGCCAGCAGTCGTCACGGCCTGCCGCTGCACGAACTGCAACCGGGCCAGCGCGCCCTGCTGCTGCGCCATAACTGGCCGGGCAATGTACGCGAACTGCAAAACGCCGCCGAGCGCTTCGCACTGGGGCTGGAACTGGCACTGGATGCCACGCCGGACAACCCTGCCGCCGGCGTGTTGACGTCCACCTCGGGAGGCCTGAGCGAACAGGTCGAGCAATTCGAAAAAAGCCTGATCGCCGCTGAGCTGACCCGCCCCCACGGCTCCATGCGCAGCCTCGCCGAAGCCCTCGGCGTACCGCGCAAGACCTTGCACGACAAGCTGCGCAAGCACGGCCTGAATTTCGCCAACCAAAGCGGCGATGACGAATGACCGCTCCTACTCGCCAAGAGGCCCCCATGAACCGCGACAGCCGTTACCTGGAATCCATCCTTCACCACGACATCCCCCTCACCCGGGAAATGGGCCTCAAGGTGCTCGACTGGCAACACGGGCGGCTGGAACTGCATCTGCCCTTGCACGCCAACATCAACCACAAGAGCACCATGTTCGGCGGCAGCCTGTATTGCGGCGCAGTGCTGGGGGGTTGGGGCTGGCTGCACTTGCAACTGCGTGAAGAAGGCATCGAAGACGGGCACATCGTGATTCAGGAAGGGCAGATCAGCTATCCGCTGCCGGTCACGCGGGATGCAACGGTGGTGTGCCAGGCGCCGGAGGAGAAGGTGTGGAGGCGCTTTTTAGCGACGTACCAGCGCTATGGCCGCGCGCGCATCACGCTGGAGACGTGGGTTGTGAATGAAGGCAGCGAGGAGCGTGCAGTGGCCTTTACCGGGCAGTACGTCCTGCACCGCTGACTGCCACACCCCTCCCACCTTCCGCCTCAGGATCTGGCCAGGGTCAGCAAGCGCTCGCGCCACGCAGCCTTGGCCGGCAACGCCAAAAAGAACGGGTTCAACAACGATGCCCGCGCCGGGTAGCTGAACGGCTCACCGCTCAGCTCCAACACTTCGCCCCCCGCGCCTTCGAGTACGCCCTGGGCTGCCGCCGTGTCCCACTGCGAGGTCGGCGCCAGGCGCGGATAGCAGTCCGCACTGCCCTCGGCCAACAAACAGAACTTCAGCGAGCTGCCGATATTCGTCAGCTTCAATGCGCCCAGGCCTTCGCTCAGCCCGCCCAGCAAACGCTCCTGCTCCGCGCTGGTATGCCGACGACTCGCAACTACGGTGAACGACTCGCCCGCTGCCGGTGCTTCACGCACCTGGATCTGCTTGGGCGCTTCATTCACATCGGATCGCCAGGCACCCAAGCCGGCGCCACCGAAGTAGCAACGGCCGTTGGTGGGCATCGAGACCACGCCGAACACGACGCGGCCCTGTTCGATCAGGGCGATGTTCACGGTGAATTCTTCGCTGCCGGAGATGAATTCCTTGGTGCCATCCAACGGATCTACCAGCCACCAGCGCTGCCAGCCGGCGCGCACGCTCTGGTCGATATCGGCATCTTCTTCGGACAGCACCGGAATGCTCGGGTCCAGCGCGGTCAGGCCGGCCAGGATCAGGTGATGAGCGGCCAGGTCCGCGGCCGTCACCGGCGAGTCATCGGCTTTGGACGTAACGGCCACGTCAGCGCGCCAGTACGGCAGGATCACTTCACCGGCCTGACGGGCCAGCTCGATCACCGGGGCAATAAACGGGTGGCCTAAAAACAGTTCGCTCATGCGTTAAACGCTCCTCGCTGGGTCAACAGGTCTCGTACCAGGTACAGCGCGGCCAGGGCCCGACCTTCGCTGAATTGCTCATTTTGCGCCAGCATCGACAACTCGCGCAGGTTGACCCGGTCCACACGCAACGGCTCAGGCTCATCGCCTTCCAGGCGTTCTTCATAGAGGTCGGTGGCCAGTACCACCTGGATTTTCTGGCTCATGTAGCCAGGCGACAGCGACAGTTCCGTGAGGTGCTCCAACTGCCGTGCGCCGTAGCCCGCCTCTTCCTTGAGTTCGCGATTGGCCGCCGCCAGTACGTCTTCACCGGGCTCGATCAACCCCTTGGGCAACGACAGCTCATATTCGTCGGTGCCGCCGCAGTATTCTTCCACCAGCAACGCATGGTCTGCGTCGATCATGGCCACAATCATCACCGCGCCGTAGCCGGCACCGCGACCCACCAGGCGCTCGTAGGTCCGCTCAACGCCATTGGAGAAGCGCAATTGCACTTCCTCCACGCGGAACAAACGGCTACTGGCGACTATTTCGCGGGCGAGGACGGTGGGTTTCTGGCGCATGAGCGGCTCCTTGGCGTGATCGGGTTACTATACCGTGGCTTTTCCGATTGTCTGTGTCGGATATCTTTACTTACATGAGACCGCCCCATGCCCTCTTTGCCCTGGCACGCCATCGACACTGTCCTGCTGGACATGGACGGCACCCTGCTCGACTTGCATTACGACAACCACTTCTGGATGGAACACCTGCCCCAGCGCTACGCCGAACTGCATGGCGTGAGCCGCGCCCTGGCCGAGATGGAGTTGCAGCCGCTGTTCGAGCGTAACGCCGGACAGTTGCAATGGTATTGCCTGGACTTCTGGAGTACCGAACTGAAGATCCCGGTGCGCGAACTCAAGCTGGAAACCGCGCACCTGATCGCCCTGCGCCCGGATGCCGACACTTTCCTCGCGGCAATCAAACGGGCCGGCAAGCGCGTGATCCTGATCACAAACGCTCATCGTGATTCCCTGTCATTGAAGCTGGAACGCATTGAACTGGCGCCGTATTTCGAGCGGTTGATCAGCTCCCACGATTACGGTTTCGCCAAGGAGAACCCGCAGTTCTGGGATGCCCTGCAAGCCGATATCGGCTTCGACCCGGCAAGGAGTCTGTTTATCGATGACACCTTGCCGATCCTGCGCAGCGCCCAGGCTTTTGGCGTGGGGCATTTGCTGGCGGTGAAAGAGCCGGACAGCAAGAAGGGGCCGAAGGACACGGCGGAATTCGCGGCGGTCGACGACTACCGAGATCTCATTGCCGGACTCTGACCCCATGTGGGAGGTGGCTTGCCCCCGATTGCTGTGCATCAGAGCCACATTCAGTCACTGACACACCACCATCGGGGGCAAGCCCCATCCCACCTTTCGTCCTGCGTTTTACTCAGGAATACGCAGCGTCTGCCCTGGGTAGATTTTGTCCGGGTGCGACAACAGCGGCTTGTTGGCTTCGAAGATCTTGTTGTACTGGTTGGCGTTGCCATACACCGCCAGGGAAATCGCGCTCAGTGTGTCGCCCTTTTTCACCACGACGAAACGGGCGGCAGCCACAACAGGCCCGGAAACAGTAATCTGGTCATCCACACTGGCCACACCGGCAATGTTGCCCAGCGCCAGCAGGATCTTCTCTTTCTCTTCCTGGGTGGCGACTTCACCGGTCACGGTCACCTTGTCGCCATCCACCGTGGTCTGCACATTCGGATTACCCAGGCCCACTTTGGCCACGTGCTCCTTCAACTGCTCACTGGCGTTTGCATTACCCGGCGTCAACAGGTCGACAATCTTTTCGCCGGCTTCCTTGATAAAGCTGAAAATGCTCATAGTGCGCGCTCCTTGTTAATTGATTTCCAGATGCCCAAGACTAGACCAGTCCTACCGACTTGGGTTCCAACCCGGCAAAAGACCCAAACGCGCTAGAATCCCCCCGCCATTGGAATAAGCCCAGGAGCGAAGATGGACATCAAACAGTTGAAATTCCTGATCGCCCTCGACGAGACCCGCCACTTCGGCCAGGCGGCCGCGCGTTGCCACATCACTCAACCGACCCTGTCGATGCGCTTGCGCAGCCTTGAAGAAGAGCTGGACCTGCCTTTGGTCAATCGCGGCCAGCGCTTCGAGGGCTTTACCGCCCCCGGTGAGCGCGTGCTGGCCTGGGCACGCACGGTGCTGGCGGCGTATGACGGCTTGCAGGCCGAAGCGGCCGCCTGTCGCGGCAACCTCGTCGGCACATTGCGCCTGGGCGTGGTGCCGTTGTCGAGCTTCGATCCCTTGGCGTTGATGCAGCAACTGCACAAAGAACACCCGAACCTGCGTTTCGAGCTGTCGGCGCTCAGCTCCGAACAGATCCTTGAGCAACTGGCGAGCAATCGCCTGGACCTGGGCGTGTCTTACCTGGAGCGCCTGGACACCGAGCGTTTCGACTCGCTGGCCTTGGGCGAAACCCGCATGGGCCTGCTCTACGACCAACGCTTCTTCAGCTTTGGCGACACGCCGTTGAGCTGGGAAGCCCTGATCGAACTGCCCCTGGGCATGCTCACCAGCGGCATGCACTTTCGCCAATCCATCGACCACAACTTCCACAGCCGTGGACTCAACCCGCAGCCATTGTTGCAGACCGACGCCGTCCATCAGTTGTTGCAAGCCGTGCATGGCGGCTTGTGCTGCGCCGTGATGCCTTTGGACGGTGGCCTGGATGCACTCACCGAGCATCTGCGCCTGCAGCCGATCGAAGACGCCCATACACTCGCGCGCCTGGGCTTGATCATGCGCCGCAGTGCACCGCGCTCGGCGCTGGCAGAGGCGTGTTTCGCGCTGTATCAGAAATCGCAAAACGAGTCTTGATCGACGTCATCTATCGGAAGATCAGTACTGGCGATTAGACGCGACGCTTTGTCGCGCCTAGTCTAAACACTGATCAATCCGCCGGTGGTACTGCCCCATGAACGCCAAGCGCCCAGTCTGCGCGGCGCCCGCTCTTGAAACGCCAGCGCCCGCCGCCAGCCAGAGCTACGAGTATTGCAATCTCGAACATACGGAATTCGCCAGCACAGCCCTGGCCGAGGAAGTGGCGTTGGCGATTGCCTACAACGACATCAGCCAAGCGGTAATGCTGGTGACGCCGACAGACCTGGAAGACTTTATCGTCGGCTTCAGCATAGGCAGCGGCATTATCGCCGACGTTAGCGACATTTATGATCTAAAACTCAGCGGATCGGGCTCGGCTCAATACGCTCAGGTGCAGATCTCCAGCCGCGCCTTCTGGAACCTCAAGCAACAGCGCCGGCAACTGGCCGGCACCAGTGGTTGCGGTCTGTGCGGTGTAGAGGCGGTAGAACAAGCATTGCCTGACCTTGATGTACTGCCGGGCGCGCCTTTGCCGCCTGCCGAATGGCTGGATGGCCTGCGCCAACGCATCAGCGCGTTCCAGCCCTTGGGCCAGTACAGCGGCGCCGTGCATGCCGCCGTATTTATGAACGGCCAGGGCGAATTGTTGCTGGGCCGCGAAGACATTGGCCGACATAACGCCCTGGATAAATTGATCGGTGCATTGATCCGCCAAAAAATTCCGACCGAAGGCGGCCTGGCGATTGTTACCAGCCGTTGCAGCCTGGAGTTGATCCAGAAAGTCCTGCGCGCGGGCATCCAGACCCTGGTCAGCCTTTCGTCACCCACCGGCCTCGCCCTGCAATGGGCGCGCCGGCATAACCTCAATCTCATCCACCTGCCGCAGAAAAGTGCGCCGCGGGTCTACAGCCCTGCGATGGAGAACCAGCCATGAGCCAGCACCACCAAGCCGACCAAACCCCGACCCCGCGCTACAAGCCCTACAAAGGCCCGGCCGGCGGCTGGGGCGCACTGATCAGCGTGGCGCAAGCCTGGCTGACCAGCGACAACGCGCTGAAAAACCTGCGCATGATGCTCAAGACCAACCAGAACGGCGGCTTCGACTGCCCGGGCTGCGCCTGGGGTGACTCGCCGGAGAGCGGCATGGTCAAGTTCTGCGAAAACGGCGCCAAGGCGGTCAACTGGGAAGCTACAAAGCGCCGTGTGGATGGTGCATTTTTCGCCAAGCACAGCGTCACCGCCTTGCTGGAACAGAGCGACTACTGGCTGGAATACCAGGGCCGCCTGACCGAGCCGATGCGCTATGACGCCGAAACCGACCGCTACACGCCCATCAGTTGGGAAGCGGCCTTCGACCTGGTCGGCAAGCACCTCAACGCCCTGCCCAGCCCTGACATGGCCGAGTTCTACACCTCGGGTCGCGCCAGCAACGAAGCGGCCTACCTGTACCAATTGTTCGTGCGCGCCTACGGCACCAACAACTTCCCGGACTGTTCGAACATGTGCCACGAAGCCAGCGGCGTTGCCCTGGCGCAAAGCGTGGGCGTCGGCAAAGGCACCGTGACCTTTGATGACTTCGAACATGCCGATGCGATCTTCGTCTGGGGCCAGAACCCCGGCACCAACCACCCGCGCATGCTCGAACCGCTGCGTGAAGCGGTTAAACGCGGCGCTCAGGTGGTGTGCATCAACCCACTCAAAGAGCGCGGCCTGGAACGCTTCCAGCACCCGCAACACCCGCTGGAAATGCTCACCAACGGCGACAAGCCAACCAACACCGCCTACTTCCGCCCGGCGCTGGGTGGCGACATGGCCATCCTGCGCGGCATGGCCAAGTTCCTGCTCCTGTGGGAGCGCCAGGCCCAGGCCGAAGGCAAGGAGGCCGTGTTCGACCACGACTTCCTCAACGAGCACACCGCCAACGTGCTGGAATACCTGGGCAAGATCGACGATACCTCCTGGGATGAGATCGTCGAACAGTCCGGCCTGACCCTGGTCGAGATCGAGCAAGCCGCGCGCATGTACGCCAAAGGCAAGAACGTGATCATGTGCTGGGCGATGGGCATCACCCAGCACCGCCATTCGGTGCCGACCATCCAGGAAATCGCCAACCTGATGCTGCTGCGCGGCAATATCGGCCGCCCAGGCGCCGGCCTGTGCCCGGTGCGTGGCCACAGTAACGTGCAGGGCGACCGCACCATGGGCATCAACGAACGCCCTCCGGTGGCGTTCCTCGATTCCCTGGAGCGTCGCTTCCAATTCCAGGTGCCGCGTGAAAACGGGCACAACGTAGTGGAAGCCATCCACGCCATGCTCGAAGGCCGCTCCAAGGTGTTTATCGGCCTGGGCGGCAACTTCGCCCAAGCCACGCCGGACAGCCTGCGTACCTTCGAAGCCCTGCGCAATTGCGACCTTACCGTGCAGATCAGCACCAAGCTCAACCGTAGCCATTTGATGCACGGCAAAGATGCACTGATCCTGCCGTGCCTGGGCCGTACCGACATCGATATCCAGGCCGAAGGCCCGCAAGCGGTGACGGTGGAAGACTCGTTCAGCATGGTCCACGGTTCCAATGGCCAGTTGCAGCCGCTGTCGAAACTCATGAAATCCGAACCGGCAATCCTGGCCGGTATCGCTGCCGCGACCCTGGGCAGCAAGCCGGTGGACTGGAACTGGCTGGTGGCCGACTACAGCCGCATCCGCGACCTGATTGCCGACACCATTCCCGGCTTCAAGGACTTCAACGAGAAGATCAAGCATCCGGGCGGTTTCTATCTGGGCAACTCCGCGGGCGCGCGCCGCTGGAATACCCCGTCGGGCCGCGCCAACTTCCGCCCGAACATCCTGCCCAAGGACTTGATCCACGAACGCACCCACGCGACCGGCCGCGTACCGGACCTGATCATGCAATCGATGCGCTCCCACGATCAGTACAACACCACCATCTACGGCCTGGACGACCGCTACCGTGGGGTCAAGGGCCAGCGTGACGTGCTGTTCGTCAACGAAGCCGACATCATCCGCCTGGGCTTCAAGCCGGGGCAGAAGGCCGACATCGTGTCATTGTGGGAGGACGGTCGCGAGCGCCGTGTGAAGGGCTTTACCTTGCTGGCGTTCGATATTCCGGCGGGGCAGGCTGCGGCTTACTACCCGGAAGTGAACCCGCTGGTGCCGCTGGAAAGCACCGGGGATGGCAGCCATACACCGACGTCGAAGTTCGTGGCGATCCGGTTGGAAGCGGCGAGTGACAATGGCTTGATCATGGCGCGCTCGGCCTGATCGGGACCGTTGTGGTGGGCAGGCTTGTATTGGCCTGCTCGCCACAGGGAATTACCCGCAAAAGGAATTTCGGGCACAAAAAAGGCCGCTTTTGCATAAAAGCGGCCGTTCCGAAGTAGCTAAAGACTCGCAAAACAGACTTAAGTTCCCGAGTAAAAACAGTAACTTATAGAATTGTGTACAACTCGTGCTACTGGTCGGATTTCTATTGTCACAATCCAGATACAGCCTCAGGATCGCGCCGTCATCCTCTTGAGGTCTCCCTAATGAAGTTCTCCTCGATTCTCTTGTTGTCCCTTGGCCTGGTCAGTGGCGCAGCCATGGCCGGTGGCACCACCGAAGCCGGTGTGGGCGGCGCATTGGGCGGGGTTCTGGGTTCGGTCGTTGGCCAGCAGCTAGGCGGCAACACCGGTTCGACCATCGGCGCAGCCTTGGGTGGCGCGGGTGGTAGTGCGGTGGGCGCCGACAAGCGCAGCCGTGGCGAAGCCGCTATTGGCGGCGCATTGGGCGCAGCCGGCGGCAACGTTGTGGGCCGCAGTGTCGGCGGCAGCACCGGCGCACTGATCGGTTCAGCGGCCGGCGGTGGTGCCGGTGGCGCACTGGGCAACTACATGGGCAACAAGAGCGATGATGACGACCGTCGCAGCCGTGGCCGTGATCACCGCCGTTATGACCGTGACGACCACCGTGGGCGCGGTCATGCCTATGGGCATCGCAAGAACAAGCATCACTACCGCGACTGATAGTTGCTGAGTGCAGGAGCCGGCTTGCCGGCTCCTACAGGGTGATCAACCGCTGCAATGCCTCGCGCAACCGCCCCGGAATCGTCACCGGCTGGTTCGTCCCCCGATCCACGAACACATGCACAAACCGCCCCGCCGCACAGGCGTCTTCTTCGCCCGCCTTGAACACCGCCAACTCGTACTGCACTGAGCTGTTGCCCAGCTTGCCCACCCGCAGGCCGATGTCGATGCGCTCGGGAAAGGCGATCGACGCAAAGTAATCACACGCCGAATTCACCACAAACCCCACCACATCGCCTTCCTGAATATCCAGGCCACCTTGCTCGATCAGGTAGGTATTCACTGCCGTGTCAAAGAAGCTGTAGTAGGTCACGTTGTTCACATGGCCATACACATCGTTGTCGTGCCAACGCGTGATGATCGGCTGGAAGTGAGGGAAATCGGCGCGTTGCGGTACGGTATCAGGCATCGGGTCATCTCGTGAAAGTGAGTTACAGGTCATTCAAATGGGCCTGGGCCCACTCGCGTACCTCGGCGTACGGATACTCTTCCAGCACAGCAAAACCCGGAATACCTCGCGCCTTCAGCTTGGTAAACAACGGCACGCTGATGCCCCCGAGGAAACGCGTCAGGCGTTCCGCGCCAGGCAGTTGCCCGGTGTGTTCATGATGCCTGTGGATAAAATCGCCGCACAGCTCCATGAAGTTCTTATCCACAAGTGGCGGCAAGCCCGGCGGCGAAGGAAGGCGCGCAACATGACCGTGGCACACCGAGCAATGCCCACAACGCTGCGGTGCATTTTCATCGCCAAAGTACTGTGCCAGGCGCTGCCCCAGGCAGTGTTCGGTGGCAAACAGATCGAGCATGGCGTGAATCCGCGCGACTTCTGCCACCTCGTGCTGCTTGAAGCCTGTGTATAACTCAGCGCTCAACACCTGTGGATCGAAATCGGTCTCCAGCAGGCTGTAGACCTCGGTCATTTGCTTGCTTTCCAGTTCGATCAGGCCCTGCTCCTGGAAATAATCCAGCGCCTTCACCACCCGATTGCGCTCGGCGTTGTGCTGCTGATACAGCACGTCGAAATCCACTGTCGCCCAGCTCCTCGCGCGCTTGCAAACCTGGATGATCGCCGCGACAAACTGCTGCCGCTCACCGGAGAAACGTGCAAGCAAAGCCTCAGGTTCGACCAGGTATTTGAAACGGTACTCGGCATAAAACGCGTAACGCGGCGCGATCACGCCCTTGAGCTCCAACTGCACCAGCAGCGTCTTCAACGGCAGCTCGCGGATATTGCTGAGGTCCGACAAGGACCTGAGCAAAAACTCCCACTGCCCATCGCCCCGTGCGGCCTGCAACTCTTCCAGCACCCGCCGGATACCTTCCTGCTCTGGCGTATCGCCGTACACGAAATTTTCCAGCACATTGAGGCTGTCGCGATTGGCCAGCACCAGGCAGTCGGATGGCTGCCCATCGCGCCCCGCCCGGCCAATCTCCTGGCTATAGTTCTCGATGGATTTGGGCAGGTCAAAGTGCACCACGTTGCGGATATCACTCTTGTCGATGCCCATGCCAAACGCGATGGTGGCGACGATGCAATTGGAGCGTCCACCCATGAAGCGCTGCTGGATGCCCTCGCGTTTATCGTGGGGCAAACCCGCGTGATAGGCCTCGGCCTGGATGCCGTTGCGATTCAGGTGCTCGGCAATCTGCTCGGCGGTTTTCTGCAAGGTAACGTAGACAATGCTCGGCTGGTCGACGCGCTCACTCATCCACTGCACCAGCCGGCGACGCTTGTCCGCACCGCTGACCGGCTCCACCAGCAGGTTGAGGTTGGGCCGGTAGAAGCCCGTGGTGACCACATCGTCCGGGGCAATGGCGAACTTGGCCTGCATGTCGGCAATCACCTTGGGCGTGGCTGTCGCCGTCAGCAGCAGTGCTTGTGGGATATTGAACTGACGCTGGTAGTCCGGCAGTTTCAGATAGTCCGGACGGAAGTTGTGGCCCCATTCGGAAATACAGTGGGCCTCGTCCACCACCAACAACGAGATCCGCACACTTTGCAGGAAGTTACGGAAGCGCTCGTTCTTCAAGCGCTCCACCGAAATCATCAGGATCTTGAGTTCGCCCGACCGCGCACGGGCCATGACCTCATTGGCCTCATCGCGGTTCTGGGCCGAGTCGATACTGCCCGCCGCAATGCCATGGCGCTGCAGGAAACCCAGCTGATCCTGCATCAACGCCAACAGCGGCGATACCACCAGCGTCAGGTGCGGCAGCAATACCGCCGACAGCTGGTAACACAGGGACTTGCCCGACCCGGTAGGGAAAATAGCGGCCGCCGAACGCCCGGCCAGTATGGCGCTGACCGTTTCTTCCTGGCCCGGACGAAACTGTGGATAACCAAAGACCTGTTGGAGGGTGTCGTGCATAGGCTGTCACTCCATTGACCGCTGAGGGAGTCAAAAACATAGATCAGCGATCGAGAATAGGTCGGGGATAAACGCTACAAACTGATACAGAGAAAACCAGCAGGCCGACGCAAAAACGAAGACATTAACATGCCTGATCACAAGCGCCCGACCCGGAGTCGTGAATGTCGCACAAGCCAGTATTCCCATCGCTACGCCTGAGCCTGCTCACATTGCCGCTGTTGCTGTCGGGGTGCGTGACCCCACCCTCCCCAAAGCCCGCCGAGCCGGATACACAGCGCTTTGATACCCTCGAGTACCTGGCGCAAAAAGCCCTGCCCGTCGTCAAGGCATCAGCACTCTACGCACGGGGTGGCACAGGCCAGGGTGTCAAAGTGGCACTGATCGATTCAGGCCTGAACCAGGACCTGCCTGAGTTCTACGGTCGCGTGGCCGACCCGGGCTACGACTTTGTGCGCCACCAGCCGGGAACCCTCGATATCAAGGGTCACGGCACCCAGATGGCCGGTATTCTCGCCGCCAACAAGAACGACCAGGGCATCCACGGCATTGCGTTTAACGCCCAGTTGATTCCCATGCGCTTCGGTGATGACAAGGAGCCTTTTTATTTTGACAGTGAAATTGCCCAGGCCTGGACGCTCGC
Source organism: Pseudomonas sp. FW305-3-2-15-C-LB1 (assembly GCF_058787615.1). Taxonomy (NCBI): domain Bacteria; kingdom Pseudomonadati; phylum Pseudomonadota; class Gammaproteobacteria; order Pseudomonadales; family Pseudomonadaceae; genus Pseudomonas; species Pseudomonas sp. FW305-3-2-15-C-LB1. Next base: position 158,850 of record NZ_JBYSZX010000003.1, on the reverse strand, counting down.
ACACACAAAGGGCGCACGGATCTTCAGCAACTCATGGGCCAATCCCATCGAAGCCAACACCAACGAAGTTCCCATCTATGAACGCTTGATGGGGGACTCATTGGACGTGGCGAAAAAGCTGGTCGCCGAGGGTGATGTTTTCGTGTTTTCCACCGGCAATGAGGTCAAGCGTGAGCCGCTTGCCGAGCCCGGCCTGCCGGCACTGGTGCCTGAACTGGAGAAGGGCTGGATAGCCGTCATGGCACTCAAGAGCGACGGCACCGCCATCAATCTCAAGTCCAACTATTGCGGCCTCGCGGCCCGCTGGTGCATCGCGGTACCGGGAGGTGACGGTGGAGCAGGGCTGTTGACCACCAACAAGGACGGCAGCTACGGACCTACGGCCGGCACTTCGCCAGCCGCTGCGCTGGTCAGCGGCGCCTTGGCTGCCTTGCAAAGTCGCTTTCCCGAAATGACGCCGCAACAAGTGCGTGACCGCCTGCTCAGCACCGCCAATCGAACAGGCATCTACGCCAACAGCGAAGCCTATGGGCGTGGGTTGATGGACCTGGACGCTGCCTCGCGCCTGTAATCGCGCCCAAACAAACAACGCGCCCTAAGGCGCGTTGTCGGTAGAGCATTTGTCGCTGTGTATCAGCGGTTCTGCACCCGCTCGATCGCCGTGTCATACACCGGGTTAGCCTTCTGCTCCTTGGCCAACTGGTAGTGACGCAACGCATCCGGGAACTGCCCCGCCGCTTCGTAGATCCGCGCAATGTTGTAGTAAGCGCCCGCTCGCACCGTCGCAGCGTTCGCGCCCGTGGCGAGGGCGATAGCCTTGCGATTGGCCCAGATCGACTCGGCGGTGTTGCCGGCCTTCTGATACGCCAGGCCCAGGTTGCCGTAGGCCTTGCCGAAACCATTGTCCAACTCGATAGCCTGGCGGAACAGGTCGATAGCCTGGTCCAGCTTGCCGGCCTGGTAAGCCGCTTCACCTTGCACGTTCAGACGTTTTGCATCGGCTTGTGCAGAAGAGCTCACCGCCACAGCGGTAACGGCCACGCTGTCATCCAGCAACGGTTTGACTTCGTTAAGCACGTTCGCCGCGTTCACCGTCACGCCACTGAAGGTGTTGATGTCCTGGAAGTCGCCACTGCCGGTCATGCGGAACACGGTCCACAGGTTGCCGCTGCGGTTTTTCGGCACGTAGTAGGTACGCACCAGCGATTGGCCCATGTACACGAATACCTTGGCTTCGCTGTTGGACAGCTGGCGCGAGCCTGGATTGCCGCCGTTGGTGAAGTCATGCACGGCATACACGTAGCTTTCGCCGTAGTGTTTTTTCTGCAGGGTGATGGTTTCCGGGCCGTAGCTGTCGACGTCATCCACGTCCAGTTCAGCGTCGGTGCCCGTCTTGTTCTCGAAGTAGATATTGTTGCCAGGGAAGATCATGTGGGAGTCGAGGTCTTCCGGGGTTTTGCCCCAGGTCAGTACCACACGCAGGCCGTCGAGGTTTTCCATCACCGGGCTGATGGCATACGTCATCCCGGCGCATGGGCACTTCACCACCAGGTTCGAGTAGCCTGGCTTCTTGATGATCAGAAGATTGGTGGCATCGTCTGCGGCTTCGCTGGTGAGGGTCACTTGCCCCTGGGCGTTGGTACGGCCCACTACGTTCTGCGCACCGTTGCGTTGCAGCAACACCTCGGCGTCGGCGATTTTCTGGTCCTTGACCACCGCACTGAGCACTTCAATCGGCAATTGCGCCGCCTGGACTGAAAACGCGACCGCACACAATGACATTGCCGAAGCAACACGCAGCAAACCCATGCTTAACTCCCTTTAAGTAGCGGGCGGAATCGCCCTGCAAGATTTTGCGGTGAAACATACTCCGAAATGCGTGGGCTGGCGGATTATTTATACAGAATGTGACGTGGTTTTTATCCCGCCTGCCTGTTGAAGCATTGCGCTACAATCAAGCCTTGCTACCCAAGAGTACGCTGCCATGAGCGAACCGACGTTTGAGCAAAAACAGGATCATTACCACAAGATCCGCCGTTCCAATTACCTGGCCAGCCTGCGCCTGGAAGGGTTCGACACCCAACCGGCCGACGTCGACAAGCCCTTGCCGACCCGTGAAGCCGTCCTTGCCAAGTACCGCAACACCCCACGCTGATGCTCGACAAATACGGGGTGGGCCAGGATCCGTACTGCTATCCCGGTAGCAGCGTCCTGCGCAACCGCCTCGATCTGCACGACGAAACCCGACTGCACCAGGCCGAGCGGGAATTATCCGAAATCGCCGTAGGCAACCTCCATCTCTTCCCGCCGCCCTACGACCTCGAACGCCTGCAACACATACACCGCGTCCTGTTCGGCGACCTCTACGACTGGGCCGGTGAACTGCGCAGCGTCAACATCCAGAAGGGCGACACGCTGTTCTGCACCCCGGAACGCATCCCGCCGGAAGCGGCGAAGATCATCCGGCAAATGGAGGCAGCGAACTGGTATGTCGGGGCGAGCCAGGCCGAGCTAGTGAAGCAGATTGCCGAAGCCTATGGCGACCTCAACGTCATCCATCCCTTCCGCGAAGGTAATGGCCGAGCACAACGGATCTTGTTCGAGCAGATCATCGTGAATGCCGGGTTTTCAGTGAACTGGTGGCTGGTGAAGCACGCGGCGTGGATACCAGCGAATATTGATGCGGTGGCCTGTGATTATCGGGGGCTGGAGGCGATTTTTGAGCGGTGTGTGAGTAGGCCGGTCGGCAACTGACACACCCCAGCCCCCCCCCCCCCCTCACATCACTTGCCTGTTTTGCTGTTAAGTCACTGCAAGCCACAAATCCCGGAAAGCCCTGTAAGAAACCTCCAAATACCACGACATCCCCCTCTGAAACTGCTTAAAACTCCTGCCCACCCCTCTATAAAACTCACCTTTCTCTGACTGAAACTGGCGCCCTTTCAGCAGCCCCGGCAAATACAAGTGAACATTGAAAGGACTCAACATATCGGCCACGGCTCAACAGCTCCAGAGTGGCTAAGACGATGAACGAATACATCGAATGGATTTATCTGCTCCTCCTCATCGCACTGGCCGCCATAATTGACAGGTCAATAAGGCTACCAGTGCTCAGAAGATGGTTTGGACTCTGCCTCTTGGTCACCGGCCCAATACTTCTGTTGTATGCCACCTCATGGATCAGAGGTGCTCAGCTTGGGAGCCTGCCGATAATCGCCTTCGTGACAGGCATCGGGTTATTGAGCACTCAGAATATCTATTGCAAAGTAAAAGCCAATCACCCACTCCTGCGTGCCCCCACCATGAACCTCGCCCTCAACTTCCCCGAAGACCCCGTGATGCAGCAACTCCTGCAGCTCTTGCACGAAGAAATCGGCCTGCCCAAACACAAGACGATCCGCCTGCAAACTTCGATCAACTTCGACCTGGGCTGCGACGGCAGTGAGGCCAAGCACCTGATGGAAGCGCTGGAGCAGGAATTCGCCCTCGACTTGGGTGACTACGACACTTATCGTTACTTCAACCCGCCGGTGTTTGATGTGTTCCTCAAGCGCCGGGCCAAGGGGCGCGGCGAAAAAGTGCCGCTGACCATCGGCATGCTCTACCTGGCGATCAAGACCCACAGCTGGGACACGCAGACGCTGGAAAACCTGAGCTGAGCGAACACAAACTCCAGGCACACCGGTACTCAAATTGTGGCAGGGGGCAAGTCCCCTCTCACATTCGATGAGCGTGCTCAAAACAACAAGGACCTTACATGGACGTAACAATGGGCCTGCTGGCCGCCCTGCTCTGGGGCGGCACGGATTTTCTCGTGGGCCTCAACGCCCGCGCCGTGGGCGTAAAACGCGCGGTGTATTTCGGCCAGGCGCTGGGCTTTCTGATCATGACCCTGCTGCTGGTCATCCTCCCGACCTTCCTGTTCAAAGCCCTCGACGCCGCGCTGAGCGTCTGGCTGCTGGGCATCGCTGCCGCCCTGTTCACTGTCTCCGGCGCTCTTGCACTGTCCAAGGCCTTCGCCCTGGGCAAAGCCGCCATCGTGGCGCCGCTGGTGACCTCCTACGGCGTGGTGACCACACTTCTGTCCTGGGCCAGCGGTGAACACATCAGCCCGACGCAACTGGGCTGCATCGCCCTGTGTGTAATCGGCGTGATCCTCTCCAGCATCCATAAGGACAACGGCGTCCCCCACAACAACCCCAGCCAGTCGATCGCCTACGCCATGCTCGCCGCCCTGCTGTATGGCACCAGCTTCTGGCTGCAAGGCCGCTACACACTGCCGGCGCTGGGACCGATCACCATGCTGTGGCTGGGTTACCTGGTGGGCCTGTGCGTACTGCTGGTGATGGTGTTGAAGATCAAGGACGGCTTGAAAATCCCACCGCTGAAAAACTGCGCGACGCTGACCGGGGCGAGCTTGATGAACCTCGGCGGGTTCTCGGCGTTTTCATGGGGGGCGATGGCGGGGTCGGTTTCGGTGGTGACGGTGATCAGTACGTTGTCGGGCGGGATTGCGGCGATCCTGGGATTCATGTTTTTCAAGGAGCGGTTGTCGGCGGTGCAGGTGCTGGGGGTTGTGCTGGTACTGGTCGGCGCAGTGGTTTTACATATCGCCGACTAATCCGACACGCACAAAAAAGCCGCCTCACAAGAGGCGGCTTTTTCACAACGACTGAATCTTACAACTTGGGACCCGCGGCCTTGATCGCATCGCTCACTTCAAACTTCTTGAAGTTCTCGATGAACAGACCGGCCAGCGCCTTCGCCGCTTCGTCGTAGGCAGCCTTGTCGGCCCAGGTGTTACGTGGGTTCAACAGGCCGGTCTCAACGCCCGGTACGGCCAATGGCACGTCGAGGTTGATGGTGTCGAGGTGTTCGGTTTCAGCACCGACCAACGCGCCGCTCTGGATCGCTGCAATCACGCCGCGAGTGGTCGGGATGTTGAAGCGCTTGCCGACGCCGTAGCCGCCGCCGGTCCAGCCGGTGTTGACCAGGTAGACCTTGGAGCCGAAGCCACGGATACGCTTGATCAGCAGTTCAGCGTATTCGCCAGCCGGGCGCGGGAAGAATGGTGCGCCGAAGCAGGTGGAGAAGGTCGACTTGATGCCGCCGCCGGAACCCATCTCAGTCGAGCCTACCAGTGCGGTGTAGCCGGACAAGAAGTGGTAGGCCGCTTGTTCTTCGCTGAGGATCGACACCGGTGGCAGTACGCCGGTCAGGTCGCAGGTCAGGAAGATCACCGCGTTTGGCTCGCCGCCCAGGTTCTTCTCGGAACGCTTGGCCACGTGCTCCAGCGGGTAGGCGGCGCGGCTGTTCTGGGTCAGGCTGACGTTGGTGTAGTCGGCGTGCCCAGCTTCGTCGATCACCACGTTTTCCAGCACGGCGCCGTGCTTGATGGCTTTCCAGATGACCGGCTCGTTCTTCTCGGACAGGTCGATGCACTTGGCATAGCAACCGCCTTCGATGTTGAACACCACGCCTTCGCCCCAGCCGTGTTCGTCGTCACCGATCAGGTAACGGCTTTCGTCGGCGGACAGGGTGGTCTTGCCGGTGCCCGACAGACCGAAGAACAGGGTCACGTCGCCTGCTTCGCCGATGTTGGCGGCGCAGTGCATCGGCAGTACGTCGGAAGCCGGCAGCAGGAAGTTCTGCACCGAGAACATGGCTTTTTTCATTTCACCGGCGTAGCGCATGCCGGCGATCAGGACTTTTTTCTGTGCGAAGTTGAGGATCACGCAACCGTCGGAGTTGGTGCCGTCACGCTCTGGCACGCATTCGAAGTTGGCCACGTTGAGCACTTGCCACTCGTCACGACCGGCCGGGTTGTACTGGGCCGGGTTGATGAACAGGCAACGACCGAACAGGTTCTGCCAGGCAGTCTGGGTGGTCATTTTCACAGCCAGGTAGTGGTCTTCGGAAGCCCCTACGTGAACGTGGGAAACAAAATGCTCTTGCGCGTTGTTGAATGCCTCGACGCGAGCCCAGAGGGCATCGAACTTGTCGGCCGGGAACTTGCGGTTGATCGGGCCCCAGGCGATGGAAGCCTGGGTGGATGGCTCTTCAACGATGAAACGGTCGACCGGCGAACGGCCAGTACGGTGACCGGTTTCGACGACCAGCGCGCCAGTATCGGCGAGCACGCCTTCACCACGCTGCAGGGCTTCTTTAACCAGATCGTCAACACTCAGATCGGTGTATACGGCGTTGTTGGCTTGCGTCATGAGGTTCCCCGTCGGCCTATGGCCGAGTGCTCCAAACGTTTTGTAGTAGAAAGTTGCGCACTACTACCGCGAAAAAAGTGGGCCGGATTATGCCAGAAAAGCCCAAAAAGAGTAGGGCCCTCCCGTCAGAACTGCGCTAATCCGGCGTTTGTCAGGTGATTTACCTGTGCTTAAACGTTTTAGTGGCGGGTGTCGGAAGGGGTGTCGATGCCTGCGCCGGCGAACAATTGCGCTACATCGGCCGCATCGAACAGGTAGCGCTCGTTGCAGAACTGGCAGTCGATCTCGATATGGCCACCGTGCTCCACCACCAGGTTTTGCGCATCTTCCAGGCCCAGGCTGGCCAGCGCATTGGCCGAACGCTCACGCGAGCAACTGCAGTTGAAGCGCAGGCCCTGTGCGTCAAACAGTCGCACGGCCTCTTCGTGGTAAAGGCGGTGCAGGATGGTTTCGTTGTCCAGGCCCAGCAATTCTTCAGCTTTCAGTGTGTCAGCCAGGGCGATGATGTGCCGCCAGCTTTCTGCGCGATCATCGTCGTCTTTGATACGGTCAGCCGGCAATTGCTGCAACAACAGGCCACGGGCGCGCTTGCCGTCGGCGTTAAGCCAGAACTTGGTGCCCACCTGCTGGGACATGACGAAGTAGTTGGTGAAGCAGTCCGACAGGGTTTCGCCATCCAGATCGACGATGCCCTGATAGCGCTGGCCTTCGGTCGGGTCGATGGTAATTGCCAGCACGCCGTTGGCCATCAGGTCGGACAAGGTGGCATCCGGCGCGATCTGATCGGCTTCATAACGGGCCAAGCCACGGATTTCACGCTCGCTGGAGCATTCGATCATCAGCATCGGCACCGGGCCTTCGGAACGCGCCTGCAGAATCAGCAAACCGTCGAACTTCATGGTGCCCACCAGCAACGCTGCCGCGGCCATCAGCTCACCGAGCAGTTGCGCGACCGGCTCCGGATAAGGGTGCTTGGCAAGGACTTCGGCATAGCTGCGCTCCAGCGAGACCAGTTCGCCGCGGGCGTCGCTCTCGTCGAAGATGAAGCGTTGGGTGAAGTCGGTATCCGGTAGATCAGTCATAGGTCTGGGTATCTGAATTGATGACAAAATGATTACAAGGTTTATAGAATTAAACGCTTTAGCACCGTTTTGGTGCGGTTTCTAGAGCCATGAGGGACAGTTTATGAACAATCCGGGTTTGTTCCAAGCCAAGTGGAACCTCGGGCGATGGGCCGTCTGCAATCTACTCGCTATCGGGCTGCTGTGTTTTTGGCTGTGGCCCACCGGCCAGATGCTGTGTGTGATGTTCGACGAGTGGCTGTTTCACCTGCTCAATGACCCGCTGGCAAGCAGTTCCACATGGCTGCACGTGTGGGCTGTCGCCAGTTTGCGACCGTTCGATGCAGTGGTCGGGGTGATTCTGCTGATGCTGTTGATTCGCGGCGATTGGGTGTTCAAGGCGGTGCAAGTGCGCCAGGCCTTGTTAGGTTTTATCGGCATTCTGTTGCTGTTGCTGTTTATCCGCATGCTGTTTTCCAAACTCGCCGCGCACATGGGCTGGCAACACAATAGCCCGTCCATGGTGATCAGCGGGGCGATCCAGATGAGTGACTACTTCCCGGGCCTGGAGAAGACCTGGGAGTTGAAGGACCGTTCGAGTCAGAGCTTCCCGGGGGACCATGCGTCGGTACTGCTGATCTGGGGGATGTTCATGACCGTGTTCGCCAAGCGCATCGGCCAGGTGCTGGTGATCTGGGCCCTGACGCTGCTGTTCATGATGCCGCGCCTGGTGGCGGGGGCACATTGGGGGCAAGACGATTACATCGGCGGAGTGTTGCTGGCACTGTTGGCGTTGGGCTGGGGGTACTACACACCGTTTGCGGCGAAGGTATCGGGTGGGTTGTTGCGGGTAACGGCGCCGGTGTTCGGGCTGGCTGCTCGTTTACCCATAGTGGGGCGAATGAGCGTCGTTAGAACACGGCAATAATCTGTGGCGAGCGGGCTTGCCCCGCTCACTACAAAAGCCCGTTCGATTGAGGCTAGTCATCGTTGCCACTGCCGCGAAACTTGAACAGGTCGCGGCGTTGTTTCTTGCTCGGTTTGCCATCGGTGGTCATGCCAGTGGCACCGGCCTTGCGCATCGCCGCCGCATTTTCACGCTTGGCGATGCTGGCTTCGGTTTCGGCGTATAACGCTTGCGCTTCAGATGCGCCACGACGAACGATGGAAAGCGCCTGAACCACGACCGTCTTTTCATCAAACCCTGCACGAATCTGAAACTCATCACCGACACGTGGCTCTTTGCCCGGCTTGCAGCGCTCGCCACGATGATGCACCTTGCCGCTCTCGATGGCGGCCTTGGCCAGGGCACGGGTTTTATAGAAACGCGCCGCCCACAGCCACTTGTCCAGACGGACCTTTTCTTCCTCTTCCTGCTTTTGAGCCACTTGAATTCCTCGCTCTGAAAAATGTCGCAACTTTACCGTTGAAACCCTTCGACGCATAAATCCCCAGGCTCACCTAAGATACGCCAGGTAGCACCCTGTTTTCGCGAGGATATGTTGTGACCGAATTCCCCCTTTCACTCACCTCGCCCAACCAGCGCTGCGTGGGTTGCCAGCAAAGCGAGCCCCTAGGGTTCGATTTTGCGTTCGCTTACCAGCCTATCGTAGACCTGCGGGACCATTCGATCTTTGCCCACGAAGCCCTGGTGCGTGGCACACAAGGCGAAGGGGCGCTGTCGGTGCTGAACCAGGTCAACGAAGGCAACCGCTACCGCTTCGACCAACGCTGCCGAACCCAGGCGATCGCCGGTGCGGCAACCTTGGGAATGCAAACTCACCTTTCGATCAACTTCATGCCCAATGCCGTGTACCGCCCGGAACTGTGCATCCGTAGCACCCTGGAGGCGGCTCGCGTACATAATTTTCCGTTGAACCAACTGATTTTCGAGACCTTGGAAAGCGAGCATGTAGATAACTATCGCCATTTGACGAATATTCTGCGTGAATATCGCGAATTCGGCTTCAAGACCGCCATCGACGATTTCGGCGCGGGCTATTCGGGGCTGAACCTGCTGGCCGACTTCCAACCTGACCTGATCAAACTCGACATGGCGCTGATCCGCGATGTTGATCAGGACCGTGTCCGTCAGGTCATCGTCCAGGGGATTGTCACAATCTGTGAGCAGTTGGGGGTTACTGTCATCGCCGAAGGCATCGAAAGTGCCGGCGAACGGGACTTTCTCTCCGACTGTGGAATATTTCTGATGCAAGGCTACTGGTTCGCCAAGCCTGCATTTAAAGCCCTGGCCGAGATATCCCCTCAGGCCTGGGCAAATTGATCGGTTATCCATATTGAAGACATTTGACCATTTGACCGTTGTGGGTCTGCGTGAGTGGGTGGCACTTCCCGACTTGGGAGTAGCAGGCCTGCGCGCGAAGATCGACACCGGTGCCAGCACCTCGAGCCTGCACGCCACCGACATTGAACCGTTCGAGCGCGACGGCGAGCAGTGGGTGCGTTTTACCGCACACTTGGGCAGCGTCGTGCAACTGCGTCACCGCCGCTGCGAAGCGCCGCTGGTGACGATGAAAACCATCAAGAGCTCCAATGGCCATGCGCAGGTGCGCTATGTCATCAGCACCACGCTGGCGCTGGGTGATCGGGTATGGCGGGTGGAGTTTACCCTGGCCTGCCGCAAGGCCATGCGTTACCGCCTGTTGCTGGGTTCCAAAGCCTTGATTGACGGCCATTTGGTGGTCAATCCCGGCATCAAGTACGTACAAGACAAGCCGGTGTTCCCGGTCTCTACCCTATCTGCCCCAGGTGCTGCATGAAGATTGCTGTGCTGTCGCGAAACCCGCGTCTGTATTCCACCCGCCGCCTGGTTGAGGCCGGCACCGAACGTGGCCACGAAATGGTGGTGATCGACACGTTGCGTGCCTATATGAACATCGCCAGCCACAAGCCGCAGATCCACTACAGGGGCAAGCCGCTGGAAGGGTTTGATGCCGTGATCCCGCGAATCGGCGCTTCGGTGACGTTTTATGGCTGCGCAGTGCTGCGCCAGTTTGAAATGATGGGGGTGTTTCCTCTCAACGAATCGGTAGCCATTGCCCGCTCGCGGGACAAGCTGCGCTCGCTGCAGTTGCTGTCGCGCCGTGGTATCGGCCTACCGGTGACTGGCTTCGCCCACTCCCCCGACGACATCCCCGACCTGATCGACATGGTCAATGGCGCGCCGCTGGTGATCAAGGTGCTGGAAGGCACCCAGGGTATCGGCGTGGTGCTGTGTGAAACTGCGACGGCGGCGGAATCGGTGATCGAGGCGTTCATGGGTCTCAAGCAGAACATCATGGTGCAGGAATACATCAAGGAAGCCGGTGGCGCGGATATCCGCTGCTTCGTGGTGGGCGACAAGGTGATTGCGGCGATGAAACGCCAGGCCAAGCCGGGGGAGTTCCGCTCCAACCTGCACCGTGGCGGCAGCGCCAGCCTGATCAAGATCACCCCGGAAGAACGCATGACCGCACTGCGGGCGGCCAAGGTGATGGGGTTGAGTGTGGCGGGTGTGGATATATTGCGCTCCAACCATGGGCCACTGGTGATGGAGGTGAATTCATCACCGGGTCTGGAAGGGATCGAGACCACCACCGGCAAGGATGTGGCGGGGATCATCATTCAGCATCTGGAGAAGAATGGTGGGCCAAATATGACCAGGACCAAGGGCAAGGGCTAGAGAAGCAGCCAGCACCCTCAAGCTTTAAGCTGCAAGGACAGGCAAAACAATCCGCCTTTCTCTTGCAGCTTTAAACCGGGAGCTTGCAACTGTGCCTATACCGCATCCCTGGGCAACATCAGCCCAAGCGGCAAGCGTACCCGCGCCTCCAGGCCACCCTCTTCGCGGTTGCGCAACTCAACATTGCCACCATGCATCGAAGCAATCCGCCGCACAATCGCCAACCCAAGGCCAGTGCCCTTGCCACCCCGGGCACGGTCGCCACGGGTGAAGGGGTTGAAGATGCCTTCCAGCTCGTCCGGGTCGATGCCCGCCCCCCGGTCCATCACGCTCAGCACCACATAGGGCGCTGCACTGTCGCCAGACACATACGCCGCCACTTCCACGTCAGAACCGGCGTGATGCAAGGCGTTGCCAATCAGGTTGTTCAACAGGCGCTTCATCGACACCCGACGCAACGCAAACGGCCGGATCGGCTCCAGACGCATGCGCACCTGTTCGCCGTTCTGGTTATAGGGCGCGACCACCTCACGCACCAGGTCCGTCAGGTCGACTTCTTCCACTACCTCATCACGGCCATCGCGGATAAACGCCAGGAACTGGTCGAGAATCGCGTCCATGTCCTCAATGTCGCGGACCATGTCATCGGTGAGATCAGTATGGTTGCCCATCAACTCCAGCGACAGGCGCAATCGCGTCAACGGTGTGCGCAAGTCATGGGACACCCCCGCCAGCATCAGCTCGCGCTCGCGCCCAGCCTGTTCGACGTCTTCCGCCATCTGGTTGAACGCGCCATACACCTCGGTCATTTCGCTGGGCGTATCGCTGACTGGCAGGCGCACACTACGCCCCTGACCCAACTGGCGGGCGGCAAACACAAGACGCTTGAGCGGCTGGTTGAGCTGACGCACAAAGATCCACGCCGACGCCGTTGAAAGCAGCCCGATCGCCAGGAACCAGCCCAGCACGTTCCAGATTTTCTGCCCCCGCAGCGGATGCGGATACAACGGCACCTTCAACCAGTCCTCGCCCAGGCTCGGCGCACGCACCCACAATGCCGGCGATACATGCATGCGCAACCGCACCTCGGTGTCTTCACCGAGTTCAGCCTGCATCTGGCGCTGGTAGATCTCACTGTAGGGCCAATGCTGCTCGCCTTCCGGCACACCCGCGCCCGCCACACGAACCAACGTAGCGGCCTTGGCGATTTTTTCGCGATTCTCAGGGTCAGCTGCCCAATAGGCACGCAGGGTAAGGGCAACACCGTGACTGTATTGTCGATCCACCAGCACGTCCTCGTTCATCAACAGATAAACCAGCGTGAGTGCCTTGGAAAACAGAACGACGATCAGCACCAGCCAAAGGGTGCGGGAGAAGAAACTTTGGGGGAACCACAACGGGGTTTTCATAGAAGACAGCTGGATACCTTGCAGAAACGAGCGGCGCTCGCAGAATTGCAGACGCCGGGCATCCCGTCGACCCTCATGGAGTCAGACACCGGGAGGCCCGTAACTGCAAATCATCGGTCAACTGGTTTTGTTGCCATCCGGCACAAACACATAACCTACGCCCCACACCGTCTGGATATACCGTGGCTTGGACGGGTCCGGCTCGATCATCCGACGCAGTCGGGAGATCTGCACGTCGATGGAGCGCTCCAGCGCATCCCATTCCCGGCCACGGGCCAGGTTCATCAGCTTGTCGCGGGTCAGCGGCTGTCGAGCGTTCATCACCAGGGCCTTGAGCACGGCGAATTCGCCGGTGGTGAGCATGTGCACTTCATCGCCACGCTTGAGCTCACGGGTCGCCAGCGACAGTTCGTAGTCGCCAAAGGTGACACTTTCATCTTCGCTGCCCGGTGCACCCGGTACCGGTGGGGCCTGCCGACGCAGTACGGCCTTGACCCGCGCCATCAGCTCGTCGGGGTTGAAGGGTTTGGCCAGGTAGTCATCAGCGCCCAGTTCCAGGCCCTTGATGCGACTCAGCTCATCGCCCTTGGCGGTGAGCATGATGATTGGAATCTGGTTGTTCGCGCCGCGCAGGCGCTTGCAGGCGGTCAGGCCGTCTTCACCGGGCAGCATGAGGTCGAGTACGACCAGGTTGAAGACTTCGCGCCCCAGCAGTCGGTCCATCTGCTCGGTGTTCGGCACCGCGCGGGCACGGTAACCCTTGGAGTTGAAGAAACGCTCCAGCAGGCTGCTCAGCCCCGGATCGTCATCAACGATGAGAATTTTTTCGCCTTCAGCAGTTTGTGCAGTGCTGCTCATTGGATGCTCCTCTTATCTCGGCGCGCATTATGGCCTAGCTGCCGTTATACGCACCGTGTGCATTGTTAGCAGATTTTTCCTCTACCGCCAGCGAACCCGCGCCCTACAACCGTTGGCGCAATCCCCCCAAGGACAGAACGCTGGTTATAATGCGCCGCCGCCGTGCAGGGCAACGTCAGATCGTTACCGTTTGCTGCCGAGGCTTTTTTCACCCGCTTGTCGCGATTTTTTCGATTTCGAGGGTCAATAGGCAGCCTCTTGACCCAGGCAGCGGCGCCAGTCGGGCCGCTCAACCAGCCTCCCAGGGCCTTGTTTTCCGGGCCTGCGAGCTGCTTTTCAGAATTTCAGGTGGTTTTATGGACAGCATCAACAGCCGCATCGCCGAGGAACTCGGTGTACGCCCACAACAGGTCGAAGCGGCCGTCGCTCTACTGGATGAAGGCTCCACGGTGCCGTTCATCGCCCGTTACCGTAAAGAAGTAACCGGCAGCCTCGACGACACCCAACTGCGTCACCTGGAAGAGCGCCTGCGCTATCTGCGAGAACTCGACGAACGGCGCATCAGCATCCTCGCCAGCATCGAGGAACAGGGCAAGTTGACCCCGCAACTCGAGCGCGACATCAAGCTCGCCGACACCAAGACCCGCCTCGAAGACCTCTACCTGCCTTACAAACAGAAGCGTCGCACCAAGGGCCAGATCGCCCTGGAAGCCGGCCTGGGCGAACTGGCCGACGGTCTGTTCAACGACCCGTCGCTGACCCCGGAAACCGAAGCTGCCCGTTTCATCGACGCCGAAAAAGGCGTCGCCGACGTCAAGGCCGCCCTCGAAGGTGCCAAGTACATCCTCATGGAACGCTTCGCCGAAGACGCCAGCCTGCTGGAAAAGCTGCGCAGCTACCTGAAGCAGGAAGCCATCCTCAGCGCCCGCGTCATCGCCGGCAAAGAGGAAGAAGGCGCCAAGTTCCGCGATTACTTCGAACACGACGAGCCGCTCAAGAGCATGCCGTCCCACCGCGCACTGGCAATTTTCCGTGGCCGCAACGAAGGTATTCTCAGCTCCGCATTGAAGGTCGGCGACGAATTGCCGGGCACCATGCACCCCTGCGAAGGCATGATCGCCCAACAATTCGGCATCCAGAATCAGAACCGTCCTGCGGACAAGTGGCTCGGTGAAGTGGTGCGCTGGACCTGGAAGGTCAAGCTCTACACCCACCTGGAAACCGACCTGCTGGGCGAGCTGCGCGACGGCGCCGAAACCGAGGCGATCAACGTGTTCGCCCACAACCTGCACGACCTGCTGCTGGCCGCCCCGGCCGGCCCGCGTGCCACCCTGGGCCTCGACCCGGGCCTGCGTACCGGCTGCAAGGTCGCCGTAGTCGACGCCACCGGCAAACTGCTGGACCACGCCACGGTGTATCCGCATGTGCCGCACAACAAATGGGACCAGACCCTCGCGATCCTGGCCGCCTTGTGCGCCAAGCACGCGGTGGACCTGATCGCCATCGGCAACGGTACCGCCAGCCGCGAGACCGACAAGCTGGCCGCCGAACTGATCAAAAAATACCCGGCCATGAAGATGACCAAGGTCATGGTCTCCGAAGCCGGCGCTTCGGTGTACTCGGCGTCGGAACTGGCGTCCAAGGAATTTCCGGACCTCGACGTGTCGATCCGTGGCGCGGTATCCATCGCCCGTCGCCTGCAGGATCCGCTGGCCGAACTGGTGAAAATCGACCCTAAATCCATCGGCGTCGGCCAGTACCAGCACGACGTGTCGCAGCTGAAGCTGGCGCGCGGCCTGGACGCAGTTGTGGAAGACTGCGTAAACGCCGTGGGCGTCGACGTGAACACCGCCTCCGTGGCACTGCTGGCGCGAATCTCCGGCCTCAACGCCACCCTGGCACAGAACATCGTCAGCCACCGTGACGAAAACGGCGCGTTCAAAACCCGTGCCGCGCTGAAAAAAGTCGCACGCCTGGGTGAAAAAACCTTCGAACAAGCCGCCGGCTTCCTGCGCGTCATGAATGGCGACAACCCGCTTGACGCGTCTGCGGTCCACCCGGAAGCCTACCCGCTGGTGCAGCGCATCGCCGCCGAGACCGACCGCGACATCCGTTCGCTGATCGGCGACGCCGCTTTCCTCAAGCGCCTGGATCCCAAGAAGTACACCGACGAAACCTTCGGTGTGCCGACCATCACCGACATCCTGCAAGAGCTGGAAAAACCTGGTCGCGACCCACGCCCCGAGTTCAAGACCGCCGAGTTCCAGGACGGTGTCGAAGACCTCAAGGACCTGCAACCGGGCATGATCCTTGAAGGCGTGGTGACCAACGTGACCAACTTCGGCGCCTTTGTGGACATCGGCGTGCATCAGGACGGTTTGGTGCATATCTCCGCGCTTTCGGAGAAATTCATCAAGGATCCCCGCGAAGCGGTCAAGGCCGGTGATGTGGTCAAGGTCAAGGTCATGGAAGTCGACATCCCGCGCAAACGCGTCGGCCTGTCGATGCGCATGAGCGACACCCCCGGCGAGAAAATCGACGGTGCCCGTGGCGCGCGCCCAGGCTCGGCACCGCGCCAGTCGCAAAACACTACGGCTCGCAAGGAAACCGCCACCGCAGCCCCAAGCAACAACGCCATGGCCTCGCTGTTCGCCAACGCCAAGCAGTTGAAGAAGCGCTGATGGAGATCCCGGCCGGCTTGACCCAGAGCGCCTTCAGCGAACTGATCGGCTGCCGCCTGCAACGCCTTGAAGAAGGCGTTGCCGAGGTGGCCCTGACCCTGGAGCCGCAACTGCGCAACCGCGCGGGCAAGCTCCATGGGGGGGCGATTTTCAGCCTCGTGGACATTACGATGGGGCTGGCCTGTTCCAGCGCCCATGGTTTCGACCAGCAGAGCGCGACCATCGAGTGCAAGATCAATTACATCCGCGCCGTGTCGGACGGTGACGTGCTGTGCACCAGCCGGGTGATTCATGCCGGCCGCCGCACGCTGGTGGTCGAGGCGGATGTGTATCAGGACGAAAGACTTGTCGCAAAAGCACAGGGCACCTTCGCTGTCCTATAGCTCCCCACCCCCGATTTGAGTTAATTTCGGCGCTGCACTAACGGCGTCGGAATTTTCTCGCTGCGCTGTAGCCAAATTCATGGAGTGAAGTCGGCATATTCAGAGCGGGTCAAATCGACTCAAAACCAGGCGATCACGCCAGTTTCAACTTCACCCTTGTAGACCGTCCTGCCCACCCCCATATTGGGGCGACTGACGCGTGAAGGAATCCAACTTGAGCGAACTTCTCAACCGCCGCCTGGCCCTGCTCGGCAAGCGCGAACACCTCTCCCTGCTAGAGCAGTGCTTGCACGGCATCGAGCGCGAATGCCTGCGTGTCACCGGTGAGGGTCGACTGGCGCAAACGCCGCACCCCGAAGCCCTGGGCGCCGCGTTGACCCACGAACAGATCACCACCGACTACTCGGAATCGCTGCTGGAGTTCATCACTCCCGCCCTGCCCGACCCGGCCGATACCCTGAGCAGCCTGGACAAGATCCATCGCTTTGCCTATACCAAGCTCGGCAGCGAATACCTGTGGAGCCCCTCCATGCCGTGTCCGTTGCCGGCCGAGGAAGATATTCCGATTGCCTACTACGGCACCTCCAATATCGGCCAGCTCAAGTACGTGTACCGCAAGGGCCTGGCCCTGCGTTACGGCAAGACCATGCAGTGCATCGCCGGCATCCACTACAACTTTTCCCTGCCGGAACAGCTGTGGCCGCTGCTCAAGGAGACGGAAGGGTTTGTCGGCACCGACCGCGACTACCAGTCCAACGCCTATATCGCGCTGATCCGTAACTTCCGCCGCTACAGCTGGCTGTTGATGTACCTGTTCGGTGCTTCGCCGGCTCTGGACGCCGGGTTCCTGCGTGGTCGTTCGCACCAGTTGGAAGTGCTCGACGCCGACACGCTGTACCTGCCCTACGCCACCAGCCTGCGCATGAGTGACCTGGGTTACCAGAGCAACGCCCAGGCGGGCCTCACGCCGTGCTACAACGACCTGGCCAGCTACACCGACAGCCTGCGCGAAGCGGTGGCAACGCCCTACGCGCCCTACGTCGAAATCGGTACGCACAAGGACGGTGAGTGGGTACAGCTCAACACCAACATCCTGCAGATCGAAAACGAGTACTACTCCAACATCCGCCCCAAGCGCGTGACCTATACCGGCGAGCGGCCGATCCAGGCGCTGATGGCCCGTGGCATCCAGTACATCGAAGTGCGCTGCCTGGACATCAACCCGTTCCTGCCCATGGGCATCGACTTGCAAGAGTCGCGCTTCCTCGACGCCTTCCTGCTGTTCTGCGCACTGAACGACAGCCCGCTGTTCGCCAACAACGAGTGCGGCAACGCCACGTCCAACTTCCTCAGCGTGGTCAAGGAAGGTCGCCGTCCGGGCCTGCAATTGCAACGCCAGGGCCAGCCGGTGGACATGAAGGAGTGGGCGTCCGAGTTGCTGGAGCAGATTGCACCGCTGGCTGCCTTGCTGGACGAGAGCCACGGCATCACTGAGCACAGCCAGGCGCTCGACGCCCAGTTGGCCAAGGTCAACGATTCGTCCCTGACCCCGTCGGCCCAGGTGCTGGCGGCGATGGCCGAGCGTAAAGAGAGTTTTGCGCAATTCTCCCTGCATCAGAGCCAGTTGCACGCCGAGCATTTCCGCAAGGAGCCGCTGGCGGCTGAAGAGCAGGCGCGCTTTGAAGAGCTGGCGCGGACGTCGCTGGCGCAGCAAGCTGAGCTGGAGCAGAACGAAGTGGGCGATTTCGATGTGTTTGTTGGGTCGTACCAGGCCAGCATCCTCGCCATCAGCAACTAAGTAAGCTGAAACCGGGGCAAATGTGGGAGAGGGCAAGCCCCTTCTCACATTTGACGTCATTTCAATTCACGATCAGCGCTCACGGTTCTTCTCATAAGCTAATTCGAAAATGTTATTTATTTTCGGATTCTTAGATCATTTAGGCTCCTCACACACCGACCCTCGGCCGCCTGATTGAGGAGCTTCCCCTTGAAACTGCTAACCCCTCTGCGTCTCCTGGCCGCATTGTCCCTGGCCGGTGCCAGCCTGTTTGCCCAGGCGGCGGACGTGACCATCGCTTACCAGACCACCGTGGACCCGGCCAAAGTCGCCCAGGCCGATGGCGACTATGAAAAAGCCACAAACGCCAAGATCAACTGGCGCAAATTCGACAATGGCGCCGACATCATCGCCGCCATCGCTTCCGGCGACGTGCAGATCGGCTACCTCGGTTCCAGCCCGCTGACTGCCGCGATCACCCGCAAGGTACCGGTGGAAACCTTCCTGGTCGCCACCCAGATCGGCGGCGCCGAAGCCCTGGTAGCGCGCAACGGTTCGGGCATCAACAGCCCGCAGGACCTGGTCGGCAAGAAAGTCGCCGTACCCTTCGTGTCCACCGGGCACTACAGCCTGCTGGCCGCGCTGAAGCACTGGAACATCGACCCGTCCAAAGTGACCATCCTCAACCTCGCGCCACCGGCGATCATCGCCGCCTGGAAGCGCGGTGATATCGACGCCACCTACGTATGGGATCCTGCCCTGGGCGTGGCCAAGGAAAACGGCAAGGTGCTGATCACCTCGGGCGAACTGGCCAAGTTCGGCGCGCCGACCTTCGATGCCTGGATCGTGCGCAAGGACTTCGCCGAGAAGCACCCGGAAATCGTCACCGCGTTCGCCAAAGTCACCCTGGATGCCTACGCCGCGTACCGCAAAGACCCACAAGCCTGGCTCGCCGACAAAGGCAACGTCGACAAACTGGTGAAACTCTCCGGCGCCAAGGCCAGCGACATCCCACTGCTGCTGCAAGGCAACGTCTACCCGCTGGCCGCTGACCAGGTGACCCTGCTGGGCGCACCGACCACCAAGGCTGTGACCGACACCGCCGCGTTCCTCAAGGAACAAGGCAAGGTCGACGCCGTGCTGCCGGACTACGCCCCTTACGTCAGCGCCAAATTCATCACTCACTGATCGGGAGTTCATTGCGATGGCCTTGCTACAACTGGAGCGCATCAGCGCACAGTACCCAGGCGCCACAGAACCGGTACTGTCAGACATTTCACTCGACCTGGGGCCCCAGCAGTTGCTGGTGGCTCTCGGCCCGTCCGGCAGTGGCAAGACTTCGCTGTTGAACCTGATTGCCGGTTTCGTCGAACCTTGCGCCGGGCGTATCACCCTCGATGGCGTGCCGGTCAACGGCCCCAGTGCTGAACGCGGCGTGGTGTTCCAGGACGACGCCCTGCTGCCCTGGCAGGATGTGCTGGCCAACGTCGGCTTCGGCCTGGAGCTGGCCGGCGCGCCCAAGGCGCAACGCGAAATACGCGCCCGGGAAATGCTCGCGCTGGTCGACCTGGCCGGGTTCGACAACCGACGCATCTGGCAGCTTTCCGGCGGCCAGAAGCAACGTGTCGGCCTGGCCCGCGCCCTGGCCGCCGACCCTCGTGTGCTGCTGATGGACGAGCCCTTCGGCGCCCTCGATGCCTTCACCCGCGAACAGATGCAGGAGCTGTTGCTGCAAGTCTGGCGGCGCACGGCCAAGCCGGTGTTCCTGATTACCCACGACATCGAAGAGGCGGTCTTCCTCGCCACCGATTTGATCCTGCTGGCGCCCAACCCCGGCCAGATCGTCGAACGCCTGCACCTGGACTTCGGCCAACGCTACGCCGCCGGTGAGTCGGCGCGGGCGATCAAGTCCGACCCACGCTTTATCGAAACCCGCGAACACGTGCTGGGCAAAGTGTTCTCCCAACGGCAGGTGTCCGCATGAGCAGCTACGAACTTCCCGCCACGGTGACCAAACCGGTGGTGCCCGCAGTTGTCCCGGTACGACGCAGCCTGAGCACGCGCTGGATCAGCGTGTTGACCCTGGTCGCCTTGCTGGCCCTCTGGTGGGCCGTGACCGCCAGCGGCTTGATCGAACCGCTGTTCCTGCCGCCGCCGTCCGCCGTGCTGCAAAAGGGCTGGCTGCTGGCGACCACCGGCTATATGGACTCCACCTTGTGGCAGCACCTTGGCGCGAGCCTCAGCCGTATCGGCCTGGGCCTGGGCTTCGCGGTGCTGACCGCCGTGCCCGTGGGGATCGCCATCGGTTCCAACCGAATCGCCCGTGGCATCCTCGACCCGCTGATCGAGTTCTACCGACCGATCCCGCCGCTGGCCTACCTGCCGTTGATCGTGATCTGGTGCGGCATCGGCGAGCTGTCCAAGGTGCTGCTGATCTACCTGGCAATCTTCGCGCCGATAGCCATCGCCACCGCCACCGGCGTGCGCACCGTCGACCCGGCCAGACTGCGTGCAGCGCAGTCGCTGGGTGCCACCCGTGCCCAGTTGATTCGCCATGTGGTCCTGCCGAGCGCCCTGCCCGACATCCTGACCGGCGTGCGCATCGGGCTGGGTGTGGGTTGGTCCACGCTGGTCGCCGCCGAGCTGATCGCCGCCACCAGCGGCCTGGGCTTCATGGTGCAGTCGGCGGCGCAGTTCCTGGTCACCGATGTGGTGGTGCTGGGGATTCTGGTGATCGCCCTGATCGCCTTCGCCATGGAAATGGGCCTGCGTGCCCTGCAGCGTAAATTGGTGCCGTGGCATGGCCAGGCACACTGAGTGAATGAGAACCGCATGAGCAGCCTGACCGTTACCCCATTAAGCACCGCCCTGGGCGCCCAGATCAGTGGCGTCGATATCACCCAGCCGCTGCCCCCTGAACAGCGCGACGCCATCGAACAGGCGTTGCTCACCCACTCGGTGCTGTTCTTGCGCGGCCAGTCGATCACCCCGCAGCAGCAAGCGCGGTTCGCGGCGAATTTCGGTGACCTGCATATCCACCCGATCTACCCCAACGTGCCGGACCAGCCCGAAGTGCTGATCCTCGACACCGCCGTCACCGACGTGCGCGACAATGCTGTGTGGCACACCGACGTGACCTTCCTGCCCACTCCGGCGCTCGGTGCAGTACTCAGCGCCAAGCTGCTGCCGGCGTTTGGTGGCGATACGCTGTGGGCCAGCGGGATTGCAGCCTATGAAGCGTTGTCCGAACCGCTGAAGCGCTTGCTCGATGGGCTGACGGCGACCCATGACTTCACCAAGTCCTTTCCGCTCGAGCGCTTTGGCAACACCGCCGAAGACCTGGCACGCTGGGAAGAAACCCGCAGGAAGAACCCGCCGTTATCGCACCCGGTGGTGCGTACGCATCCGGTGAGTGGGCGCAAGTCACTGTTCGTGAGTGATGGGTTTACCACCAGGATCAATGAGCTGGAACCGGCGGAGAGTGAAGCCATCTTGAAGCTCTTGTTCGCCCACGCGACACGCCCGGAATTTACCATTCGCTGGCGTTGGCAGGAAAACGATGTGGCGTTCTGGGATAACCGCGTGACACAGCACTACGCGGTGGATGACTACCGGCCGCAGCGGCGGGTGATGCATCGGGCGACGATTCTTGGGGATGTGCCGTTCTAAGGCCAGGCCCGTTAGTCATCACACCAGAAATCAAATGTGGGAGGGGGTTGCTCCCTCCCACATGGACTGTTTATTCAGCCGTGGATGGCTTTTCCCACAGGTTGATCCCGCCTTCCTGGGCAAACCGATCGATCTCCGCCAGTTCTTCCACGCTAAAGTTCAAGTTCTTCAACGCACCGACGTTCTCGATAATCTGCTCCGGCCGGCTTGCACCGATCAGCGCACTGGTCACCCGTGGATCACGCAACGTCCAGGCCAGTGCCAGTTGGGCCAGGCTCTGACCACGACGCTGGGCGATCTCGTTCAGCGCACGCACGTGGGCGATGTTGGTTTCGGACAGGTGCTTGGCCTGCAACGAACCACCGCCCGGGCGATTCACCCGTGCATCCGCCGGTACGCCGTTGAGGTACTTGTCGGTCAGCAAACCCTGGGCCAGCGGCGTGAAGGCAATCACCCCGGCGCCGAGCTCTTCGGTGGTGTCCAGCAGGTCTTTTTCCACCCAGCGGTTGAGCAGGTTGTAGGCCGGCTGGTGAATCAGCAGCGGCACTTTCCACTCTTTGAGCAGGGCGGCGATTTCGCGGGTTTTTACCCCTGAGTAGGACGAGATACCGATGTACAACGCCTTGCCTTGTTGCACAGCAGTGGCGAGGGCACTGGCGGTTTCTTCCAGGGGGGTGTCGGCGTCAAAACGGTGGGAATAGAAGATATCCACATAGTCGACACCCAGGCGTTGCAGGCTCTGGTCGAGGCTGGCCAGCACGTACTTGCGCGAACCTCCGCCCTGGCCGTAAGGGCCGGGCCACATGTCCCAGCCGGCCTTGCTGGAGATGATCAGTTCGTCGCGGTAGTGCTTGAAGTCTTCACGCAGCAAACGGCCGAAGTTGATCTCGGCGCTGCCGTAGGGCGGGCCATAGTTGTTGGCCAGGTCGAAGTGGTTGATCCCCAGGTCGAACGCGGTGCGCAGCAAGGCGCGCTGGGTGTCGATCGGGGTGCTGTCGCCAAAGTTGTGCCACAGGCCCAGGGACAGTGCGGGCAGCACCAGCCCACTGCGGCCTACGCGGCGATACGGGATAGATTCATAGCGGTTTTCGGCAGCAATGTAAGTCATCGAATCCTCTCTTGGACGTCGGCAAATAAGGCCTGGGAATAAGGGTATTCCCAGGCCTTTTAACCAGCTGAATCGCTTAAGTCTGCCGTTCCGTTCTACAGCAATTGCCTACCAGAGTGGAACGACATAACTCACATAGAAGCGGTTTTCATCTTGCACGGTAGCACCGCTGATGTCCGGGCTGGCATGGGCGTTTTTCCAGGTGACACCCAGGCCTTTGAGGGTGCCGGTAGGCACTTGATACGCCACGGCGACGTTACGTTCCCATTCGCTGGTAGTGCCTTGCGCCGTGCGGATGTCATCGCCGTGGGCATAGGCGGCGGAGAACGTCAGGCCCGTGAGGCCAAGCTTACCGAAGTCATACTTGTACTGCGCAAGCCAAGTGCGCTCACCGGCGTGTTGAAATTTATTCAACTGCATGTTGGTCAGCGCCGGCGTGTCGGCGCCTGAGCCTGGGCCCTGGCGGTTGTCGCCGCTGTTCAGGCCGGAATCCAGGTAGGGGAAGTCGCTGTCGCCGCTGTTCTTCTGGATGCCCAGGCCGACGGTATGACCGTCCAGGCTGTAGCTCTCAAGCAGGCTGGCGGTGGTCTGATTGATACGCCCCTTGCCCGTGCCGTCACCGTAGAGGCCGGCGGCTGCGTAGTCTTTGTCGCCATCGGCGTTGCCGCCCACGCCCAGGCTGCGGAACACCCGCAAGTCGGTGTCGATCGCGCCCACGGACAAGGCGTCATGCCGCTTGGCGCCGAGGAAGAACTGCTGGTAGTAATCCTCAAGGTTGGAGTACCACAGGCTGACCGTGGTGTTCTGGATGCCAGTGTAGTCCGCACCGCCGAACAGGAAGCGATCGCTCTCTTTGGTGCCACCGGCGGTGATCATGCCCTGGTCGCCGGTTTCGTTGCGGATCTTGGTCTTGAAGATATCGCCGCCGGTGAAGGTGAAGTCACTGAGGTCCTTGGACACCAGCTGTACACCCGTGTTGGTCTGCTGGTAAAGGCGTCCGTCGGTGTTGGCCAGCACCGGGTTGTTGCCGTAGAGCGTACCCAAGCGCAATTAATCCTTGGCGAAACGCATCTTGAACGTCGGGCTCAACACACCGAACTGGTCGGCGGACTTGCCGTTGTCCAGCGGGAACATGCTGCCCGGGTAGCGGCCCTGGTGATCCTTGTCGTTGAGGTCGCCGCCAGAGTCCAGCTTCAACCCATAGAACGCCTGCAGGTCCAGGCCAAACCCCACCGGGCCTTCGGTGTAGCCGGACTTGAAGTTGAACTCGAAACCCTGGCCCCAATCGCGAATGCTGTGGGCCTTGGCGTTGCTGTTCACCACGTCACGCCCCTGCTGGTTGAGGTAGCGGTTGAGCAGGGTCACATCGGCGTGGCTGTCATCGATAAAATCGGCATGGGCGGACAGCATAAAGCTCGCCATGGCGGCACCCACCATAGGGCTTATCAACGTCTTCATTGGTACCGGTCTCCGTCACTGTTCTGAAATGAAAGCGTCAAACGCTTCACACAATTACGCAGTGACCAGATGACAGTTACGCGTCAAACCGTGGCGTGAACGGATGAAATTAAATTTAAGAAACCCTTCTATTACAAGGCTTAGCGGGCATTTTCGAAGACTTCGGCAAGCCAGTCGACGAACACCCGCACCCTCGGCGACAAGTGTCGGTTCTGCGGATACAACACCGACACCGGCATCGACGGCGGCGGTGTGTCAGGAAGGATTTCATGCATCACGCCCTGCTCGATCAATTCGGCCATGCGGTAGTGCGGGCACTGGATAATGCCCAATCCCGCCACCGCGCTGGCCGAATAAATCTCGGCGCCGAACACCGACAGCGCACCCTGGATACTCACTTCCTGCAGCTCGCCGTCCACCATGAACTCGAAGGGAAACAGTTTGGCCGTGGTGCGCGAAACATAGTTCACCGCGCGGTGCTCACTCAGCTCGGCCAGGCTCTTGGGTTCGCCGTATTTACGCAAGTACGCAGGGCTTGCGCAGGTGACCTGGCGCAGGTTGGCGACGCGTCGGCCGATCAGCGCGGAGTCACCCAGGGCGCCTGCGCGCAGCACGCAATCCACGCCTTCGGCGATCAGGTCGACAAAGCGATCCGCCTCGCTGATCGACAGCTCGATCTCCGGGTAACGCGCCATGAATTGCGGCAGTGCCGGCACCACAAAATACTTGGCCAGCGTACCGTGCAAATCCACGCGCAAACGGCCCTTGGGCGCCACGCTGCGAAATGCCAGTTCGGCCTCTTCCAGCTGCGCCAGCAACTGCAAACAGCGTTGGTAATACGCCTCGCCATCCAGGGTCGGGCGCACCCGGCGGGTGCTGCGTTCCAGCAGGCGCGTGCCCAGCCACGCTTCGAACTGGTTGAGGGTGTGGGTCAGGGTCGCCCGGGGCAGATTCAGGTCATCGGCCGCCAGCGTGAAGCTGGAACGCTCGTAAATCCGCACGAAAACCTTCATGGCCTTGACTTGATCCACGCTGCACTCCGTCGCGCCGATTGTTGGCGATTATTGAACAGTCAAGGCAACTCTGGCGCATTTATCGCCCTGGGTAAACATGTGAACCTGCTTCCACCTACCGTTAAAGGAACCCAGATCATGACGACTCAAGTAGCAATCATCACCGGCGCTTCCCGTGGCATCGGCGCCGTCATTGCCAAGCAACTCGCCGCCGACGGTTACGCCGTGGCCATCAACTACGCCAGCAGTGCCACCGAGGCGTCGAAACTGGTGGTGGAACTGCGCCAGGCCGGTCACCGGGCCATAGCGATTCAAGGCGACGTCGCCAACCCCGCCGACATCACGCGCCTGTTCGACCAGGCCGAGGCACAGTTGGGCAAGGTCGACGTACTGATCAACAACGCCGGCATCCTCAAGACCCTGCCCCTGGCCCAGCACAGCGATGAGCTCTACAACCAGAACTTCGATATCCACACCCGTGGCACCTTCAACGCCCTGCGTGAAGCCGCCACGCGCCTGAACGACGGCGGGCGCATCGTCAACTTTTCCAGCAGTACCGTCGGCCTCAACTTCCCCGGCTACGCGGTGTACATCGCCAGCAAGGCGGCGGTGGAATCCCTGACTCAAGTGTTCGCTAAAGAGATGCGCGGGCGCCGGATTACCGTCAACGCGGTGGCGCCAGGCCCGGTCGCCACCGAACTGTTCCTTCACGGCAAGACCGAAGAACAGATCCACGGCATGGCCAAGATGCCGCCGCTGGAACGCCTGGGCCAACCGGAAGATGTCGCCCGCGTGGTGGCGTTTCTGGTGAGCCCGGCCGGTGGCTGGGTGAATGGGCAAATCCTGCGCGCCAATGGCGGGCTGGTCTGAGTCGTACATCTGGGCCAGCGATGTTCACTTTGTGGAGTTCTTTCATGCCAACCTTATCGATCCCCGCACTCGCCCCGCTTTACCGCTTTGCCGAACCCCTTGCCTACGCGCTGCTGCGCGCAGGTTTCGGGGTAATCATGCTCACCCACGGCCTGCCCAAATTGCTGGGCCGTGCACATGGTTCGATGGCCGACCCGATGGCGGCATCCATCAACCTGATCGAGAACCGCCTGCACCTGCCGCAGCCGGAGTTGATCGGCCTGCTGGTCGCGTTGTTGGAAGCGGTGGGCGGGTTGCTGTTGATCCTCGGCCTGGGCACACGGCTGGTCGCGGCCATGAT
Organism: Pseudomonas sp. FW305-3-2-15-C-LB1; assembly: GCF_058787615.1. Classification (NCBI taxonomy): domain Bacteria; kingdom Pseudomonadati; phylum Pseudomonadota; class Gammaproteobacteria; order Pseudomonadales; family Pseudomonadaceae; genus Pseudomonas; species Pseudomonas sp. FW305-3-2-15-C-LB1. Next base: position 132,320 of record NZ_JBYSZX010000003.1, on the reverse strand, counting down.
GACCGTGCAGATGCTGACCATTGCTTACTTATTGGGGCCGACGTGGGCATGGATCGACCGGGGCATCGAGTACCCGGTACTGATGGCGCTGCTAGCGTTGTACCTGGTGTTTCGCGGTGCAGGCCACTACTCCCTGGACAGTGCGTTGGGCAAGGGGTAGTCACTGCCGGCCAGCCCAGGTGTCAGAGCTGGTGATCGGCAGTGGCGTGTTCGGCGCGCCGTGAGTGGCACTGGCCCTGTACATCAGGGCCTGAACCTCAGCGCACCAGGTGCAGGAACTGCAGGTGTCGCTCGTACTGGTCGAGGATGTCGTTGATGATCTGCTCCTTGGTGTAGCCCACCAGGTCGTAGTCCTGGCTGCCCTCGGCCAAGTGCACTTCCGCGCGGTAGTAGCGGCGGTTGTTGATCTCCTTGGAGCCCATGCCGCCACGGGCGAACGACGGCGTGAAGTAGCCGCGCATCTGCACCTGGTAGACGAAGGGATGTTCCTCGCCATGGCCGATTTCCAGGCTGACGCTGTCGTTGGAAGGGTCGGGCTGGGTGACCACACTCAGGCCCTTCTCGACGAACACCGCCGTTACCTCCTCAATCGCCGGACGCACGGTTGATTCCAGGAAGCGATACACCTCATCCCGCGACGGGAAATGCACCGCCTGGCTCAAACGCTGACGCCAGCCACCTCGGCCCTTGCGCGCCGCCGAAACCGGCGCCAGCGAATGCAACTGGGCGATCTGCTTTTGCGACTCCAGGTAGAACGCCTTGTGCAGCCCCCACATCATCAGCAGCAGGATCATCGAGAACGGCAGCGAGGTCAGTACTACCGCTGACTTGAGCGAATCAATACTGCCGGCGAACAGCAAGGCGCTGGTGACCAGCGCGGTCATCGCCCCCCAGAACACACGCAGCCATTTCGGTCCGTCTTCATCGGCGTTGCCGCCCTTGGACGACAGGGTCGACAGCACCACGGTGCCGGAGTCGGCCGAGGTGACGAAGAACACGAAGCTGATAAACACCGTGACCGCGATGACGGTTTTGCTCCAGGGGTAGGTTTCCAGCAGCAGGTAGAGACTCATCGACGGATCATCGATGGCCGACTGGCCGAGCGCGGCCATGCCGTGGTTGAGCACCTGGTCGATGGCGCTGTTGCCGAAGATCGACATCCAGGCCAGGGTGAAACCCAGCGGGATCAGCAGCACGCCGAACACGAATTCGCGGATGGTACGACCACGGGAAATCCGTGCGATAAACAGGCCCACGAACGGCGACCATGCAATCCACCAGGCCCAGTAGAACACGGTCCAGCCACCCAGCCAGTCGCTGGGTTTGTCGTAGGCGTATACGTCGAAACTCTTGGTCGGCAAGGCGCCCAGGTAGTCGCCGATGTTCTGGATCAGGGTGTTAAGCAAATGCTGGGTAGGCCCGGCGAACAACACGAACAGCAGCAGCGCACAGGCCAGCAGCATGTTGATGTCGGACATCACCCGCACGCCCTTGTCGACGCCGGCCACAGCGACCAGGATCGCGGCGCCCATCATCAGCGTGATGAGACCGACCTGGATCCACTGGGTATGGGCAATGCCAAACAGATAATCGAGACCGGAGTTGAGGTGCAGCACCCCAAAACCCATATCCGCGCCGAGGCCGAACACCGTGGCGATAATGCCAAAGCCATCCACCGCGTAACCGATGGGGCCATTGATGCGTTTGCCAATCAGCGGGTACAGCGCCGAGCGCAACGCCAGCGGCAGGTTATGCCGGTAGGCAAAGTACGCCAGGGCCATGCCCACAAACGCGAACACGCCCCAGCCATGCAGGCCCCAGTGCAGAAACAGGATCTGCATGGCCTGGCGCGCAGCGTCGGCGTTCATCGGCGCGCCCTGCGGCGGTTGCACCAGGTGCGTCAGCGGCTCGGAGACGCAGAAGAAGAACAGCGTGATGCTGATCCCGGCGGCGAACAGCATGCCGGCCCAGGACAGGTAACTGAATTCGGGCTCGTCGTGGTCGGCACCGAGTTTTATCTTGCCGTAGCCCGATAGCGCGGTGACCACCACGAAGACCAGATACAGGGTCATCGCCAGCATGTAGTACCAGCCGACCGTGTTGGCCGCCCAGTTTTGCGCCGCCAGCAGCCAGGCACCGGCCTGTTGCGGGATAGCGATGACGGTGATGCCGAACAGCAGGATAAACGTCGCGGCAAAGTAGAAGACCGGCGCATTCATGCGCACCAGGCCGCTGGATGGGGTGGACGATGCACTCATGAACGATGCACCCCAAGGATGAGGGATATGGCTGTGAAAAACGGACTCAGCAAAGGTAAGCCTCCTGTTGTGAGCGGGCAGCGAACCACCGGGTTTAACTTGAACGAGCATTCAAGTTAAACATGGATAGGCGGTCTGGGACTAATCGCAGGGCTGAGTGGTAGGTGATTCCTACACAAGCTCAAGGAAAGGTATGACGGATCGCGCTGAAAAACGTTCAGCACGCCTTTCAATATGTGCAGCCTGTCTCCTGTTGCATTCACCACAATCGAATGACCACTGCCCACCTGAGGTCATTCAGCCATGCCAGAGACATTGAAGCATTTTGATTTTATCCGGCAACAATTGCCGCCATGGTTGCGGAGCACGTCACTGCAACGTTTTGCGGCGTTGAAAAAACAGCGCCCAGACTTCACGGAACTCTATCGCAATGCCCCTGGCTCGGAGCAGCGCCTGCCCTTCAAGCACGCCCTTGACACCCACTGGGCCAGCCAGAACGCACTGGACACGCTATTCGAGAAACTCACCGACATTAAGGCCTTCGCCGAGCCCTTGCTGAAAAATGCCCTGCGTGACTACGGCGCTATTGATGTGTCGAATACTTCGATCCGTCTATACGCGCCGGCCACATTGCCCTGGTGGACGTTCGGGACGCACCCGGGTGTCTCCGTCCGGACAACGACGCTGCTCGACGCCGCCTTGCACAACTTTTCAGCTTCGGAAACCTTTGTCGATTACGCTTTCCTTGCGGCAGAGGATGCCCGTGGGCAGCGTGAGATACTCACGTTCAAACACAGGGTGACAGGTCAACCCCTCACCGCCGACCATTTCAAAACCTTGTGCCGAAACCTGGATATCGGTGCGCGCTATATGCAAAACCTCACCCTGACAGTGGGGTTCGGCAATGCCTCGGTCGCCACCTCCTTCCGACAAAAAGTCATCCACAACCTGAAAGCCGCCCTCAACAGTGCCGCTCACGTGGCGCTCGCCAAAAAAGACATCACCGAAGACAGTTACACCCTCATTCAGTCGCTGCTCCAAAGAGACGGCCCGCTTCAACTGGGCGGGCAAACGATGGACGTCTACGCGCTGAGCCTGCTGGATACACGCCTGCCGGGCATTTTCATCATCGCCCCCGCACGGTTGGACGCAGCGCTTCATAAAATCCTGGTCTATATCCCTGATGACCCCGCCCACCCTCTCAAGGACTACAGCTCGGCCCCGGCCTTCGTCAAAGAGTTGACCGGCCAACTGCGTGACCGCACGCCTCGCGACGACCCATCCCGCCCCAGCTACCAGCAGTTCTTCAGCCAGTTCGTGGCCCATCAGGAACGTGGGCGCTTTTTTTACCAACTCAATCAGTTGCTTTCCACTGTGCGCTGGCACGACAGAGAACCTGGGGACAGCCGCCCCAACTGGCGCCCAGAGCCGGTAGAAACCCCCAACCTGCAATTTCGCACCCTGGCTGTTCGTGACGATATTCAAAACCGTGGCGAAAATCCGGGCCAGGATGATCTCTGGCACTACCTCTACCGCGTCAAACTGAACAAATGCGTGAACGACGCCCGAGAGATTGCCATCTCAACAGCCTACGCCGACCGCATGGCGCGCTGGAAGTGGTGGGACAACCTGGAAAAAATGCTCTCGGACATTTTCAATGCCGCGCTCCTGGTCATCACTCCGTTCGTTCCCTTGCTGGGGGAGTTGATGTTGGCCTACACCACCTACCAGATGCTCGACGATGTATTTGAAGGCATCGTCGATTGGGCCGAAGGCTTGCAGCGCGAAGCAGCAGAACATCTGCTCTCGATCGCAGAGAACACGCTGCAGCTCGCGCTGTTCGAAGCGGGAGGCAAAGTGGGTGAAATTGCCAAGGTGAAACTGTCCACGTTTGTCGAGCAACTCCAACCCGTACAGACACCTTCCGCGCAGACGCGCCTCTGGGCCCCTGACCTCGCGCCTTACCAACATACCAACCTGCGCCTGCCCGAGACCTCCATTGCGCACGAAAATGGCCTTCACCACCATCAGGGCAAGCAGATTGTGAAAGTGGAAAACCACCACTATGAAGTCCGCAAGGACCCTGTCACCCAAACGTACACCCTTGCCCATCCCAAACGCCCCAGTGCCTACCAGCCTCCCGTGGCGCTCAATGGCAGCGGCGCGTGCGTGCTGGCCGGTGAACAGCCAAGGACCTGGAACAATGCTCGCCTGCTGAGACGCCTCGGGCCACAGACAAACGGTCTGACGGTCGGTGAACTGGAGCAGGTACGGCAGATAAGCGGTGTCGCGTTCGGGGATTTACGCCATATGTACGCCAACAATGAACCCACCCCGCCCTTGCTGGCCGATACCCTCAAACGCTTTGACAGTGAGAAGCGCATCAGAGAGGCCGAAGACGCCATCCGTACAGGCCAGCCCCTTGACCCGTCATCGGACTGGTTCGAACAAATGGTCACCGAGCTTGAGGGCTGGCCTCGCGACAAAGCCTTGCTGGTGTACCCGCATAGCGATTTATCAGGCACGCCCCGTCGCTATGGCAATGCACAAGCAACAGGTGCCGATGCCCTGAGCTTGAGCATCGCCGATGTCATGTCCGGCCGGCTGGCGGAAAAAGTCGTGGACTACCTGGATGAACCACAACTGACCCAGTTACTCGGCAAACAGTTACCTGAAAATGAGCGCGTACAGGCGTTGCGTGAACGGCTGGCCGCGTATGTCGAGCAGCAAAGCGCCTCCCTCGCCAACAGCGACTACTCCCGCCAGGAAGCCAGCGACGAGCCCTCTATCCAATTGCTGCGCAGCCAGTACCCGGACCTCCCCCTGAGTATCGCTCAGAGCCTGGTTCGCCATACCCGTCGCCGCCACCTGAGCATTATGAGTGAAAAGAAACGCCTTCCATTAGAGGTAAAAAACCAAGCGCGGGAGCTGGATTTCGAAGTCCGCAGTACTCGCATGTTCGAACAGCTTGTCCAGGGTACCCCGCCCTCGACACACACCGAAAACCTGGCACTCAATACCCTCAGAATTCACTCAGACAGTTTTGCGAATCTGCGTATCCAGGTGCGTGAACGAACCCCCACCGGCGACCTGAGAACCCAGGTCGGCGCAGAGGATGCCGCACACCTCAAGATCCTGGTGCGTAACCGAACAGGCCAGTACCGAGTGTTCAACGCCGAAGGCAAGCTGATACACGGCGCAACTGACTTCTACAATGCTGTATTCCAGGCATTGCCACCCGAAAGCCCCTTGCGCGATAGCGACACACTGCGCACATGGCTGATTGAAAAAAACAAAGCGCCCACCGAACGGCGCTTGGCCCTCGCCGAGGCGCCTATCCCCACCCATCCTGAACGTAAAACACTGACCCTGCTCGGTGGCGGCAACAGCATGAGCCGCGTGGTCGATGTCGAGGTAAATCCCGTTACGGTGCAGGGGGATATCAAACACTGGCTGCCGGGGATGTCCGAGCAAGGCGTGAAACGCTTCGCTGAAAAAGCCGAGAGTGAAGAGGGGCGATTACAACTGGAAAACCTGAAAGCCGAAGGCAAAGCCTTAGACAAGGCGCTACACACCTATTTGCAAGACAGTACCCGATTTCCTTATCGCAACTCGCTGGAAGAGGTGCTTGCCAGGAAGGCATTTACCAAGAAGTTGAAAGAAGCCTGGCGCGAGGGGTACACAAAACTGCACGACGAGTTCAATACGGCAGGCAACGACGTGTACTTGGACCTGAGCGATACAGTGCTGCCGACTGAACTGCCCGTGCTGCCCTTTGAGTTGGGATTGGTCACGCACTTGCATATGAATGGCAGTGGGTTTGCCGCTGAACATACGCCATTCCTGGCGCATTTCCCTAAATTGAAGACGCTTGATTTAGCGGATAACCGTCTGGTCAAACTGCCCAAGGCCATTGGAAACATGCGCTCGCTCAAAGCCCTCGACGTGAGCAACAACGCTATTGCCTTGGACAACACCGCTGTCCAGCAGTTGAAAAAACTGCGGCGGTTGCAGGGGTTGGATCTTTCAAAAAACCCTCTGGGACGGGTCCCGGATATTAGTCACATGCGCGACCTGAAGGCGCTGGACCTGTCCCACACAGGGATCAGCGAGTGGCCCGCGGGCCTCTTTGCGCACGAGCGAGACGCGTCTTTTGACCTGTACCTTCGCGGCAACCCCATTACCACAATTCCAGAGGTCGCCAGGGAGTCCGCAGAGGCATTTACCGTGGCTAACACCTGGCTGGACCGCGCAACCCTCACACCTGAAGCCAGGGCCCTTTGGGACGAGCACAAAACTGACTTTGGGTTGGACCCTTATCGCACTTACCCGCCCAAGGGCGATGCTGACTTTTGGGTGGATGACCTGGACGATGAAAACCAGATACGTTTTGCCAATGTCTGGTTTGACTTGGAAAATGAAGAAGGCTCCCAGGGTTTTTTCGAGGTCATCAAGAAACTGGAGCAACCCGAGGCTTTCGAGGACCCGATGGACCAGATGCGTTACGAACAAAACCGAAGAATCCTGACCGATCAGGTGCGGCATATGCTGTTGAGCATGCACGAAGACACGATGCTGCGTCAGGAGCTGTTCAAAATGTCGAGCTTCCCGGGGCTGTGCCCGGACGCAAGCCGCCAGATATTCACCGAAATGGGGATTCAGGTCACCGCCACCACGGCCAGGCGATACAGTCGAACGCAAGCTGAACATGAAGAGACAATCACCCGTCTAGCCCAAGGCGCCGCGAGGCTCAAGATGGTGAACGATGTCGCCCGGGCGGACATCGCCAACCGTCTCAAACCTGCCAATCAAGGTGGCCAGGGACTGCGACTGTCCACCCAGGTTGTTGATGGACAGCCCGGCAGCGTCGACGAGGTGGAGGTTTACCTGGCCTACCAGACACGCCTGTCGAAAAGCCTCAACCTGCCCTGGGTCAGCGACAGCATGACGTATCGAAACACCGCCGATGTGCCCGAGTCTTCCATCATCCATGCGGGCAAAGCCGTGAAAGACTTGAGTGAAGGCGACGGACTGGTGAACCGCATGTTGCAGGAACCCTACTGGGAGCCCTTCCTGAAGGAACGCTACGCAAAAGACTACGCAGCCAACGAAGAAAACACGGTTCAACAGTTGGAAAGCCTGGAGCAACTGGATACCGAACAAAAAGCGTTTGCCCAGGCGCAGGGTCTGAACGAGCAGGAGAAAACGCAAAAACGCGAGGCACTGAAGTCCCGGATCGAACAGTTACAGATCGAGGACCGAGTCGTCCCGGACCAGGTCATGTCCGAGGACCTGTACAACCAGCTCTACAATGACCTGTCGGAACGTCGCATGGAGTGGCTGCGCGAACAGACCCACCTGTCACTGGAGCGGCTTGAACGCTGACATGCTCACTTCTGCGTGCCGTCATCATGCTGCAGGTTCGCCTGGGTGATATTCGCCCCCGCCGGCACGCTGCGGGTCAGCCACACGTTACCGCCAATGGTCGAGCCCTTGCCGATGGTGATGCGCCCCAGGATGGTCGCCCCGGCGTAGATCACCACATCGTCCTCGACAATCGGATGACGCGGATGGCCCTTCTGCAACTGCCCGTCCTCATCCGCCGGGAAGCGCTTGGCGCCCAGGGTCACGGCCTGGTAGATGCGCACGCGCTCGCCGATGATCGCGGTTTCGCCGATCACCACGCCGGTCCCGTGGTCGATAAAAAAACTCGGGCCGATCTGTGCGCCGGGGTGGATGTCGATGCCGGTGGCCGAGTGGGCGATCTCGGCGCTGATGCGCGCCAACAGCGGCAGGCCGGCGCGGTACAGGTGGTGGGCCAGGCGATGGTGAATCACCGCCAGGATGCCGGGGTAGCACAGCAACACTTCATCCACACTGCGAGCGGCCGGGTCGCCGTGGTAGGCGGCCAGTACGTCGGTGTCCAGCAGGCTGCGCAGGGACGGCAAGGCCAGGGCGAAATCCTGGATCAGGCGGATGGCGTGGGCATTAACGGCGCTGTCGTCCTCGCCGCTCTGGCGCGCGGCGTAGCGCAGTTCCAGGCGCGCCTGGCCGAGCAGGGCATTGAGCGCCACATCCAGGGTGTGGCCAACGTAGAAGTCTTCGCTTTCTTCACGCAGGTCCACCGGGCCCAGGCGCATGGGGAACAACGCGCCGCACAACGACTCCAGGATCTGCGCCACCGCTTCACGCGAAGGCAACTCGCGGCCACCATGCTCACCGCTCAAACGGCCATTGCGCGTTCGCCACTGGTCCCGGGCGCCGCGCAACTGGCTGACGATGGTTTGTAATTGCCAATGACTGGAACGCTCACTCACGGTTTTCACTCCTGACGTAATGGCACTCACTTTACGGTATGCACCCTGGCCGCCCTTAAGAACCAATGGTGCAATGCTAAGAACCTTCCGGAATAAGCGATTGGCGGTTGCCCGATGAAAAGTGCCTGCCTATAGTCGCCCCATCCTCATCAACCGTGCGTAGCCATGATCAAACAACAGCTCGACCGTTTTAACCGCCTGGAACTGCTGGGTGGCGCCACCGCCCTGGAAAAACTCGAGCGGCTGTCGGCCTGGTCGGGCAGAGACATCTACGTCAAGCGCGACGACACCACACCGCTGGCCATGGGCGGCAACAAGCTGCGCAAACTTGAATACCTGGCCGCCGATGCCATCGCCCAAGGCGCCGACACCCTGGTGACCGCTGGCGCGATCCAGTCCAACCACGTGCGCCAGACCGCCGCGCTGGCCGCCAAGCTCGGCCTGGGCTGCGTCGCGCTGCTGGAGAACCCCACCGGCACCGAAGACCCCAACTACCTGGGCAACGGCAACCGCCTGCTGCTGGACCTGCTCGACGCCAAGGTGGAGCTGGTGGAGAACCTCGACAACGTCGACGACCAACTCAGTGCCGTCGCCGACCGCCTGCGCAGCAACGGCAAGCAGCCATACCTGGTGCCCATCGGCGGCTCCAATGCCCTCGGCGCCCTGGGTTACGTGCGCGCCGGGCTGGAGCTGGCCGCGCAGATCGAAGCCAGCGGTACCGAGTTTGCCGCCGTGGTGCTGGCGTCCGGCAGTGCGGGCACCCACAGCGGCCTGGCCCTGGCGTTGAGCGAAGTGCTGCCGCAGTTGCCCGTGATCGGTATCACCGTATCGCGCACCGAAGAAGCACAGTTCCCGAAAGTGCAGGGCCTGGCCGAACGCACCGCCGAATTGTTGGGTGTGGATATTCCCGAAGCCTTCAAGGTGATCCTGTGGGACGAATATTTTGGCCCGCGCTATGGCGAACCGAACGCAGGCACCCTGGCGGCGGTCAAGTTGCTGGCGAGCCAGGAAGGCCTGCTGCTGGACCCGGTCTACACTGGCAAGGCCATGGCCGGCTTGCTGGACGGTATCGGGCGCCAGCGCTTCGAGGATGGCCCGATCATTTTCCTGCATACCGGTGGCGCGCCCGCGTTGTTTGCCTACAACAGCGCCTTTAATTGAATAAACGCGGCCTAATTGTGGACCAACATGTGGGAGGGGGCTTGCCCCCGATGACGGAGTGTCAGCCATGACTTCTGTGACTGCTACACCGCTATCGGGGGCAAGCCCCCTCCCACATTAGAACCTCTATATATATCTTATTGGAATATCATATTTAATTTATATTATTTTCAAGTCTTAAAAACCGTCTTTATAGTCGCGCCGTAGGCGAAGACGCGCTACGCGCTTTAAGGCAGGATACGACTACTGCGTCACCTGCATCGCACACCATAAAAACACAGGGGCTCTTCATGACTATTTCTGTATTCCGTCGCACGTTGCTGGTTGGCACTCTGGGCCTGGCACTCGGGGCTGGCCTGATCGGCCAGGCAGTCGCGGGTGAACAACTGGGCAACATCAAAAAAGCCGGCGAGATCAAGATCGGCCTGGAAGGTACTTACCCGCCGTTCAGCTTCGTCGATGAAAGCGGCAAGCTCAGCGGTTTCGAAGTGGAACTGTCCGAAGCCCTGGCCAAGGAGCTGGGCGTGAAGGTCAAGCTGCAAGCGACGCCATGGGACGGCATCCTCGCCGCCCTGGAATCCAAGCGCCTGGACGCCGTGGTCAACCAGGTGACCATCTCCGAAGAACGTAAAAAGAAATACGACTTCTCCCAGCCTTACACCGTCTCCGGTATCCAGGCGCTGGTCCTGAAGAAAAACGTCGACGCTATCAAGACCGCCGACGACCTGGCCGGCAAGAAAGTCGGCGTAGGCCTGGGCACCAACTACGAACAATGGCTCAAGGACAATCAACCCAAAGCCATCATCAAGACCTACAACGACGACCCGACCAAGTTCCAGGACCTGCGCATCGGCCGTATCGACGCCATCCTGATCGACCGCCTGGCCGCCCTGGAGTACGCCAAGAAAGCCCCGGACACCGCTGCAGCCGGCGATGCCTTCTCCCGCCAGGAAGCCGGTATCGCCCTGCGCAAGGGTGAGCCAGAACTGCTGGATGCGGTGAACAAGGCCCTCGACAAACTGCGTGCTGACGGCACCTTGAAGAAGCTGTCCGAGAAATACTTCAACGCTGACGTCACTCAATAATGGAAGCAGGTTTCCAACTCGCGCTGGACTCCGCGCCCTTTCTGCTCAAGGGCGCGTATTACACGGTGATCCTCAGCCTCGGCGGGATGTTTTTCGGCTTGCTACTGGGCTTCGGCCTGGCCTTGATGCGCCTGTCGCGCTTCAAGCTGGTGAGTTGGCTCGCCCGAGTCTACGTGTCGTTCTTTCGCGGCACGCCCTTGCTGGTACAGCTGTTTTTGATCTACTACGGCTTGCCGCAAGTGGGCATCGAGCTGGATCCGATCCCGGCAGCCATGATCGGCTTTTCGCTGAACATGGCTGCCTACGCCTGTGAAATCCTGCGTGCCGCCATCGGTTCCATCGAGCGCGGCCAATGGGAAGCCGCCGCCAGTATCGGCATGACCCGCGCACAAAGCCTGCGCCGGGCCATCCTGCCGCAGGCAATGCGCACGGCCTTGCCGCCGCTGGGCAACAGTTTCATTTCGCTGGTCAAGGACACGGCGCTGGCCGCCACCATCCAGGTGCCCGAGCTGTTCCGTCAGGCGCAACTGGTGTCGGCAAGGACCTTCGAAATCTTCACCATGTATCTCTCCGCTGCCCTGATCTACTGGATTTTGGCGAGCATCCTGGCGCACTTGCAAAATCGCCTGGAAGACCGGGTCAACCGGCATGACCTGGAGTCCTGAAGCATGATCGTGGTTGAAAAACTGACCAAACAATTCAACGGTCAGGTGGTGCTCAACGGCATCGACCTGGAGGTCAAGGAAGGCGAAGTCATCGCCATCATCGGCCCCAGCGGTTCCGGCAAGACCACCTTCCTGCGCTGCCTGAATTTCCTCGAACAACCCACCAGCGGCCGCATCAAGGTGGGTGACATCGAGATCGACACCAGCAAGCCGATCAACCAGCAACAAAGCCTGGTGCGACGCCTGCGCCAGCACGTGGGCTTTGTGTTTCAGAACTTCAACCTGTTCCCCCACCGCACCGCGCTGGAAAACGTCATCGAAGGCCCCACCGTGGTCAAGAAGATGCCGCACGATGCCGCGGTCGCACTGGGTCGCAAGCTGTTGGCCAGGGTAGGCCTGGCAGGCAAGGAAGACGCCTACCCACGGCGCCTCTCCGGCGGCCAGCAGCAGCGCGTGGCAATTGCCCGCGCGCTGGCCATGGAGCCGGAGGTGATCCTGTTCGACGAACCCACCTCGGCGCTGGACCCTGAGCTGGTGGGCGAAGTGCTGGCGACCATCCGCAGCCTCGCCGAAGAAAACCGCACCATGGTCATCGTCACCCACGAGATGAGTTTTGCGCGGGATGTGGCCAACCGGGTGATCTTCTTCGACAAGGGTGTGATCGTGGAACAAGGCGAAGCCAAGGCGCTGTTCGCCAACCCCAGGGAAGAGCGCACCAAGCAGTTCCTGAGCAAATTCCTCGCCCACTGATTCCCACCTGCAGGAGCCGGCTTGCCGGCGAAAAACGTCAACGTTAACGCGGTAAATCAGGTTTACCGCGTTGCCTGATCGCTCTTCGCCAGCAAGCCGGCTCCTACAAGGGGAATCCTCGTTCTCGCGGGTAAAACACCCCGCCGCACCTACCTGAATATCCCCGCCCCAGTCAGACCGTTCTGATTATCTCCAAACCCGCCATTTAGCCCTTTGCCGCCATTGACGCCCCTCGGCCAACCCTCTTATCTAGCGCCCAGAGGATTGGATCCTATCCCGGCTATTCACTGAATCGTTTCGTTCGGCCCACCGCGCACACCTGCGCCAAAGGTCCGGAGCGATTGCTGCTGGCTGCATCAAGGAGATTACTTATGACGCGCCCCCTGCTCACCGCCCCGACACTGCCCCAGGCCGTCGGCAATGGCATCAATGCCCTGGCCGCTGCACGCTTGCAGGTTGACATCCCGCCGTATCCCGGCATGGATGAAGGCGACCTGATCGAGCTGTTCTGGAACAACTGTTTCGCCGCTTCACGTCGGATCACCACAGGCAAGATCGGCGAGTTCACTCACCTGCGGGTACCAGAGAGTTTTGTGCTGGAGGGGCCGACGCAGGTGCATTACCAAGTCATGCAGGTCGGCCACGCCCCTGCTCGCTCAGCCGTGAGGCGAGTGCGTGTAAAGACCCTGTGCCCAGGCGGCCAACCCTCGCCCCTTTGCGGTGACGAAAACCAGAACCTCGCCCCCGTGGGCCTGCCCGATATCATCCGCCGCTACGGCGTCAATGCCAGCCAGGTGCGGCGCGGTATTCCCCTGACCATCGAGCCTTACCTGCACATGACCACCGGCGATGCCATCACCTTGCGCTGGGGCGATGTGCGCCTGGATCTGCCGAAGATCCGGGCCAGGGAAGTCGGCCTGGCGGTACAGGTATGGGTACCTTCGACGGTGATTATCGAAGCGGGCGACGACTGTCGGCTGGAAGTGACGTACTGCATTCTTGACCGCGTCGGCAACAATTCACGCTGGGCACCCGCGCGCACCTTGCGCATTGCAGCAGGGGCACCGTCCCGCCCGGCCGGGACCGCGCTGACCTACCAGCCACGAGCGCCGGGATCGCCCTGTGAACCTGGGTGACAGACCTTCTATGCATATTCCCAAAAGTTAGTTTATTTAAATATTTAACACGCTTAGGGTATATACACCGGACCACCGGACATCTCTGATTTTTCTGTTTTTATTTCATTGAATGCGAGGTCGGTATGGTCAGGATTACCCCGGTGCGCAACGCCAGGGCATTACGTGCAGCCAAGGAGCGGCGCTGATGTCTAACTTGGCTCTAACCCCCCCCCAGAATGATCTGGACGTAGCCCCCCTGCTGTTGCCGGCCACCGTGCTGCGCAACGACGCAGAGGTGCTGAAGGCTGCCCATGAGTTGGCCCAGGCGGCTCGCCTGCAAGCCGCCAGGCGCGACCAGCAACGCAAACTGCCGTGGGCGCAGATCGAGCAGTTCACCCGCCGCGGGCTGGGCAGTATTTCCATTCCCCGTGAGTACGGCGGCCCGCAGGTGTCGTTCGTGACCCTGGCCGAGGTGTTCGCGATCATCAGCGCGGCCGACCCGGCCCTCGGGCAGATCCCGCAGAACCATTTCGGCATCCTGCACCTGTTGCAGGGCGCCGCCACCGAGCGCCAGAAAAAACAGCTGTTCCAGAGCGTGCTAGACGGCTGGCGCATCGGCAATGGCGGCCCGGAACGCGGTACCAGGAATACCCTGGAGCTCAAGGCGCGCATCACCGCCAACGGTGACGGTTACGTAATCAGCGGCCAGAAGTTCTATTCCACCGGCGCGCTGTTTGCGCATTGGGTCGCGGTCAAGGCGTTGAACGATGACGGCAAGCAGGTCATGGCGTTCGTGCGCCGAGGCACTGAAGGGCTGCGCATCGTTGACGATTGGTCCGGCTTCGGCCAGCGCACCACCGCCAGCGGCACGGTGCTGCTGGATCGGGTGCCGGTGGAGGCCGAACTGGTCGTGGAAAACTGGCGCATCGGCGAAACTCCGACGATACAGGGCGCCGTCTCGCAATTGATCCAGGCGGCCATCGACGCCGGCATCGCCCGTGGCGCGCTGGATGACACCATCGCGTTCGTACGCGAACGCTCGCGCCCCTGGATCGACGCCAAGGTCGAACGTGCCAGCGATGACCTGTACGTGATCGCCGACATCGGCAAGCTGAAGATCGAACTGCACGCCGCCGAAGCGCTGCTGCGCAAGGCAGGGCAAGTGCTGGACCAGGTCAGCGCCGCGCCCATCACCGCGCAGTCCGCCGCACGGGCCTCCATCGCCGTGGCCGAGGCCAAGGTGCTGACCACCGAAGTGTCGCTGCTGGTCAGCGAAAAGCTCTTCGAACTGGCCGGCAGCCGCGCCACCCTTGCCGAATTCAACCTCGACCGTCACTGGCGCAACGCCCGGGTGCACACGCTGCACGACCCGGTGCGCTGGAAGTATCACGCCATCGGCGCCTATCGCTTGAACGGTACCTTGCCGGCTCGCCATTCCTGGATCTGACCGACCAGACATCTGGAGAACATCATGACTTTCTCTCATCCCGTCGCGGTCATCACCAGCGACGAACAAGCCCTTGTTGTCGCCAGCGACCTGGCCGAAGACTTTCGCCGCGACAGCGCCCAGCGCGACCGCGAGCGCCGCCTGCCCTTGCCCGAGCTGGATGCGTTCTCGCGCTCCGGCCTGTGGGGCATCAGCGTGCCGAAGGAGCACGGCGGCGCGGGCGTATCCAATGTCACCCTGGCCAAGGTGATTGCCTTGATAGCCCAGGCCGATGCATCCCTGGGCCAGATCCCGCAGAACCATTTCTACGCCCTGGAAGTGCTGCGCGTAAACGGCAGCCCGCCACAGCAAAAACGCCTGTACACCGAGGTACTCGCCGGCCAGCGCTTCGGCAACGCCCTGGCGGAACTGGGCACCAAGACCGCCCATGACCGCGTCACCAAAATCACCCGCGACGGTGACGGTTTCCGTATCAGCGGCCGCAAGTTCTATTCCACCGGCGCGATCTACGCCCAGCGCATCCCCACGTCGGTGGTGGATGACCACGGCGTGCAGCAACTGGCCTTTGTGCCACGCGACAGCGAAGGCCTGAGCGTGATCGACGACTGGAGCGGCTTCGGCCAGCGCACCACCGGCAGCGGTTCGGTGGTGTTCGATAACGTGTGGGTGGCCGCGCAGGACGTGATCCCGTTCCAGAGCGCCTTCGAACGCCCGACCACCGTCGGCCCGCTGGCCCAGATCCTTCACGCTGCCATCGACACCGGGATCGCCCGTGCGGCCTTTGAAGATGCGCTGCACTTTGTACGCACCAAGACCCGCCCGTGGATCGACTCCGGCAACGACAAAGCCACTGAAGACCCACTGACCCTGAAAAGCTTCGGCCACTTGAGCATCCGCCTGCACGCCGCCGAGGCGCTGTTGGAGCGCTCGGGCGAGTACCTGGACCGTGCCCAGGCCGACAGCAACGCCGAGACCGTCGCTGCCGCCTCGATTGCCGTCGCGGAAGTACGCGCCTTGAGCACCGAAATTTCCCTGGCCGCCGGCAGCACCCTGTTCGAACTGGCCGGCAGCCAGGCGACCCTGGCTGAACATGGCTTGGACCGTCACTGGCGCAACGCCCGGGTGCACACCCTGCACGACCCGGTGCGGTGGAAGTACCACGCGGTGGGTAATTACTACCTGAACGATGAAAACCCGCCGCTGCGGGGGACCATTTGATGGCGAAGAAAAAAATCCTGCTCAATGCCTTCAACATGAACTGCATCGGGCATATCAACCACGGCCTGTGGACGCATCCACGGGACACTTCGACCCAGTACAAGACGATCGAGTACTGGACCGAGCTGGCGCAAACCCTGGAGCGCGGGCTGTTCGACGGTTTGTTTATCGCCGATATCGTCGGTGTGTACGACGTGTACCAGAACTCGATTGATGTGCCGCTCAAAGAGTCGATCCAACTGCCGGTGAATGATCCGTTGCTGTTGGTCTCAGCCATGGCCGCCGTCACCAGAAACCTCGGCTTCGGCCTCACCGCCAACCTCACCTACGAGCCGCCGTATTTGTTCGCCCGGCGCATGTCCACGCTGGACCACCTGAGCCGTGGCCGTGTGGGTTGGAACATCGTCACCGGCTACCTCGACAGCGCCGCCAAGGCCATGGGCCTCACTGAACAAGTCGAGCATGACCGCCGCTACGACCAGGCCGATGAATACCTGGAGGTGCTCTACAAACTCTGGGAAGGCAGCTGGGAAGACGGCGCGGTGCTCAACGACCCCAAGGCGCGGGTGTATGCGCAGCCGGGCAAGGTGCACAAGGTCGAGCACCAGGGGGAGTTCTACCAGGTGGACGGGTATCACCTGTGCGAGCCCTCTCCGCAACGTACACCGGTGCTGTTCCAGGCCGGCAGTTCGGAGCGCGGGTTGCTGTTCGCGGGGCGCCATGCCGAGTGCGTATTCATCAGCGGCCAGAACAAGGCCGCGACCAAGGTCCAGGTGGACAAGGTGCGCGCCAGCGCGGTCGAGGCCGGGCGCAACCCGGATGACATCAAGGTGTTCATGGGCCTCAACGTGATCGTGGGTGCCACAGAAGCGTTGGCCTGGGCCAAACACGCCGAGTACCTCAGCTACGCCAGCCCGGAAGCCGGCGTGGCGCATTTCTCGGCATCCACCGCCATCGACTTTGCCCAATACGAACTGGACGAGCCGATCCAGTACGTGAAGAGCAACGCGATCCAGTCGGCCACCAAGAACCTGCAGAACAACGACTGGACCCGGCGCAAATTGCTGGAGCAGCACGCCTTGGGCGGGCGCTACATCACCCTGGTCGGCTCGCCCGGACAGGTCGCCGACGAGCTGGAATCGTGGATCAGCGAGACCGGCCTGGATGGCTTCAACCTAACGCGCATCGTCACGCCGGAAAGCTATGTGGACTTCATCGACCTGGTGGTGCCGGAGCTGCAAAAGCGCGGGTCGTACAAAACTGAATATGAACAGGGAACGCTGCGGGAAAAAGTCTTCCAGGGCAGCGCCCGCCTACCCGAACAACACACCGGTTCCACCTACCGACAAACTGCTTCTCTGACTGGAAATACCCAATGAAAAAGACACTGCTCACTCATCCAGTCAAAGCACTGGCCCTGGCGTTCGGACTGTTCAGCTCAGCGGTATTCGCCGCCGATGCGCCGTTGAAGATCGGCACCACCGCCGCCTTTGCGATTCCTCTGGAAGCCGCTGTAGCCGAAGCCGGCAAGCAAGGCCTCAAAGTCGAGCTGGTGGAGTTCACCGACTGGATCGCACCCAACGTCAGCCTGGCTGCCGGCGATATCGACGTGAACTATTTCCAGCACATCCCGTTCCTGGAAAACGCCAAGGCCGCCGCCGGTTTTGACCTGGTGCCCTATGCGCCGGGCATCATCAACAACGTCGGGCTGTATTCGAAGAAGTACAAAAGCATCAACGACTTGCCCCAGGGCGCCAGCGTGGCGATTGCCAACGACCCGATCAACAGCGGTCGTGGCCTGCAACTGCTGGCCAAGGCGGGGCTGATCACGCTCAAGCCGGGAGTGGGCTACAAGGCCACCGAAGAGGACATCGTTTCCAACCCGAAGAAGATCAAGATCCTGCAGGTCGAGGCCGTGCAACTGGTGCGCGCCTATGACGATGCCGACCTGGTGCAGGGCTACCCGGCGTATATCCGCCTGTCCAAGACCTTCGATGCCGAGTCGGCGCTGCTGTTCGACGGCCTCGACCATCCGGAGTACGTGATCCAGTTCGTGATCCAGCCCAAAAGCAAGACCGACCCACGGGTGATCAAGTTTGTGGATATCTACCAGCATTCGCCGGTGGTGCGTGCCGCCTTGGATAAATCCCTCGGCAAGCTCTACCAAGTCGGCTGGGAAGATAAAAAATGACCGCCGCCCATGCCCAACTGCGCGACCTGGGCCTGCCGCCCAGGGACGCCGAGCAGAGCGAATTGCACCCGGACCTCAATCGCGCGCATGTGCGTTTCATCAACCTGGGCAAGACCTACGACGGCACGGTGCATGCCTTGCAAGGCATCGACCTGGCGATCCAGCGCGGTGAAGTGTTCGGCATCATTGGCCGCAGCGGCGCCGGCAAGTCATCGCTGATCCGCACCATCAATCGCCTGGAACAACCCAGCAGCGGGCGGGTGCTGATCGATCAGGTGGACATCGGTGAGTTTGATGAAGACCGTCTGGTGGCCCTGCGTCGACGCATCGGCATGATCTTCCAGCACTTCAACCTGATGTCGGCCAAAACGGTGTGGCAGAACGTCGAGTTGCCGTTGAAAGTGGCGGGCGTGCCGAAGCAGCAGCGCGAGCAAAAAGTACGCGAGCTGCTGGAACTGGTGGGGTTGCAGGACAAGCACACGTCTTACCCGGCGCAGCTGTCCGGTGGGCAGAAACAACGGGTGGGCATTGCCCGTTCGCTGGTGCACGACCCCGAGATCCTGCTGTGCGACGAGGCCACCTCGGCCCTCGACCCGGAGACGACCCAATCGATCCTCGGCCTGCTGCGTGAGATCAACCGGCGCCTGGGTTTGACCATCGTGCTGATCACCCACGAGATGGCGGTGATCCGCGAAATCTGCGACCGCGTGGTGGTGCTGGAACATGGGCGCATCGTCGAGCAAGGCCCGGTGTGGCAGGTGTTCGGCAACCCGCAGCATGAAGTCAGCAAAACCCTGCTGGCCCCCCTGCAACACGGGCTGCCGGACGAGTTGCAAAGCCGCCTGCAGGCCACACCGGCATCGCCTGACGCGGCGCTGGTGCTGCGTTTGCAATTCACCGGCGGCGACACCGACGAACCCGATCTGGCCGCCCTGTTCAGCGCCCTCGGCGGCCGCGTGCGCCTGTTGCAAGGCGGTGTGGAACGCATCCAGGGGCATGCCTTGGGGCAATTGCTGCTGGCGGTAAACGGCTCGCCCCACAGCGCCGAAGAACTGCGCAAACGGGCCGGGAATTGGGCACAACAGACGGAGGTGCTGGGTTATGTGGTTTGATCGATTGGTACAAGGCGCCATCGACACCTTGCTGATGGTCGGCGTGTCATCGCTGATCGCGCTGCTGGTGGGAATCCCGTTGGCGGTGTTCCTGGTGACCAGTGACAAGGGCGGCATTTACCAGGCCCCGGCGCTGAACCGCGTGCTGGGGGCGTTCGTCAATCTGTTCCGCTCGATTCCGTTCCTGATCCTGATGGTGGCGCTGATCCCGTTCACTCGTCTGATCGTCGGCACCACCTACGGCGTATGGGCAGCGGTCGTACCCTTGACCATCGCCGCCACGCCGTTCTTTGCACGCATTGCCGAAGTGAGCCTGCGCGAAGTCGACCACGGCCTGATCGAAGCCGCACAAGCCATGGGCTGCCGCCGCTGGCACATCATCTGGCACGTGCTGTTGCCGGAAGCGCTCCCGGGGATCGTCGGCGGTTTCACCATCACGCTGGTGACCATGATCAACTCATCGGCCATGGCCGGCGCGATTGGCGCGGGGGGCTTGGGGGATATTGCTTACCGGTATGGGTATCAGCGCTTTGATACACAGATCATGCTGACGGTGATTGTGCTGCTGGTGGCGTTGGTCGCGGTGATTCAGTTGGGCGGGGATCGGTTGGCGCGGGGGCTTAATAAGCGGTGAGGGAGGGTGCTGGTCTGTACCTGTTAGTTCTGACAGTTGTGGGGCCGTTTTTTGGGGTATCTAATCGGGTCAGCGTGGTAAACAACGGTATGGACAATCGATTACTGGAGTAAGGGGCATGTTGAAGGTCAAGGCATCTTGCGGTACTGCGATTGCAGTGTTTTTCATAGCAGTATCCAGTGTCACAACTGCAGTTGCGACCCCGCTCCCGGAGGCAAATACCCGTGGGTACTTCGCTGAAACCTGGATTTGGGATTGCGGCCGGCCAGCTATGAATACGAGTATGGTTTGTAGCCAGGGAGTAGATCAGAGCGTTCAGTTCATTTCGGGATTCGCTAAAAATGGCAGCTCATGGTTTCAGTCGCTCTAAAATCAATGTTGAGAGGCTTCCGTTAGTTTTTGAAAGCGAAAGGTCAGGATGAGTCGTAACACCTAAGTTGTCCCGACAAGTTGTTAAAGATGAGCTGATGCTTATGAACAATCGGCACAAACGACTTTAATAGTGAGCTGGGGGCTTGCTTGCAGCTGCCCCTATGGTATGACGTAGCCGCTCGTGGGAAAAAGCCTGCTGGGGGTGATATACGTTACTTACAAGTTCATTGATTGGCGCGGGGTTCAACACGCTCTAAAATATTTCGCTCGTCTGTACCCGTTAGTTCTAACAATTGCGTCATTTTTTTGGGGTATCCAATCAGGTCATCATCGGTGATAGACAGCCGACTATTGGAGTGAAAGTATGTTCAAGTTCAAAGCGCCTAAAAGTTTGGCAATGATTGTTCTTTTAGTCATTGTGGCTACTGGCGGTAGTGCAATGGCGACTCCGCTTGGGCAGCATAAGAGTGCTATGTCCATTCATCACAGCATTGCCCTGAAAGATACATTGAATTTTCTGGGCGCCTATGAATTTTTACCTAACACCCCGATTTTGGACTTTTTAGGCAACGCTTTTTGCGGGCCTAAGAATTCCGGCTTACAAGGTCTGTGTTCTAACGTCGTATTCTAGCGGCGCTTGTCTCATAAATAGGGTCTGCGCCTATTCGTCTTTAGTTAGCCCAAAGGTTTGGCAACAGTTGCATGTTTCCTAACTAGGCAGCTGTCGGCCATGCACAAGCAATCCCATTAAATACTCTCTCTTTAGCGTACAGCTTAATCTTATGGAACCGCCCACCCCCAGCTCTGCCACAGTCAGCATGATGTTCGTCAGTGGCAACTTACGCAATGATTCCAAGCAGTACGATGATACATTCATCCCCTCGCTTACATTGGCGGCACAGTGGGCGATCACGAAGAGCTTCTCTGACCCACTCGCCCCAACCGTCTCAAATGAATAAACTTACTCCTCGACCAATGAAGTTAACGAATATCTGCAAGCATTTACCGCTCGTATAAACCTGTTAACTTTGACAGTTGTTGGCGGTCTTGTTTGCGCATCTAATCAGCCCAAACCTTTATCCAAGGATGGAACGATGATGAACAAGTACCTGATAAGTTTCGTGAGCTGCCTGCTGGTCGGCGCGTTTGGGCTGTCGGTCAACGCCGCCGGTTACATCGACCTGGGTCATGCAACAGGTGAGCAATGCAAAACCGAAAGCGTCACCAACAACGGTATTGCTGTCGGCAACTGCTCTCCTGCCAGTACCAGCGCCAACAACGTCCCGTTTGTCGCAAACGTGAACACGCCGAACTCGCAGGCGCGACTGGAGCCACTGGATCCTCATCAACCCTGTGTCGCAAGGGCCATCTCCAATGACGGATGGATTGGCGGCAGCTGCAACGATGCCAACAGTGTCGACCAGGCGGTGATCTGGAACGCAGCGACGCCCGGCGCTGCACCGACTGTTCTGACGCCGCTTCCAAGTACTTTACTGCGTGCTGCAGATGTGCGAACCATGATCACTGCGTTCAATCAACGTGGAGACATGATTGGATGGAGTATCAGCAACAACGATGAACGCTCCACTGTCGTCTGGCTCGCGGGCACCGGCACACCTGTACGGGTTTTTTCATCGCTGCTTGGCCTGCTTGGCTACAACGACAAGTGCATCCCTACCGATGTGAACACCACCCTTGCCAACGGCTACCCCAGCATTGCTCTGAACTGCCCAGGCGCCAATGGCATCACCGTACCTCGAATTGCTCAAAGGAATGCCTCCGCCTACGCCGTCACATCCTTGCCCATTGCGAGCGGGGCCAACCGCTGTACTGTCAGCGGCATCAATAACTTGATGCAATCCGTGGGTGATTGCGAATATCCCCAGGCCGACATCAACCTGAACCGGACGGCCGTCTGGAATACACCCACCGCCACGCCACAGACATTGACCCTCGCCGTAGACTCCAAGAATGCAGGACTGGCAATTAACAATACGGGGGTTGTGCTGGCAGCGCGTCAGGATGCTACGGGCAGAGCCAGCTATTTGACGTGGCTTCCAACTCTCGGGGTGTTCGGCATTCAACTGATCGTCCCGCCCACCGGGGCTGTTTGGGTGCAAGCGTTCAGCATCGCTGACAACGGCATCGTGGCGTTAAATAGCACTGATAGCGATCAGTACAACACTGGATGCATCTGGACACCTGCTACAAGCGGTAGTCCCGCAACGAACAACTGCCTTGCCTCAATCGGGGGTGGCAAAAAAAATCAACTGACCACTCTCTCCCAAAACGGCGGATATGCAGGAGGCGTTAACGTTAACGGTGCCCAAGACCTGGATGCAGTAGCAACGCCACTGCCCTGAACTCAGGGGCCCGTCAGCAAAACATGGGATATAGTCACCGTTTAACCGCCCAAGCGTCTCCCTATGACTCTCAAGCCCGACGACCTCAGCACCATCACCGCCACCACCCTCGGCCACTACAACAAAGTGGCCGAGGACTTCCGTGAAGGCACCCGCGATCACGATGTGAGCCAGAACATCGATGCCCTGCTGCGGCATATCCAGGGTCCGGCACCGTTTACTGTGCTGGATTTCGGCTGCGGCCCCGGGCGTGACTTGCAGACCTTTACCCGCATGGGCCATATCGCGGTGGGGCTCGACGGCTCGGAGCGGTTTGCGCAGATGGCGCGGGAGGACAGTGGCTGCGAGGTGTTGCAGCAGGATTTCCTCAAGCTGGACCTGCCTGTCGAGCGCTTTGACGGGATCTTCGCCAATGCGGTGTTGTTTCATATCCCCAAGCAGGAACTGCCACGTGTGCTCAAGCAATTGCATGGGGCATTGAAGGCGGGCGGCGTGTTGTTCAGTTCCAACCCTCGGGGTGACAACCAGGAAGGTTGGAATGGGCCACGGTACGGGTCTTATCACGACCGGGCGGCGTGGCAAACACTCCTGACGCAAGCCGGGTTTGTGGAGTTGGAGCATTACTACCGGCCGGCAGGCTTGCCCAGGGCGCAACAGCCCTGGTTGGCGAGTGTGTGGCGCAAGCTGTAGATTTTCATTGCATGGTCTGACGCCATCGGGGGCAAGCCCCCTCCCACAGTTTGATGTGTAAATACAGTCAACACGTGGGAGGGGGCTTGCCCCCGATGACGCCTGCTGAGGCAGCCTTACTCCACCTGATACACCAACGGTTTTTCACCCACCCCATGTGCAGTCACACTGCGCCCGGCATAACCTTCTTTTTCCTCGCCAGAAAAATTCGCCACCAACCGCGTGCCATCGGCAAAGGTGGTTTGCTGCACCTGCCTGTCCGCCGTCAGCCAACGAAAATCCGTCATCGCCTGGGTCGCCAAACGCTGGTGCAGCGGCCGGAAGAACCGATCCTGCCGCTGGATCACCGGCAGCCGCTGTTTAACGGTCGAGGCACTCAGGTGATACAGCGGCGGCACGTTGTAGAGCAGTTGCGTCAGCTCATTCTCGACCCGCACATTGCTCAGTTTGAGACTGTCGAACAGCCAGTGGTGTGTGGTGATCACCGAGCCGTGGAACACCGCCTGGTACAACGGCAGCCGCATGCTCGGCTCAAAGTAGACCGTGCGAAACGGCTCTTTGAGCGGCACCGGCTTGAAGAACACCGTCGGCTGCTCCGGCGGGTACCAATTGCCCACGTAGTAGGGCGATTGCTTGTCCTGGGTCATGGCCTGGTCACCCCAGCCAATCACCGGCGTCTGCATGCCATGGGCGAACAGAATGCCTTGGGCGGTGATGGCGTTGCCGTCTTCGGAACCGGTTGGCAATTTGAGCACCGTGTTGAGCCAGCGCGAGGCGTCGACATTGCCCTCGGCGTTTTGCGCCTGGGTCATCCGGGCGCCGTCGCGGTAGCTGTCGAACACCATGCTGGTGGCATAGGCATCGAGGAACCAGGCGTTGAAACCGGCCTTGGCCTGCACGGCCTTCACACGGGCTTCGAGCAAAGGCCGCACGCAACGTGGGTCGGTGTAGTGACCGGACTGCTGGAAGCCGGTTTTCAGCTTGCCACCCTTCAACATAATCGCGCAGTCGCGGTAAGCCCTGCTGCCCAGGTGGGCGGTGGTCCAATCCGGATTTTCCGTGGCAGACAACGCGGTTTCATAGGAATCGTAGGGCGCCATCAGATAACCCGCCTCAACCCCGGCGCGGATCGCCTCGGGGTGCCACAGGCCGCCCTCCCAGCCTTCGCCCAGGGTCAGCAGCAAGCGTGAAAGACCTGTATCACGCAGCGACTGGATCGCCCGGCTGCCCCAGGCTTGGGGGGTATCGCTCAGCGCACCGGCGAACGCGACGGCCAACTCGCTGCGCAGCTCACCATAACGTGCAGCGAGGCGCGTCATATCCGGCTCTTGCACCTGCCAACTCTGCCGGGCCTTGCTGTTGATTGCCGCATTCAGCCCCCGCAGCAGCGCGGTCTGCTCATAGCGATTCAAGGCCGTCGCCTGCGCCAGGATCTTTGTCGACTCCTTGTCGAGCAAGCCTTTGAGTTCATGGCCACGCAGGCGTTTGAGCAACAACGGCCAGTCACGCACATCCTCCGGCGCCAGCAGGTCATTACCCCACAGGTAGACATGGCTGGCACCCAGCAACTTCTCGGCCTCGGGTGTCTGCCGCAGTTTTTCCGCCAGCGCTTCATAACGCCCTTGCTCCACCAGCCATTGGCGATAGCGCTTGGCGCCGGCCAAGGGATCGGCCTCCCCCAGGTGCAACAGCAGGGTCATCGGCGCATCAGGGTCGAGCGCGGTGAATTCGTGGGCCACGGACAGCGCCATCCCTTCCTGCCAGCGCAGGCGATTGTTGTAGGGGTTGGTCAGCAACCAGTTCAAGGTGAAGCGTCCGTGGTCCAGGCCCCACAGCGGCAGGCTGAGATCCTGGGTGGTGTTGAGATCACCTTGTTCCTGCAAAAACGCGTTCCATACAGCGTTGTCGGCGGGCACGTAATGCCCTTCGGCCAACGGCCACATCAGCCCGTTGCCCAGGGCGCTGGCGGGTTGCTGAAGGATAGGTAGCTCGCCAGGCTCACGCGCGCGCAGGGTCAACTTGAGGTCGCGCTGTTCAAGGCTGGCGCTCACCCGGAAGGCGCCGTCGTCCCACTGCCAACTGGCCTGTTGATCGCTCCGCACAAGCTGGCTGACGGCACGCGCCGGCAAGCCGCTGGAAGCTTGTACCGTCGCCTGCCCGTGGGGCGTCACGCGGATGGCGAGGGTGGCCGGGTCGAGTTCGACCCGCCACAGGGGGTTTTCCAATACGGTGCTGGCAAAAGCCATGGGTGACAGCAACAGTGTGCAAATCAACAGACCGTGGCGCAGGAAGTGAGGCATGTTCAGCTCTGCTCTGGTTTGGGCTCCCGGATCTTGTACCAAGCCACATAAAGCGCAGGCAAAAACAAAAGTGTTAACAAAGTCGCGATGATGATCCCGCCGATCATCGCGTAGGCCATCGGCCCCCAGAACACCTCACGGGCAATCGGGATCATGCCCAGGCTCGCCGCCGCCGCCGTGAGCAGGATCGGCCGGCGCCGATGCTCGGTGGCTTCCACCACCGCATCCCACGGCGTATAGCCGGCCACCTCATACTCATGAATCTGCGTCACCAGGATCACTGAGTTACGGATGATGATGCCGATCAACGCCAGGATGCCGAGGATCGCCACGAAACCCATGGGCGTGCCCGTAGGGATCAACGCCAGCACCACACCGATCAGCCCGAGCGGCGCGACGCTCGCCACCAGGAACATCTTCTGCACGCTGTGCAGCTGGATCATCAGGAACGTCGCCATGAGGAACAGCATCAACGGCACCACGCTGGCAATCGGTCCCTGGGCCTTGCCGCTTTCTTCCACGGTGCCGCCGGTAGCGACCTTGTAGCCCACCGGCAGGCCAGCGCTGAACTTGTCGATTTCCGGTTTGAGCTGCTTGACCAGGTCCGTCGGCTGCATCTCATCGCGCACCGAAGCCTTGATGGTGATGGTCGGCTTGCGGTCGCGACGCCACACCAGTGGCTGCTCCAGCTCGTAACGCACGGTGGCGAAGGCCAGCAGCGGAATCGACGTACCGTTGGGCGTGACGATCTGCAGGTTCTGCAAGGTTTCCGGCGTACCACGTTCGGCGTCTTCGGCACGACCCACCACGTTGATCAGGTAGATATCGTCATGCACCTGGGTCACCGAAGCGCCGCTGACCACGCTGTTCATCAGTTGCGCCACGTCTTCCGACGACAGCCCCAGTTGGCGTGCCTTGTCCTGGGCGATGTCGATGCGCAGCACTTTGCCCGGCTCGTTCCAGTCGTAGATGATCTCGCCCAGATGAGTGTTCTTGTCCAGCAAGGTCGCCAGTTCGATGGCGTGCTTGCGCACCTGGTCGGTGTCTTTGCCCGACACGCGATACTGAATCGGCCGGCCCACTGGCGGGCCCATTTCCAGCGGCTGCACGTAGCTGCCGATCCCGACGAAATCATCACGCAGGCGCTTTTGCAGGCGCGCGATCAACTCGCCGCGCTCTTCCAGGCCCTTGCTCACGATGACCAACTGCGCGTAGTAGGGGTTTTCCAGTTGCTGGTCGAGGGGCAGGTAGAAACGGATCGCGCCCTGGCCGATGTACGTGCTCCAGCGGGCAATGTCCGGGTCGTCCTTGATGATCGCTTCCAGGCGGTCGACGGCCTTGCGCGTCTCGTTGATCGAGGCGTTTTGCGGCAGGTTGAGGTCGACGAGGATTTCCGGGCGGTCCGACGAGGGGAAGAACTGGTTCTGCACGAACTGCATGGAAAACACCGACGCCGCGAACAACGCCACGGTGATGCCAATCGCCCACCAGCGGTTACGCATGGCCCACAGCATGCCGCCATTGAAAGCCCGTCCAATCCGCCCCGGCTCTGCGTTGTGAGGTTTGACGTTGGCACTCAGGATATGCACGCCGATCACCGGCGCAAACAGCACCGCCACCACCCACGACACCAGCATCGCCACGGCTATCACCGCAAACAGGGTAAAGGTGTACTCGCCCGCCGAGCTGGCGTTGAGGCCGATCGGCACAAACCCCGCGACCGTCACCAGCGTACCGGTGAGCATCGGGAACGCCGTGGACGTGTAGGCGTAGGTCGCCGCCTGTTCCTTGGTCTCGCCTTTTTCCAGGCGTGTGATCATCATCTCGACGGTAATCATCGCGTCGTCCACCAACAGGCCGAGGGCGATGATCAGCGCGCCCAGCGACACGCGCTGCATGGTGATGCCGCTGTACTCCATGAACACAAACACCAGCGCCAGCACCAACGGAATCGAGCACGCCACCACCAGCCCGGCGCGCATACCCAGGCTGATAAAGCTCACCACCAATACGATGATCACCGCTTCGAACAACGCGCTGGTAAAGCCGCCGACAGCCTCTTCCACCACTTCCGCCTGGTCGGACACCTTGTGCACGCCGACGCCCACTGGCAGGTCGGCGGTGAGTTCGTCCATGCGCTCGTGCAGGGCCTTGCCGAACGACTGGATATTGCCGCCCTTCTGCATGGCAATCGCCAGACCGATGGCCGGCTTGCCGTTGAACCGGAACATCGGCCGCGCCGGGTCCACATAACCACGGCTGATGTCTGCGATATCCGCCAGGCGATAGAAACGGTCATTGAGCCGCAGGTTGACGTTGGCCAGGTCCTTCTCCGAGGCGAACTGCCCCGAGGTGCGCACCGAAATCCGCTCCGGCCCGGCCTCGATCACCCCGGCCGGCGTCACTGCGTTCTGCGATTGCAGGCTCTGCACCACCTGGCGCTGGTCAATCCCCAGTGCCGCGAGTTTGCGCGTGGAGAAGTTCAGGTAAATCACTTCATCCTGCTGGCCGATCATCTCGACCTTGCCCAACCCCGGCACCGAGCGGATCTCGGCGCGTACCTGCTCCACGTAGTCACGCAACTGGCGCATCGACAGGCCATCGCCGGTAAAGGCGTACACCGAGCCAAATACATCACCGAACTCATCGTTGAACGACGGCCCCTGCAAACCCGGTGGGAAGCTGCCACGAATGTCGTCGATCTTCTTGTGTACCAGGTACCAGATATGGGGGATGTCCTTGGCGCTGGTGGTGTCCTTGAGGAACACGAATACCGTGGACTCGCCCGGCCGGGTGTAGCTTTTCACGTAGTCGAGGGAATCGAGCTCTTCGAGCTTTTTCTCGATGCGGTCGGTGACCTGCTTGAGGGTTTCTTCCTGGGTCGCGCCCGGCCAGCGGGTCTGGATCACCATGGTCTTGATGGTGAAGGAAGGGTCTTCCTCACGGCCCAGGTTCATGTACGAAAACACGCCCATCAGCAGCGCGACGAACATCAGGTACCAGACGAAGGACTGATGCTTGAGGGCCCAGTCGGATAAGTTGAAGCTCCCTTTCATCGCGGGCTGTCCTCGTCGATTTTGACTTTTTGCCCAGGTTTCAGGCTGTTGACGCCGGCGGTGACGATGCGCTCGCCGGGTTTGACGCCGCCGTTGAGCAAGGCGCTGTCGGCATCGCGGCTGATCACCGTGATATCACGCGGTTGTACCGTCTGGCTCTGGGTGTCGAGCAGCCAGATGCGGGCCTTGCCGTCGACGTCCTGCAAGGCGCTCAGGGGCACTTCGATGCGCGGGGCGATGGCGGTGCTCAACGTTACGCTGATCGCCGTGCCCAGGCGGAACGCGGGCGGCGTGTCGGCCAGGGTCAGGCGCGCACGCCGGGTGCGCGTGGCGCTTTGGGCCTGGGGTTCGATCTCGCGCACGATAGCGGTGGTATGCACGCTGGGGTCGAGCTGCCCGGCAACCAGGAACACCACGTCCGGTGGCAAGCGCTCGGCGAGGCCGGCGGGCAGGTCGATCACGGCTTCCTTGATATCCGGGCGCGCCAGGGTGACGACCTGCTGGCCGGCACTGACCACCTGGCCGGCCTCGGCATTCCAGGCGGTGACGATACCGGCGTGGTCAGTGCGCAGTTCGGCGTAGTTGAGCTGGTCCTTGGCTTGATTGACGGAGGCCTGGGCCTGATCGAGCGAGGCCTGGGTGGTCTTCAGGTCGGTCTGGGCAAT
The DNA here is from genome assembly GCF_058787615.1 of Pseudomonas sp. FW305-3-2-15-C-LB1. Lineage (NCBI taxonomy): Bacteria > Pseudomonadati > Pseudomonadota > Gammaproteobacteria > Pseudomonadales > Pseudomonadaceae > Pseudomonas > Pseudomonas sp. FW305-3-2-15-C-LB1. The sequence goes on along the minus strand of NZ_JBYSZX010000003.1, from coordinate 102,918 downwards.
ATCCAGCTGGGCCTGGGCGCCGACGCCACGGTTGAACAACTCCTGCTGGCGGCGCGCATTGGCCTGGGCGTTGATGTATTGCGCCTGCACGCGGGCCAGCTCGCCCTGGGCCGAGCGCAGTTGGTTCTGTTGGTCGGTGGGGTCGAGGACGGCGAGCAAGGCGCCCTTCTCCACCTCGGCGCCCACGTCCACCGCGCGGCGGGCAATGCGGCCGGGTACGCGGAAGCCTAAATTACTTTCGTAGCGGGCCTGGATGGTGCCGGCGAAGCGACCGAGGTTTTCCTGGTCTTGCGACTTCACTTCCATGGACAGGACCGGGCGCACGGGCTCGGGCGGCGGTTCTTCCTTGGAGCAGGCCACCAGCAACACGCTGGCGACGAGTATCCCCGTGAGGCGTTTCATGGCTGCGCTCCTGGCTGGGCAATCTCGACAATCATGCCGGGATGCAGCAATTGCCCGCCGGCGACCACAACCTTTTCGCCGCCCTTGAGGCCGTCACCAATGATGACTTTGCCGGTGAGGTAACGTGCCACGGTGACTTTGTGCAATTGCGCCTTACCGTCGCCGTCGACAAACCACACAGCGGGTTCGCTGAGGTCTTTGGTCAGCGCGGCCCACGGCAATTCGATACTGGCCTTCGCCGGGCCATTGGCGGTGGCGCTTACCACCGAGCCCAGCTCCATGCCTTTGGGTAAGGCCTGCAGGGCGATTTTCACCTGCACAGTGCCGGTGTTGGCGGCCACGGCGGGGGTGACCTCACGGACCTTGCCCACGGCCTTGATGCTGGGGTTATCCAGCAGGCTGACGGTGATCGGCGCATCGGGCGGCGGCTCCACCAGCAGGGACTCATAGACGTTGAACACCGCATCACGCTCGCCATCGCGCGCCAGGGTGAAAATCGGTACGGTGGCCTGTACCACCTGGCCGACTTCGGCCTGGCGTGCGGTAATCACCCCAGGCGCTTCGGCGATCAGCGCGGTGTAGCCGAGTTGCTCGCGGGCGTTGGCCAGTTGAGCCTGGGCGGCAGCCAGGGCGCTCTGGCTGCTGCGTAACGCGGCCTGGGCGGAATCGTATTCGCTGCGGCTGGTGTAGCCCTTGGGCAAGAGTTTTTCCTGGCGCACAAATGCAGCGGCAGTCTGCTTGACCCGCGCCTGTTCGGCCACGACCTGAGCCTGCGCGGAATCGACGTTGGTCTGCAAGTCCTTGGGGTCGAGCTTGGCCAGCACTTGCCTGGCGCTCACGCGGTCGCCCACATCCACCATGCGCTGGATGATTTTGCCGCCCACGCGAAAGGACAGATCGGTTTGCACCCGAGCCTGGATATCCCCGGTCAGCGTGACCGCCGCCGCGAAGTCCGCCGGCTGCACGGTCTGCACGAACACCCGCGAATGGGCCTTGGGTTCAGCCTTGTCCTCGCCACAGCCGCTCAACAGCGCCAGTAGGCCAAGGCCGAAAATACAGGTGGAAATGCGAGCGCCCATGCAGGCTCCTTTTGCGTGATGCCGACGTGCCAGTGTGTATGCGACTGTGAGCTTAGTTCAGGGTTCCTTATCTGCATGGAGGCTCCCATACTCCAATGGTTCCCAAGGCGACTGGATGCCCATGCTCAAGACCCACGCGGTGGCCAATTACCGGTTTGCCGGCGAACAAGGTGCTGGGGGAAACCCGGATTGACGGGCAGGGGATTCTGGATGCGCCGGCTTGGCATTGGCCGGAGTAGGCGGTGGCTGTGCTGGCCTCAGCGGGGGCAAGTCGAATCGTCGCACCGCCCCTCCCACATTATTGATCTGTGAATATATTCAAGTGTGGGAGGGGCGGTGCGACTTGCCCCCGATAGCGGTATCAGCCCTGCCACTTCCCGCCTTCAACAATCACGCTTTCAGGCTTGGTGTCATCGCTCAGTTCTTTACGCACATACTGGTCATACAGCTTGAGCAAAAACTTCTCCTCGCCCAGCTTCGCCAACTCGGCATTCACCCAGTCGCGCAGTTCGATGTTGCCTTTCTTCACCGCCGGCGCGATGGGCGCTTCATCACCGAGCTTCTCTTCCAGCACGCGGTAGCCCGGGTTCTGCTTGGCCCAGCTGAACAGCACCAGGTTGTCCTGGGCGTAGGCGTCGCCACGGCCGGCGGACAACGCTTGCAGTGACTCGGAGTTCTTCTCGAACTTGAGCAGCTTCCAGTCCGGGTGGTTCTTGGTCAGCCAGATATCAGCCGTGGTGCCGGTGGTAACGATGGTGGTGCGGGTCGCCAGGTCATCCAGGCTTTTCACCGCGCTGTCATTCGGCACCAGGGCCTGTACCGCGACTTTCAGGTTGGGGTTGGTGAAGTCCACCGCTTCCTTGCGCTCGGGCGTTACGGTCATGTTGGCGAGGATCAGGTCGACCTTGTCGCTTTGCAGGAACGGGATGCGGCTGGCCGGTTCGACGGCGACGAATTCGACTTTGTTTTCATCGCCCAGCAGGTCCTTGGCGAATTGGCGACCGATGTCGGTATCGAAGCCGACATAGCGCCCGGCTTCGTTGACGAAACCAAAGGGCGGCTTGTCGGTGAATACACCCACGATCAGCTTGTCGCGCGCCTTGATCTTGTCGAGGTAGCTTGCGGCGGCAACCGGTTTTGCAGGCTCTTCGGCCTTTTTATCGCAGCCGGCGAGCAGGGCGACGGCAAACAGTGGCAGCAGTAGTTTTTTCATATCAGCTCCAGTTCCTGGGTTTTCTTGGGCAGTGTTGAAACAAAGGAGAACTTCTCCAGGAACTGCTGCGCGCGTGCGGTTTGCGGGTTCGTAAAGAATGCCTCGGGGGTGTTGTGTTCGAGGATGCGACCGGCCTCCATGAACACCACGCGGTCGGCGACGGCGCGGGCGAAGGCCATTTCGTGGGTGACGATCAGCAGGGTCATGCCATCGCGGGCCAGGCCCTGGATCACTTCCAGCACCTCCTTGACCATCTCCGGGTCGAGGGCTGCGGTGACTTCGTCAAACAGCATGACCTGGGGGTTCATGCACAGCGAACGGACGATGGCGATGCGTTGTTGCTGGCCGCCGGAGAGCTGGCGCGGGAAGGCATCGCGCTTGTCCGCCAGGCCGACGCGGGCCAGCAATTTTTCCGCCTGTTCGCGGGCTTCACGGGGGTCGCGTTTTTGCACTTTCAGCGGGCCGAGCAGGATGTTGTCGAGCACGCTCATGTGTGGGAACAGGTGGTAGCTCTGGAACACCATGCCCACGTCCTGACGCACCTGGCGCCAGTCGGTGTGTTTGTCCAACAGCTCTTTGCCGGCGAAACGCAGGCTGCCGCTGTGCGCGACTTCCAGCCCATTGAGGCAACGCAGCAAGGTGCTTTTGCCGCAACCGCTGGGGCCGAGAATCACCACCACTTCACCGCTTTGCACGCTCAGGTCGATGCCCTTGAGCACCTGCGCCTCGCCAAAGAATTTGTTGAAATCCTGGAACTCGATCAATGCGTTCATGCCTGGCCCCAGCGCCGTTCCAGCACCTTGGAGGCAGCCGACAACGGGTAGCAGATAAAGAAGAAAAACAGGAACAGCACGCCGTAGATCAACACGGACTCGTAGGTGCGTTCGATGATTTGCTGGCCGACCTTGATCACGTCCACCACACCGATCAGCACCGCGAGGGAACTGGTCTTGATAATGCGCGTGTAGACATTGATGGTCGGCGGCGTCATGCGCTTGAGCGCTTGCGGCAGCAGCACGTAGCCGTACAACTGCGGACCTGACAAGCCAATCGACAAGCCCGCTTCACGCTGGCCACGGGGCAGCGAATGCAACGCGCCGCGCACCACCTCGCCCACTTCGCTGGCGCCCCACAGCGACAGCACCAACACCGCGCACCAGAAGCTCGGAATGCTCAAACCAAAGAAAATCGGCAAGCCGAAAAACACCAGGTACAGCCACACCAGCACCGGGATCGCGCGGAACAATTCCAGGTACACCCGCAGCACGCCGTTGATCAGGCGGTTGTTCAAGGTGCGCAGTACGCCGTACAGCACGCCGCCGACGGTGCTCAAAGCGATACTCAAGAACGAAATCGACAGGGTTTGCGCAGCGCCCTTGCCCAGTTGCGGCAACGACACCCACAGCAACTCAAGACCCGAACTGGCCATGCTGGAGCCTCCTTTCCAGGCGGCTGAGCAGCAGCGACAGCGGCAAGAACAGCAACACGCAAATCAGCGTCAGCACGGCGAGCATTTCGTAGGTCTTGTAGTAGAGCGCTATGTAGCTCTTGGTGGTGTAGAGAATCTCCGGCACCGCCACGGCGGAGACCACGGTGGTCTCTTTGAGCAGGAAGATGAAATTGGCGAATAGCGCTGGCAGGCTGAGGATGCCGGCCTGGGGCAGGATCACATGGCGCAGCAGTTGCCAGTCGGACAGGCCGATGGACTTGCCCGACTCGATCTGCGCCAGTGGCACCGCTTCCACACCGGCGCGCAGCACTTCGGTGAGGTAGGCGCCGCCGAGGAAGGTCATGGTGATGATCGCCGCCCAGAACCCGGAAATATTGAAGCCCAGGGCCGGTAGCGCGAAGTACACGAAAAACAGCTGGATCAGCAGCGGCGTGTTACGCGCCAGCTCCACATACAGCGCCACCAGGCGCGACAGGTAAGGTGTGCGAAACACCAGCAGCGCGGCGTTGATCAGCGCCACCAGCAGGGAGGTGGCAATGGCGATCAGGCCCACTTGCAGCGTCACCCCCACGGCCTTCAGGAACGCCGGCAGGGTGCTGAGGATAAAAGCGAAATCGAAGGTCATTTCCAGTCCATGACGCCGCAAGGGTAATGCAGCGAGCGCAATCCGATCCGGTGTGGGTAACGCCGGGTAGCGCGAACTTTAAAGGTATAAAAAGTAAAGTTTAAATACCCAAATAGCATATTGATATCACCCAAAAAGATAACCGCCGGATTCGCGGGTTTGGCGGGTGAGGACTATGGTTTGGAGGTCTGAGATTCGAGGGATCGAACCATGAAGGAAGTGAAACCGATGGATCCGCAGGAGTTGGTGAAGTGGTTGATGGCGTTGCGCAGGGCGATCAATAGCAGAGCTCTCTAGATCAAAGCGGATCAAATGTGGGAGGGGGCTTGCCCCCGATAGCAGTGGTTCAGTCAGCACATTTTTTGCTGTGCTACCACCATCGGGGGCAAGCCCCCTCCCACATTTGGATTGCATTCCAAATTCCGGGCATAAAAAACGCCGACGCTATATAAGCCGTCGGCGTTCAAACCTTGAAGGGGGTTTGGGTTACATCAGAACGCAGGCACTACCGCACCGTTGTACTTCTTCTCGATGAAGGCTTTGACTTCCGGGCTGGTCAGGGCCTTGGACAGCTTCTGGATCGCATCGCTGTCCTTGTTGTCCGGGCGAGCCACCAGGAAGTTCACGTACGGCGACTTGGCGTCTTCGATGATCAGCGCATCCCTGGCCGGGTTCAGGCCGGCTTCCAGGGCGTAGTTGGTGTTGATCAGGTCCAGGTCAACCTGGTCCAGCACGCGTGGCAGCAGGGCCGATTCCAGCTCCTTGAATTTCAGGTGCTTGGGGTTGTCCTTGATGTCTTTTGGCGTGGCCAAGGCATTGGTCGGGTCTTTCAGGGTGATCACGCCGGCTTTCTGTAGCAGCAACAGGGCGCGGCCGCTGTTGGAACCTTCGTTGGGGATGGCCACGGTGGCGCCATCTTTCAGATCTTCAATTTTCTTGATCTTTTTCGAGTAGCCGCCGAACGGTTCAACGTGCACGCCGACCACTGTCACAAGGTTGGTGCCCTTGCCTTTGTTGAAGTTTTCCAGGTACGGCAGGGTCTGGAAATAGTTGGCGTCCAGGCGTTTCTCGGCAACCTGCACGTTTGGCTGTACGTAGTCGGTAAAGACTTTGATTTCCAGGTCCACGCCTTCTTTGGCGAGGGTTGGCTTGACCAGTTCGAGGATCTCGGCGTGCGGGATCGGCGTGGCGGCCACCACCAGTTTTTCGTTGGCCTGGGCGAAGCTTGCAGTCAGGGCAGCCGCCAGTGCGGTAAACAACAGAACCTTTTTCATGCAGTGTCCTTATCGGAATTCCGGGGGCGTCTCTGACGACCGTTTTTTATGTAGTGTGCCAGCGAAGTGCTATCGCGGCGTGGGAGGGACAATACCTAGATTTTTTATTCCCGAACAATATCTTTTATTCACGTTGATATTCCATTTTGTTCATGCAGGAATTTACTTAACGTTTCCCGCTCGGCGGGGCTGGCGCGCTCGAAAATCCGCCGCACCTGTTCCAGCGCAGAGCCCGCCACCGGCAGATTCAAATGTTCGGGCAAAATCTCATCCCCACTGCTGACCAGCAGGGCAAAGTGAATAACGTTTTCCAGCTCGCGGGTATTGCCCGGCCAGCTGTGGTGTTCCAGCACACGCTGCGCGGCATCGCTGATCAGCGGCACCGGCAGGTCCAGGCGCTGACTGTAGATGCCCAGGAAGTATTCGGCCAGGGACAAGATGTCACCGACCCGCTCGCGCAGCGCCGGCAAATCCAACCGACCTTCGCTCAGATAGTGGAACAGGCGCTCATGGAACTTGCCGGCCGCCACGGCCTGGGCCAGGTCGATGCTGGTGGCGGCGACCAGGCGCACATCCACCGGGCTCGGCTGATGGGCACCGACACGGGTGACTTCGTGGTTTTCCAGCGCGGCCAACAGTTTCACCTGGATCGGCAGCGGTAAATCGCCGATCTCGTCCAGGTACAAGGTGCCGCCATTCGCCGAACCGAACCACCCTGCCCGGCTGCTGGCCGAACCACTGTGGCTGCCGGCGGCATAACCGAACAATTCGGCATCGGCATAGGTCGGGCTGATCGCACCGCAATTGACCGAGACAAACAGACCGGTGCGGTCGCTGCCCCGGTGAATATGCCTCGCCAGCAACTCCTTGCCGCTACCGGTCTCGCCGCGGATCAATACGGGCAAGGCACGGGGTGCGAGGCTTTCGAGGTCTTCGCGCAGCTGCCGCGAACGCGGGTCGACAAACACCAGCGCCTTGGCGCGGATGCTCAGTGGGCTTTTTTCCGCGTCGGGAAAGGTCAGCAATGGCTGGCCGTAGGTTTCATGCAGACTCATGGCAGGCTCCCGCCGCCAATCCACTCAAGGGACGGGGCGTTGAAAAAATTCAGGCAGTACGCCGGGCGTGATGCTCAAGGCGGCTTTGCAGGCGATAGAGGTAGGCGAACCCCTGTTCCCAGCGCTGGTGGCCGGACTTCACATTGATGTGCCCCGCCCCCGACAGAATGCCGGCTTCGGCGCCCCAGTTGCGGGCCAATTCCAGGGCTCGCGCGGCGCTGACAGCACTGTCGTTGTCGGAGCTGACCACCTGGCTGGGGAACGGCAACAGGTCGGTCGGGATCGGCGCAAAATTACGCAACGCAGGTGAGCAGGCGGGCCGTTCGACATCGGCCGGGGCCACCAGCAAGGCACCGCGCACCTGGCGCAGGAAGTGCACCGGCGCGGTGGCCGCCCAATGCGCCACCGTGATGCAGCCCAGGCTATGGGCGATCAGGATCACCGGCGTGCTGTCGGCTGCGATGGCCTCGGCCAGCGCAGCGACCCAATCTTCTCGACGTGGCGTCAGCCAATCGGCCTGCTCCACGCGGGCGCTGTTGGGCAGGCTGGCCTGCCAGTGACTTTGCCAATGATCTTCTGGCGATCCTTGCCAGCCCGGCACGATCAGATAACGAATCGACTCGCTGTGCATGGGTGTGCCCTCCTGCAGCGTTTAACGTTGCTGAACAGTATAGGGACGGGTGTTATATTCGTTAAGGAATAAGAAGCTATTTATTAATAACCAAAAATTCAAAATTAATGAAGTTCAAAATGTGGGAGGGAGCTTGCTCCCGATGGCGGTGTATCAGTTACAGATTGATTGGCTGACACACTGCAATCGGGGGCAAGCCCCCTCCCACATTGATCGCATTTCAAGTTGAGGATTGAATCGCAGGCAAAAAAAAGGCCGCACCCTGCCAAGGAAACGGCCAAAAACTTGTCGAGGCTTTTGCAACTAACGTGCGGTAATCACCGACAGCTTGGTAATGCCCGCGCGTTCGATAGACGCCATGGCTCGCGCCACTTCGCCGTAGTTCACGCCATCATCCGCCTGCAGTTGCACCCGCACATCGGGGTCCTTGGCCTTGGCCGCCTGCAGGTTGAACTCCAGCAGGTCCGGCTGGATTTCGTCCTTGTTGATAAACAGTTTGCCGGCGCCGTCGATGCTCACCACCAGCGGGTCTTTCTGCTCCACCGGCGCGACCGCCTCGGTCTTGGGCAGGTTGATCGGGATCGCGTTGGTCAAAAGCGGCGCGGTGACGATAAACACCACCAGCAGCACCAGCATCACGTCCACCAGCGGCGTGACGTTGATCTCGCTCAGTACCTCATCGGTGTCTTGCGTGGAGAAGGCCATGTCAGGACGCCTCCTTCACTTTCTGCGGGTTGCCGGCAGTGGGTTTGTTCAGGGTCGGGTGCAGCAGCACACGGAAGGAATTTTTCTGCGCCAGGCTGTAGAAGTCGTGGGCGAAGTCATCGAGGTCGGCAGCGGTCAGCTTGAGGCGACGCAGGAAGTAGTTGTAGACCAGCACCGCCGGCACGGCGACGGCGATACCAACGCCCGTCGCAACCAGTGCGGCACCAATCGGGCCGGCCACCGTTTCGAGGCTGGCGGAACCGGCGGCACTGATGCCCTTGAGCGCTTCCATGATGCCCCACACGGTACCGAACAGGCCGATGAACGGCGAGGTGCTGCCGATACTGGCGACCACGGCCAGGCCGGTTTCCAGGGAGCGCCGCTCTCGCACGATCTGCTGGCGCAGGGCACGCTCAAGGCGGTCCTGGTGGTTGATCGCCTGGCTCAGGTCCGCTGCGTGTGGGGTTTCGCCCACCTGGATCGCGGCGTAGCCGGCCTGGGCCACGCGGGCAGCGGCACCCGGCTGGGTTTGCGCCAGCTCGGCAGCCGAGTCGAGACTCGACGCCGCCCAGAACTGTTTATGGAACTTGCGATCCTGCGCCTTGAGGCGACCGAACTGCACGCCCTTGAGCAGGGCCAGGCCCCAGGTGGCGACCGAAAAAACCACCAGCAGCCAGATCACCGCGCTTTCGATGGATTCAAGTGGAGATGCTAATGCCATGATGTCTTCCCTCTGTGCAGGTCGCGGCGCGTGCAACACACCGCAGCCGAATAATTAGTGAATCTTGAAATCGATCGGGACGCTGACCCAGCCGTCCTGGGCCACCTCGCCCTGCTTGGCCGGCACGAAGCTCCAACGCTTCACCGCGGTCAGTGCGGCGTCATCGAGCTGCTGGCGACCGCTGCTCTTCTGGATCTGGATCTCGCCCGGCTTACCGCTGGCCAGTACATGCACCCGAAGCAACACCGTGCCTTCCCAACCGCGCCGCTGGGCCAGTGACGGATACTCCGGCGCCGGGTTCTTCAAGTACGCGGCGTTGGCCGAAGCGGGCGTAACCGGAGCCGGCGCCGGTGGTGCTGGAGGCGCGGGAGTCGGTGGCGCAGGCGGTTGCTCGGGCGGTTTCGGTGCAGGCTTGGGCTCAGGCTTTGGCACAGGCTTGGGTTTGGGTTTAGGAATCGGTTTTGGCGGCGCCGGCTTGGCGGCCAATTCATCCACCACCGGCGGCGGTGGCTCGACCACAGGCGGCGGCGGTGGCGGCACGGGCGGTGGCGGCTCGACCACCGGGGGTGCCGGCTGGGAAAATTCGATGGTCATCGGTGGAATTTCCGGCGGCACGATCGGCAGCACCGGGGTCGGCTTCTGGCTCACCCAGTAGATCACCGCACCGTGCAGGGCCAGCACCAGCAGGCCGAGCAGGATACCTTCGCGACGGCTGGAGAAACGCTTCGGAGTCCTCTGCGTTCGCAGTTGTCCCAACGGCGCGCGGTGCGGCCGGCCAAGGTCGACCAACTCACCACCCGGCGCCTGGCGCCACGGCGCCTCGTGTGCACTGGCGGCGGTCTGGACATTGCCCATTGATTCACTCCCTACGGTTTTTAAGCAAAAAAACCGACAGGCCTGCTTGGAAGGCCGTCGTGGGCTGAATCATCGGCGCCAGAGTCTTATCTCTTAAAGTAATCTTTAAAGTTATACATAGACCTAAAACGAATAAATGAAACATGCTGAAACGCCAAAGCCCCGTCCTGCGTGGGCTGGCGTCCAGGCGATGTTTTTCAATGCTTTCCGGGCATGAAAAATATTCGGAAAAGGCATCGTTCAGGCTGGGCTGTTAGCACACAAATCCAGCAATTGGCGTTGCAGGCTCTGCCCCGCCGCGCCGAGGCCAGTGCGTCCGTACAACGCCAGCCGCACGCCCTGCACCGCAGGCAAACCGCTGTCCGCGCCCAATACGACATGCCCGGCCTGCACCACACGCCGGGGTAACAGACTGATACCCAACCCCGCCGCCACCGCCGAACACACACTGGCCAGGCTCGCGCTGGAGTAACCGATGCGCCAGCGCCAGCCCCCCACTTCCAGGTGTTGCAGCATTTCGTTGCGGTACAGGCCCCCCACCGGAAAGGCCACCAACGGCAAAGGGTCGCGCCCCAGGGATGGCGTACTGCGGCTGTCCACCCAACACAACGGCTCTGGCCATGAGGCCAGGCAGTCGTCGCTGTCGCCCATCTGCTTGACCAGCAATACGTCGAACTCACCGCTACGGTACTGGCGCTGCAACTCGGGGCCAAGACCGCTGGTGACCTCCAGGCGCACCCTGGGGTACGCCAGCACAAAGGCCGATAACAGAGGCATCAGGCGTTCGGCAGCGAAGTCTTCCGGCACACCGAGGCGCAGCACGCCGTCGCTTTGCTGGTTGATCAATACGTCAGCGGCTTCCTCATGCAACGCGAGGATGCGCCGCGCATAGGCCAGCAGGCGCTCGCCTTCCGCCGTCGCCACCACACGACGTTGGTCGCGATCCAGCAACTGGCACGCTACCACCTCTTCCAGGCGGCGGATCTGCTGGCTGACGGTGGACTGGGTCAAGTGCAGGCGCTCTGCCGCGCGGGTGAAATTGCCGCAGTCCACCACGGCGACAAAGCTGCGCAACAACACGGGATCGAACATCGTGCTTACCATTCCATTTGCCACTGGTTGGCATGGTTATATTTAATTTCAGAATACCTCGGCGACTGTGGATACTTCACGCCTCATTTGCACACTCCGCAGGTTCTGCATGTCGCTTTACTCCTCAACCGCAGGCCGGTTCGCCGGCTGGGGCCTGCTGGTGGTCCTGGGCCTGAACCTGCGGCCGATCCTCAGTTCCATCAGCCCGTTGCTTGGCGAAATCCGCCTGGCCACCGGCCTGAGCTTCCAGAGCAGCGCCCTGCTCACCAGCCTGCCCGTGGTGTGCATGGGCCTGGTGGCGCTGGTGGGCGTGCGTGTTGAAGCGCAGCTGGGGGAACGACGCGGCATCGCCCTGGGCCTCATGATGATCCTGTTGGCGTGCCTGGCCCGCTGGCTGATGGGCCAAGGGTCGACATTGCTGGTGACTGCGTTGCTTGGCGGTGCCGGCGTGGCACTGATCCAGGCGTTGGTGCCGGCGATGATCAAGCGTGAATTCCATCATCGCGTGCCGGTGGCGATGGGCGTTTATTCGGCCTCGTTGATGGCCGGCGGCGGCCTGGCGGCGCTGCTCAGTCCGGTGGCAGCCACGTATTTCCAGCAATGGGAGGCCGGGCTGGGCGTGTGGTTGTTACCCGCGTTGGCGGCGCTGCTGCTGTGGGCCTGGTTGCCACTGGGTGCGGCAAAAAACGCGAACGTCATCCCTGCCTACAAGGGGCTGCGCAATCGCCGTGCCTGGCTGCTGGCGCTGTATTTCGGCCTGGTGAACTGCGGCTACATGAGCCTGGTGGCGTGGCTGCCGGCCTACTATCAGCAACTGGGTTGGGGCGTGTTGCCCAGTGGTTCATTGCTGGCGTTCATGACCATCTTCCAGGTGATCGCCGCGCTGTTGATGCCGGTGCTGGCACAACGCGGGATCGACCGTCGGCCGCTGCTGTGGATCAGCCTGTTGGCCCAGACCATCGGCTATCTGGGCCTATTGATCGCGCCGTTGCAGTTTCCGCACCTATGGGTGGCGCTGTGCGGCTTTGGCCTGGGAGCATGTTTTGCCCTGAGCCTGTTGCTGACCCTCGACCACCACCGCGACCCGCGCCAAGCCGGCCAACTGGCGGCGTTCGTGCAAGGCGTGGGCTTTTTGATCAACGCGATTTCGCCGTGGATGACCGGTTGGCTGCGCGAACTCACCGGCAGCTTTGTCAGCGCCTGGATGGTGCTGACCGTGACAACGGTGGCGATGCTGGTGGTGACCCGCGTATTCAGCCCGGCCACCTATCGCACCGCCAGCGTACCGGCCTAAAAGTCGTAGCGACCGGTCACACCCAGGGTGCGAGGCGTGCCCAGCAAGCCTTCATAACCGCCGTTACCGCCGGTCCACAGGGTGGTGTAGTAGGTTTTGTCGAAGGCGTTTTTCAGCCACAGCGACACATCCCACTGCCCCTGCTGATAGTTGCCACGCAAGCCGGTAGACACGTTCACCACCGCGTACGCCGGGATCTGCCCGTAGTCCGAGTCCTCCACTGTCCCCACGGCCTTGGAGCGGAATGCATAGCTGGCAGTGACGTAGGGTTCCAGACCGTTGTCCAGGTTCCACTTGTACTCGCCATTGGCATTGGCGATCCATTTCGACGCGCCCACCACCTGATGCCCTGTCAGGTCACAGGAGGCCGGGGCACCCGGGCGCAGGCTGACTTCCGGTGGGCACGGGGCGTCCTTGTAGGACAGGTAGCTCACATCGTTGAACGAGCCATTCACGTTCAGCGTCAGTCCTTTGATGGGAACCAGGGTGCTTTCCACTTCCACCCCACGCGAACGTACGGAGCCTGCGTTGGTCAGGTACTGCACCCGGTTGTCCTGATCATAGGCGTTGGTCTGGTAGCCATTGACCTGGGTCCAGAACAGGTTGGCATTGAGTTGCAGGCGTCGGTCCCACAGCGTGCTTTTAAAGCCCAGTTCAGCGTTGTTGGCCCGTTCGGTGCCGACCAGCAGCGAATCCGCGCCGGCCGTTGGCGCCGAACCCACCGCCAGGTTGACCCCACCGGATTTCTCGCCATGGGACAGGGTCGCATAGCCCAGCAGGTTTTCATTGAAGCGGTAACTGAGGTTCAGCAGGCCCGAAGGGCTGGTGCTGTACTGGTTGAGGTCTGCGGAGTCGTAGGCCCCGGCACGCCCACGCCGAGCCGTAGCGGCCGCGCCCGTGACAGCCGCGCCACCCACCGGCGCATTGCGAGTCACCCAGGCGCTTTTCTCTTCATAAGTACCCCGCAGACCGGCGGTGAAATCCAGGCGCTCGGTGAGGTGCCAGGTCCCTTGGGCAAACAGCGCGAAGCTGTCGGTGCGGATGTGCCCGTTGCCCACACTGCTCACGTTGGCGAGCGCCCCCGTCGCCGTACCGTTCCAGATGTCGGCCTGGGGTCCGTAATAGGCGAAGGACTTGTTGTCCAGGGAGTTACCGAAGTAATAGGCACCCAGCACGTAATCGAAAAATCCGCCGGTCGGCGAAGCCAGGCGAAACTCCTGGGACCACTGCTTATCTTCCACCGACACCCCGGCGTTATAGGACGCCGGCACATTGAGGCCATCATCATTGCGCGGTGTGAAATTCCACCAGCGGTAGGCGCTGACCGAGGTCAGGGTGAAATCACTCGGCAGCGTCCAGTTGGCTTCCAGGGACGTACCGCCCTGGAACACCGTGACATGCTGGTCGTTGTCCAGATTGACCTTGCGGTGGGTGCCGTCCACCAGCGTTGCGCCAGCCGCCGCAGCGCGTGACTCATAGAGGTTGGTGCCATTGATCGTGGGCCCGGTGCTGTAGAGCACGCGGGTGCCGGCGCTGGAATCCTCTTCGTTGTAATCGCCAATCCAGCGCAGGTTGAACGTATCGCTCGGCTTGTACAACAGTTGCCCGCGAAAGCCCTGGCGTGAACCACCATTGAGATCATGGCCGTCGTGCTCGTTCTTGATGTCGCCATCGCTGCGCGTGCGATACGCCGAAAAACGTCCCGCCAGATCATCGGTGAGCGGGCCGGAAACCGTGCCCTTGGTCTGGAAATAGCCATCTTCGCCCAACGACGTCTCGATGCTGCGCTCCGGGGTAAAACTGGGCGCACGGGTACTGATATTGATGACCCCGGCAGTGGTGTTCTTGCCGAACAACGTACCCTGGGGGCCGCGCAATACCTCGAGCTGTTCGATGTCCATCAGGTCGAACACCGCCATCCCCGGCCGGCCGAGATAGACGTTGTCGATATACAACCCCACGCTGCCTTCCAGGCCATCGCTGGCCGGGTTGTTGCCCAGGCCACGGATTGACACGCTGGACTGGCGCGCATGCATGTAGGCAACGTTGACGCTGGGCACCAGTTGTTGCAAATCCTGGATGCGGTAGACCCTTTGGCTCTCCAGTGCCTGGCCGCCAACCACGCTCATCGGCGTCGGCACCTCCTGCGCGCTTTCGGTACGACGGCGTGCCGTCACCGTGACGGTTTCCAGTTGGCCGCTGGCGCTTTCGCCCTCAGGTTCAGGGGAGATCACCTCGGCCGCGTGACTGGACGACCAACTGGCGCTGCCGGCCAGCAACAAGGCCAGCGGCAGACGCTTGAGCCTCCAGGAAGAGCAAGGTACAGCGGGCTTGAACACACTCATAAGCGGCTCCGTAACCAGGAAATACTCATCGACACATATTCCCCAAGGTTATTTATTTATGTTTTTTAGAACATTTACTGCATAAGAGATAGCCTTTATAAGGAGTCGACCTAATGCATAGCCAATGCATTTCCCCGATATTTTTGATGTGAAAAATGCATATCGATTTGCGCCAGCTCCGCCACTTCATCGCCCTCGCCGAACAACGCAGTTTTGTGGCAGCGGCGTTGACCGTGAACCTGTCGCAATCGGCGTTCAGCCGCAGCATCCAGGCCCTGGAACATGCCGCCGGCTGCCAACTGGTGGACCGCGGTCGCAAGGACCTGGCGCCCACCAAACAAGGCCAGGTGCTACTGGAGCATGCCCGGCGCCTGGTCAGCGGTGCCCAGCAACTGGCCAACGAGATCAGCCAGTTCAATGGGTTGGAGGCCGGTGAGCTGCGCTTTGGGTGTGGCCCCGCACCCGCGGCCGGGTTGATTCCCCGCGCCATTGGCAGCTTTATCGGGCGCTACCCGAAGGCACGCGTGCTGTTCCAGGTAGATGACTGGCAAAGCCTGGGCAAGCGCCTGCTCAGCGAGGAGTTCGAATTCTTTGTCGCTGATACCCGTCACTTCGAAGCCAACCCTGACTATCACACCCATCGCTTGCGTCCACGCCGCTGGAATTTCTGCTGCCGCGCCGGCCATCCCCTGGCCCGTCGCGAGAGCGTGAGCGCCGCAGAGTTGATGAGTTATCCACTGGCCGTGACGATCCGCCCGCCCAACCTGCGCAAGGTCATCGTCGACCTCAGCGGACGCCCCGATTACCTGCCCAATGTGGAGTGCGAAAACGGCTACAGCTTGATGGGTGTGGTATTGCGCTCCGATGCCATTGGTATCGTCAGTGCCAACAGCGATGTGCTGCACATGGCCCGAGGCGAATTGGTGTGTTTGAAGATCGACGGACTCGCCGAAGACCTGGAGGAGCGTTTCACCCGCTACGGTATCGTCAGCCGCGCAGGGTACCGGTTATCACCACTGGCGGAGGCGATGATCGAGCAGATCAAGGAGATTGATGCGCTGGATGAGGATGTGTGTGCGCTGGAGAATTTCGCTGTCTGAACTGATGCCATCGGGGGCAAGCCCCCTCCCACTTTTGAATGCATTTCAAGTGTGGGAGGGGGCTTGTCCCCGATAACGCCTGCAGCAACGCCCATGCATGGCCTGCATGAAACCCAGTCCCCAAATGCACTTGCCAGCCCCGGCGCAAAGGACGAAAAAAACCCCCTGTCCTCCGTTCGGTAAACCCTCATGCCTCAACCAAAACCTGTACGCAATGTGCTGTACATCATGTGCGACCAACTGCGCCGCGATTACCTGTCGTGCTACGGCCACGCTCATTTGCACACGCCGAATATCGACCGTCTCGCCGCCGCCGGGGTGCGATTCGGCCGTGCCTACACCCAGGGCACCATTTGCGGACCGTCGCGGATGTCGGCCTATACAGGACGCTATGTCAGCAGCCACCAAGTGGCTTGGAACGGGGTGCCACTGCCGTTGGAAGAGTTGACGATCGGCGATTATCTGCGCCCCCACGGTATCCGCACCGCGCTGGTAGGCAAGACCCACGCCACGCCAAACCTGGACGCTTTGCAGCGCCTGAAAATCGATCCCCACGGCGCCCAGGCCGAGCCACTGAACGAGGTCGGTTTTGAAGCGTATATGCGTCACGACGGGATTTACCCTGACAGCCCGTTGTTCGACGACAAGCGCGAGTCCGCGCCCTACACGCATTACCTGCGCGAACAAGGCTACAACGGTACCAACCCATGGCATGACTGGGCCAACGCCGCAGAAGGTCAGGGCGGTGAGCTACTCAGTGGCTGGCACATGCGCAATGCCGGGCTACCGGCGCGGGTAGCCGAGGCGCATTCGGAAACCGTCTACACCACCGACCGCGCCATCGACTTTATCCACGAACAAGCCGAGCAGCCGTGGTGTCTGCACCTGTCCTATATCAAGCCGCATTGGCCTTACATCGCCCCCGCGCCGTACCACGCGCTGTATGGCGCCGAGCACATCCAGGCGCCCATCCAGCCGGGGCAACCCAGCGATCACCCGGTTTATCAAGCGTTTCGCCAGCACCAGGAAAGCCTCAACTTTTCCCGTGACGAGGTACGCCTCACGGTGATCCCGACCTACATGGGGCTGATCAAACAGATCGACGATCAACTCGGGCGGCTGTTCGATGTTCTGCAAAGCAATGGGCGCTGGGACGACACGCTGATCGTGTTCACCAGCGACCATGGCGATTTCCTTGGCGATCATTTCCTCGGGGAGAAAGAATTCCTGCTGGAGCCGGCCGTAGGCGTCCCGTTGATTGTGCGCGACCCA
Organism: Pseudomonas sp. FW305-3-2-15-C-LB1; assembly: GCF_058787615.1. Classification (NCBI taxonomy): domain Bacteria; kingdom Pseudomonadati; phylum Pseudomonadota; class Gammaproteobacteria; order Pseudomonadales; family Pseudomonadaceae; genus Pseudomonas; species Pseudomonas sp. FW305-3-2-15-C-LB1. The sequence goes on along the minus strand of NZ_JBYSZX010000003.1, from coordinate 85,805 downwards.
CGCGCCAGTGCCGATGCCAGCCGTGGCACATTCGACGACCGCCTGGTGGAAACCATTGATGCGCTGCCGACCTTCCTCGACGCCCTGGGGCTGCCTGCTGCCGACCACCGCCTGGAAGGCCACTCACTGATCCCACTGTTGCACCGTACGCAAAACGCCTGGCGACGCTACGCCATCGCCGAATACGACTACGCCTTCCAGGCCCCGGCCCGTGAACGGTTGGAGCAGCCCATCGACCGTTGCCGCATGACGATGGTGCGCAGCGAACGCTGGAAATACCTGGCGTACGATGGCTTTCGCCCACAGCTGTTCGACCTGGAAAACGACCCGCAGGAACTGCATGACCTGGGGGCCGACCCGGCGTACGCCGACGTGCGCGAAACCCATTCGGGCTATCTGTTCGAATGGCTGCGCGGCCTGAAGCGGCGCACCACCATCAGCCACACAGAGATCGATCTGCGTGGCCAACGGTTTCGTTATGGAGAGCCGGAAACAGACAAGGTGGTGCAGATCGGCGTGTGGTGATCACACACCCTTGGTGGTCTTGCTGGCCTGCCCGTGCACGCTCACCGGCACATCGCCCTTGAGCGTGACCCGGCGCACGATACGCTCCTGGGTGCCATAGTCATCCACTGCGTAATGCTGGGTGGCGCGGTTGTCCCAGATCGCTACATCACCGGTGCTCCAACGCCAGCGCACGGTGTTTTCCAGGCGGGTGACGTAGCTCTGCAACAGGTTGAACAGCTGCGCCGAATCTGCCTGGGAGTATCCTTTGAGGCGCTTGACGAAGTGTCCCAGCAACAAGGTTTTCTCGCCGCTGACCGGATGTACGCGCACCACCGGGTGTTCGGTTTCGTAGACAGTGGAGGTGAACACTTTGCGGTATTCCTCCAGCGTTTCCACCGACACATCCGGCTTGCGCGCGGCGTAGTCGTATTCGTTGCTGTGCACCGCCCACAGGTTGTCCGCCAGGGCTCGCAGCTCGACGCTGAGGTCATTGTAGGCGCTGGATGTGTTGGCCCAGACCGTGTCGCCGCCGGACCTGGGTGCCAGCACCGAACGCAGGATCGAAGCCTTGGGATAGGCGTCGACGAAGGTCACGTCGGTGTGCCAGGAGTTGGCGCGCTGGCCACGACCGCCGTCCAGCTCCATCAGGAAACGGGTGCCGTCGCGCACTGGCACGGTCGGGTGGGCAATCGGTTCGCCCAGCAGGTGCGCAAATGCTTCCTGGCTCTGGTCATCAAGGTGGGTCTGCTCGCGGAAGAAGATCACCTTGTACTGCACCAGGGCCTGCTGGATGGCCTCGACGGTAGCGGCATCCAGGTCGCCGGACAGTCTGACCCCACGGATCTCGGCGCCAATGCGCCCGCCGACGGGGTGAATGTCCAGCGCTTGGGCGATGGGTTGAACAGCGAATGCGGCATTGCTCATTGTGGTGACCCTCATGTGCCTGATGGTGGGAACGCTTTCCGACAACGCTCTATTCATATGCAATTTAGATCTAGCAAATGAATGAATGCTTCGTTGACGGAATAAGAGCTTGCATTTAAAACCTCAGCTCCCTCGGTCGCAAATGCCTTCGACCTATTTTTAAAATGCCGGGAAAGCATATGGATCTTCGCCAACTGCGCTATTTCATCGCCCTCAACGAACACCGCAGTTTTGTGCGTGCCGCGGACGCCATGGGCATCACCCAACCCGCGTTCAGCCGCAGTATCCAAAGCCTGGAACATGAGTTCGGCTGCGTATTGGTGGACCGTGGCAACAAGGACTTGCGCCCCACTCCCGAGGGCCAGGTAGTGCTGCAACATGCGCTGAGCCTGGTGCACGGTGCCGCCTTGCTGAGCAGTGAAGTCACCCGCATGACCAAGCTCGATGCCGGCGACCTGCGCTTCGGCACCGGACCGGCGCCCGCGGTGAAACTGGTACCCGATGCGGTGGCGCGCTTTATCACTGCACACCCGAAGATCCGGACCAGTTTCCAGGTGGATAACTGGGAAAAACTCAGTCGCGCTCTGAGCCGCGAAGAAATCGAGTTCTTCATTGCCGACATCCGCCAGTTCGAAAACGATCCAAACTTCCAGACCCGCGCACTGAGCCCCAAGCGTGGTGTATTTTTTTGCCGTCCGGGCCACCCGCTGCTGGCCAAGGACAGCCTGTCGACCAACGACATGTTCGACTATCCGCTGGCGTCGCCGCTGATCTCCCAGGGCATTCGCAAACTGCTGGCGAACCTCAGCGGGCGCATGGACTTTTCACCCAGCATCCAGACCGAGCACTTCCCGGCGCTGGTGAAGATCGTGCTGCAGTCCAATGCCATTGGCGTGGGCACCGAAGAAGCATTTGCCGAAGACATCGCCCGTGGCTCCCTGGTGGTGCTGCACTGGCGCAACCTACCGCAGAACATGGACACCATGAGTGCGCGGTGCGGGGTGGTCAGCCGCACCGGCTCGCGCCTGTCGCCGGCGGCGAAGGCAATGATCGAGACGCTGGTACAAGTCGACCGCCAAGACGTGAGCGTGGCGGTCTGACGCCGCTTAGAGACCCGCCGCCTGCAGATTCGGCGCCACCCAGTCACTGACCTGGAAGGACTTGCGAATCAGCCGCTCCTTGGTCGCCAGGTCTACCGACTCCTGCAATTTGCCGAGGAACACCGGGTCGAGGGTCGAGGGGAACAGCTCGCTGAGCTTCTCGTTTTTCAGGTCATTGCTCAGGATGATCGGTGGGTAACTGGCCAGCCCCGACACCAGGTCGATATAGGCTTGCTTGTTGTTGTCATCGGTCAACCACTGCACCGCTTGCTGCTGGGCCTTGAGCAACTTGACCACGACATCGGGGTGCTCATCGACGAACTTGCCACTGCCCACCAATACAGCCTGGATGCTGCCAGCGCCGCCGAGGTCCTTGGTGGTCAGTGGCAATTCGGCCAAGCCCTTGGCCTGCAGCGCACTGAGGCTAGAACTGCCCCAAGTGGCATCGATCTGCCTGGCAGCCAGGGCGGCGCTCGCGGCGCTGAAATCCAGATTGATTACTTTCAGGTCTTTTTCACTCAGGCCCTGGCTGGCCAGGGCGCTGTCGAACGAGAGTTGAGTGGCCGTGCCGCGAAACACCGCAACGCGCTTGCCCTTGAGGTCCTGCAGGGTCTTGATGCCAGAGCCGGGAACCACGCCCAGATACTGTTTGACGCCGCGTGCCGAAGCACTGAGCAGGCGGGTGTCCAAGCCATTGGAGCGACCGATGATCGCCGCCAGGTCGCCCAGGTAGGCCAGGTCCAGTTGACCGTTGGCGAAGGCCTCGTTGATCACCGGTCCTGCGCCCTTGAAGTAATTCCACTGGATCTTGATGCCTTGGTCGGCAAAGGCTTTCTCGAAGATCTGCTGGTCGCGCAACACATCCGTGATACCACCACCACTGTGCTGGCTCCCCGCGCTGAGGTCGGGTACGGCAATGCGGATTTCCTTGAGTTCGGCGGCCTGGACCCAACCGGCCAGGGCGGTACCCGCGAACAATGCAATCAAGCGTTTAAAGGGCAGTTTCATAAGCGCAGCTCCTGTGGGCGACGGTCGTCCGGGAGCAGAAAGTAGGCACAACCCATACAAAACTTTAAATACTATAAATGCACAATTTAATAGCTTTTAGAACTATAAGGCTTAAAACGCCGACCCTTGGGGCCTATGCATGAACAGCATTGAAAATATTCTCCGAATGCATTGGATGCGTGCCCGGCTGAGGCATTAAATGCATTTTCTTATCCCTCAATCATCTTGATTGTGTTTTTGTAAGATCAAAATCACATAACGCCATCGGCGACAACGGAGGTCCTCCATGGCCCGAATATCACTGTTGAGCCTGCCTCTGGCCGCTCCCCGTCATGATCGGGCGCACCGCTGGCCAAAACTGGGAGAACGGTTATTGCCCTGGCTGTTGCCCTTGGCGCTGTTCGCGCTGTGGTGGCTGGCCAGCCACAATCACTGGATGAGCGAGCAGATTCTGCCACCACCCTCACTGGTGTGGAGCAGCGCTGTGGAATTGGCCGGTGGCGAGTTGTGGGCTCACCTGGCAATCAGTGTTCAGCGCTTGTTCTGGGGGCTCCTGGCGGGCATCGGCGCCGGGGCGTTGCTGGGTGCCCTGCTGGGGTTCAGCGCCCGTGTCGAGCGCGTGGTATTCCCCACGTTCAGCGCTTTGGCGCAAGTGCCAACACTGGCCTGGATCCCCCTGTTCATGGTGTTTTTCGGCATCGGCGAAACCTTGAAGCTGGTGGTGCTGGTGAAGGCAATCGTAGTGCCCGTCACCCTGCATGTACTGGTCGGCGTGCGCGATGCCCAGCCCCACCTGCGTGAAGCCGCCCGCGTGCTGCGCCTGCCCACTCACCTGCTGATTCGTCGGCTGATCCTGCCGGCCGCGCTCCCCGCGTTCATGGCCGGCGTACGCCTCGCGCTGGCCGCCGGCTGGACCTCATTGCTGGCCGTGGAGTTGTTGGCGTCCAGCGAAGGCATTGGTTACTTGATGGTATGGGCTCGCCAGTTGTTCATGCTCGATATCGTTTTCGTGTGCATCGTGGTGATCGGCGTGTTGGGCGTGGTGATGGATCGCGGCATCGGCTGGCTGGACCGCAAATGGGTGCACTGGCCCCATCCGGCGACGGCACAGATTCCTCAGGGCCCCCGCTATCAAGGCTGGCAACGCCTGCAGCCTTGGCTGCTGCCGCTGCTGTTGCTGGCGTTATGGCAACTGGCAACCCAGCAGGATTGGGTGGATGCGAACATTCTGGTCAGCCCATGGACAGTCCTGCACACCACCGTGACGGGCGTGCTGGATGGCAGCCTGTCCGGCGCCCTGGGCAAAAGCCTGGGCCGTACGCTGGGCGGCTTGATCCTCGGCACCAGCCTGGGGTTTGCCATGGGCCTGTGGCTGGGATTGTCGCGGCGCAGCGAGCGCGTACTCGGGCCGACGCTGTCTGCGCTGCGCCAGATTGCGATCTTCGCCTGGGTACCGTTGCTCACCGCGTGGTTCGGACTGGGCGAGTTGGCCAAGGGGGTGTTTATCGCCCTCGCCGCGTTCTTCCCGTTATTTATCGCCACCCAGCGCAGCGTATTGAACCTGTCACCCCAACTGCGCGAGGCGGCGCAGGTGCTGCGCCTGAACCTGTTCCAGCGCCTGCGCCGCCTGGTGTTGCCCGGCGCTGCGACGGGGATTTTCGCCGGCCTGCGCCTGAGCCTGATCTATGCCTGGCTGGGCACCATCGGCGCTGAGTATTTCATGCCCTCCAACGGCGGCATCGGCAGCCTGATGATCGGCGCTCAACAGTTGCTGCGCATGGACCTGATCATGAGCGGCATGCTTCTGGTCGGCCTCACTGGCGCAGCCCTCAACCTTATCGGCCAACGCATCGAAACCCGCGCTACCCGCTGGAGACACGCATGAACGCACCTATCGTCCGCTTCAACCATGTGGGCAAGAGCTTTGACGTCGACGGTGTCGAGCTGGAAGCCATCCGTGAATTCAACCTGGAGATTGCCGAAGGCGAATTCGTCGCGATTGTCGGTTCCAGCGGGTGCGGCAAATCCACCCTGTTGCGCCTGCTGGTGGGCCTGGACACACAGTTCCGCGGCCAGATCGAGGTGGACGGCAAAGCCGTCAGTGGCATCGGCCGGGAGCGCGGCATTGTGTTCCAGGAACACCGCTTGTTTCCCTGGCTGACCGTGGAGCAAAACATTGGGCTGGGGCTGGTCAACGAACCATCAGGCGACGCCGAGCGCAGCCAACGGGTCCATGATTTTATCGAGCTGGTCGGCCTGACCGACTTTACGCGTGCCTACCCCCATCAGCTCTCCGGCGGCATGGCGCAACGCGTGGCAATTGCCCGCGGCCTGGTGGCCAGCCCCCGTATCCTGCTGCTGGACGAGCCATTCGGCGCCCTCGATGCGCTGACACGCCAGCAGATGCAGGATGAACTACTGGCGATTCGCGCCCGCGCCAGGATCACGACAGTGCTGGTGACCCACGACGTGGAAGAAGCGATCTTCCTCGCCGACCGCGTCGTGGTGATGGAGCCAAGGCCAGGCCGGATCAAACAAGTGGTGCAAGTCACCCTGCCCCATCCGCGCCAACGCAGCAGTTTCGAGTTCCATCAATTACGTGAGGAGCTGTTGCACGAACTGACCAACGATGACCATTACCAACCCCCTGTGCGCGAACAGATCCGCAACCTGCCCCTGGCCTTTATTGCCTGCTGAATGAGGAGTGCCTTGATGCCGCAACGTCCCAATTTTCTCGTGATACTGGCCGATGACCTGGGCTTTTCCGACCTCGGCGCCTTTGGCGGGGAAATCGCCACACCACACCTGGACGCCCTGGCCCTGAACGGCCTGCGCCTGACCGACTTCCACACCGCGCCCACCTGCTCGCCGACCCGCTCGATGCTACTGACCGGCACCGACCACCATATCGCCGGCATTGGCACCATGGCCGAGGCCCTCACACCCGAGCTGATCGGCAAGCCCGGCTATGAGGGCTACCTGAACGATAAGGTCGTGGCCTTGCCGGAGCTGCTGCGCGAGGCCGGCTACCAAACCCTGATGAGCGGCAAATGGCACTTGGGCCTGACCGCCGAACTGGCGCCCCACGCGCGGGGTTTCGAACGCTCCTTCGCGCTGTTGCCCGGCGCGGCCAACCACTATGGCTTCGAACCGCCCTACGACGAGACGACGCCCGGCCTGCTCAAATCCACGCCTGCGCTGTATATCGAAGACGACACTTTCGTCGAGCGACTGCCTGAACATTTCTATTCATCCGACGCTTTTGGCGACAAGTTGCTGCAATACCTCAGGGAGCGCGACCAGGCGCGACCGTTCTTCGCTTACCTGCCATTCTCCGCCCCGCACTGGCCGTTGCAGGCTCCCGCCGAGATCGTCGACAAATACCGTGGCCGCTACGACGCCGGACCCGAGGTGCTGCGCCTGGAACGCCTGGAAAAGCTCAAGGCCCTGGGGCTGATCGACGCGGATGTCGAACCCCATCCACTGATCGGATTGAGTGCCCAATGGGCCGGCCTTACCGAGACACAGCGCCAAGTGTCGGCGCGGGCGATGGAAGTGTATGCGGCCATGGTCGAGCGCATGGACTGGAACATCGGCCGGGTGCTGGAGTACCTGCGCCAGCAGGGTCAACTGGATAACACGTTCATCGTGTTCATGTCCGACAACGGCGCTGAAGGTGCGCTGCTGGAAGCCTTTCCCAAGTTCGGCCCCGAGCTGCTGACCTACCTCAACCAGCACTACGACAACAGCCTGGAGAACATCGGGCGGGCCAACTCCTACGTCTGGTACGGCCCCTCGTGGGCTCAAGTGGCAACCGCCCCGTCACGGCTGTTCAAAGCATTTACCACCGAAGGCGGGATTCGGGTGCCGGCACTGATGCACTACCCTCGGCTGACGCTTGAAGGCCGGATCAGCCATGGGTTTGGCACAGTGATGGACATCACGCCGACGCTCCTGGACCTGGCCGGTGTGCGCCATCCGGGCCAACAATGGCGCGGCAAGCCGGTGGCGCCACTGCGGGGCAAGTCGTGGCTGGGCTTCCTTTCAGGTGAAACCGCCGAGGTGCACGATGAGCACACCGTCACCGGCTGGGAGCTGTTCGGGCGCCGGGCCATTCGCCAGGGCCGGTGGAAAGCCGTGTACATCCCAGGCCCGGTGGGCCCGGCGACATGGCAGCTCTATGACCTGGGCCAGGATCCCGGCGAGATCCACGACCTGGCCCAGCGTCACCCGGACAAACTGGCCACGCTTATCGACCATTGGCAGCAATACGTGGACGAAACCGGCGTAATACTCAGCGCATCACCGTTTCAGCCGGATTGAGCCCCGCGTTTGTGCGCGCTTGCGGCTCCAGCCGATTGGCCCGCGCAAACGTCCCGAAGTCATTGAAGCGCACGCCCATCTCAGCCATCACCTGGTGCGCCACCTTGGCGGTCATCTGGCGGATGTAGAACGGTTCCTTCACCACAAAATGGTGAATGCCATGGGTGCTGCCGAAGTTGAAGCAGAACGCCTGCAGAGGCCACATCCACCAGGGGTTCAACACTTGGGTCTGCTGGATCACATTGCCCAGTTCCACATCGCCGTAGTAGTGCATGTTGGAGCTGACAAAGTGCAGGCAAAAGGTACGCAGCACGTTGGGGCCGATGATCACCACGACAGCGATATCAATCACCTGCATCATCTGCACGGTGCCAGCTGACCACTCGATAGGCGCACCGAGCAGACTGGCAATGCCATTGGCGGCATGAAAGCCAAGGAACACATACCACGCGCCCCAATGCAGCAGTGCCAGCGGTGCGTACACCAGCAGCGAGCGCTTGAGAATCGTCAATTTGTGCGTCCAGGTCGTGGCCCGCAGGATGCGGATGAAGGCCGACATGACGTTATCGCCGACCATCAGCAACCGCGCAAAACCCCAGGGCTCGCCGTTGGTGATGGCGCGCTCTTCCATGTCGGTCTCGGTGCCGGACACCTTGTGATGGTTGAGGTGCAGGTGTCGGCGTACCCACGGGTTGATCGTACTGGGCCGCGCCAGCCACACCAGGCCCATCATCAGGTTGTGCGGCAGGCGCTGCTTGCGAAAGTACATGCTGTGGATCAGGTCGTGTTCCAGCTCGTGGGTCAGTGAAGCCAGGAACGCGTTGAGCAGCAGGCACACCCACCAGGCCATATGCCCGCTGATGTAGAGCGCTGCGCAGCCAATCATGCCCGCCAAGGCAAAGGCCAGGATGCCCGCGCCCAACGCGTCCTGATGCAGCAGCCAAGGGTGCTGCTGGCGCAGGCGCACGCCCTCGGCCAGCACCACTTCACGGATATGCGCCGAGCGCTGTTGTGCGTTCATCTGCTGGGGACTTGCAGAAGTACCGTCCATGCTTCCATCCTCTGGTTATTGATGGATGCATCCTGGCCCAAGCGGTCCGCCAGGGCATCAGCCACGCACGCCAACCTGTTGACCGCAAGCGCCAATCGCCATGACCGAACCCACCTCCCTCGCCAGCTGGACCCGCGCCCTGCGCAAGCAACTCGACGCCCTGGGCCTCGACAGCGCCGCGCTGTGCCTGGAAGCCGGGCTCGACCCGCGGCAGATGGACGATCCCAACGCGCGCTATCCGCTGTCAGCGACCACGCGTTTGTGGGAGCTGGCGGTGCAGGCCAGCGGCGACCCGGCGATTGGTCTGCGGGTGTCGCGGTTCGTCAGCCCCACCACGTTTCATGCGTTGGGGTATGCGCTGGTGGCCAGTGGCAGCTTGCGGGAAGTGTTCGAGCGCATCGTGCGGTATCACCAGGTGGTCAGCGATGCACTGGCCCTGGAGCTGAGCGGCGATGGCGAGCGCTACCGGTTCCGCTTGCTGCAACTACCGGGAAACCCAGCGCCAGCGTTCGAGGCCATCGATGCGTTTGCGGCGATCTATGTGCGCACTTGTCGCAATCGCCTGGGGCGCGAATACGCGCCGCTGGCGGTGTACCTGCGAAGGCCGGAACCGGCCGATCCCAAGCCATGGCACACAGTATTTCGCGCGCCGGTGTTTTTCGGCGCTGACGAAGACCGCCTGGAGTTCGCCGCGCAGGATTTCGACAGCCACCTGGACGACGCCAACCCCGAACTGGCCGAACACAACGAAACCGTGCTCAAGCGCACCCTCGCCCAACTGCAACCGCTGACCTGGGAACGCAAGGTCCGCCGGGTGATCGAAGCGCAGTTGCCCGACGGCGAACCCAGCGCCGAGCGGGTTGCGCAGGCGCTGCACCTGAGCCTGCGCAGCCTGCAACGCCATCTGGCGGATGAAGGCTGCCGGTTTGATGCGTTGCTCAATGAGTGCCGGGAGAATTTGGCGTTGCTGCATTTGCGGGATCCGCAATGCTCATTGGCGGAAATCAGTCATTTGCTGGGGTTTGCTGATACCAGCAGTTTCAACCGCGCGTTCAAGCGCTGGACGGGGATGACGCCGGGGCAGTTCAGGGATGGGTTGCGGTAGGTGGATTTGCGGTGTTCGTGATGGCCCCATCGCGGGCAAGCCCGGCTCCTACAGGGAATGCATTCCAAATGTGGGAGCTGGCTTGCCTGCGATGGCGGTGGTCCAGGTATTGAAGATGCCGGATCAATCAGCGCCCACGGTCACGCCGCAACAACTTCTTCACCCGCGCCACCAAGGCCTTGGCTTCAAACGGCTTGAGCAAGTAATCATCCTCATGCAGTTCCAACTCGCGCAGACGGTCCTCGATTCCTTCCGGGGTCGTCAAGAACAACACCGGCGTCTCGCCCTTCTTGCGAATCGACTGCTGCAACCTCCAGGCATTCAAACCCGGCAACATTACATCCAGGATCACCAAGTCATAGTCAGTGCTTTCCACAAACCGCTGAGCTGCCATGCCATTGGCTGCGACTTCTACTGCGAAGCCGGCCTCACTCAAGCCCTGGGCCATAAGTTGCGCCAATTTCGGCTGGTCTTCCACTAACAACACCTGCATGCCTACCTCTTGGTTCATTACAAACCTGTAATCGAATTGTTCGGCTTTTGAGCGAGACCGCTGGCTAAGGTAACCGCCTGCTTTCTGGAGCCGTTCCCATGTACCGCAATACCTTGTTCTTGAGCTTCGCCATCAGCGCCAGCGTCCTGGCAGCACCACCGCTGCCGCGCCACGCCGACCTGGATTTGCACACCGCACGCCAACTGGCAGACGCCAGCCTGGCGCAGTGCACGGCGGCACTTACCGTACTCGACCGGGGCGGTAATCCATTGCTGAGCCTGCGGGCCGATGGCGTAGGTCCACACAACAGCATCGCCAGCCAACGCAAAGCGTACACGGCGTTGTCGACTAAAACCCCCACTCGGTTGTTTGCCGAGCGTGCGCACAACAACCCAGAGGCCGCCAACCTTAACAGCTTGTCCGAATTGCTGTTGCTCGGGGGCGGCGTGCCGCTGTTCGCCGACACTGAACTGGTAGGCGCGCTTGGCATTGCCGGTGCCGGCGGTGCCGAGCAGGACGACGCGTGCGCGGTAAAGGCGGCCAATCAACTTGGCCTGACAATCACCCCTTGAGGAAACCTCAATGAAAACCCTGACTATGACCCTCGCCGCCCTCAGCCTGAGCGGCCTGAGCAGCCTGGCCCTGGCGGCCGGCAACCCGCTGAGCGTGCATGTGCTGAACCTGGAAAACGGTCTGCCGTCTGCCGGTGTCAACGTCACCCTGGAGCAACACGTAGGCGATCACTGGCAGTCGCTGTCCGAAGGTGTCACCAACCAGCAGGGGCGTATCGCCGAACTGTTCCCGGCCAACCAAGCCATGAAGCCGGGCGAGTATCGCGTGGTGTTCAAGACCGGTGACTACTACAAGAAAGCCAATCGCGAGACGTTTTTCCCGGAAGTCCCGGTAATATTCGAGGTCAAGCAGGCCGACCAGCACTACCACATCCCGCTGCTGCTGAGCCCTTACGGTTTTTCGACGTATCGCGGTTCCTAGCCAGCCCCCGCGGCCTGCCGCAAGCGCGGCAGGTCGAGCACTTCAATCGCGCCGTAACTCAGCTTGATGATCTCCTGCTGCTCTAACGCCTTGAGCAAACTGTTGGTGGTCTGGCGCGACAGGCTCAGCATCGCGGCCAGATCTTCCTGGGGCAGTTGCAGGACGCGACGGGAATGCTCTATCTCGCCGTACCCGCCGGCAATCATCAGCAGCCGGTGAGCGATACGTGTCGACGCCGGCATCAGGCTCATCTGTTCGATATTGATCAGCGACAGGCGCAACTTCTGGCTCATCAACAACGCCATGTCGCGCCAATACACCGGGCTTTGGTCAAGAATCTCGAGCATCGCCGATTGCGGTACCTGCAACAGCGTGCACGGCCCAACCGACAAGGCGTCGTGGGTACGTGGCAAACCATCGAACAGGCAGATCTCGCCGAACCAGTAAGGCGTTTCAACCAGGCTCAGAATAGCTTCCTTGCCCTGCGCATTGACCGCGCTGACCCGCACCGCCCCCTCCAATACCGCATACACCCCACAGGGCGGATCACCGCGCCGGAACAGGTACTGCCCCGCCGTCAGCTGACGCAGCCGAGCCGCCGCCAGCAAACTATCCTGTAGCGGTACAGGCAGGTGGCTGAACCACTGGCCGGTGGCCAATCGGGCATGCCAGGTTGCCGCAATCATGAGAACTCCAGAGATTGTCGCCCAGTTGACAGTCAGTCGCTGGCTGACGGGAGATGATCAAACATCCTACAGGAGGAATAACAATGAAAAGCCTCATCGACCACCTCAGTCAATATGCCGCGTACCACCGCGACCCGCGCAATATCGCCAGCCACTTTGTCGGCATTCCACTGATTGTGGTGGCAGTGGCCGTGCTGTTGTCACGCCCCGAATGGGCCGTCGCTGGCCTATGGCTCTCACCCGCCGTTCTTCTCGCGCTGTTCTCTGCGTGGTTTTACCTGCGCCTGGAATTGGCCCTGGGCGTGTTGATGACCGTGCTGATGGGCCTGTCGTTATGGGCCGGGCACGTGCTGGCGGCGCAGAGCACGCTGGTGTGGCTCAGCAGCGGCATCGGCCTGTTCGTGGTGGGTTGGGTGATTCAGTTTGTCGGGCATTACTACGAAGGACGCAAGCCGGCGTTTGTGGATGACGTCTCGGGATTGATCGTGGGGCCATTGTTCGTGGTGGCCGAACTGGCATTCCTGTTGGGGTTGCGGCATGACCTCAAGCAGCAGATCGAGGAGCGCTCGGGGCCGGTGGTTCGACGCGATCTGAAGCCGAGAGAGGCCTAAATGTGGGGGGGGGGGCTTGCCCCCGATGGCGGTGTTTCAGTGACATGTTTATCAACTGACCCACTGCTATCGGGGGCAAGTCGAATCGTCGCACCGCCCCTCCCACATTGGCACCGTTTCACAGTGCGGGGTTATCAGGCTTTCTGCCAGACCTTGGGCTTGAAGAACAGCGTCTCGCCCCGCGCCAGGCCAGTCAGGCTGTCGTGGTCTTTCACCACTTCCGCTTCGATCAGCTCGCTCTGGCCTTCCACCTTCAACGTCACACGGGTGGTAGCGCCGAGCGGACGGATATCCCGCACTTCAGCAGCATGGTGGTCTTCCAGCTCATGCCGCGACAGCGACACTTCGTGGGGACGGAACAGCACGTGTTTGTCTTCACCCAGGTGCAGGCGGTTCGAATCACCCAGGAAGTGATAAACGAAATCGCTCGCCGGGTTTTCGTAGACGTCACCCGGTGAGCCGATCTGCTCGATCACACCCTTGTTCATCACCACGATGCGGTCGGCGACTTCCATGGCCTCTTCCTGGTCGTGGGTCACGAACACCGACGTCAGGTTGATGTCTTCGTGCAGACGCGCCAGCCAGCGACGCAGCTCTTTACGCACCTTGGCGTCGAGGGCGCCGAAGGGTTCATCCAGCAGCAATACTTTCGGCTCCACCGCCAGGGCGCGGGCCAGGGCGATACGTTGGCGCTGGCCACCGGAGAGCTGCTCCGGGTAGCGGTCCGACAACCAATCCAGTTGCACCATGTTCAGCAATTCGTGGACCTTGACCGCGATCTGGCTTTCGCTCGGGCGCTGGTTCTTCGGTTTCATGCGCAGGCCGAACGCCACGTTGTCGAACACGGTCATGTGGCGGAACAGCGCGTAGTGTTGGAACACAAAGCCGACGTTGCGATCACGCACGTCGTGGCCGGAGACGTCTTCACCGTGAAACACGATGCTGCCGTCATCCGGGGTTTCCAGGCCGGCGATGATGCGCAGCAAGGTGGTCTTGCCGCAGCCGGACGGGCCGAGCAAGGCCACCAGCTCGCCACTCTGGATGTCCAGGTTGATGCTGTTCAGGGCCTTGAAGGCATTGAAGTTCTTGCTGACATTACGGACTTCGATCGACATGACTTATTCCTCAGCCGCACCGGCGCGCAGGCGGTTAATACGGTTCTCGCTCCACTGCTTGAGCAGCAGGATGAAGAGCGCCAGGATCAGCAGCAGACTCGCCACCGCAAACGCGGCAACGTGGTTGTATTCGTTGTAGAGAATCTCGACGTGCAGCGGCAGGGTGTTGGTCACGCCGCGAATGTGGCCGGACACCACCGACACCGCGCCGAACTCTCCCATGGCCCGTGCGGTACACAGCACCACGCCGTAGATCAGGCCCCATTTGATATTCGGCACGGTCACATGCCAGAACATCTGCCAGCCATTGGCACCGAGCAGGCGCGCGGCCTCTTCTTCCTGGGTGCCCTGCTCCTGCATCAGCGGGATCAGTTCACGGGCCACGAAAGGCACGGTGACGAAGATGGTCGCCAGCACGATGCCGGGCAAGGCGAACACGATCTGGATGTCGTGGTCCTGCAACCACGGGCCAAAGAAGCCCTGGGCGCCGAACATCAACACATAGACCAGGCCGGCGATCACCGGCGATACCGAGAACGGCAGGTCGATCAGCGTCACCAGGATGCTTTTGCCACGGAACGAGTACTTGCTCACGCACCACGCGGCGCTGACGCCGAACACCAGGTTGAGCGGCACCGAGATCACCACGGCGATCACCGTGAGTTTCAGCGCCGACAGCGCGTCCGGTTCGAGGATCGCGGTGAAGAACGCGCCGAGGCCGTTCTTCAGGCCCTGGGTCACCACGATAAACAGCGGCAACAACAGGAACAGGGCGAACACCAGCCAGCCAAGGCCGATCAGGATGCGTCGCGACGCGGCGCTGCCACGGCGGGCAGCATTGGCCGAGGACGCGGCGGAAATAGACGATTGGGACATGTTCCGCGCCTCCTTATGGACGTTCGATGCGCCGCTGCAACAGGTTGATCAGCAGCAGCAGGACAAAGGAAACCACCAGCATCAATACGCCAATGGATGTGGCGCCGCGGTAGTCGTACTGGTCGAGCTTGACCATGATCAGCAACGGCAGGATCTCGGTTTTCATCGGCATGTTGCCGGCAATGAAAATCACCGAACCGTACTCACCGACACCACGGGCGAACGCCAACGCGAAACCGGTCAACCAGGCGGGCAGGAGCGCCGGCACCAGGATGTGACGGAACACCTGCAACGGCTTGGCGCCCAGGCAGGCGGCGGCTTCTTCGACTTCCCGGGGGATATCGGCCAACACCGGCTGCACCGTGCGCACCACGAACGGCAGGGTGACGAAGGTCAGCGCCAGGGTGATACCCAGCGGGGTGTAGGCGATCTTGAAGCCCAGGTCGGCGGCGAACTGGCCGACCAGGCCGTTAGGCGTGTACAGCGCGGTCAGTGCGATGCCGGCAACAGCGGTGGGCAACGCGAACGGCAAGTCGATCATCGCATCGATGACCTTGCGGCCGGGGAAGGTGTAGCGCACCAGCACCCAGGCCAGCAGCGTGCCGATCACGCCATTGATCAACGCTGCGTACAGTGCGGTGCTGAAGCTCAGTTGCAACGCCGCCAGCACACGCGGTGCGGAGATGATGTTCCAGAACTGATCCCAGGTGAGTTGAGCGGCGTGTACAAACATCGCCGCCAGGGGGATGAGTACGATCAGGCTGAGGTACACCACGGTGTAGCCCAGCGTCAGCCCGAAGCCGGGTATGACGGGGGAGATACGACGCGACATAAGAGTCCTTGGTCAAAGGGTAGAAACCACTGTAGGAGCGCGCTTTTCTGTGGGAGCCGGGCTTGCCCGCGATGCAGGCACCACGGTGTATCAGTCACACCGCAGTGATGCTATCGCAGGCAAGCCAGCTCCCACAGAAAAGCGAGCCCCTACAGGTATTTTGGCTTACTGCGCCGTGTAGATCTGGTCGAACACGCCACCGTCGTTAAAGAATTTCGGTTGGGCAGTTTTCCAACCGCCGAAGTCTTTGTCGATAGTCACCAGGTCCAGTTTCGGGAATTGCTGGGCGTATTTGGCGGCCACTTTTGCATCGCGTGGGCGGTAGAAGTTCTTCGCCGCAATCTCCTGGCCGGCCGGGCTGTACAGGTGTTTCAGGTATTCAGTGGCGATTTCGGTGTTGCCCTTTTTCTCGGCGTTCTTGTCGACCACGGCAACCGGTGGTTCGGCGAGGATGGACAGGGACGGCACGACGATGTCGAACTTGTCGGCGCCACCGTCTTCCTTCAGTGCCAGGAACGCCTCGTTTTCCCAGGCCAGCAACACGTCACCCTGACCGTTGTTGACGAAGGTGATGGTTGAGCCGCGAGCACCGGTGTCCAGCACCGGCACGTGCTTGAACAGCTCCTTCACGTATTCCTGGGCCTTGGCTTCGCTGCCGCCGGCCTTGAGGCCATAGGCCCAGGCGGCGAGGAAGTTCCAACGGGCGCCGCCGGAGGTTTTCGGGTTCGGGGTGATCACGGACACGTCTTTCTTGATCAAGTCGCCCCAATCCTTGATGCCTTTTGGGTTGCCCTTGCGCACCAGGAACACGATGGTCGAGGTGTACGGGGTGCTCGCGTCCGGCAGGCGGGTTTGCCAGTTTTCCGGGAGGGTCTTGCCCAGCTTGGCGATTTCGTCGATATCACCGGCCAGGGCCAGGGTGACCACGTCGGCGCGCAGGCCATCGATCACGGCACGGCCCTGCTTGCCCGAACCACCGTGGGATTGCTGGATCTTGACGTTGTCACCCGGGTGGGCCTGTTTCCAGTAGTTGGTGAACTCAGCGTTGTAGTCCTGGTACAGCTCACGAGTAGGGTCGTACGAGACGTTGAGCAACTCGTAGTCCTTGGCAACCGCGGAACCTGCAAACACGGCGCTGGCCAGGGCGGCCAGGGCGTAACGGCGAATCGACGACATAGAAGCTCCTGAAATTCTTTGGGTGTTGGCTTTTTTTATAGTTGCGGGTCTATCGCCGTTCTTGCTCAGCTCGGTTTGTTACCCGGGTTCTGCAGGCGGAATTTTTCCTTGCGTTCAATCTGTACCACTTGGGCGTTGTGCACGGTGATTTCCACCGCGCCAAACCGCAGATCGCGCAAGGCGCTCTGGATCTCACGCAAAATGGCTGCTTCGTCCTGGCCGTCGACGCTACGTAGAGATGCGCTCATGGTCTCGCTCCTGAAATGAATAGTGCCTGGCAGTGGCGGCACTGCTTGCGGCGTGAGGGCGATAGTAGATAAGCGCGGATATTCTTAAAAATACTATTTAAGAATGTTTATATAACCAGAAAGAATTTTCTGGTGGGACGTGGGGTTGCGTGCGGGTTTGGTGCCCAAGTACGTAAATAAAGCCTAGAGAAGATCCAAATGCGGGAGCGGGCTTGCCCGCGAAAGCGGTGTGTCAGCTAAAAATGTGTTAACTGATGCACCGCATTCGCGGGCAAGCCCGCTCCCACCTTTTGACTGCATTTCAGGTCTGGATTGGGGGGGCTCGGTGCCAATCAATTTCGTGGGCAGGCACCGGCCGGCCAAACCAATACCCCTGCCCCATATCGCACTGCTGATCCAGCAGAAACCGCGCCTGTTCAACCTGCTCGATTCCCTCTGCATGCACTTGCATGCCCATGCTTTTCGCCAGGGCGATTACCACGCGCACGATCGCTGCATCGTCCTCGTCCCACGGCAAACCGGCAACGAAGCCCTGATCGATCTTGAGCTTCTGCACCGGCAGGCGCTTGAGGCGCAACAGCGAGGAATAACCGGTCCCAAAATCATCGATTGCCAGGCGCAAACCCAGCTCGCGCAGGCGATGCAGTTGTTCCAGGGCCATTTCAGGGTCATCCATCACCGCGCTTTCGGTGACTTCCAGTTCCAGGCAGGCGGGATCCAGACCCGTGTCGTGCAGCACCTGTGCGACCTGCTCGTACAACTCGCGCCGGGCAAACAGGCGGCTGGAGACGTTGATGGCGATAAAACTCAGCGGCACCTCATCGGCCAGCCATTGGCACATCTGCCGACAGGCCTGGTCCATGACCCAAGCGTCGATATCGGCAATCAACCCGGTGCGCTCGGCAATCGGGATGAACTCGCCCGGCGGCACCAGACCGCGCTCCGGGTGCTGCCAGCGCACCAGCGCTTCGACGCCGATCAGGCGGCTGCCCTGCAGGTCGTGCACCGGCTGGTAGTAGACGCACAGCTCCTGCTGTTCAAGGGCACGGCGCAGCTCACTGGCGATCTCCACCCGGTTCTGCGCATGGGCGGTCAGTTCTTCGGTGTACAAGGCATAGCTTTCGCGGCCGGCACTCTTGGCCTTGAACAGCGCGGAATCGGCGTTGCGCAACAGCTGTTCGGCGCTCAGCGCGTCGTTGGGGAACAGGCTGATGCCAATGCTGGCGCTGATAAACAGCTGATGGCCGTCGAAGATGAACGGTTGCTTCATCGCATCCAGCATGCGTTGCGCCAAACTGGCCGCTTGCGCCACCTGTGGACAACTTTCCACCAGCACGGCGAACTCATCCCCACCCAGCCGCGCCAGGGTCACGCCTGGGCCGAACAGCGCCTTGAGCCGTTCGCCGACCAACTTGAGCAACTGGTCGCCAATGTTATGGCCCAGGCTGTCATTGATGATCTTGAAGTGGTCCAGGTCCAGCAACAGCAAGGCGCAACCACGCTTGTGGATTTGTGCCGAAGCCAGCGCCTGTTCGGCACGGTCGGTGAACAGCAGGCGGTTGGGCAGGTCGGTCAGCGGGTCGTGATGGGCGAGGTGAGCCAACTCGTGCTCGGAGTCCTTGATGGCGCTGATATCGGAAAACACCGCGACGTAATGGCTGACGTGGCCCTGGTCATCGTGGATCACACGAATGGTTTGCCACTGGGGGTAAATTTCGCCGCTTTTGCGCCGGTTCCAGATTTCACCGCTCCATTCGCCGGTGCGCTCCAGGCTCTGGAACATCTGCTGGTAGAAATGCGACGAATGGCGCCCGGACTTGAACAGGCTGGGCTGCTGGCCCATGACGTCTTCGCGGCTGTAGCCGGTGATCGCCATGAAGGCCCGGTTCACATGCACGATCAGCCCCTGCGCGTCGGTGACCAGCACGCCTTCGCGGGTGCAGTCGAACACGGCGGCGGCCTGGCGCAGGCGTTCGCGGTTTTCCTTCAACGGTTGCTGAAGCTGGCTGGCACGCGCAAATCGGGCGCACATCAGGTAAATCGCCAAGGCGCTGAAGGCCACCCACACATAGCCACGCACTTGCAGCCAGCGTCCCAACTCCCACGGTTCATCGAGAAAGCTGATCAATAAGTGGTTGCTGAGCTGGAGCCACGCGATGGAAACCAGCAGGTATACCAGCCCCACACGCAGGGCACCTCGGTATGAAAACGGCATATGTTCAGTAATCCTTACCAAAAAAACAGAATCGCCCTACAAAGGCTGCGGATTATAGAATAAGAAACATCCAGTCACTCCTATCTGAAAGGGCGGCTGGTTTTCTCTGTAGGCTTAGTGATAATGCGTGAGCTGTTCTTTTCTTTATCTGAGGGCCATACAGCCTATGTGGTACAACGGTTTTCTTGACCTGTCAGCCTGGCAACTGGTGGCAGTCACGCTGTTGATGACCCACGTGACCATTGTTGGGGTCACGGTCTATCTGCACCGTTATTCAGCCCATCGCTCCCTGGAGCTCAATGCCGGCCTGAAACATTTCTTCCGCTTCTGGCTGTGGCTGACCACGGCGCAGAACACCCGCGAGTGGACTGCCATCCACCGCAAGCACCACGCCAAATGCGAAACCGTCGACGACCCGCACAGCCCGGTCATCAAGGGCCTGTCCACCGTGTTGCGCAAAGGCGCCGAGCTGTACCGCGCCGAGGCCGAAAACCCAGAGACCCTGCGTATCTACGGCAAGAACTGCCCGGACGACTGGATCGAACGCAGGCTCTACACCCCCTACCCGCTGCTGGGCGTGGCGATCATGGGGGTGATCGACCTGCTGCTGTTCGGCACCATCGGCATCACCATCTGGGCGATCCAGATGATGTGGATTCCCTTCTGGGCCGCCGGCGTGATCAACGGCCTGGGGCATGCCGTGGGCTATCGCAACTTCGAATGCCGTGACGCGGCCACCAACCTGGTGCCGTGGGGCATCATCGTCGGCGGCGAGGAGCTGCATAACAATCACCATACCTACCCCAACTCCGCCAAACTGTCGGTGAAGAAGTGGGAGTTCGACCTGGGCTGGGCGTGGATCAAGGTGTTCAGCTTCCTGCGCCTGGCCAAGGTGCAGCGTGTCGCCCCCATCGCACACCGCGTGGAAGGCAAGGGCCACCTGGACATGGATACCGCCATGGCGATCCTCAACAATCGTTTCCAGATCATGGCCCAGTACCGCAAGTTGGTGATCGGCCCGCTGGTCAAGCAGGAGCTGGAAAAGGTCGATCACTCGGTGCGCCATCAATTCCACCGCGCCAAGCGCCTGCTGTCGCGGGAAACCAGCTTGCTGGATGACCGCCATCACGTGCGCATCCAGAGCATGCTTGAACACAGCCATGCACTGAAAGTGATCTACGAAAAGCGCCTGGCGCTGCAGCAGATCTGGCTCAAGACCAGCTCCAATGGCCACGATATGCTGGCGGCCATCAAGGAATGGGTGCATGAAGCCGAGGCCAGCGGCATCCAGTCCCTGCGGGATTTTGCGCACCAATTGAAGACTTATTCGCTGCGTCCTGCGGCAGTCTGATGCTGTGGTGGGAGGGCTTGCCCTCCCACCTATCGGCTTTTTGGCGTCATTTACCGGGCACCGGCAATCGGTCCTGTTGACGGAACTTCACTGCAATTCGCCTCTCTCAATGAACACTTCGCCATCATGGTGGCCCCTTGTAGTGACCGCTGCTCCTGTTTGCGGCGCGCCCAGAGAGAGTTGTGCCGATGGTTCACGAAAAGTCCTCCTTAATCGACGCGCCTGCAGCTGAGCATCCCCGCCCAGCGGCGGCGGCGACCCTGCTGGCGCTGGTGCATGCCCAGGGCGAAGTCGAGCGACTGAGCGAACGTGAGCAATTGCTGAGCTCAATGCTGGTCAGCGTGAATGCTGTGCTGTGGGCCATCGATTGGGAAACCCGCCGCGTGCTGTATGTGAGCCCCGCCTACGAACGCGTCTTCGGGCGCTCTGCCGGCCTGCTGCTGGCCGACCACCGGGAGTGGCGCAACAGTATCCACCCCGAAGACCTCGACTACGCCGAACACAGCCTCGCCCGCGTGCTGGAACAGGGCGCCGTGGAAGACCGCGAGTACCGCATCATCACCGCCGACGGGCAGATTCGCTGGTTGAGCGACAAGTGCTACATCAACCAGCAGGTCGAGCCCGGCGAGCCACTGATCGTGGTGGGCATGGCCGAAGACATCACCGAAAAGAAACAGATGGAGCTGGAGCTGCACCGCCTCGCCACCACCGACGTGCTGACCCAGAGCAGCAACCGCCGGCACTTCTTCGAATGCGCCAACCAGGCCTTCGACAGTGCCTGCGCACAAGGTGCCCCGCTGGCCTTTTTGCTGCTGGATATCGATGACTTCAAGGACATCAACGACAGCTACGGCCACCTGGAGGGCGACCAGGTACTGCGGCGTATCGCCGAGAGCGGTCGAGGGGTGCTGCGCCGTGGCGACCTGTTCGGACGCATCGGTGGCGAAGAGTTCGCCGCCGTACTGCCTGGCTGTGCGCCGGAGATGGCGTTGCAGGTGGCCGAGCGCCTGGGCCGGGAGATCCAGGAGCTGAGCTTCAGCTACGAAGGCCAGGCTTTCAGCGTGACCATCAGCCAGGGCCTTGCCAGCCTCACCGAGCGCGACTCGACCCTGGACAGTCTGTTCGCCCGTGCCGATGCGGCCATGTACGAGGCCAAGCGCCTGGGCAAGAACCGTGTGATCGCGGGCTAGGAGTCGACACTGCTCAAATGTGGGAGGGGGCTTGCCCCCGATAGCAGGGGGTCAGCCAGCACATGGGTGACTGATACACTGCCATCGGAGGCAAGCCTCCTCCCACATTAGGATTTGCGTACTCGAGTCAGCTCCGAAAAGCCCAGCTTGAGCAATCGCGCCGTCTTGCCCGCCGCCAGCTCTTCCAAACCTTCATGTTCAGTCAAACGCGCCATCTGCGCCGCCAGATTCACCACCAGCGCATCCCGCGCATACACACCGCCCTCAAGCGAGTAGATCGCCGCAATCAACTGGCGCAGCTCCAGCGGCAAACGCCAACGCGCGCGCAGTGCCGAGCCGTAGGCGGCGCCAAAGGCGTAGAGGGATTCGCCAATCGCTTCGTCATCCAGCTCGCCGCCACCCTGGCGCCAGTCCTCCAGGCAGCGTAACAGCGCCAGGTCGCCCAGCCGATGGAGGATACCCGCGCTGTAGCAGCGCTCGTGATCCAGCTCCAGCATGCGGGCCAGGCGCAGGGCGTAGTCAGCGGTGTCCTGGGATAATTGCCAGTGCCGCTCGGCGTAGGCGACCAGCGCCGGGTCGCTCAGTACCACGTTATGCTTGAGCGCAAGGCCCAGGATCAGGTTCATGCTTTGTCCCGGCACCAGTTTGTGCAGGGCGCCGGGCAGGGTCTGTACCGGTGCGCCGTGATGGCCTGCACTGTTGGCAGCGGCGATGAGCACGGCGGTGATTTGCGGGTCCATGCGCACCTGGTCTTCCAGATGCTTGAGGTCCAGACCTTCCGGCCCGAGGCTGTGTTGCACGGCGGCTTTCACATCGACCCGCAAGGGCGCGCCATCGCACACTTCGCGGCGCCGCTCGAGGAACACTGGCAAGGTCATGCCGGGCGCCAGCGGTGGGATCTCGCAGTACACCGTTTCGCCTTCGTTGAGCAGCAGGTCCTGCAGGCGCTGGGTCAGGCCTTCCATGTTCAAGGGTTTGGTCAGGTACGCCGTGGGCGCCAGGGGCAAGGCTTCGCGCACGCTGGCGCTGTCATTGCGACTGCTCAGCAGAATGAACGGCAGAAGCGGCGAGCGGCGCTTATGGCGCACACTGCGCAGCAGGCTCAGGCCATCGATGCCGGGCAACTCCCAATCGGCCAGGATCAGGTCATAGGCCTTATCTCGCAGCAGGGTCGCCGCTTGCTGCCCGTCCGCACACACATCCAGCCGCGCATCGCAGCGCACATTCAACAGCACTTGCTTGAGCAGGTCCCGCGACCAAGGGTCCGCCTCGGCAATCAACACACGGGGTACAGCGGGTAAATCAACAGCAGTCATCCAGCACGCTCCATCGGCAATGCTTGCAACCTTAGTCAATGGAGCCGCCTACGTACAATGAACACGACCTGAATGTGCGGCAATGGGCGTAAAAAAACCCGCCGGAGCGGGTTTTTTTCTGTCGAACAGGTCAACTTTCTCTTACAGCTCGGAGAAGCACTCTTCGATGATCGCCAGGCCTTTGTCCAACTGTTCGTCCGGCGAAGTCAGCGGGACCAGTACGCGCAACACGTTGCCGTAGGTGCCGCAGCTCAGCAGGATCAGACCCTTGTCACGCGCCTTGGCCACCACGGAAGCAACAGCCGCCGCATTTGGCTTGTGGGTGTCGCCGTCATCGAACAGCTCGACCGCGATCATCGCGCCCAGGGCACGTACTTCGCCGATCACCGGATACTTGGCCTGGATGGCTTTGAGACCGGTCACCAGACGCTCGCCAACTGCCTTGCAGCGGTCCAGCAGGTGCTCTTCTTCGAACACTTCCATCACCGCCAGCGCAGCTGCGCAAGCGATCGGGCTACCGGCGTAGGTGCCGCCCAGGCCGCCTGGCGCGATGGCGTCCATGTATTCAGCCTTGCCGCACACACCGGCCAGCGGGAAACCGCCGGCGATGGATTTGGCAAAGGTGGTCAGGTCGGCGGCAACGCCCATCTGTTCCATGGCGAAGAAAGTACCGGTACGGCCGGCGCCGGTTTGCACTTCGTCGGCGATCAGCAGGATGCCGTGCTTGTCGCACAGTTCGCGCAGGCGCTTCATGAAGGATTTCGGCGCGACGTAGAAACCGCCTTCGCCCTGCACCGGCTCGATGATGATGGCAGCGATGTCACGCGGCTCGGCATCGTTCTTGAAGATGCGTTCGATGCTGGCGATGGCGTCGTCGTCGCTCACACCATGCAATTCGTTCGGGAACAGCGCGCGGAACACGCCGCCTGGCATCAGGCCCATGCCGGCCGAGTAAGGCACGACTTTACCGGTGAGACCCAGGGTCATCATGGTGCGGCCGTGGTAGGCGCCGGTGAAGGCGATCACGCCGGCACGGCCCGTGGCGGCGCGGGCGATTTTCACGGCGTTTTCCACGGCTTCGGAACCGGTGGTGACCAGCAGGGTTTTCTTGGCGAAATCGCCTGGGACCTTGGCGTTCACTTTCTCGCACAGTTCCACGTAAGGCTCATAGGCCAATACCTGGAAGCAGGTGTGAGTCAGCTTGTTCAGCTGCTCGGTCACAGCGGCGATGATCTTCGGGTGCACGTGGCCGGTGTTCAGCACGGCGATGCCGCCGGCGAAATCGATGAACTCGCGACCTTCAACGTCGGTCACGGTGGCGTTCTTCGCGGATTCGGCGAAGATCGGGTGAATCTGGCCAACACCGCGCGGTACAGCGGCTTCGCGGCGTTTCATCAGGGATGCGTTGGTCTTGCTCATAAAGTCCTCATTCGCCACTCATCGGGTGGCGTGGTCCAAGGAATACGTGGCGGGGAGGCAACTACGGCAGCATGCGATGATCGACTGCCACAGCTTTCCCGGCCACTACGAATTACGCGGTGAAACACGCAAAGGGTCAGCGCTCTCGTGCCCTTTGCGTTTGCTGCAAGCTCTTGCCGGGTCAGATGCCCAGGCAGAGGTATTTGATTTCCAGGTAATCCTCGATCCCGTACTTGGAGCCTTCACGGCCCAGGCCCGAGGCCTTGATGCCGCCGAACGGCGCCACTTCGTTGGAGATCAACCCGGTGTTGACGCCAACCATGCCGTATTCCAGGGCTTCAGCCACACGGAACACACGGCCCAGGTCGCGGGCATAGAAGTAGGACGCCAGGCCGAACTCGGTGTCGTTGGACATCGCGATCACTTCGGCTTCGTCTTTGAAGCGGAACAGCGGCGCCAGTGGGCCGAAGGTTTCTTCCTTCGCCACAGCAGCGTTTTTCGGCACGTCAACCAGGATGGTCGGCTCGAAGAAGTTACCTTCCATCACTTTGCCACCGGCCAGCAGCTTGGCGCCTTTGCTCAGGGCGTCAGCGATGTGTTCCTGCACCTTGGCCACGGCTTTCTCGTCGATCAGCGGGCCAGTGGTGGTGCCTTCTTCCAGACCGTTGCCGATCTTCAATTTGGCCACCGCCACTTTCAGCTTCTCGGCGAACGCGTCGTACACCGAGTCCTGGATGTACAGGCGGTTGGCGCAGACACAGGTCTGGCCGTTGTTGCGGTACTTGGAGATGATCGCGCCTTCGACGGCCTTATCCAGATCGGCGTCGTCGAACACGATGAACGGGGCGTTACCGCCCAATTCCAGGGAAACTTTCTTGATGTCCTTGGCGCATTCGGCCATCAACTGGCGACCGATTTCGGTCGAGCCGGTGAAGGACAATTTACGCACGATCGGGTTGCTGGTCAGCTCGCCGCCGATGTCGCCGGCACTGCCGGTGACCACGCTCAACACGCCTTTCGGGATACCGGCACGGTGCGCCAGTTCAACCAGGGCCAGGGCCGAGAACGGGGTTTGCGAAGCAGGCTTGATCACCATGGTGCAACCGGCGGCCAGGGCCGGGCCGGCTTTACGGGTGATCATCGCGGCCGGGAAGTTCCACGGGGTGATCGCGGCGGTCACGCCGATCGGCTGCTTGATCACGATCAGGCGCTTGTCCGGCTGGTGGCCCGGGATCACATCGCCGTAGATGCGCTTGGCTTCTTCGGCGAACCACTCGATAAAGGAGGCGGCGTAGACGATTTCACCCTTGGCTTCGGCCAGTGGCTTGCCTTGCTCGAGGGTCATCAGGCGACCGAGGTCTTCCTGGTTTTCGATCAGCAGTTCGAACCAACGGCGCAGCTTATTCGCGCGCTCCTTGGCGGTCAGTGCACGCCAGGCCGGCAGCGCCTTGTCGGCGGCTTCGATGGCGCGGCGGGTTTCAGCGGCGCCCATCTTCGGCACGGTGCCAAGAATCTCGCCCGTGGCCGGGTTGTTGACCTTGATGGTCTGACCGTTGTCCGCATCGACCCAAGCGCCATCGATAAAGGCTTGCTGGCGGAACAACTGGGTATCTTTGAGCTGCATGTCGGGTTTCCTTAACAGCACCGCGCGCACGCGGAGCGAATTAGAGTTGTTGAAAGGCGCCTTGTGGGCTGCCGTCAGGGAAATCAGCCCCAGCACGCGGGATAGCGTGAATAGCGCGCGGGAGACAGAGCGTTTGAAATCTCAAACGAATCCTAGGATCAATGGGGGGGCAGGGCAATAGTCTGTTCGAAAAAAAGAACGAAAACGGCGCTTTTAGTCGATCTTTCTGATCAGCGTCGTTGGGCCGGATTCTGCCCTTCTGATGGGTGGCGCCCGGCCTAGGGCCTTTATGCAGCGAATTCCTACGCTTGAACGCCCAAAGACCAGCATGGACGCCCAAGGTCGACATGGGTATGATGTCGCCCGCACAAGCATCCGTAGCTCAGCTGGATAGAGTACTGCCCTCCGAAGGCAGGGGTCGTGGGTTCGAATCCCGCCGGGTGCACCAGATACAATGAGAAAGCCCCAGGTCGAAAGGCCTGGGGCTTTTTTGTGGGCGTGGGGCAAAGACCGCATCGCCCGCCCTTCGCTTCAAACCCGGGCAGGCGACACAATGATTTTCACATTATGTTCTTTGTTTTTGACCAGTTCCTCGAAGCCCTGCCCCACGATCTGCTCCAACTGAATGCGCCCTGTCACCAGTGGCGTGATGTCCAGCCGCCCGTCCGCGATAAATGCGATCACGTCAGCGAACTCTCCGTTGTAGGCCAGCGCGCCCATTACCTGTTTTTCCGTGGCCACCAACTCGAAGAAGTTGAATTCGCTGGGCTCCTCGAAGATGCCCACCAGTACGCACTTGCCGGCCTTGCGGATCAGGTCGATGGCCAGTTTGGCGGTGTGTTTGTTACCGATGCATTCGAAACTGACATCCGCCCCGAGCCCGCCGGTCAGGCGGCGGACTTCGGCCAGGGCATCGCATTGATTGGGATCGAGCACGTGGGTCGCTCCCACTTCCAGCGCCTTGGCCTTGCGTGCTCCGGACATCTCCAGCGCGATCACCTGAGCAGCACCGGCGGCCTTGGCGCACATGATGGTGCACAGGCCAATGGTGCCCGCGCCGACCACCACCACGTTTTGCCCCAGCAGGCTTCCGGCTTTTTTCACCGCGTGCATGCCTACTGCCAGAGGTTCGATCAGTGCCCCGGCTTCTGCCGGAAAGTTCGCCGGCAACTTGTACAACAGGTTGGCGGGCACGTTGACCCATTCGGCAAAGGCACCGTTGTTCATTAGCCCGGTGAAGGCCAGGTTTTCGCAAATGTTGTACAGCCCGTGGGTGCAGTAGTAGCACGTGCCGCAATGCTGGCAGGCATCGGCTGCCACCGACTCGCCCACGCTGAAGCCCTGCACCCCGGCACCGAGCTCGACGATTTCGCCACAAAACTCATGACCGAGAATGCAGTGGCCCTTAATCCCGGTCAGCGGGTGCGGCGCATCAACCGGTATGAACACCGGACCGGCCACATACTCGTGCAGATCGGACCCGCAAATGCCGCACCATTGCACTCGGATCTGCACCCAACCCGCAGGGGGCGAAACGGGCAGCGGCACATCTTCGACGCGGATATCGTTACGGCCGTGCCATACAGCGGCACGCATGCTGCGTTGCGAATTGCTCGAGAGGCTCATGGCGCTTTTCTCCTTGAAGCGGATGGCACTGGCGTGCCGGGCGGTTTACCAGTGCCAGAGCAAGGCCAGTGCCAGCTGCGCGAAAACGCCTGGACACGCCTTTCATAGAGCGGCCGAAGAAAACCCGAGGGTAGCCGGCATTGAGTTCAAATGAGATCCGTGATGCCAGATCGCAAGCGGCGGCCATGAGACCGTGAGACATCGCGTCTCACGGCCTTTGTGGATCAACGCTTTTGCAACGCCTCCAAACGCGCCGGCAAGTCTTCGTCAGGGAAACGCGCATGCAATGCCAGCAGTTCTTCATCCGCGGCTTTGCTTTCACCGGCTTCACGCAAGCGCACAATCTTCTGCAACCCCTCCTCTAACGAAGGCAACACCACCGGCGCACGCTTGCTGAGTTTGGCGCCGGACTCCTCCGCCATCG
This sequence comes from Pseudomonas sp. FW305-3-2-15-C-LB1, assembly GCF_058787615.1. Lineage (NCBI taxonomy): Bacteria > Pseudomonadati > Pseudomonadota > Gammaproteobacteria > Pseudomonadales > Pseudomonadaceae > Pseudomonas > Pseudomonas sp. FW305-3-2-15-C-LB1. The sequence continues at coordinate 57,592 of NZ_JBYSZX010000003.1, read as the reverse complement.
AGCCCATGACCTGCGCACTCTCTGCCTGGGGCGCGGTGGCCATTCGGGCGACGGGGGCAGGCGCGGACATCGCGGGTGCAGCGGGACGCGGTGCTTCGTCGCGAAGCGCGGAGAAGGTCGCGGTGGAAACGTCGGGTTGCGGCACGGGTTCGCGCATCACCACGCCGATCATCAATGCCAAGCCTGCAACGGTGGCGAATGCCATCTGCCAGCGCGGCCGTTGGCAGGCTTGCAGCCAGCGTTGCCACAGGTTCGGCTGCGGCGCCGAGGCTTCACGGCGGGCGGCGTTGAGGATGAAGGCGTCGAGGGACGCCGGCGGCTCGACGGGGCTGTGTTGACGATAGTGCTGGAGCAATTCGTCGTCGGAATCGGGAGTGTTTCGGGAGTCGATCATGCGGGTATCTCCTCGGCCAGCAGGCGGCGCAGTTTCTGCTGGGCGTAACGCAGGCGGCTTTTCACGGTTTCCAGCGGGGCGTTGGTGAGGGCGGCGATTTGCGGCACTTCGAGGTCGCCGTGCAGGCGCAGCAGGAAGACTTCGCGCTGGTCTTCGGGCAGGTCTTGCAACGCGGCATCGAGGCGCGCCTGGTCGCGGCTCAGGCTCAGTTGCTGCTCGGGGCCGGCGCTGTCGTCGGCCTGGGCATGCAGTTGTTCGTCGTAGCTGTCGTGCAAGGGGTTGTGGACGCCGTGCTTGCGCCAGTGGTCGATCAGGCGGTTGCGGGCGATCTGGAACAGCCAGGTGCGAAAACTCGCCCGGCCTTGTGGCTGGGTGGCGCTGCGGATCAGGCTGAGCCAGGTCTCCTGGTAGATTTCCTCGGCCAGTTCAGTCTTGTTGCTCAAGGACACAAGGAACCGGTACAGGCCCTGGCGGTGCCGCGCGTACAAGGCTTCGAACGCGGCGCTGTCACCGGTGCGGTAGCGGGCCAGCAGCGATTCGTCGCTGGGTAGATCATCTGGAACAGCCATGTAGGGGCGAACTCCTTTTTATCAGCCGAAGCTGGTCTAACTGTGGGAGGGGGCTTGCCCCCGATAGCAGTGGGTCAGTAGCACACTTGATGCTGATACACCGCCATCGGGGGCAAGCCCCCTCCCACATTCGATTGTTGTCATGGCTGTGATCAGGGTTTCAGGCTTTGGGCCAGTTCCACCAGTTGCACGAATTCATTGCGCAGGCCGAACGGATCATCGCCTCGGGCCGAGCGGGCCAGTGCAGCGGTGTCCTGCAGGCTCATGCTGCCAGTGTAGCGGCCATCACCCTTGAGCTGTTGGGCAAAGGCCGCCACTGCCGCCGCAAAGCGCAGGTCATCGCTGGCCTTGGTGGGCTCTTGGCTGATGGGCCTTTCGATCAGTTGGCTGGCACCGCCCACAGCAGGTTTGTAGCGCACCCGCAGCATCGCCAGTTCAGCGGATCGATCCCCGGTCACAGGCGCAGTGGCATAGCGCAAAGGTTCCAACCACCCCTTCTCGCCCTTCGGCACAATTTCGTACAGTGCCGTGACCGTATGCCCCGCGCCAATCTCACCGGCGTCGACCTTGTCGTTATTGAAATCCTCACGCTTCAAGGCGCGGTTTTCATAGCCCAGCAGGCGATATTCACTGACCTGCGCCGGGTTGAATTCCACCTGCAACTTCACATCGCGCGCCACCACCGCCAGGGTCGAGCTGAGTTGGTCCACCAGCACTTTGCGCGCTTCGCGCAGGTTGTCGATGTAGGCGTAGTTGCCATCGCCCGCATCGGCCAGTTGTTCCATCAGGTGTTCGTTGTAGTTATCCACACCGAAGCCCAGGGTGGTGAGGGACACGCCGCTCTTGCGCTGTTCGACGGCCATTTGCTTGAGGCTGTCGAAATCACTGATGCCCACGTTGAAGTCACCGTCGGTCGCCAGCAGGATGCGGTTGATGCCCTTGTCGATAAAGCCTTCGCGGGCCATCTGGTAGGCCAGTTCGATGCCGGAAGCGCCCGCCGTGGAGCCACCGGCGGTGAGTTGATCGATGGCGTTGCGGATCTTGACCTTGTCGCGCCCGGAGGTGGGCTTGAGCACCACACGGGATTCACCGGCGTAGACCACCAGCGAAACGCGGTCCTGGTCGCGCAATTGATCCACCAGCAACTTCAGCGTGCTCTTCACCAGCGGCAAGCCTTCGCGGCGGTCCATGGAGCCGGACACATCCACCAGGAACACCAGGTTGGCCGGTGCCAATTGCGCCACGGCACGGTCGGACGCCTTGATGCCGATGCGCAGCAACTGGGTATGCGGGTTCCACGGCGTGGCAGCGACTTCGGTGGTCACGCCAAAAGGTGAGCCGTCGGTGGGCAGCGCGTAGTGGTAGGGGAAATAGTTGACCATCTCCTCCAGTCGCACAGCGCCTTCGGGCGGTAGGCTGCCTTGGTTGAGGAAACGCCTGACGTTGGCGTAGCTGCCGGTATCGACGTCGACGCTGAAGGTGGACACCGGCGTCTCGGCCACGCGATGCACCGGGTTGTCCGGCAGATTTGCGTATTGTTCACGGGGTTCGCTGCGGTAGTCCATCACGGCTGACTCCTGCATATGCATCGGTGCAGGCATTGCCATGCGTTTGACCAAAGCACCCTGGGGTGACGCGCTTTGCAGCTCGGCGACGGGCTCGGCCGGCTTGGCCAGCTCAGGGGATGAGGACAGCCCACAACCGGCCAACGCCACCACCATGGTAACGGCAAAGCCTTGGGCGGCAGGACGCAGGAAAAACAGAGGGTGGGACATGGGCTGAACCTCGTGAATGAATGATCCGTTCACAAGGTCAGACGCGAGGTGTGGAATGTTCGGGTTAACCCTGATTCAAATAACAGTTCAACTGTGGGAGGGGGCTTGCCCCCGATGGGGTGGGTCAGTCAAACATGGACTGACTGATCTACTGCTATCGGGGGCAAGCCCCCTCCCACATTTGGACCGTGGTGCTCTCAGAATCCGGATATCAGTCCGTGCCGTATTTGGGGTTACGCGGACCGTACAGGATCCCCGCACGTTGCCCCGGTGACAGCAGGCGCGCACTGGTGATACCGGCGATCGGGTGCGCCGCATCGGTGGAGCTGTTGATCACCTGCTTGACCGCCGCCGTGATCAGCATGCCGACGAGGCCGCCGCTGTTGTTGTTGCCCTCTTCGCTGGACGCTCGCGCCGAGCCGGTCCACAGGGTGGTGCCGGTACGCAGGTCCACCAGTTTGGCCGAAGCCGTCACAGCGGTGTCACTGGAGATCAGCATGTACTTGGTGCCGTACTCGGTGACGGTGATGTACAGCGCGGCGTCCGCGCCGAAGATGTCATGCAGCTTGGTCGGTGGCAGGGCCTGGATGTCGTTGGCGGTGGTGAGGCCGTTCTGGCGGAAGGTTTCATCCACCAGGGCAATCGGCAGCACGTAGTAGCCGGCTTCCGCCAACGGGTAGGTCACTTGCGAGACCAGGCTGTAGGACGCCTGCACTTCCGGCGACTCATTGAGCGGCGGCAGTACCAGGATCGACTTCGGTCGTGCCTGCTTGTACGCCGTGTAATCAATGGTCTTGGGGGCTGCGCAACCGCCGAGCAGGGCCAGGGCCAGCAAGGCGCCCGTGAGTTTCAACAGGCTCATTTAGTGGCGACTCCGGTCTTGGCGTTTTTCAGCAGAAAGTCCATGTACGAGGCGGATTCAGGGAACAACGCCTTCTCGGTGCGGAACTCCTGCACCATCTGGTCATCCTTGCCCATGCTCAGGTACAGCATGCCCAGGTGGGCGTGGTAACCCGGCGGGGCCTTGCGGCCGCTGGCATTGATCTTCTGCAGATCGCGCTCCAGCGCCTCCACCTGCGCCTCCTTTGGCTCACCCTTGAAGTATTCGTAAACCTGCGGCTGATAACTTTCCCATTGATACAACGGCTGGGGCGCGGTGTGGCACCCGGCGACCGTCGCCACTGCTGTCAGCATCAGGGCCAACTTGACTGCCTTGCTCATCCTTGTACTGCTCCTTGAGGTGCTGCTGATCAGTTGCGCGGGTTCCAGGCGCCGGCATTGATGCCGTCGACGAGGCGGTTGATGGCTTCGCGCATGGCCAGGTCGAGGACCTTGCCATTGAGGGTGGAGTCGTAGCTGGCGGTGCCGCCGAAGCCGACCACTTCACGGTTGGACAGCGCGTACTCACCGGCGCCCTGGGTGGAATACACCACTTCGGAGGTGCTGATGTTGACGATATTCAACGCGACTTTGGCGTAGGCCACTTGGGTCTTGCCACGGCCGAGAATGCCGAACAGCTGGCGGTCGCCGGTTTCCTTGCGGCCAAACTCGGTCACGTCGCCGGTCACCACGTAGTCAGCGCCCTTGAGCTTCTGCACGGTGCCTTTGATCGCGGCTTCCTGGGAGATTTCGCCCATGTTGTCGCGGTCCAGCACGCTGAAGCGGTTGGTCTGCTGCAGGTGGGTGATCAGGATGGTCTTGGCCTGGCCGCCGAGGCGGTCGACGCCGTCGGAGAAGATGCCGCGCATGTAGCTGGAGCGGTTGTCGAACTTGCCTACGGCAATCGGCACGCGCACGCCGGAATAGGCGACGTTGGCGCTGGCGACTTGTTCCACCGGCATCGCGCGGTTGCTCTCCGTGGCACAACCGGCCACGGTCAGCAGCGCTGCGGCGGTGAGGCCGGACAGCAGGATTTTGGACAGTGTGTTCACAGGGTGCTCCTAAGTGGGAAAACGGGTACGGCAGCTAACGCTAGCGGGACGGAATGCCACGCAGGTCGTCAACGATGAATCGGCTCAACAAACCGGTGTAGAAGGTCTCGACGCTGGAGTTGCCAGAGTTGGTCAGCACCCCGGCCATCGTTTTCATGTTCTGCCAGTCGCCCTTGTACCCGCCTGGCATCAGCCCTTGGCGAGCCTGAGAGAAATGCAGCACCTCGGCGCCGGCTTTCTTGACCTTGACCTGGTAGTTGAAGTCGACACTGGCGAGGATGGTCTTGTCATCGACGATTGCCGTCATGAAACCGCCTTGGGTGTCTTGTATGCGCCGGGTATAGATGACGTTCACATCCAGCAGGTAATCGGCCTTGTCCTTGCTGGTGGCGTAGCGCTTGGCCTTGAGCAGGCGGTCGACCAGATCAACCCCGAGTTGCTGGCGCACTTTGTCATCCGGCAGGAAGCGTTCGTTCTTGCCGACCACCTCGACGTCGAAGGTGTCGAGCCAGTAAGTAGCGGTCTTGGGAATGGTCACCGGCGCCGGGGAGATGTAGTAATCCGGCTTGGAGGCACAGCCCGCCATGAGGCAGGCCGCGAGAAATACGGCAAACACGCGCATGTATGAATTCGTCCCTGAAAAGTATCGTGTTTTGAACAGTGGCGGCATTTTACGGAGTTGAAAGGCGTTCTCAAGCTGTTTTACAGCTCGAGCGGCGCTGAACTTCACGATGAAAAAGATCAGTACTGCGATGGCACAGTCGATGCCCCGTGCAACCAGGCGACGACCGATGCTGGCCAGGACGGTCGGGCGTTCAGGGGTGTTGCTTGCATCCATACGGTGTTGCTCCAGATTCAAGGTGTTTGTGTCTGCGTTGAATGTGAACGGCCCATGGCATCAGGGCTCCAGCACTTCACTTCAAACCGACCTTGAGAGACCGCTCGGACGACCAGGAGTCCTGGCCTGCCTGCAATAGCGGCTCGGCAGGAAAGCGATATTGACCGAATGCGGTGACCACGGCCTGGTCTACCTCGGCGTTGCCCGAGCTTTCGATCAATAGGATTTTCGGCACATTCGAACCCGACAGGCCTTGCACTTGCAGCGTCACCGGCTTGCTCGCGCTGCCGCGTTTGATTTGCTTGTTCAAGGCAATCTCGATGTCCAGTGCCGTACGATTGAGGCTCTTGCGACTGGTGTCACCCCAGGCCTCGTTGTAGCGCTGTACCTGTTCAGGCGTCAGTACCGGCCGTTGCGCACGAATGCGCTGAAGGCCTTTCCACGCGACATCGCCGGCATGCTGGCTGGCCTCCACGTAATACATCATGGCCCCGAACAAATCCTGCGGACCACCGCGCCCCTCTTCCATCAATCGGGCCAAGGCGAGTTTGCTTTTATCGCTGTCGCTGTTGGTCAGCGCCAACTGATAAAGCCGTCGCGCCTCCACATCGTTGCGCACTTGCCCGTGGCCCTCCTCGGCCATGCGCGCCAGCCTCTCGTAACCGACGCCATCCACGGCGGCGACGGACTCATAAAGCGATCTGGCCTTGGCAAAATCTTGTGGCACGCCACCACGACCGGATTCGTACAAACCACCGAGCGCAGTCTTACAGCGCACGTTGCCGTTATCGCTGGCTTGACGAATGAACTGAACCTGATCGGCTGTGGGGCTTTTCTCGCCCTCGGACAGCATGCATTGAACGTTGGCCAGACTCTGCTCAAAGGAGCTTGGCGGCCTGGAAGCTTGACACCCGGTGACGAGGCCGGTGATTGCCAGTAGAACAATTGCCTTTTTCATGTGATGCGTCCGTGGAATCGGGAAACAGGGGCGGTCCAGCATTAATGCACGGGCTGGCTTATTTGAGCTCTTTGACCAAATACCCACTGGAGATCTGCGTAATCCCCGTGAGCGCGCGGCGCAACGCCTCGGGGTCGGTACGATAGGTGAGCGGCGTGTAGCCGTAGACGTTCTGGCCATTGAACGGCGTGACTGCCTCGCTGGTGCGCCAGACCATTTCATCGCCGCGATTCATCTGCGCCAACACATTGAGGGTGGGGTACACCACACTGCTGAACCCTTGGGTCAGGCGAAAGCCCCACTCGGCCACGGTCAGTTGGATCTGCGCATCGGCGGGTTCGTCGTCACCCACCACTTTGAGGGTTGAGGTCTTGCCCAACGCATCGATAAAGCCCTGTTTGAGCAACACGCCCAAATCGATTTTTTCAGCGTCCATCACCGTAAGGATCGCTACCGGCGTCGGCATCTCGGCCAACTGCCCAAGTTTCATGCCACCTGCAAACCCGGCGCCGCTCAACGCCGCCGTGCCCAACCTGGAAGCACCGCTGGCCATGCCAACGCCCGCGCCAAGCCCGGCCCCCAATGCTGCGCCCCAGGCTTGCTCACGGCCCATGTAGACCATCTGTTGCGGCTCCCACTTTACCGGCAGCACCTTGACCGTCTTGATCTGGGCGCGGTGTTCGGGCGTAAGGGGATGGCTGACACAGCCGCTGAGGATAAGGGTGGCAAAGAGGATGAAGAGGAGGTTTTTCACATCAGTCCTTGAAGGTTTGCGCAGGGTGAAAAATGACGGCCTGCCGGACCTGGAGCCCGGCAGGCTTCAACGGTTTAACTCACTTGCTTTCTTTTGCCACGGTGCCCAGGGACGCATCCTTGACCAGGTAACGGCCTTCGAGGTCGCTCAGCACTTTGAGGCTGTTGCGTGCGATGGCGAAGCCCATGTCGACTTCCTGCTTGAGGTAAACCACCTGACCCGCCTTGACATCAATCGGCATGTCCGCCCAGTTTTCAGCCTTGGAACTGATCACGTGCTTGCCCGGTGTCACGAAAAAATAGATGTACTGGTTACCGCGGTTGTAACCCATCTCCGAGTCGGCTTCCTTGTCATCCAGGAACACGTTGAAGCGAACCATCATCCCCACGTTGCTCGGACGCACCACATACACCAAGCCTTTATCGGCGACAGCAGCCTTAGGCAACGAATAGTTCGCCACATCGGCCTGCATCTTCTCCACCGACGGCGTCGAGGAACAGCCAAACAGCGTGGCCAGGGACAGAACAACAGCGGCTTTGCAGAACAACTTGATCATGCGTATCTTCCTTGTGGGTAGCGGTGGGGCGGTTTCGAAAACGCCGACGACGGCCGGTTCACCTTTTCCTGATGCGTCTGGCCATCGCCAGTGTGTCGGCAGTGGGTGGCGTTACATGAGGCATTGTGCCATCACTGTGATCCCGTGTGCGGTTTTGTACAAATGTGGTCTGGCCCGGATTTTCTCCTGATCGGCAAGTAATTATTAAATGAGACTGTCCCCTTTTTTGCGGAATTTGCCGCAGAAGCCACTTAGGTGCCCTTACCGAAATCCAATAAAAACCCCGATAAATAAATAACCAATGACACGCTCGCCAGGGCTGCCCGCCCTGCGGGGTTTGCATTTTTACCTAAACCACCTGGGCCAATAGAGACCCAGCCACCTCTCAGATAGGCGAATACTGCTTGCCCAAACCACAGTTGAAACATCAGTGCACTGAAAAATGGCCTTGTGTCACCCCAAAAACGAAGAAAACAATTGAGTAACGCGGCGATCAGCAGCAATGCCGCCAATAGATACCGATATTTGTACAAGGCCGACTTCATACTGACTCCCTTGAAACTACCGAGGGAAAAATAGGGAGCAGATCACTATTCATCTATTAAATAAACCTGCCACTTTTTCCCCGAATCATCACTTGAATTTCATCATCAGCAATATGACGAACACTCATCAACTACTCCGTGTGAAAACATCCAGTCGGATTTTCGGACATCTATTAAAAAACAACTTGACTACTTCTGCACAGCTGGCTTTATTTGGCACACATCTCAACTCAGTAAACCGTATAAAAAACAAGAAAAATCATCACATAACTTCCTAACACTCATATTCGATGAGTCCACTTCGACTATAGACCAGTTGTCGTTTGTATCGAAGCCGAAGCATCGGCCCTGCATATCATCTCCGAAAAATCGAATATCCCGAAAAGCGTTAGCAGGACCTGCATCAAAAATCTCTTCAGCCTCTAAAAAGCCGCTGTAAAGCATGATACCTGCATAGTCAATTTCTCCAGCACCAAAATCTTTTAAGAATGCCAGATAATCTTCGGGAACATTTTGAATGTTTTCTCTTACAGCACGTAAAACTGCATCATCCACAGCATCTAACCCATCCAATAAATGTTCATCTTTCTTCTCTTGCATCAAAATCTCAAAGTTCTCCATAAGTGCCTCTCTATTTTTTATCTGAGAAAATTTCTCGCACTACGGTCCCGGCGTAGAAAATAGAGAAAATAGGGGACAGACCACTATTAACTTCTTCCCTTTTTCTCCATTTTTCTCAAATAGACAAGCCGGACGGGTCTCTACCCCTCCTCACAAATAAGTGCTTAGCTTATCGACCAACCCGACCCTGCCAATATAATCAACAACGTACTCGGCAGCACCTTCGTCCGCTTCAGTTATAGCCGCGGACATTTCTTTCGAACGTCCTGCTTGCTTATAAGCCTCGTGTGCGAAAAAACCAACTACCAACAACACCAAAATCAAACTGTCCTGTTCTAAGCTGCCCTCGACAAAAAGATGCTCGGCCAAGGGGCCGTCTTGTATCTCTTCCGAGTCCAAGTAGTAGGCCAGCCGATCAGGCTCTACACTGTGGTCTTGCAGCCATGACCAACACAACTTTACAGCCTCACGGCATTTCTCTTGCGTCGCCACCTGCGTAGAAAAGCTATTCAATACGTGATCAATAACCCGAAGAAAAATAGTCGCCTTCTGAGTCCATGGCAGATCATTAACGAGAGCCAATACTTGCTTATTGTCCATTGACGATCTTCCCACCTTTAACCAGTACAGTAAGACGATTCGCCATTATAAAAATAGGGGTCATAAAAATAGAATAAGAATAGGGGTCAGACCACCAATATACATTGGTGCACTAATCGTGGTCTGCCCCCTATTTTCCATTGAATAAAAACACGCAGATCGGTTGTTTCCCCGCTGAATAATGTGCAACGGAATATCCGACAGCATAACTCTAGGACGGCGAACCATATAAACCGCCAAATGAATAAGAGCTTACAGCTTAGCCGCACATCACCAGGCCAACAAAATCGAATAATTACAAAAAACAAAGCATATTTTAAAAGAGCAATTCTGCTTAACTCTAAAAAGCGCAAAACCGTGGTCCGCCCCCTATTTTTATCTCGCATGAGCTGATCAGCCTGTTCCTTGGTCACGCTGTGCACATTGATAGGTACATCTTTAATCCCAGCTTTCGCAGGAAATAGAGGAAATAGGGGTCAAACCACCATTAACTTCTTAGTTTAACTGTGGACTGCCCCCCTATTTTTCCTTTTTTATCAACCTAGTAAGATATCCTGCGTATCAACGGTCTCCACAGAACCATTAGTGACTAGAACCCCCAAGCCAAGCTGGGGATCAAAAGTCGCATCAAAAATAAAACCAATTTGACGCATTCCCGCGTCAAAGGGAGACATTACTTTAATACACTTCAGATTAACCAAATCCCGCATATTATCAATTGCATGGACGTTGGGGGCTTTGACATCAACCTCATCAGCATCAAAGCCCTCTCGGTATTCCTCAGATTTACATATGTAATAGCTAAAGATAGCTTTTTCCACGGCCAAAGAGACGGCAGCTTTATTTGAATTAAACTCTCGAAACGCAAGCCTCTGAATATCAGAGATAGCATCACCATCAAAAGTTTGGACGATGAGTTCAACTTCACACAAACGTCCAAAAATAAACACTTCGCACAATCCTGTCCAAGCTTCGTCAAAATGCAGCTCACCAAAATCTCTATCTGATATAACAGTCATTTCTTAAGCGCCTCCAGCAAACTTTTCTCAGCGATTCCGCCAAGATGGCCATATTTTACACCAAAACCCATCGAACCGACCTTGCCAGTATGGATAAACGAGGGCACCAACTGCAGTGTTCGCATATCTTCAACCTCATGCCACGTATATTTCTCTTCTCTAATAAACCGAGCTACATCAGCTTCTTTAATACCCAGTTGACTCGCCAACATTTTGTTAGCTGCGCGAAAATTAGAATCCCGATTGGTAGTGATCAAACCCGGAAGCCTTATCTCTTGAACTGCAACTGGAGAAAAGTCCGGATAGCCATTCTTATATGAAATGCCATCAGGCAAGATCGTCTTTAACTCTGGATTATCGAATACAAAATTCGACTCACCTCTAAGTCCTGACCACGAGCCTCCGTTAATGGGTGTCAGTTTAATTCTATCTTCATACCTGCTAAGTTGAGGAACAAAAGGGCCCATGAAAATGGCATCGTTCGCCGCTGGCGCACTGCTGCCTACTAGCTTTGTTTCACCGGGCAGCAGAGTCGTAGCAGGCCCTTTCGCATCCGCCGCAAGCTCTACTGCTTTACCTACCGTACCGACTCGACCAGCCGGAATCATCGCCAACGCAAACTCAGCAGAACTCTTTGCCGCCAACCTGGCCCTGGCGACTTCATCGCCTTGGAGCAGATACAGGAAACCCTGCGCTTCGTCGTGGGTATCAGCCTCTGGTCCACGCCCAGATACCAAAGCGACTAACCCATTGGCCATTCGCGAGCTGATACCGGGGAAGTCGGTAAGAAGGCTCGTGCCAAGCGCCCAGACCCCACGAGCCGTATTCGCTGACCCCTCACCCAATCCCTGGGGAACTCCTGTTCCTGCGCCCTCCAGCAGATCGCCAAGCGACGAGTTATAACCAAGGTTTTTCTGATAAAAGTCGTGGTGCTGGTTCACGACGGGATCGAACTTGCCGACTAGGTACTCTTCATTGATCTCAGATTTGTTGTAGCTGCCGGAATTATTGACGCGATAGTCCTGAAGTAAACGAACAGTTTCATCAGGCGTGTAAGTCTTTTTCGCACCGGCAATAACCGGTACGTCACCCATTTCAACCCGCTTGCTGTAGCTATCCCCTAAGGGCGCTAGCGCGATCCCCAGGTATTTGAGTGTGAGTGGATCCGGCTGATCCTGATGAGCGCCAACAACTTTGTTCCAAGTCGCATCGACGTAGTACACAAGCCCTCTGGCCAAGCGCTGCTCAGCCTCGGCCGTAGTGATCCCGGCCGCAGCCGCCAACGCACTGACTTGGGTTTTCAGCGCCATAACTTCCGCAGGGTGCATTTGCCGGTTGAACATCTCGACTTTCGCCGCACTGTTCGCTCCGACTGCAGCCCCGGACAGGCCAGCACCCGAGCCCGCCCCAGCGCCGATGCCTGTAGCGATCAGCACGGAGATGGCGTCTCGGCTTTGTCGCTCAACAATGGTGTTTTTCAGTGCCTCCGTGACGATAGGCGTCAAGGTCGCAGAAGCTCCCGCGCCCAACGCTCCGCTCTGCACACTGCCACTGGACAACCCCATGGCCGCGCCTGCCAGCGCGTGCAACATCACACGCGCCGCACCGCCTTCAGCCCAAGCTGCCCGAGTGGCCGCATCTGCCTTCGGATCAGTCGCACGTGAGTGGGCGTAATCACCAATTTTATTGAAGATATCGCTGGAGGCCGTGTTAGCGACAATACCCACCGTTGTTCCCACAGGTGCACCACCCAGCCCTGCCGCAATCAACCCGGTCGCAATGTCTGCCATTAACTTCTTGTCGCCACCAACCTGCCAGCGCTTGGCTTCCGCATAAGCAGCATTCGCTGCGAGCACCGTTCCAGCGGCATCCGGCGAACCGGTTTCGGTTTGGGTTTTGGCTTTATCGGCCAGTGCTTTCGCCTCATCCGCCTTGGCTTTGCCTACCGCACTGATCACCCCACTGGCCAACTGCGCCGAGCTTTGGATCAGGTCAATACGCTCTTGCATGGCCTTTTCATCAGGCCGGTCGAGTTTCTGATTGGCGTTGGCGGTGTCGCGGTTCAGCCCCACCAGGTCATTGGTACCTTCGGCACTGCGAACCACAATCGTGCCTTCGCTGACCGCGCTACGGGTGTAGCTATGGTCTTTTTCCTTGAGCGCTATCGGGATGCTGCCGCCCATCGAGGCACCGCTGGTACTACTGGAAGACACCGAAATACCGGCAGACTGACTTTTGATTTCGCTGACATTCTTGATGTCGCTGACGATCAGGCGGTCAGTGCTGAGCCGGTTCTTATCAGCTGACGCTTCACTGGCAATCACCGCACCTTGCAGGGTGGTGTTCTTGCCGACATTGATGTCGTAGCCGCCCGTGCCCGCATACAAACCGCTCTGGTCGATCACGCCCTTGTAGTCGCTGTTCATATTGGCAGCGGCAAGGTTCGCCGAGCCCGCTACGGTTGAGCCGTAGCAGAACGGCGGGATGCAGATACTCGCGCCGAAGCCTGCGCTGCTCTGCTTGCTGCGCGACGACTCGGTGTCCTGGAGGGAGATGATATTGAGGTTGCCGCCAATATCGGCCTTGATGCGGTCTGCACGAACCTGGGCGCCTTTGAGGGTGGTATCGCCACCGCTTTGTAACAACAGGCTGCCTGTATCCAGGGTGCTGTTGACCTGAGTGACGGAGCTACCGTTGCCATTGTTCCTGGCACCCTGCGCACCGAGGTCGAGGGTGAAGCCGTTTTGCTCGCCAATATTGAAGCTGGCACCAATAGCGGTTTTACTTTTCGACCCTTCGTTTTTGCGGTCGGTGGTGTTTTGTGCGCTTTGCATCAGCACATCGTTTTTGGCTAACAACAAGGTGTTGGCGGCTTTCAAGCTGCTGCCGGTGATCTGGATATCACCCTGAGTACCCGCCGCAGCGCCCGTGGCAATGATCGACAAGTCTTGCCCTGCGTTAAGCGTGCTCTGCTTGGCGGTGACACTGTTGAATTCGCTGCTGTTCTTGCTGCGGTTATTGGCCAGTTCGGTACCGATCTTGATCAGCGAACCGTTGCCGGGCGTGCCGCCGGTTTTGTTTTTGAAGCCGGAGCTTTGCGCATTGGCGTCCGAAGCCTGGCCATTCAGGTTGTAGGCGGCGAGGGCCGCCTGGGCGATTTTGACTGCCTTGAGTCGTGGGTCATCAGCGCTACGGGCCGCTTTGACGGCGTCGCGCATGCTGGTGGCGGTGTCCACTACCGAGCCCGCGATCACCCGCCCAACGGCCAAGCTCTTGGAACTGTCCTTACTGGTTTGACTGGCAGTCTCCGTCCCTGAAGTAACGGTGACATTGGCCCCACTCAACTCCATGTTCTTGGTGCTCACCAGATCACTGGCCACCACCTTCAACTCACGCCCTGCCGTCAGCGACACATTGCCCGCACTCGAACCAATCGTGCTGCCGGTCAAGGTCATTTCATTGGCCGTGCCGTTGTGCTTCGAGCTGTTGATGTACAGCTTCTGGTTGCCGGTCATGTCGTCCAGACCGAGCTTGTTGCCGGTCAGCACGCCGGTGAGGTCGCGATTTTTTTCCTTGTGCATGTCGGTGCGGGCGAAGGTGTTTTGCGCCGCATCAATGGTCAGGTCGCGGCCGGCCTGGACGGCGAGGTCACCGGTGCTGACCAGGTTGGAACCGGTGACCGTGGCATCGCGCTTGGCGGCAACGGTGACGGTCTCGCCGGAAACCATACTGCCCAGGGCGGTGGTGCGTTTTTCGTCGACTTTGTCCTGGACTTTGCTCGACTTCAGGCCGCCCCAGCTGCTTTTGCTTTCTTTGCGTTCGTGGCGGGCGCTGTCGGCGTTGCTGACGGCGAGGATGTTCACGTCTTGGCCGGCCACCAGTTGGGTGGCGCCTTTTTCAGCAGTGACAGCACTGCCAGCCAACAGCAGGTCTGCACCCGCGACGACGGTGCTGTTTTTGCCAGCGCTGACCAGGCTGCCGACGTTGTTCACGGCATCGGTTTCATCCAGGCGGAATTTCTTGCCCTGGGAGGTTTTCTTGGTCTTGCTGTAGAAGCTGTAGTCCTGGTCTTGCGCGGCTTTGAGCTCAAGGTTTTTGCCGGATACCAGGTACGCCTCGTTGCCAGCATTGACTTGGCTGGCGACCAGTTGCAGGTTCTGCCCGGCACTCAGGGTGGCGTCGCCGCCGGCCTTGATCACGCTGGACACTTGCTGCACGTGGTCTTCGATGCTTTTGACCTTTTTTGTGTTGCCCGTGGAGTGCTGCTCATTGGCCGCTGCAACGGCGTTGAGGTCGCGGGTGGCAATCAGGTTGACGTCGCGCTTGGCCTCGACCTGGCTGGCCACGGCGCTGATATCGCGCCCGCCAATCACATGCAGGTCGCGGCCAGCGTCGACCACGGAGCCTTGCTGGGCGATGGTGGTGAAGCTGGAACGGTTGCCGATGGCGCCGCTGTCGAGGGTTTTCGAGGCGGTGATGTTGACGTCGCCCACGGCCTTGACCGTGGTGTCGGCACCGCTCTTGAGTACGCCGCCGACGTTGTTGACGTTGCCGCCCGCCTGCATGACCAAATCGTTGGCCGATTCGATGCGCGCGGCGCTGTCGACGAAGTCGCTGCGTTCGGTGCGGTAGCTGCTGGCGCTTGCGTGGGTGGTGACGCTGCGTTCGTTGAGCAGGTCGGCGCCGGCGGCGAGGTTGACGTTGCCCGCGCTGATCACACCGCCCGCGCGGTTGGTCAGGTTGTTACCGCTGAGCAGGTCGAGGCGGCCACCGGCTTCCATCAACCCACTGTTGGTGAGGTTGCCGCCAGCGTTCGCCAACAGGCTGCCGGTGGCACGCAAGGTGCCGGCGTTGTTGAGGTTACGGCCGGTGATCAGGTTGACGTCAGTGCCGGAAATCAATGCGCCGTTGGGCGCCAGGCGGTTGCCGGCTTGGGCCAGGTACAGCACCGGCACCAGCACTTGTTGGCCGGCGACGGTGGCGTTTTCCAGCCACACGATGTCGTGGGTCAGGGCGGCGACTTGTTCGGCGGTGAGGCTTACGCCTACGGACAAATTCAGCGCGCTTTTGCTGCTGATGGCGTTGTCCATCAGGTGCTTGAACAGGTCGGCGTCGCTGGTCTGGCCATCGATGAAACGCTGGCCGGTGCGAGCGAGCACGGCTTGCTGGATCAGCCGCTGTTCGTAGAAGCCATCGCCGAGACGTTTTTGCGCGGTGTCGGGGTCGTAGCCGAGCTTGCTCAGCATGTAGTCCGAGCTCATGAACTGGCGCATGTCGGTGAGCAGCGGGTTGGTTTCGATCAGGTACTTATGCGGGTTGGCCGCGAACTGGCTGGTGGGCAGGCCTTTGGCGCCATCGCTGTCGCTGAGGTGAAACAGGCCGTTCTCGCCAGTGGGCAGGTCGAAGCCGGGCAGGCCCAGTGGGTTGACCTGTTGCTGGGCAACGTCCGGCGGCAGTTGCGGGTTGAGGCTGACCAGGGTCGAGTAGCCCGGCGCATGGGTGTTGGCACCGCTGCCGACGTAGGTGTAGCCACCGCGCACGACGCTGTTGTCGATGCCGGCCTGAGCCTTCACATCCACGCTGCCGCCGGCTTGGATCACGGCGGCGTAACTTTGGTCTGGCGCGCTTAACTGGGTGGTCTTGCGCAGGGCGATCTGCTCGCTCTCCATCTTACCGATGAACGAGGCCAGGCCCGCTTCGACGCCGCCCATGTCCTGGCCTGCCGAATAGCGCTGGGTGAAGGCCGCCGCCTCGCGGTACCAGCCTCCCGGCTTACGCTCGCGTTCAGAGGTAAAGACACGGTCGTATTGGGTGTCGTGGGTTACCAAACCAATGTTGGTCAGTTGGTCGACGCGCACGGTCATACCGCCACCGGCGGCAATGCTACTGCTGCTGTTGAGTAGCTCGCCGCCGGTGAGCAGCATGTTGCCGCCCGAGGTGATGCTGGACGCTGCCGTGGCCTGGGTGACGATGAAGTGATCACGCTGGGTAATCAGGAACGGGCGGTTCTGCTTGGGACCGTCGCAGTCGCCACCGGTCACGCGAAAGATGCAGGCGGTGGGCGTGATGGAGGCGCTGTAGATGCCGGACTCGGTGTTGAGCACAGTGCGGATGTTCTGGATCGTGCTGGCGGCCAGGATCAGGTTGCGCTCGCTTTCGAGGGTGCCCGAGCTGTTGATGATGCTGGTGGCCAGGCCACCCTGGCCGTCGCGGTCGACGCGCAAGTTGCCCATGGCGTAGATCGTGGCGCCGAGGTTTTTCAGGCGGTCGACCTTGAGGTTCAGGTCGCCGCCGCTGAAGATCAAACCGTGGTCGTTGAGCAGGTTGCCCAACGAAAGATCCAGGCTGCCCTGGCTGGCGACGCTGCCGCCCACGGTCCAGTCCTGGCCGCGGCCAACCAGGGCGCGGGTGCCGAGCAGCTTGCCGGTGGCGGTCTGGTTCAGGGTCCCGACATTGACGGTCAGGCGCCCGGCCTGGATCGCGGTGCTATTGGTCCAGTTGGCTTTATCGAGGGTCAGGTCGCCGTTGGTCACCAGGCTGCCGCCGACTTCGTCGAGGCTGATGCCACTGAGGTCAAGCACGCCGGTGCCCACGTGCAACACCTTGCCGCCGGTGTTCTGGAAGCGGGTGGCGGCGAGGCTCAATTGATCGTTGGCGGTCTCCAGGCTACCGCTGTTGTTGAGCAGGCCGCCGATGGCGTAGCGGGTTTTGCCGCTGGTGCCCAAGGCGCGCATTTGCCCGCTGTTGTTCAGGCTGGCGGTCTCGACATCGAGGGCCGTGGCGCTTTCGATCAGGCCACGGTTGGTCAGTGCGCCATTGAGGCCAACGTCGATGCGGTTGCCGGCGATCTCGCCGCCGTTATCCACATTCATACCGGTCAGGTGCACACGATCCCGGGCGAACAGCGCACCGCTGCCGTTGTTGAAATCCGTGGCGTCGATCTGCGCATCACCGGCTTTGGCGGCGATGCGGCCACCGTTGTTGTCGAGGGTGCCGGCGGTGATGGTCACGCCAGCGTTTTCACTGTGGATCAGGCCATTGCCGCTGTTCTGCAACAGGCCGCTGGTGGTCAGGACCAGGCCATCGTTGGCGGCCAGGGTGCCGTTGCTCTGGTTGTCGACGCTGTTGGCGAACACGGTCAGCAAGCCCTGGCTGGCGAGCTTGCCGCCCTGGTTATTGATGTGCGCGGCGCGCTGGATCAGCAACGGCCCGGCGCTGGCCAGCTTGCCGTTACGGTTGATCAGGTCGCCGATCAGATCCAGGGTGATCGCCCCACCGCCGGTCAGGCTACCGGCGCTGTTATCCAGGCTATTGCCGTTGAGGGTGAACGCACCGCTGCTGTCGATGATGCCGCCCTGGCTGTTGTCCAGCAGGCCGCTGACGTTGAGCGTCTGTGCGCCGTCGCTGAGCAGGCGACCTTTGTTGCGGTTGTCGACACTGGCGGCGGTGATGTTCAGCGCCTGCTTGGCGCTCAAGGTCGCGCCCTGGTTATTCAGACTTTGCGCAGTAGCGGTGAGGCTGCGATTGGCGATCACGGTGCCGGTGTTGGTGATGCGCTGGCTGTCGAGGCTGACGTCGCCACCGGCATTACGCGTGTTGTCAGGGTTGACCCCGGCTTCGATGATGCCGCTATTGGTCAATTGGCCGTTGCTGGCCAGGGTGATGCTGTCGCGCGCGGCGAGGGTCTTGCTGTTTTTCAGGGTGCCCTTGGTCTGTGCCTTGAGGGTGGTGCCGGCGTAGACCGCGCCCTTGGTCTCCAGGCTGGCGGCCTTGATGTCCACCGCACCGCTGGCGGCGGCCTGGGCCATGCTCAGGTGGCCGTTGGCATCGAGTTGAATGTCGCCGCCACTGGCGGCCAGCGTACCGTCGAGCTTCACGCCCACACCGGCTTCGGTGCCCACCAGCTTGATCGCGCCGGCGTACATGCCGCCCAAGGCCGACGAGTCAATCGCCAGCTCCGGCTTGGCACTGCCGTCATCGGCACGGGCGGTGGTTTTCAGGCTTTGGGCATCGACGTCATTGCGCCCGGCGATCACCGTGAGTTGTTTTGCGTTGATCTGCGCATTGATCTTGGCCGAACGGGTGATGATCTCGAAACGGTCGACGTTGCTCGCGTTCAGGCCTTTGCCGTCGATGGTCACGGCGCCGCCGTCGACCTGATAGCTTTTCAGTTGCCCCGCCTGATCGATCACCGGTTTACCGGTGGTCAGGGTGATGTTGGGGGTGTTGATGAAGCCGCAACCGTTGCAGCTGATGCCGTAAGGGTTGGCGACGATCACCTTGGCCGACTGGCCCGCCACTTCGGTGTAGCCGCGCAATTGGCTGGGGCTGCCGCCTTTGACTTCGTTGAGGATGACATTCGCCGCACCGCCCTTGAGGTTCGGGTTGCCGACAATGATCCCGCCCAGTTGCGTGCTTTGCACAATGCCGTTGGCGTTGTTGAGGATCACGCCGTTGGGGCCGACGTTGTAGTCCTTGAACTGGTTGTGGGACAGGCCGCTGCCATTAGGGGTGGCGATGTTCACCACCGGCACGCCGTTGCCCGCCTGGCCGACCGTGGTACCGGGGCCACTGACCACGATGCCTTCGGCGCTCGCCAGCAATGGCTGCCAGAACAGCGCGTTGGCCAGGATCAAGGCCAGGCCGCGTTGGCTCAGGGTTTTCAGGGCAGTAACAGGGCGAACGTCCATATTCAAAATCTCAAAGCAGCGGGCGTTGAATTACAGGTAGAAATCCAGGCGGAAATAGATCGGCGCTTCGCGCTCGGTCATCACGCCAGGTCGCTCCAGGGAGTGGGCAAAGGTCACGCTGGTGCTGACGTTTTTGCCGCGGGCGAACAGCTCGAGGGAGTTACTCGACACCCGGCCGTGCTGCTCATCGTTGTAGCGATCGTGGCGAATCACGCCCTGGTCATAGCCGACGCTGGCGCCGTATTCGGCAAAGGCCGGGCGCATCCAGTCGAGGGTCACCGGGCGGGCCCAGCGCACTTCGTTGCGCCAGTAGCCGCCGCTGTCGCCGGTCAGTTGCTGGTCCTTGAATCCACGCACCGAGTACGAGCCGCCGAGGCTCATGCGTTGCGCCGGGTACAACACGTCTTCACTGCGCTGCCCGGTGGCCAGGCTGGAAAAACTCAACGATTCGCCCCACAGCGTGAAAGGTTGCAGGTAGCTCAACGTGGCGGTGTATTTGCGGTAGCGCGGGGTTGGGGTGAGGTTGCCGCGGATACGTTCCTGGTCATCCTTCTGGGCGTCAAAGGCACCGGTGCCGTTCTGCATGCCGACATCCAGGTTGACGAAGGCGCTGCCGATACGGCGTCCATGGTTGATGCCCACCTGGAACTCGCTGAGGCGGTTGCTGCTGACGTCCAGGCGCTCGTCGTTGAAGTAGTTGTTGGTGCGTAGATGGGTCAGGCCGACATTGACCGAGGTCTTGCTCACGTCATCGCGATGCACCACGCGCTCGGCACGCAACTGGTGGTTCTGGCTGTCGCCTGTCTGCTTGTACTTGTAGCCGTCAAGGTCGCCCGGCGTGCGGTAGTCGCTCTCGCTGTAGGTGTAACTGAAGTTCCACCAGCCCCACGGCACGTTGTAATACAGCATGCTGTTTTTCGAGGTTTTCTGGTGGTCGCTGATGGCGTCGTGACCACCGCGCAGGATCAGTTGATCGGCCAGGCCCAGGGGGCTGTCCCATTCCAGGCCTGCGCCCCATTGCTGTTCGCCGGTGCTTTTCTGCCCGTCGTTGTTACGCGACAGGCTGGCGCGCCAGGGCTTTTGCGGGGTGTTCTTGACCAGCACTTCACTGCCGCCGATCTGGCTGCCGGGGGTCAATTCCATCTGCGCCTGCCTGGACGGCAAGCGGCTGAGCTGGTCGACCAGTTGCTCGACCTCCCGCAGGTTCAGCGCCTCGCCGACCTTGCCAGGAAACGCCATGGCCAGTTCGCGGTCGGTGACGGTGCTACCCTGCGCGCCTTTCAAGCCTTCGAGTTTGCCTTCCACCACCAGCACCTGCAGGTGGCCACTGGAAAGGTCCTGTTGCGGCAGGTAGGCACGGCTGGTGACGCGGCCCTTGGCGATGTAGTAGTCGGTGATCACCTTGAGCAGCTCATTGAGCTGCGCCACGCCCAGGCATTGGCCGATGTAGGGTTTGAGCAGACGCGTGCGGTCGGCGCCGGACAGGCTGTCGGCGCCCTTGAGTTCGATGTCTTTGATCGGGAAGCAGCGGGTGTCGACCGGCGTGGCCGGGGCCTGGGGCTTTGCTTCTTTGCCAGGCAGGTCCTGGAGTTCTTCCAGGCGCCGACGCTGCTCTTCCAGAAGACGGTTCTGGCGGTCGCGGATCAGGTCCTGGTCCCCTGGCGTAGGGGCGGCCATGGCACTGTTCAGGCTCAAATAAGCGAGCACGAAAGTGCACAGAAAGTACCGAGTCCGTGGCAATAACAAAGACATGTTCGATCCGTCGAAAATCAAGGGCCGGCAAACTAACATCGAACTTGCACCAACTCAAAAGACCGAGCTAGTTTCACATTCGTACTAGTTATTCACGCAAGCATTTGATTAATAACAACTAAAAATAATCAATCAGATGAGCGGGCTGTCATCGGAAGTATTATTCCGACCAGCGGCAGCACTATTGATCACGATTCATCGGAGAACTTAGAAATTGCCATTAATTGGCCATCAAGTTCCTGCCGAGATAGGTTAGTACCGGGAAAAGTAGAAAAGTTCGCGGGTGTTTTGTGAATTGGATCCCATTTGTCGGGATTAACCGAAGTCGTTCCCACGTTGCAATGGGAACGACCTTGCAGCGCACTGGCTCAGCTGGCGTCTTTGTTCTGGTCCTTGCCGGGCACCAGGGTCAGCCCCGGCTTTTCTACATCGCGGGAGACATGGGACTTCACACCCGCCACACCGCCCTCGTCGTCATTCTGGATGACCAACACCCCGGGTCGGCGCAACTGCTCCAGGTCCCCTTCACCGAGGCTGAAGCTCTCGCTCAGGCGCTTATCGCTGAGGGCGTTGCCCTCGGCACGGCGCTGGGCAAACTTGCGCCCCTTGCGTTGCTGGTAGCGCGCCCAAGTGACCAGGATCACGGCATTGAACAATGCAATCCACAGGTACACCTGCAGGGTATTGAGCGCGGCAAAAATCGGTGCCTCGATGCGCGGCCCACCGTGGGTTTCCAGCATCGAAGTGATCCCCCGCGCCAGCAGCCAGATCAACCCGGCCCAGGCCATCAGGGTCAACAGCACATCAATGATCCACATCACCAAACGTTGGCGGGTTCTGACCAGTTTCATGATCACGCCTCCTCTTCAATGGGTTTGATGCCGCGATCGGGGCTGACCCAGCGCGCACGCTTGCGATGCTGGTTGAACAGCACCTTGGGGAAACTGACCAGGGTGGTAAACAGGCTCACCAGCCAGAACACCATCGGGTACCACACCGTCCAGAACAGGGTTTTCCACAGGTCTTTTTCGTAGCGGCGGTCGATCATGATGCTCACCGCGAACTGCACCAGGCACACCATCGCCAATACCAGCCCGGTAAACGCCGGCGGTACCAGCGAGTCCACGGTAATTGCCGGTGGCAGCACCATGAATTTGCCGAGTACGTAGAAGATCACCGACAGCAGGAAGGTAAACGCCCAACCGGTGGAGAGGCAGTACTCGAACAACAGCGGCCACAGGTAGCGATGGCGCCATTGCCAGATGCCACGGATGTTCTTGAACAGCACTTCGGCACCGCCCTGGGCCCAACGCAGGCGCTGCTTCCACAGGCCGCCGACGGTTTCCGGCATCAGGATCCAGCACAGGGCGCGAGGCTCGTAGAAGATGCTCCAGTGATCGAGCTGCAGCTTCCAACTGACATCGATGTCCTCGGTGATCATGTCGGTGCTCCAGTAGTCGATGCGGTCCAGCGCCTTTTTACGGAACGCTACCACCACACCCGACACCGTGAAGATCCGGCCGAACACCCGTTGCGTACGCTTGATCAAGCCGATGATCGAAGAGAACTCGCCCACCTGCACTCGACCGATCAGCGTCGAACGCGTGCGGATGCGTGGGTTGCCGGTGACCGCGCCCAGGCGCGGGTTGTCGAGCATCGGCGCGACCATGTAGGCGGCAGCGTTTTTGTCGAGCAACGCGTCGCCATCGATGCACACCAGGTATTCACTGCGCGCCGCCACGGCGCCCATGCGCAGGGCCACGGCCTTGCCCTGGTTCTGCGCCAGGTGCAGCACCCTTAGGCGTGGATGCTCCAATGCCAGGGCGTCGAGCACTGCGGCGGTGTTGTCCTTGGAGCCGTCATTGACCGCGATCACTTCAATGTTCGGGTACAACTGGCCCAACGCCGCATGGATGGTGTCGGCCGCGTTATCGCCCTCGTTGTAGCAAGGGATGATGATCGAGATCAGCGGGTTGCCGGCCAGGGTTGGTGCCGGAGTGTCTTCTTTCCACGGCCAATGGCGCTCCCAGTGCAGCCAGAAGTACAGGCCGCCCGCGATCCACAACGCCGACATGAACAGCGGGTAGAAGAACACAAAGTCCATCAGGAACTGCCCGGTGACCAGGAAGATCAGGCCCAGGGGCACACCCAATACCAATGCCAGCACGAATAAAGCCAGGATTCTATCGAACATGGTCAAGGGTTCCATTGGTTGGAAAGGGCCGGACGCACAGTCTTCAGGTCCGGGGAGTTTTCCAGGAAGTTGTCCGGGTAGTAGCCAAAACTCGTGACACCCTGGCGCTTGAGCACACCCATCCACTCAGCCATCTGTTGACTGTCGATGTCCGGTGCGGCCTTGGTGCGCCAGTCTTTGGCTTGCAGTTCGAATACGGTGCGCTCCAGCGCGCCAGGGCGTGCCTTGACCGTCGCCACCAGCTTTTCCAGCCAGGCGTTGGAGGTTTTGTATTCCTGGCCTTCCATCAGCGGCATGGCCATGGGCGCGGTCCAGTCGTAGGTCTGGAGGAAGTCATCGAGGTTCTGCGCGAACCAGGCTTCGCTGCCTGGGTTGAGCATCGGCTCGGCGAAGATATTGCGCGCCGTCAGCAACTGCGGCCCTCCGATGGCGCGGACCTTGGCGGTCAGCTCCTTGGTGAAGTCGATCAGGTAGCGGCTCTTGAAGCGCGTCCAGCGTTGCATCACCGCAGGGTCGGCACGCAAGGCCTGAATCGTGCCCGGCAGGCCGGCGGCGACATAGGCCTTGAGCGCGGCAGGGCTGGCATCTTCGAAATCGTTGAACACCGCATCGTCGTGGTACAGCACGCCGTCGATGGCGTTGTTGCGCGCCAGGTCTTCGTAGATTTCACCAATGATCTTGCGCACCTGCGGATCAAACGGCGACAGACGCTTGTATTGGTCCGGGTCGAGGCCGAACTGGCCGGTTTTCGGGTCCCAGCGCGTCACCCGTGGCAGCTTGGGGTCGAGGGCAAAGCTGAGCACCGGCATCCACGCGTACACCGCAGCATGAGCCCGGGTGTGCAACTGCCAGGAGACGCGGTTGAACAGGTCGGCACGTACCGGCAGGTGACGGTTGGGGAAGTACAGTTCATGCACCAGGCCGTCGCCCTTGGGATCGGCGAAGGCTTGCAGGAACACGGTGCCCGCGCCCATGTCCACCACCCGCTGTACAAGCTGGTCGAGATTGCGTGCCTGTTGGGCCGGGTCCGGGTCGTAGACGTTATCCAGGTCCACGTGCAACACGCGCAGCGGTGCCTTGGCTTGCGCCGCGACAATGCTGTTGGCGAAGTGCTCGCCATCCGGGTCGGACGCCACCAGGAAGCGCGGGCTGTTCATCAAGTCGGCGGAGCTGTCGAGACCATCTTCCAGGGTCAGGGCCATCTGGTAGCCCTGCTCGCCAATGATCGCCAGCGAGGTGCCCTTGGCAGCACCGTAAGGCCATACCCAGACGCGTGGTTTCTTGCCGGTGACGTTCTGGATTTTGTTGGAGATGGCTACGACGTCGGCACGCATGCGCGCATCGAACTGCGCCTGGCTTTCATAGCGACCCGTCGCCGGATCAAAGCGCAGCGAGGTTGCCGCCGGCTCCAGGTTGCCCTGGGGGTTGGCCAGGATGCCTTTATGGTTGTTGTCGGTATGCGCGGCAATTTCCACCAGGCCCGACTGCGACACTTCGCGAATCTGCTGCCAGGTCAGGAACTCCCCACGCGGCCGTGGCTGGCCGGCGAAGTCCACCGGCTGGTTCATCGGCGTATCGATCCAGTAGCCCACTGGCGCCAGCAGCGCCGGCCAGCGATAGGCGCGCAGCACCGGCATCACCCGGGTGTAGAAACTGGAGTAGCCGTCATCGAAGCTGAGCATGATGGCTTTGGGCGGCAACGCCGGCCCACCGTTGCGCGCCGCCAGGATCTGGTCGACGCTGACCGCCTGGTAGCCGTTCTCGCGCAGCCAGGCCAACTGCTCGATCAAACGTTCGGTGCGCACCGCCACCACTGCCTGATCGGGGTCGCGATCCTCGACGTCGTGATAGGCAATGCCCAGGAAATGGTTTTTCGGCCACGGCGCTTCGTTGGCCGGTGTCGGCCGCTCGGCGGGTGGGGTGAAAGGTGCGGGTTGCTGGGCGCAGGCACTGGCCAGCATTACACCCAGGATCAACAGGCAACGGCTGAAGACGGTCATGGTCAGGCTCTTCTAGAAACGGTAAGTGAGGTCGACGAGCAGACGCAGATCGCGTTCGCGATCACCGTCGTATGGTCGGCTGACCAGGCTCAGGTTGGCGCCGGCTTCCAGTACATCGTTCCAGCGAAAGCGTTGGCCGTAGCCCACCAGACCGATGCCACCGGTGGAATAGTCCCGCTGGCTGTAGGTACCCGCACCGACCTGGAACTGCTGACTCCACTGGGTCTCGTAGCGGTGATAGAGCACGTGGTTGATGTTGAGGACGGGCAACACGGTGAAGTCCGACTTCGGGTTGAAGTAGATCGTGTCTTCCTTGCTGTTGCGGCTGGCGCCGACTTCCAGGCCCAGGTCCACCTGTACTTTCGGCGAGCTGTAGAGGCCTTCGCGGCCACTGAGCAAGGCTTCGAAGCGGTCGTTGCCGTCGCTGAAATGGGAAGGGCTGAGGGTCAGTTTCCATTCACGGCTTTCGTTGGCGCGCCAGCGGATGAAACCGCTGCCGCCGTTGGCCGTGATCCCGTCATTCAATGCGCGCAGTGGCGTGGTGGACAGCAGGTAACCCAGGCTGCCGCCGTATTGCCAGTTGTCGTTGATGTCGCGGGCAATCGACACGGCGGCGCCTTGTTTTGAGCCATCGCCGTAGGAATGGTTGGAGACCTCGGCCTCAATGGTCATGTCGCGTGTGCGCCGCTCTACGCCAACCACTTGCCAACGATGCTGCCCGGTGCCCTCTTCGAACGTGGCGCGGGCATAGCCGGCACCGGCGAACAGGCGCCAGTCTTCGTCGATGGGTGGCGTGTAGAGGCGGCTTTCAATGCCCCAGTCACGGCTGCCCGAGACGGCACCGGCATCGCCGTTGTTACCGCCGCCGAAGCTTTTCCCGGTGTAGGCCTCGACCCGCAGCTCGGCCATGTCATGCACTTCGCGCAGGCGTTGCAGGCGCTGCACCTGGCGGTTGTCCGGGTTGCGGGCGACCACGTCGTCGGTGAGGATGTCGAGTTGACGCCATTCCTGCAGGTCCAGCGCGGTGAAGCCCTGGGACATTTCCAGGCCGATGTCGCGCGGGCTCTGCGCTTCGGTTTCCTTGAGCGAGCTTTCAGCGCGTCTAGGCCAGTCGCGGGCGCGGTACATTTCCGCTTGCGCCAGACGCAGGCCGATGCTGCCAGGGGCCTTGCCCACCAACTCCTCCAGGGCCTTTTCGCTGGACGGCAGGTCGGCGCCATAGGTGCCGGCCTGTGCGGACAATTGTTGGGCGTCCATCCACTCATCGTTCGGGTTGCCGATCGGCAGCCCCTTGAGTTCAACCCGGGGTTTCTGGGTGTCGGCCAAGTGCTTGGCGACCGCACGCGCTTCATCCACCTGGTCGTTTTCGAGCAAGGCGTAGAACAGCGCGGTGGTGTCTTCTACACGGTCGCCCACGTCCGCATCGGGAGCATCCAGCGCCTCGCGGTACAACGGCGCGGCCTTTTCCGGCAGACGCTGATCGAGGTAGGACGCGGCCACCCAACGCTTGGCATAGGTGGGCAAGCGCACACCTTCGGCCTGGAGGGTCTCGTATTCGCGGATCACCTCTGCGGTACGCGCCCGTGCCTTGAGCGCGCCCAGGCGGTCGATGCGCCAGATCACCACGTCGTCATGGGCGGTGGCGTCAGGGGTCCAGCGGGCAAGGAGCCTGTCGTAGTCCTGCAGCGCACGGTCGGCGATGACATAGCGTTCTTTCTCGGTACGCGTTGCGAACTCGGCGATGCGCACACGCTCGGCGGCCAGGTCACCTTCGAGGCGACGCTGGGTCACGGGGTCGACAAGCCCCGGACGCTGGGCCGAGAGACGCAACGCCGGCTGCGGCAGACGGGCCTTTTGCAGGGCGACCACGTATTCGCGGGCGACCTCAGGCTTGTCGCCGGCGCGAATAAAGGCCTGGTCGAATTCAAACAGCGCGTCGTACTGCAAGCCTGCACGGGTCAGCGCGTAGCCCAGCGCCATCCGGCGGTTGGGATCGTCGGGCTTGGCAGCCACCAGTGCGCGTGTGCGTTGCACCGCTGCGTTGGCTTTGCCACCGTCAGCCTCGGTGAGGGCCAGGCCCAATTGCAGGTCAATGTTATTCGGCTCACGCAGCAGCGCCTTGCGATAGACCGCTTCGGCCTGCGCCCACTGCTTCTGGTTACGATACGTGCGCGCAACCGTGGCCAGCGCCTGGGCGGTCAGGTTGCGATTCTGCCCCTGGGCCTCGTAAACCTTCAGCACCTCGGCATCCTGGCCGGCCCAACCGGCGATCACCAGGTGGTCGCTGATCTGGCCTGGCGTCTGGCGCTCGGCTGGCAATTGGCGCAATTGAGTCAGGGCGGGGGTGAAGTTGCCGTTGCGCGCCTGGATGATCAGGGCGTCATAGGCCGGGTCGGCCATGGCGAAAGTGGGCATCAGCAACTGGCTGCACAAGGTTACCCCGATGAGCAGCCGCAACCGGCCTGAGGCACTGAGTGGGAGTGTTCGCAGCATATCGTGAGCTTCCTTACACACGGAAAGCTGTAACGATAGGTGGTCCTGAGCGGTTTGCATCAGGGTGTCGGCGTCTCGTGACCCGACCTAGCTTTCCTGTAGGAACTATCCCCGACGCGCAGATGGAAAAGGACAAGTCATAACAATTGTTCAGAATTGCACTGCAAATCTGAAATACGAATGGGGGAGCAGGGTTAGCTGCGATAGAGGGTTGCCAGTCGACATAGGTGTCGACGGTTTGACCTTTATCGCGGCTAACCCCGCTCCCCCATTTTCTATTTCAGGGCGATGACGAAATTTTTACTGCGCGCCGCCAACCGCACCGACCTTGGACATCACGAAGCTGATGAATTGCTCGACGGTCATTTTCTGGCCGTTGAAAGTCACTTCATTGTTGGCGTAGTGCAGCTTGGACACCACATCGCTACCCACCAGGGTTGCCAGTTGCGTACCCACGGCCATGCCGCTGACCATTTCGCTGGCCATCTGGGATTGCTGCTCGATGGCTTTAGGATCGGTCACACCGCCGACCTGCGCTTGCAGGGCCGCCACGTCGGCGATCATCGGCTTGGACAGGGTCAGGTTGGCGTCCAGCAGCGAGACCATCTGCTTGCCCAGTTCAACCGGCGGCAGCTCCATGGAGGTCGGTTTGGCCAAGTCCAGCACCAGGTTGAATTTGCTCTCGCCGTGGGTGGTTTTCAGCGACAGATTTTCCAGCGCCAGGTGCGGCTTGGCAGCCAGCAACTGGTTGACGTTGGCTTCGGCCAGGGCCTGCTCGGCTTCGGTCAGTTGCAACTCCGGCACCGGTTGTCCGGCAGCGGCAGCGGCTTGCACCGGCTGCATCTTGTCCTGGTACAGCTTGGTCAGCACCAGGCCCGAAGGCACATCGATGTTCTTCAGGCTCAGGGCCATGGCGGCAGAGCCGACCGGTTTGCCCTGGTAGCCGATCTCGTCGATCTTGTAATCGACGCGGCCGGCCATGTTGTTGTCTTTGACTTCGCTGGAGTCTTTCTGCTCGAAGCCCTTGAGGGTCAGCACGGCTTTCTGCGGGCCGAAGGTGACTTTGGTGTCGCTCAGCTCGATGGTGTTCTGCCCGGTGTAGAAGCCGAAGGTGGATTTCTCCAGGTTGCTGGCCACGGTCAGGCCGGCGAACTCAGCGTCGAATGGCGCGCCATTGGCGTCGACAACGGCCAGTTTGAGGCTGTTCACGTAGCCATCCACCTTGACCTTCTTGCCTTCGGCAGTGCTGTCGAAATCCAGGTTGAGGCCGGAGAAGTCCACAGAGGACGTTTCGTCCTTGAACGCCAGGGGCAACAGTTCGAGATTGCCGTTCACCGAACGGCTGTAGCCGATATTGGCCACGCCTTTGAGCGGCGATACATCTTTGGCGGCAGCGAACCACTTCTCGGTGGTGGCGTTCTTTTCCAGTGCATAGTGACTGGTGGCCATGACCGGCAGCCATTTCAACGACACCAGGCGCGAGAACGGCAGCGGGCCGTGTTCGATATGGTCGACAATCAGCAGCTCGGGGTTCGGGTTCTGTTCGCCGAAGACCGAGCCCTGGCCCTTGAGGCGATAGTGCGCGGTACTGCTGAACAGGCCACGGTCCAGGGACACCAGCTCCAGGGAAACGGTGCCGTCGACGCCGGCCATGGAGCGTTGCAGTTCCTTGTTGGCGTCCTGCACGGCCGTTTGCAGCACCGGCTCCAACTGCTTGCCGGTGTACCAGGCACCGCCTGCACTGACGACGCCCACGGCGACAACAAAACCCAAAAGAACGACTGCTGGCTTATTCATGAAGTGACCTGATCAAATCCTGTGAGAAGTGGGCTGTCTTCCTTGAACCCCGAGGGGATTGGCTCAAGCCCGCCGAAAACGGGGGAAGATTAGCACTGGGGGCCGCGAACGGCCCAGCTTTTCAGAGGGATCAGTTCAGCAGTAGTTCAGGAGTACTCCAACTCAATTTCATCCAACTGGTGGTCGAAACTCTTCAACCGCGCCGTCCAGGTGTACACCAGCACCTCAAACTCGCGGTGTATCACGGCGTTGCCCGGGGTATCGGCCTTGGGGTCGCAGAAGTCCAACTGGTAGCGCTCGCGGGCCATTTGCGTGGCTACGTCGGACAATTCCCGCGCGTTATTCAGCCAGTGCCTACCTTCGGCAACTTGTTTATCGAGCGCTACGCACTGTTTTTTCAGGACTTCGAGGCTTTTTTCCAGGGGGGTGCCGGTAAGGTCGCCCATGACTTCCTGGAAGGTACGCCCCGGCTGCCAATAGCTGCCCCAGAAATAGCGGTCGAACACCGTCTCGACCCGGCGCAGCGCGACCTTGGTGTCCCAGATCGCGACACGGGTCTTGCCCTGTTCGAGGAGCTTTCGCTTCACCCGCTGATTTTGGTAGGAGGCCCAGGCCACCACACCGATGGACAGGGTGCCGATCACCAGGCAAGCGCTGTCGAGAAAAACCATGGCCTTGTCGAGTTGGTGAGCCAGCATGACGCCGTAGAAATAAGCAGCCGATAACAGCACCAGTGCGAAGAGCACGCACCAGAAAGCGGGAGCATAAGGGTTTTTCATTATTGGAATCCCCATGAGCAAACGCGAGCAGTGTCAGGTGGAGCGTCACGGCGCCCCACCTGACCAAGCATAGCTTTTAGCTCAGGGTTTGCCGGGCTGTGACGCTTGCGTTCGTCCGCTTTCCCAGCCGCCGCCCAGGGCCAGGAACAGATCGATCTGGCTCATGGCAACCTGGGTGTTGGCCGCCGCCAGCTGGGCGCGCACATCGGTATAGGTGCGGGTGGCTTGCAGGTCGGCCAGGAACGACGCGCGACCGGCCTGGAAGAAGCGATGGGTCTGGCCCGCCGCTTCCTTCGCCGACTCGCCGGCCTCATTCAGGGCATCACGGCGTTGCAGTTGCGCGGTGTATTGCGCCAGGCCGGTCTGGGTTTCGCGGATGGCATTGAGCACCACGCCGTCGAAGTGGGCCAGGGCGCCCTGGGTGGCGGCTTCGGCTTCGTGGATGCGTGCGCGGGCGCCGTTGGTCGGCACCGTCCAGCTGATCATCGGGCCGAAGCCCCAGCGGTTAGTGGGCGCCGTGCCCAAGTCGTCCAGTATGCCGACGGTACCCACGGTGGCGCCAATGCTGATGTCAGGGTACAGCGCAGCGGTGGCCACACCGATACGCGCCGTGACGGCGGCCAGTTGGCGTTCGGCCTGGCGCACGTCGGGACGGCGCTTGAGCAGCGCAGCGCCATCGCCCACCGGCAGCAATTGCGCGATATGCGGCAGCTCGGCGCAAGTGCCGGTGCCGGCCGGCAATTGATCCACCGGCTTGGCCAGCAGCATCGACAGGCGGAACAGTCCGGCCTGGCGCGCTGCTTCGTAGCGCGGCATGTCGGCGCGCAGGGATTTGTATTGGGTCTGCGAACGGGTGACCTGGGTTTCATCGCCCCGCCCGGCGTCGCGCAGGCGTTGGGTCAGCTGGGTGCTCTGGGCTTGCAGGTCGAGGGACTCGTTGGCGATGGCCAGCTCTTCATTGGCTGCGCACACCTGGGTGTAGGAACGCACGACATCCGCCACCAGGGTGATGCGGGCGATGTCGGCAGCGGCCTGAGCCGCATCCGCGTTGGCCTGGGCGCTTTCGATACCGCGCTGCAAGGCGCCGAACAAATCGAACTGGTACGAGGTGGTGATCCCCACGCTGCCGATGTTGGCCACCGGGACTTTTTCCGTCAGCAAAAACGCTTCGCCGGATTCCTGCAGACGCTGGGCCTCGGCCTTTGCGCCCGCGCTCCAGCCGCCCGCGGACTCAGCTTCCTGGGTCTGGAACCGCGCGCGCTGCAGGTTGGCGGCGGCCACCCGCAAGTCGGTGTTGGAGGCCATGGCCTGGCGCACCAGTTCATCCAGGCGCGGGTCCTTGTACAGCTTCCACCAGTCGGCCGGCACCGGGGCCGAGACGACGTTGCCACCCTCGCCGGCAATCTGCCCTTGCAGGTCGCTCCGGTTGATGGCGGACTTTTCCGGCAGCGTGTAATCCGGCCCCACCACTTGGCAGGCCGACAGCAGCAACCCCAGCGTAGCGGTGGCCAGCAGCTGCTTCATGGCTTGTCTCCGTCTTTAACCTTGTCGCCGATGATCGAGACGGTGGCCGTGCGCCCGGCGATCATGCGGAAGTCCGCCGGCACATCGTCAAAGGCGATACGCACCGGAATCCGCTGGGCCAGGCGCACCCAGCTGAACGCCGGATTGACGTTGGGCAGCAGGTTGGAGCCACTGCTGCGGTCGCGGTCTTCGATACCGGCGACGATGCTTTGCACGTGGCCATGCAGGCGGGCGTTGTCGCCGATCACCCGGATGTCCACGCCCATGCCGACATGGATACCGTCGAGCTTGGTTTCTTCGAAATAGCCGTCGATATGGAACGAATTGCTGTCCACCACCGACAGCACCGGGCGCCCGGCGGTGACGAACTCCTGGGTACGCGGCGCACGGTCGTTGACGTAGCCGTCCACGGGGCTGCGGATCACCGAGCGGTCGAGGTTCAGTTGCGCGGAATCCACCGTCACCTGGGCTTCGGCCAGGGCCGACTGGGCACGTGCCACACGGGATTGGCTTTCTTCCAGTTGCTCGCTGGGCACCAGGTTGCCCAGGCCTCGGTTGCGCTTGTACTCGCGCTGGGCCTGGGCCAGGGTTTCCTGGCGGTCGGCCACGGCGGCCTGGGCTTGGCGCAGGGCCAGCTTGAAGCGGTCCTGGTCGACGGCGAAGAGCACCTGGCCTTTGGTCACCAACTGGTTGTCGTGCACGTCCACGCGCTGGATCAGCCCGGACACGTCCGGGGCGATCTGCACGATGTCGGCACGGATGTGGCCGTCACGGGTCCAGGGGGCAAACATGTAGTACATGACCATGCGCCACACCACGACGACCGCGAACGTCACGATCAACAACGTGAGGACTACACGGCCGATGGTCAAAAAAGGTTTTTTCATGTCATCAGGTATCGACTGAGTGAGTCCACCGCGCCCAGCAACAGCGCGTACAGCCCCACATTGAACAATGCCCGGTGCCAGACCAGGCGATAGAAGTGGAGGCGGGTCAACAACCCGTGCACCACCAGGAACAACACATACGTAATGCCCATCAGCACCAGCAGCGTGGGCAGGAACACCCCGCTGATATCCAGATCACCGATCATAAAGGCGCTCCATCAGGCAGCGGCGCTTGCATCTCAGTACCGCCAATGAACTCCACACCCGGCAGCAACGCCAGGCGCAAACCGGCCAGCGCGTGCAGCAAGTGCAGGCGAGTGTCGTCTTCGTCTTGCAGGCCCTGGCCGTTGAGGGCGCGGCGCGTGCGGTCCAGGGTCATCAGCAGACCGCTGGGCGCGGGCAAGCGTTCACCGGCCTTGAGACACGCCTTGAAGTAGCCGCCCACGCCTTCCACCACTTGGTTGAGCAACACCCGTGGCACGCCGAGGATGCGCGGCGAGTAGGCCAGCAAATCGAGCAGGTTCAGCGCCACGCGCAAATCGCGCAGGGCGGTGCCGGTGTCCTGGTTGATCAGGGCCAGGCGCGGCAGGTGTTGCATCAGGCGGTCGAGCATCTGCACGGCCATGTGGCGGTGTTCGGCCAGGGTCGCAGGTTCGGTGAGGCTGACGATGTCGCGCCAGCTGAAACGGGTCAGGCGCTTGGCCGCCAGCTCGGCGCCGAAAGGCCGCGCGATCAGCGTCCACACAAAGGCGAACAGCAGGCCCACCGGCCCGGCCAGGTTGACGTTGGCGAAGTTGAGGAAGTCGGCGTCGTAAGCACCCTGGATGCTGATGAACGACGAGGTGTTCACCAGCGTCAGCAACATGCCCAGGTAGAAACGCGGCTGTACGGTGAGCGTGCCGATGCAGATGAACGGCACCGCGAAGGCCAGCACCAGCATCGGAAAGTCGTGCAGATTGGGCAGCACCAGGAACAGATAGAGACTGGCGAACAACACCGACATGGCGGTCCAGAAAAAGAACCGGTAGATCTGCGGCGCCGGGTCGTCCATCGAGGCAAAAAAGCTGCAGGCGACGGCGGCCAGGATCACCGCGCTGCCGCCGTCGGTCCAGCCGAGCAGGATCCACAATACCGACGCGACAATGATCGCGGTGACGGTGGAAAACGCCGAGTAGAACATCAGCCCACGGTCGAGGAACGGCGTGAGCCGGCCCAGGCGCCAGTGGCGGTAGACGGCGCGCCAGGTGTCCTGGCTTTCGCACTGGATGGCGGCTTGCAGGCTGCGGCAGTCCTGCCACAGGTCGATCCACTCGGCCAGACGATACAGCGCATTGGAGAACAGCAGCGTGTGACGATCGTCGAGCGCTTCGCCGCTGGGCTGCAGGGCGTCGACCTGATCACGCAGGACGCGCCAGCGTTCCATTGGCGCCGCTTCTTGGGTGTCCTCCAGCCACTGGCTGGTCGCTTCCAGCAGCGGCGTGATTTTATCGAGGAACTCGGGCGCGCGATGTTCGATGGCATAGAGCGCGTCGTCGAGGGCGTCCACCACCGGCAGCAGGTGAATCATGCGCCCGCGCAGCTCCTTGGTATTGCGCACCGTCTGCGGCCGTGCGCCTTCGTGAGGCAACTGGCCGATCATCAATTCGAGGGTATTGAAGGTGGCGACCATGCCGCCGCGCAAGGTGCTGATTTCTTCAGGCGCCACATTGCGCGTGATAAAGCGTTGGCTGTAGACCTGGGCATCGGCAAACCACTTGGCCACCGAGCCATCGAACACCGGCATCAGCCGGCGCGGCCAGAACATCGCACCCACCACCGCCGCTACGGCGATACCGAGGAAGATTTCTTCGGTACGCGCTTCAGCTACATCCCACACCGCCAGCGGGTTATCCACCACCGGCAAGGCGATCAACGGCAAGGTGTAGCCGGCGAGCATCAGGGCGTAGTTGTTGGCGGTGCGCAGGTGCATCGACAGGAACAGCAAAGTGCCCGTCCACAGGGCAATCACCACCACCAGCATGTAGGGCGACTGCACGAACATCGGCACGAACAGCACGGCCGCCGCCGCGCCCATGAAGGTGCCGATGGCACGGTACAGCGCCTTGGAACTGGTCGGGCCGACAAACGGGCTGGAAACGATATACACCGTGGCCATCGCCCAGTACGGACGTGGCATTTGCATAAGCATGGCGATGTACAAGGCAATCATCGAGGCCGCGAAGGTGCGCACCCCGTAGAACCAATCACGAGCGGGCGGGAAACCGGTAAAAAATCCGTTCAAAGCGACGCCGCCTCGAAGGCACGCAGCACGCGCAGCGCGGCCTCCATATCACCTTGGGTCATGTCGGCCAGCACTTCTTTGCGCAGGCGTACCAACTGCACTTCCACCGCCTGTACCAACTCGCGGCCACGCTCGGTGAGGCTGAGGGACTTGGCGCGACGGTCGTGGATGTCTTCGGTACGGCACACGTAACCGTCGGTGCACAGCCGGTCGAGCAAGCGCACCAACGACGGGCTTTCCATCCCCGAGGCCTGGGCCACTTTGACCTGGTGCACACCGTCGCCCAGGCGACCGATCATCAACAACGGCACGGCGCAGGCTTCGGAGATGCCATAGCTCACCAGCGTGGTCTGGCAGATTTTGCGCCAGTTACGGGCGCCCACCACCATGCTGCTGCTGAGGTTCATCTGGAGTTGTTCGAGGGATTGAGGCACTGGATAGTTCGCATACAGTTAGTTTGCTAACTATCAATATGATAGGTGAAGCCAGATGCGTCAAGTTTTGAAACAATTTTGCGGATGGGTGGTGGGTGGTAGCGGTAAGTAAAGCGGGTCTTGGGGGCCGGTGCTGAATTCCCGCCATCAACCCCATGGCCCGTGCGTCAGAAAAAGTTCACTAACGCGGAAAAACCTCAGATTTTTTTAACCTTCACCAGATTTTTTCAACTTTTGCCCTTTCTGCTAAGTTTTTTGCACCCCTCGCCCACCCCGCAACATCAAATTCAACTCATCCACCACCTCTGCCCAATCCGCATCCTCCAGAATCTCCTCGCGCAAAAACGCCTTCTGGCTGTCCGTCCAGAAAAACGCATCCGCCAGGTTCAGCTCCGGTTTGAGCGGTGAATGCACCGCCACGAATTTCTCGATACTCACCGGGTCATCCGGCAGCCCGAGCTGTTTGAACAGTGATGGCAAGCTATGTACGGGCGATTGCATGACGGGCTCCTGATAGAAAAGCATTTACCCAGTCTAGCGGCAGCCCTCGGGTTGCGCCGACGGGACGTTGCACAACACGAACAAGCGCGCCCTGGCGCCTCCGCCATCCTGGCGACTGAGTTCGCGCCAGCCTTCGGGCAGCGGGGCGAATTCGTCCGGCGCTTCATTGCTGCTGATCAGCCACACACGGCGGGTTTCGGCGGGCAGTGCCGACAGGCGGTCGAGGTAGATGCGTCCGCCGTCCTGGTCCACCAGGGTGCCGAAACCATAGGCATTCGGCCGGGTTGAGGTGCCATCCGGCTTAGGTGGGGTGTAGAGCTGCAATTGGGCATCGGTCTGGTCGTAATACACATAGCTCAGGTACCACAACATGTCACTGAGGACGATGCGGTCGTCTTCCTGGTAATTGCGGTTGACGAACTCCACCGGCACATTGAACTGGTCTTGCTCATCCTCGGTGAAATTGTTCTTCAATCCCACCAGCTCGACGCCGACGAATAGCACAAACAATGCCGCGCTCAGCAGTGCAAACCGCGACGGCAGACGATCAATGGCCATCGCCAGCAGGATCGGCAAGCCCAGGGCGTACACCGTCAGGTAACGTTCGATAAACACCGGGGAAATAAACGACACGCCGTAGACCAGCAACAGTGGCAACAGGAAAAAAAGCAACAACAGGCTGGCCGGTCGGTGGCGTTCGCGATCGCGCCAGGCGGTAATGACAACCACCGCCACCAGCAGCAGCGGAAACAGCCAGAACAGCGGCGCCCAGAAGCCGACGCCTTCATCCTGCAGCACGAACTGCCAGATCATCGACGGCAGGGAGAACAGGCTGACGGGATCTTCCCAACCGATGTCGCCCCCCACCTTGAGCTGTTCGACATGCTGCACCAGGTCCAGCAGGTTCGGCAGCCACGGCAGGTACAACAGCACAATCGCAGCGTTGGCCGCCCACCAGGCCGGGCGCGTGATCAGGCGCTGGCCTCGCGGCGCCGTGCCACACAACACACCCAGGTAAGCCCAGTGCACCAGCACACAGAGCGCGGTGAAGTAGTGGGTGTAGAAACCGGCACTCATCAACACGACATACGCCGCCAGATAACGCGTGCGCTCGGGCTGGCGCACCCAGTACACCAGCGCCAGCGTG
Organism: Pseudomonas sp. FW305-3-2-15-C-LB1; assembly: GCF_058787615.1. Taxonomy (NCBI): domain Bacteria; kingdom Pseudomonadati; phylum Pseudomonadota; class Gammaproteobacteria; order Pseudomonadales; family Pseudomonadaceae; genus Pseudomonas; species Pseudomonas sp. FW305-3-2-15-C-LB1. The sequence continues at coordinate 20,553 of NZ_JBYSZX010000003.1, read as the reverse complement.
GCGCCCAGCAGCCACACGCCGAGCAGCGAATACATGCGCACTTCCTGGCTGTAGCGCACCGCCGTCGGCAACAGCGCCAGCAGGATCCCCGCCAGCACCGCCGCCCGGCGGGTGGAGAGTTGCCGGGTCAGCCAGACGCCCAGGCCCACGGCGACCACACCGGGAATGGCGCTCATGCCGCGAATCGACCAGATGCTGTCGCCGAACAGCTCGATCCAGCCGCGCAGCAGGAAAAAATACAGCGGCGGGTGCACGTCGTGTGCGGCGTGGAACCACAGGTCGCCCACGGCGTATTCGCTGAGCAGCAGGCTCGAACCCTCGTCACCCCAGATCGCCGACGCCGTCAGGTGGTAAAACCGCAGGGCCATGGCCAGCGCCAGGATCGGCAACCACCAGAGACCGCTGATCCAGCCGGCACCTTCCCACGTGAGTCGATTGAGTGCCGGTAACGTCCCGACCTTTTCGTTTTGCTCTACCACAGACCGACGCACCTCAATTCCCCTGATTGCCCAAGCGCAAACACCGCCACTCTAGGACAAAAGCCCAGGATCCGCCGCTGGAATCGGACAAATCAGCAATTTGTGCAGGGCTTCTCCGAAGCAACCGCAGGAACAGGCTATTATTGCGCCCCTCCAAGGACTCAGGATCAAGGACACGTCATGCGCATCGGTTTTCTGTCACCCCTGGCACTGGCATTGCTCGCCGGTATTTCCCTACAGGCTCAGGCCAGTTCCGACGACTCGTGCTACCCCGACTGGCGGGTTTCGCGTGACAGCCTCGATTCGTGCAGCAACCTGCCTTTCCTCAGCCCCGGCAACGACAGTCGCGTCAACCTGCGCCTGCTGCTGGCCGACCAAAACGCGGCGCCCCTGGCACCCAATGCCTTGAGCGAAGACGATCTGTCCCAGGGCTTTGGCGCGGTGCCCTTCCCGGTCTACCGCCTGGCGCCGATTCCGAGCACCAACGAAGAACCGGATAACAAGCCCGACGACTCGCGCACTGCCGAACTGGACGCGCTGCTCCAGCCCCTGGGCATCAAGCGTGACGAGTACAAAACCGCCGGGGAAGAGTTTCTGAGTGGCGAAGGCAGCCGCTGCCGCAGCAACGACGATGACAGCGCCACCGCGTTCATCAGCCAGGTGACCAAGGCCGACATGCCGGCGGCCGAACGCGAGTTGCTGGTGAAGGCGCGCTTGCAGTTGCTGACGACCTGCTCGTGGGAAGGCCAGGTAGTCGACGCCCAGCAGATCCAGTCCGCCGATGGCCAACTGTTGCGCACTTACCTGCAAGCCGCTGCCGACTTCTACAGTGGCCGTTTCGGCGATGCCGAACGGGGGTTTGCCGCCGCCAGCTCCAGCCCTCTGCCTTGGCTGAAGGAAACCGCGCTGTACATGACGGCACGCACGTCCTTGAACCTGGCCCAGGCCGAGGCCTTCGACGAATACGGCATGCCGCAACTCGCGCGTGTGGACAAGTCGGCCTTGAACGACGCCGAACAAGGTTTTCTCGGCTATCTGAAGACTTATCCACAAGGCGTTTACGTGGCCTCCGCCCGAGGCCTGCTGCGCCGGGTTTATTGGCTGGGGGATGACAACAGCAAGCTTGCCGAGGCCTACGCCTGGGCCATGACCCAGGCCACTGACACACAGCGCAATGTATCGGTGGATGAGCTGGTGGAGGAAGCCGACCTCAAGCTGCTGATGGTCAACAGCGAGACCGTCTCCACACCGATGATCCAGTTTGTCAGTGACTTGATGGTGATGCGCGGCGGCAACCAGCCCGCCCTCTCCCGCGCCGATCTGGAAAAACAAAAAGCCGCGTTCGCCAGTGCGCCGGACTTGTATGACTACCTGCTGGCGGTCAACGCGCTGTACAGCGAGCATCAACCGGACGCCGCCCTGAAGCTGTTGCCGCAAAGCGTGCCGTCGAACCTGAATTACTTCGCCTTCAGCCAACAGACACTGCGCGCACTCGCCCTGGAAGAGAAAAAGGACTGGAAAGGCGCCGAAGCGCTCTGGCTGCAACTGCTGCCCCTGGCGAAATTGCCGCTGCAACGCGATCAGGTGGAACTGGCCCTGGCGATGAACTACGAACGCAGCGGCCAGTTGGCCAAGGTGTTCGCCGCCGACTCGCCGATCAGCGCCAAGCAGGTGCGTTACATCCTGCTGCGCAACGTCGCCGGCCCTGAGTTGCTGCGCCAGCAGATCGCCCAGGCCAGCGACCCGCTGGAACGCCAGACCGCACTATTCGTGCTGCTCTACAAAGACCTGTTGCGCGGCCAGTTCGCCACCTTCGCCGACGACCTCAAGCAACTGCCGGCCAGCGCCCCGGAAGACAAGCTGGGCACCAGCCTGGGCTACGTCTACAGCGCCAGCCAGACCTTGAAGCTATTCCAGTGGAACGGTGACAAAGCCGAGTCCGGCTACGCCTGCCCGAGCATCGCGCAGATCGCCACAACCTTGCAGGCCGATGCCAAAAACCCACAGGGCCTCAACTGCCTGGGCGAGTTCATCCTGCGCAACGGCCTGGACGGCATGCCGCTGGAACAGGCACGCGCCGCCGGCAGCCTGGGCAGCACCGCGTCGGACTTCAAGGGTGAAACCTTCTCGCGCCTGGACGGCTACAAGCAAGTGATCGGCAACGCCAAGGCGCCGAAGAACGACAAAGCCTATGCATTGTTTCGCGCCATCAACTGCTACGGGCCATCGGGCTACAACAGCTGCGGCGGCGTCGAGGTGGAGCCGGCCGTGCGCAAGGCGTGGTTCCGCCAGTTGAAAACCGGTTTCGCCGACACCCAGTGGGGCAAGTCCCTGCAGTACTACTGGTGAAGCACCTGTGGCTCGGCTTGCTGTTGCTGGCAAGCCCGGCCTTCGGCGCTGTCGACGCCCGCGACTATGACGCCTTCTGGCTGTGGAGTGGGGTCACCCCACAGCCGGTACTCAAGCAGGCCAAGACCCTGTATATCCTCCAGGGCCAGATCAACTCGACTCGCCGCGCCCCTCAGCTCGGCGTGCGGATGATCGCCCAGGGCATCAGCGTGCCGCGCCTGACCCAGGGCGACATCTGGATCGTCTACCGCGCCCACACCCTGCGCTGGCCCGAGCCGGTCTACCGCCAACTGCTCGGCCAGGTGCAACGCTGGCGCGACGCGGGCAACCCGGTGGTCGGTATCCAGATCGACTTCGATGCGCGCACCCAATACCTGCACGAATACGCCGGGTTCTTGCGCGACCTGCGCCGGCGTTTGCCGGCCGACCTGCGCCTGAGCATCACCGGCCTGATGGACTGGAGCAGCAACGCCGACCCGGCTGCCATCGCCCAACTCAAGGGCGTGGTGGATGAGGTGGTGGTGCAGACGTACCAGGGGCGCCATAGCATCCCGGATTACGCGGCGTACTTGCCACGCATGAATCGGCTGGGGCTGCCGTTCAAGATCGGGTTGATTCAGGGTGGAGAGTGGGAAGCGCCGGGGTATTTGCAGGGGAGCGAGTGGTTTCGGGGGTACGTGGTATTTTTGCAGAATCCCTAACCTGAGCCGCGCCCGCCGTTCGCAACGGATACACCGATTCCCATCCTCCGCCCAACGCTTTATACAAGCCAACCATCGCCAGAGAGACGCCGGTCGAGCTTTCGACCCACTGCTCCTGCGTGGCCAACAGTGCGCTTTGCACGGTGAGGACGTTGACGAAATCCACCACGCCTTCCACGTACTGCTGCTGCGCCGTGCGCAGGGCAATCCGGTTCTGGCGCACGGCTTCGGCCAGGCTGTCGCGGCGCAATTGGCTGGCGTTGTAGCGGGTCAACTGGTCGTCGATCTCATGCCAGGCGCGCAGCACGGTTTGCTGGTAGGCGAGCGCCGCTTCCTGTTGCTGGGCTTCGCGCAGGTTCAACATGCCTTGCAGGCGCCCGCCGTTGAACAGCGGCAGGCTGAACTGCGGGCCGAAGGCAAAGGCACGGGAGCTCCAGGAACCGAAGTCCGAGAGTTGCATGGCCTGGGAGCCGAGGCTGCCGGACAAGGTAATGCGCGGGTAGAAGTCGCCCTTGGCCACGCCGATGCTGGCAGTGGCGGCGTGCAGGCGGGCCTCGGCCTGGCGGATGTCAGGGCGGCGTTCGGCCAGTTCCGAAGGCAGGCCGATCGCGACCTGGCGCTGGGTTTGCGGCACGGCAGCGTCCTTGGACAGTTGCGCGTGCAGCGCCTGCGGCGGCGCCCCCATCAACAGGCTGAGGGCGTTGATCAGTTGGTCCTGGCGCTGTTGCAGATCCGGCAGGCGCGCCTCGATGGCGGCGACCTGGGCGGCGGCTTCGGCGACATCCAGGTCGGTGGCCACGCCGTCGGCCAGGCGCAATTGCGACAGCTTGAGGCTGTGACGGGCGACGTCGAGGTTCTGTTCGGTGACGGCGCGGGTGTTCTGCACGCCGCGCAGTTGGATGTAGTCTTGGGCGGTCTCGGCGAGTACCGACAGCAGCACGGCGCGGCGGTCGTCTTCGGCGACTTGCAGGGTGGCGTCGGCGGCTTCGGTTTCGCGTTTTACCCGGCCCCAGAAATCCAGCTCCCAGGAGGCGGAGAAGCCCGCGTCCCACTGGTTGAACGCCGCACGGCCGTTCTCGCCGGACGGGTCGCTCAGGCCTTGGCCGCTGTTGCGTTTGCGCTGGTAAGCCCCCGTCGCATCAACCTCGGGGTAGCGCTCAGCGATCGTCACCTGGCGTACCGCCCGGCTTTGTTGCAGACGGCTGCTGGCCAGTTTCAGGTCAAGGTTGTCGGTGAGCGCACGGCGTGTAAGGGCCGAAAGCTGCTCGTCGTGGAACACATCCCACCAGCGTTCCTGCAAAGGATCACTGACGGCGCGGCTGGCCGCCTGGCGCCCCTGGGGCTCGCTCCATTGCGTCACTTGCGGGCCCTGCGGCGTGTGGAAATCCGGGCCGACCGTGCAGGCACTCAGGCTGATGAGGCTCAAGGTGAGCCAGGCAACTCGCTTCATTGCTGGGCCACCTCACGCGCTTGCACGACCGGCCGAGTGTCGACGCTGGCTTCCACCGACATGCCGACACGCAGGCGTTCAATGTGAGCCTGGTTGGGTTCGAGGATGATCTTCACCGGAATGCGCTGTACCACCTTGGTGAAATTGCCCGTGGCGTTGTCCGGTTTGACCGAGGCAAACGTCACGCCTGTCGCAGGCGCGAGGCTATCCAGATGGCCGTTGAGCAACTCGCCGTCCAGGCTGTCGACACGCACCTGCACCGCTTGGCCGGCGTGCATGTGGGAAAGCTGGGTTTCCTGGAAGTTGGCCACCACGTAAGCGTCCTCCAGCGGCACGACCGCAAGGATCTTGCTGCCCGGTGTGACATAGGCGCCCACCCGCACCGCCCGCTCGCCGACCATGCCATCCACCGGCGCGACGATGCGCGTATACGACAGTTGATAACTGGCCAGTTCCAGCGCGGCCTGGGCACGTTTGAGCCCCCCTTCGGCGGCATCGCGCTGGGCGGTGAGGATTTCCACTTGCTTGCGCTCGGCCGCCAGCACCGCCGTAGCGTTGGCCAGGCGTGCGGTGGCCTGGTCGATGCGGGTCTTGGCTTGCTGGGCGTTCTGCACGGTGCCGGCACCGACACCGGCGAGGTGGTTGTAGCGGTTCAGTTCGTGTTCGGCAAAGGCCATTTCGGCGCGATCCGCTGCAACGGTGGCCTGGGCCTGGGCGATCACCGAGCTTTGGCGCTCCAGGGTCGCGGTGGCGTTTTTCAGTTGGGCCTGGGCGACCAAGGCGTCGGCATCGGCAGCCTGGGCAGCGGCGCGGAAGTCGCGGTCGTCGATCAGTGCCAACAGCTGGCCGGCCTTGACGCGCTGGTTGTCTTCCACCAGCACCTCCTTGATGAAGCCGGCCACACGCGGCGCCACCAGGGTGAAGTCAGCGGCGACGAAGGCGTCGTTGGTGGTCTGGCGCTTGCTGCCCAACACGCCCGGCGCGACCAGGTACACCAGCACACCCACGGCAACTATGGCGATGACGGCGACGGCGATTTTGTCTTTGCGTTTCATGAACAGTCCTTTCAATCAAGTCGGTGCGCGCGGCGGAAAAATCCGCGTGGGCATCCAGAAAATCAGCAGGATCAACGCCACCGCGACCGCGGCCATGGCGTAGTACAAATCCGAAGAAGTCAGCACCACGGCCTGCTCATGCAGGCGGTGCGCCAGGCCCGGCGCATCGCCGTCGGCCAGGGGCGAATTGCCCAGACGATCGACCAACATGGTCGAATGGAAGTGCAGGCGCTGGGTGGTCAAGGTATCGAGCACGCCGGTGGCGATCACGGCGGCCAGGCCCTTGATGGTGTTGAACCAGGCCGAAGCAAACGGCCCGTCCATGGGCTGGATGCTGCCGGTGGAGAGCATCAGCAGCGGCAGCACGGCCATCGGTTGCCCGAAGATTTGCAGCAGGTACAGGCCGTAGAAGTCGTCGCGAATCCACGCTGACGTCAGATGCGCACTGCCCACGCAGCACAGCACCAGCATGCCCAGGCCGATCCCCAGCACCCAGCGGCAATCGACCCAGCGCAAGTTGCACAACGCCGCCACCAGCGGCAGCGCGATCAACTGCGGGATCGCCATCAGCAGCATCACCGGCGCGGTTTGCAGTGGACGGTAACCCTGCACCTGGGCGAGAAAACTCGACGGGATGATGATCACCGAAGTCAACACCATCAGCACGCCCGCCAGCACAATCAGGGCGAACGCCAGGTTGCGCAGGCCGAGCATCTGCAGCTTGAAGAAGGGAATGGGCTGCGACCATTCGTTCAGCATGAACAGCACCAGCAACACCCCCCCGCCACACAGCAGGAAGGTGATCAGGCCCGACTCGAACCAATCCAGGCGGTTGCCTTGCAGAATGCCGATCACCAGCATGCAAATCGCCGGGAAGCCCAGCAGCAGGCCGCGCCAGTTGAACTGCTTGAAGCGTTCCAGACGCAGTGGGTCTTGCGGCAGGCCATAGGCCACGGCGGCCATGGCCAGCAGGCACGGCGCGACGATTTGCCAGAACGCCCACTGCCAGCCGACGTACTCGGTCCACAGGGCCGCCAGCGGTGTGCCGAGGCTTGGGCCGAAGGTAGCGGTGAGTGCGTAGCCGGCCAGGCCGTACAGCTTGACGTTGGCCGGCAGGAAACGCAGGGCCACGGTCATCAGCATCGGCGGCAACGCGCCGCCGGCCAGGCCTTGCACGGTACGCAAAACCAGCAGGCTTTCGTAGTTCGGCGCGAACGGGCACAGGATGCCGAGCACCGTGAACAACCCGATGGCATACAAGGTGAAGCGACGCAGGGAAAACGTTACCGAACACCAAGGCGCAAAGGCCATGGCCGCCACGGAAGTGGCGGTGTAGGCCGCGACCAGCCAGGTGCCTTCGTCAAACCCGATGTACAGCGCGCCACGGATATCCGCGAGAGCCACTTTGGTGACCATCTCGTTGAGACCGGAGACCAGCACCGCCAGCAACACCCCGACCAGGCCGATGATGATGCGCGGGCCGAATACGGGCGGGGTCATGGCAGTGGGTTTGGCTGCGGCCGCAAGGGTGGGGGCAGCGAGGGAAGTCATGAACAGGTAACTCGGAATGATCAATACCCGAGCAGTTTAATCAGGCACACACATGACAAAAAGTTACTTGTTGGCAGGATATAAGTGCGCCAAACGCAATTGTCAGGCGGGCTGGGCTTCGAGCCACGTGGCGTGACAGCTCTCGCGCATGGTTTCACGCAGCCATTTGTGGGCGGGGTCCTTGTCGAAGCGCGGGTGCCAGGACTGGGCCAATACCAGGGTCGGCAACGAGATCGGCAAGGCGAAGGCGCGCAGTGGCAGTTTCAGGCGCGTGGCGCTCAGCAGCGCTTCCTTGGGCACCGGCAACAGCAAATCGGAATCGGGCAGCATGAACATTGCACCGTGAAAGCCCGGAGCGATCATCGCCACGCGACGTTCCAGGCCCTGGGCGTTCAGTGCGGTATCGATCGGCCCCCGCGCAATACCGCGCCGCGAGATGCTGATATGGGAATAGCTGGCGAAACGTGCAGCGGTGATTTCCTGATCGAACAACGGATGGTCCTCCCGCGCCAGGCCGACGAAGGTAGTGGAGAACAGGTTCTGCACCTTCACTTCAGGGCTGGCGGGCATGGTGTTGCTCACCCGCAGATCCAGGCGACCTTCGCGCAGCGCCTCGTCGTCGGTGTCGCCTTCGGGCACGAAGCACAGTTCGCACAGGGGGGCCATGCGCTCCATGGTGTCGAACAGGCGCCCGCCATACACACCGATGAAAAAGTCATTGGCACGCACGCTGAAGCGGCGACGCAGGGTGCTCAGGTCCACCTGGTCCGCCGAGCGGAACAGCAGCGCCGCCTGCTCCACCACATTGCGCACCTGGCCTTGCAACTGCAGGGCCTTGGGCGTGGGCACCAGGCCACGACCGGCGCGCACCAGGATCGGGTCGCCCACGGCTTCGCGGATACGCGTGAGCGTGCGGCTCATGGCCGCCGGGCTGAGGTTCATGCGGCGCGCGGCACCGACCACGCTGCCCTCGTCGAGCAGGGCGTCGAGGGCGACCAGCAGGTTCATGTCCGGTAGTTGCATGCCAGGCACTCGTGATCGGTGGCGCGTGAATTTGACGCAATCGTAGCGTATTCAACGTTGCATGCCCCAGCGTTTCACGGTCAAGCGCTCGAATGTGTCGAACACCAGGTTCTCCACCAACAGTCCGATCAGGATCACCACCGCCAGTCCGGCGAACACCTTGTCGGTGTACAGCTCGTTGCGGTTCTGGAAGATGTACCACCCCAGGCCACCCTTGCCGCTCGTGGCACCGAATACCAACTCGGCGGCGATCAGGGTGCGCCAGGCAAATGCCCAACCGATCTTCAGGCCCGCGAGGATCGACGGCAGCGCCGCCGGGATCAGGATGAACAGCACAAAACGCATGCCCTTGAGGCCATAGTTGCGACCGGCCATGCGCAGGGTTTCGGACACGCCGAGGAACCCCGAGTAAGTATTGAGTGCCAGCGCCCACAACACGGAATGCACCAACACAAAAATCAAGCTGTTCTGCCCCAGGCCGAACCACAGCAGCGCCAGCGGCAGCAACGCAATCGCCGGCAACGGGTTGAACATCGAGGTCAGGGTACTCAGCAAGTCGCGTCCCAGTTGGGTCGACACCGCCAGGGTGGTCAGGGCGAACGCCAGCACGATGCCGATCAGGTAGCCTTTGATCAGCACGGCCAGCGAGATGCTGACTTTGCTGAGCAATTCACCACTGAGCAGGCCGTCGTACAGCGCATGAAAAGTCTGCAAGAAACTCGGCAACAGCAGGTCGTTGTCCTGGTAGCGTGCAACGGCTTCCCAAAGGATGGCGAGCACAATCAGGATCAGGCCCTTGCGCAGCCAGCCTTGTTGCCACAGGCGCTGTCGCAGGGGCAACTCGCGTTCCACAGGGACGCTGAGCAGCGGTTCCAGGGTGATTTCAAATTCCTCGCGCATTGGGTTGACCCTTCAGTAAGCGATGCGGATATCGGCGAAACCCAACTCACGTTCGGCCTCGGGTGCTTCATCGAACAGCAGGCGATGAATGCGCCGCGCCGATGCCTGGAACGCCACGCCCCCAAGGCTGTGCAGGTCGTATTGATGGCTGTGGACTTCCGCACGTACGCGCCCGGGATGAGGCGACAGCAACAGGATGCGATTGCCCACCACCAGCGCTTCTTCGATGGAGTGGGTGACGAACAGCAGGGTAAAGCGCACCTCTTCCCAGAGCAGCAGCAACTCTTCCTGCATTTTGCGTCGGGTCAGGGCGTCGAGGGCGGCGAAGGGCTCGTCCATCAGCAGGATTTTCGGCTGCATGGCCAGGGCGCGGGCGATGGCGACGCGGGCTTTCATGCCGCCGGAAAGGGTATGTGGATAGGCATCGGCAAAGGCGCTGAGGCCGACTTTGTCGAGGTACTGCAGCGCGCGCTCTTCAGCTTCGGCGCGCTTCAAGGTCTTCGAGGCCAACAGCGGGAACATCACGTTCTGCTTGACGGTTTTCCACGGCGGCAACTGGTCGAACTCCTGGAACACCACGATGCGATCCGGGCCGGGTTGCTCGACCTTTTGCCCCAACAGGCGGATCTCGCCTTCGCAGGGTTTGATAAACCCGGCGATGGACTTGAGTAAGGTGGATTTGCCACAGCCCGACGGGCCGAGCAGCACGTAGCGGTCGGCCGGGTCGATCTCGAAACTCACTTGGTGGGTGGCCCGCACCACCCGCTCGGGCGTGCGATATTCCAGGCTGACGTTATCCACCGCCAGCAGCGGCTGCGCCGTGTTCAGAGTGCTGGCCGCGTGGCCTTGCAGGGGCATGTTCATTTCATCTCACTTGGCGCAAATGGGGATCAGAAAGGCGCATCGCCCTGGATGGTGGTGCGAAACAGCTTGCGGCGCAGGTGGCTTGGGCAGCCGGCGGCCAGGTGGATCAGCGAGCGGTTGTCCCAGAACACCAGGTCGTGGGGCTGCCATTGGTGGCGATAGATGTTGTGTGGCAACACGCTATGGGCGTAGAGCTGGGCCAGCAGGTCACGGCTTTCGTCTTCCGGCAGGCCGACGATGCGGGTAGTGAACCCTTCACTGACGAACAGCGCCTTGCGGCCGTTTTCCGGGTGGGTGCGCACGATGGGGTGCACGACTTCCGCGACCTGGGCGAGCTGCTCTGGGGTCAGCGTGGGGCGCCAGTTACCTTCGAATTTGGTCTCGCTGTAACGCGCGGTGTAGGAATGCGCGGCGCTGCGGCCCTCGACGGCTTTACGCAGGTGCTCGGGCAACTGGTCCCAGGCTTTGTGCATGTCGGCGAACAGGGTATCGCCACCTTCAGACGGCAGTTCCTGGGCGTGCAGCATCGAGCCCAGGCTCGGCAGCTCTTTGTAAGACAGGTCCGAATGCCAGAATTTTCCCGCATCTCCCAGGCCGATGGATTGGCCGTTTTCGATGATGTTGGAGACGATCAGGATTTCCGGATGGTTGGCCAGCAGGAACTGTTTGAGCACGTGGATCTGCAGCACACCGAATCGGCGACTGAAGGCAATCTGTTGTTCGGGGGTGATGCGTTGGTCGCGAAACACCACGACGTGGTGGTCCAGGTGCGCTCGATGGATGCGGGTGAAATCCTGATCGTTGACCGGACGCGACAGGTCCAGGCCGATGATCTCGGCGCCGACACTGCCGGAAAAAGGAAGAATCTCGAAGGTTTGGGCGGTGGCGGTCGCTGTTGGAACAGTAGAGGTGGCGGACATGAGGTCACTCCCGGTCAGTCAGGAGAGCGACTTTATAGATATAAGAACTTCAATTTAAATACCGTTAATGAATATCCATATGCAGGAAAGTACCGTGAGAACTCATCCCTCTGGCACCTGGGAAATAAATTGCAACGGCAAAGTGTTTTGAGTACATCGCCGGCGGTCTTGCCATTGGTGGCTGCTGGAACAGGCTCAATGAACCTGGTTGCGTAAGACGCCATAAATGCCGGCTGTGGGCGCTGAGAGCATGGTGTTGAACCGCTTACAAGCCGAAACCGTGCCCGTTTGACAAGCTCATGGGCAGTCTCTAGTGTGCATTGGATCCAATTAGCTACCCAATTAGAAAAAGGAGGATAGCGTAACCGTGACGCAGAAGCCGAACCCTTTGAACAGCATCAAGATAAGCGGTCCTATTCCCGCGCATCTTGCTCGTTCCGTGATAGAAGAAACCTTGCGCAACGCCATCCTGGATGGTCGATTGCCCTGCGGTACCGCTATGCGTCAACAGGAACTGGCCAGCCTGTTCGGAGTCAGCCGCATGCCGGTGAGGGAAGCCTTGCGCCAGCTGGAAGCCCAATCACTGCTGCATGTGGTAACGCACAAAGGCGCCGTGGTTGCCCCCTTGATCGAGGACAACTCGGCCGAGACCTATGAACTGCGGATGCTCCTGGAATCTGAGGCGCTGCGCTTGTCGATTCCTTTGCTCACCGAGGCCGATATTGCCGAGGCGGACGCCATTATTTGTGCTCTTGAGCAGGAAAAAGACTATGCCGAAATGGGCCGCCTCAATCGACTGTTTCACATGGCCCTCTATGGCAAAGCCCCGAACCAAAGGCTACTCAAATTGGTGGAGCATGGGTTGAACGAAGAGGAGCGTTTCCTGCGTTATAACCTTGAGGCCATGGGGCTGGGCGAGACGTCCCAGGAAGACCACCGCGAACTGCTGAACCTGGTGGCGCGGAAGAAAACCCAGGAAAGCATCCTGACGCTGCGCAATCACTTGATGCGAGGCATGGAAGTGATCACAGCGTACCTCAATGGTCTGGATGCCCAAGGCAAGAAAGATACGCAGTAAGGCACACGGCCCTCTTGCCCCGACCTTCCCTGTGGCGGGGCATCCTGACTGACGGTGAGCGCCTCGCCCCGAAGAAACTTCCCACTTACAACCAAGACGCCAACTTACATAAATATTATTTAGAAAAACTTCTAACATATTTGTATGTTCGCCAACTTGTTTAACCCGCTTATTATATTTATTAACAACCCTGGCACTCGTCATATTTAGCGACCCTGCACGCCAGCAGCCGTTTAACAACGACTTCCCCCTGCCAACCATAAAGAACTCATCGCTGTTTACACAGCAGACGCGACAACTTATAGGCATCAACCATGCATCAACCGTTACTTGAAACAGCAAAACTGCAGTTATGCAGTCATTCGTTATTTTCAGAAATAACTTCCTTACGGAAGTTACAACTTTTCATGGAGAGCCATGTATTTGCAGTCTGGGACTTCATGACCCTCGCCAAACGCCTGCAACAGGATCTGACCTGTACACGCCTGCCCTGGCTGCCACCGACAGACCCGCTGGCCGCACGTCTGATCAATGAGATCGTATTGGGCGAGGAGTCGGACGAACATCCCGCGCAAGGCTATTGCAGCCACTTCGAACTCTATCTGGAGGCCATGGCCGAAGTGGGCGCCAGCACCACGTCTATCAACCGCTTTATTACGCTGCAACGCCAAGGCCTGGAAGCACATGCTGCCTTACAGGAAGTCGAGGTTCTTCCTGGCGTGGCGCGCTTTGTCAGCGACACCTTGAACCTTGCGCTGAGCGCTCCCACCCATTGTGTGGCTGCAACATTCCTGTACGGACGCGAGCATGTCATCCCGATAATGTTCGAGCGCATCCTGCAATCCGATCAACGCCTCCACCACCAGGCGCCTACCTTGTGCGCCTACCTCAAGCGTCACATTGAGATGGACGCCCAGGAGCATGGGCCGGCCGCCGAGCGGTTGCTCGAACGGCTCGCCAGCGCAGACCCGGCGCACGCGCAACAGGCCCATGACGCAGCCCTTACCGCCATGGAAAACCGCATCGCGTTCTGGGATGAGGTTCAGGGCTCGTTGCAAGAGGTGCGCCCATGAACACCGGCGACTACCCATCCATCGCCGACGACTGGGAGCGCCGTGCAACCATCCGTACACGCCCTCGCCGTTTGCTGGAAAACGATGACAAGCTGATCTACCCACTGTGCCGCCAACCGTTGGTGCTCAGTGCGACTTTTCTTGAACACTGCCCGCAATGGCGCGATTTCGTGCTGGTGCAGAGCTTCTACAAGTTCATCAACGACGTGGTGATATTCGAGACGGAGATCGTCGACAAGACTGCGCGCAGCATCGCCAAGAACCGCTTCTCGATCCCCTTCCCGCTGGCGTGCCGCGTTGATGCAATGACAGTCGTCGTGGACGAGGACTACCACGCGCTGGTCGCACTGGATTTCCTGCAGCAAACCGTGGCCCTGACCGGCATACAGCCGTTGGAGCTACCCAGGCAAATCGAATTGACCCGCGCACTGCCGACAGCACAAGCCCAGGCGCCAGCCCATCTGCACGATGCAGTAGAACTGATTGCCGTGGCCATCGCCGAAAACACGGTGACCCATGATGTAGCAGCATTCTCCAAGGACAGCAGTGTCAAAGCCTCCATCCGTGGCTTGATGGCCGACCACCTGTTTGATGAAGGCCGCCACGCGCACTTCTGGACGCGACTCGTACGCATGTATTGGCAAGCCGCGAACGCGGACGATCGCGACAGTATTGCCAAGGTACTGCCGACGTTCCTGGCTCAGTACCTGACGAACGATCTGCAAAAAGACTTTGACCTTCACTTGATCGAACACCTCGACATCGACGCCAGCCTGCGCAACGCGTTGCGCAATGAAATCGCCGCGCTCACCTTCCCCATCACCCGCCGGCACCCGTTGTTGAGCAATATCCTTGGCTTCCTGCAACACAGCGGTTTGCTGCAGACACCGAGCGTGGTGCACGCGTTGAAAGACTATTTGCCGATGCCCGGGGGCGCGACATGAAGCGCCTGACAATCGGATTTTCCGGTGCCAGCAGTGCCTTGGACGCCATCAGACGGGAGCTGGAACAGCATGGGCATGTCTCGAGCGATGAAGGCGTCGACCTGTGGATAGACGACGGACGTCAGCCGCTGCGGGACCCGACAGACCCAACCCCAGCGTTGAGCCTGCGCCTGGGCGTTGGCCCGGTACCCGACTGCGGACTGCCCGCGCTGCAGTTGCGCGCCTATGGAGCCAGCCGGAGCTTGTCGGGAGTCCTGGACATCGCCGACGAACCAACGGGCAACGGGCAACGGTTACGCCAGCAAGTGAGCCACGCATTGGTGGAATGGGTCGCGCTGCACGTCAGTCGTTTCTCACGGGACCCTGGATATTTCTCCGTGAGTGCGGTTGCCAATGACTGGCCAGAGCAGGGTTTGGATGCGCTTGACGCGCTGGCGTTTGTCCATCGATTCAACCGCACCGAAGACCTCGCTGTACTGCGCGAAGCTCAGGTGCCCTTGATTGAACGCGTGCAGGCCAGCCTCCATAGGTCCGCTGATCGACCGGCGCTGAGAATCGCCGGTAGTGTAGTGACTTACCGCGAGCTGCACGTCCAGGCCCTCACGATCCAGCAACAGTTACACCCCATGCTGGGCAATACGCAGGCGCCCCCCGTGGTTGGCGTGTGCCTGGAAAAATCCATCGAGTTGTACGCCAGTATCCTTGCGGTGCTCGGCTGTGGAGCGGTGTATCTACCGCTGGGCCCGGACCACCCGCCACAACGCCATCAAGTCATGCTCGAGACCGCAGGGGCGCATGTGTTGCTGGACGCCGGTCAACATCCTTTGCGAGCGCACTTCACTGCACTGGATGTCACCCGTCTCGACCTCAGGCATGTCGACCTCACGCTTGCGCTGATGCCAGCTCGCCCCCACCCCGATGCGCCCTGCATGACGCTCTTTACGTCTGGCACCACAGGCCAACCCAAGGGCGTGCTGCTCAGCCAGGCAAACCTGGCGCATTTCACGGCCTGGTTCAGGTCCTGTATGAACGTGGATGACCAGAGCCGTGTCTTGCAGTTCTCACCATTGAGCTTCGACTCATCGCTGATCGATATTTTCCCCGCCCTGATAGCGGGTGCCGAGTTGATCGTCCCCAGCGCCGAGCAACGGCACGCCCCTGAGCAACTGTTGGATCTGCTCCACCAGCAACGCGTCACCCATGCCTTTTTGCCGCCTGCGCTGTTGAGCATCCTGCCGCTTGATCAACCATTGGGCCTGACGCACCTGCTGACCGGCGGCGATGTGTGCGAACCCCATGTCATCGAACGCCTGGCAGGGCAGTGCCGGTTTCACAACCTGTACGGGCCCACGGAGACCACGGTGCTGGCCACCCATCGGACACTGCTCCCCGGTGACTGCAACCGCAACCTCGGCTACCCCATCGCCAACAGCCAGGTGCTGATCCTCGATGACACTCTGCAACCGGTGGATGAAGAGGTGATGGGTGAGGTGTACATCGTCGGCCCCGGAGTCAGCTTGGGGTATGTGGGCACGTCGCAACCGTCTGCCAGTCCTTTCGTGGAACTGGCGGTACCAGGGAGTCAGCCACTGCGGGCCTACCGCAGTGGCGACCTGGCACGATGGACCGCCGACGGGATCGTGCTGGGTGGACGGCGTGATGACCAAGTGAAAATCCGCGGGTTTCGGGTCGAGCCGCAGGAGATTGAACAATGCCTGCGCAATAGTCGGCTGTATCGCCAGGTGGCGGTAGTAATCGACCGGGACAGCAGGATCCGCAGCTACATCGCCCAGCCTGAACCAGACGCGAGCGTGGCCGCCCTGAAGCACCATGCACGACAATGGCTGCCAGACTACATGCAGCCGGGCTTCTGGGAGGTGTTGCCCCACCTGCCGTGCTCCGTCAATGGGAAAGTCGACCGGCCGGCATTGCTGGCACTGCCGATTCGGTCTGCGTTGCAAGCAGACGGCAGTGCCGCGAAAAGTCCGCTTCACGTTCGGTTGTCCCGCTTGTGGAGCGAGCTGCTGGCAGTGCCCGCAGGTAATCTGTCTATTGACCAGAGCTTCTTTGATCTCGGCGGGCATTCGATTTTGCTATCGACCTTGCTGCTGCGTGTTCGCGAGCAATTCGGCCGTAGCTTTGTGTTGAGTCACTTTATTGAAGTGCCGACGATTCGTACGCTCGCAACGCTGGTGGAGAACGGTGAACGACCCGATGCAGGATCCGGCCGGGCCGCCCGTGATGCTCAATCGGAGTGGGTGCTCGACACGTTGCCCGAGGACCGTGCAGGTGATCCGCACAAAGTGATCGTGACCGGAGCCAACAGTTTTGTGGGTGTCCATATCGTCGAAGCATTACTGGCCGCTGGTGCAGCCGAGGTGGCGTGCCTGGTACGTGAGGAACCGGGGCGGTCGCCAATGTCACGACTCATCCAGGCGTTACATGAATACCGCCTGGAGCATGTGGACCTGAGCCGAGTGAAGGTATATGCGGCCGATATCAGCCAACCTCGATTGGGCCTGGCTGACGCTGTGCATGAGTCTCTCGCCAGAGACTTCGGCGTGCTGGTCCATAACGCGGCGCGGGTCAATCACGTGATGGACTATGCGTCACTGACGCGGGACAACGTTGACCCCATACGCGAATGCCTGCGCTTGTGTGAAACCCACCGCAAGAAAGTCTTCAACTTTGTCTCGACACTGTCCGCCTCAAGCAGTGTCGACTCGCAGGGCTATGTCCTCGAAGCACCCGCCTCTACCACGCTGCCGCTGTACATCAAGAATGGCTACAACCTGTCCAAATGGGTTGCGGAGCGACAGTTGGGGCATGCGGTGGCGCGCGGTGCCTGGGTGAATATCCATCGTCCAGGCAATATCAGCTTCAACAGCCGAAACGGCGCGTGCCAGCCGCAAAAAAATCGCCTGATGCTGATGCTCAAGGGGTCACTGCAACTGGGCCTGCTGCCCCGGCTGGCGCTGAACTTCGACCTGATGCCGGTGGACTTTCTGGCTCGCTTCATTGCATTCCACTGCACCCGCTTTCACGCCAGCCGGAGTGTGTTCAACCTGCATAACCCACAACCGTTGAGCTGGGCGCACTACCTGGATGCGTTCAGTCGGGCGGGCCATCGCTTCAAGCGAGTGGGCATAGCGCAATGGCAGCAGGCGCTGCGAACGGTAAGCCAGGACAACGCACTGTTTGGCGTGCTCGGTTTTTACCTCGACCGCCTCGACGAAGACATCGGGGACACTTCAATGATTCGTTATGACAACGCGCGAATAGGTGTCCAGCAGATGGGTGAACACTACCCCGCAAAGGACACGGCACTGTTGAGCAAAGGCTGCAGTTACCTCAAGGCCATCGGCTTTCTTTGAATACCCCAGGACAACCTCATGAAACTGCTGCAACCCGATACATTAATCCGCAACCCGAGTGGCCTGCCGATAGTGGCGTCCGTTGTGGTCAACTGCTCCGCCTCTCGCCTGTGGGACATGGTGGGACGATTTGCCGGCTTCGATATGTTCATTCCGGACTTGAGCCATATCGAAATGATGGGCTCAGGCGTGGGCGCCTTGCGGACAAAATTCTTCCGCGATGGCAATTGTGTAGTGGAGCAACTCAATAGCCGGGACGAGCAGGCTATGCACATGACCTGGACCACGATCTACAACACCCTGGGTGTGGCCAGACTATGGGCGGCGATCCAAGTGGAAGCAATTGAAGCGGAGCGCGCCAAGGTGATGTGGACAATTATTGCAGAGCCCACAGAGGAGGCGAACGAGGGGTTCGAACAGTTTGTGCAAGGCTTTGCCAGCAGCGCCCTGGACAATGTCCGTCGAATGCTCAGCTAAACGGCAGGAGCGACTCGATGCGCCCCCGCCGTTGAATCAGCGGGTCATATCTTGAAGCTATCGACCAATTGCTTCAAACGATTGGCCTGCTGCGACAGGGCATCGCAATCCTTCAGGGTTTCATTGAGATTCGCCACGCCCTGCTGGTTCAGCAAGTTGATCTGATTGATGTCCACATTGAGGGTTTCCACCACGGCCGTCTGTTCTTCAGTAGCTGCGGCGACAGACTGGTTCATGCCGTCGATCTCAACGATCCGCTGCGTCACACTTACCAGGCGCTCACCAGCCTGGTTCGCGACTTCTACGCTTTCTTCGCTGGAGGCCTGGCTGGCGTTCATGGTGGTGACCGCTTCGCGCGAGCCTACTTGCAGCGAAGTGATCATTTTGTGGATCTCCTCGGCCGACTCCTGGGTGCGGTGAGCCAGGTTACGCACCTCGTCGGCGACCACTGCAAAGCCTCGCCCGGCCTCACCTGCACGGGCGGCCTCGATGGCAGCGTTAAGCGCCAGCAAATTGGTTTGCTGGGAGATGCCTTTGATCACATCAAGGATGTGACCGATGTTGTCGGTGCTGGCGTTCAGGGTCTCGATCTGGGTGCAGGACAAGCTGATCTTTTGCGACAACTCAGACATGGCAAGGATGGTCTGCTCGACCACTTTGCGGCCATCGTCGGCCTGCTCGCTGGCACCACTGGCGTGTTGTGACGCATCGGCGGCGTTGCGCGCGATTTCCTGGGTGGCGGCACCCAGTTCATTGATCGCTGCGGCGACGCTGTTAGTGCGCGCGCTTTGCTCGTCGGAACCGACGATTGAGGCATTGGACGAGGCCATCACACGCTGGGACAAGTCATGCACCTGGCGGGTAGCCGAGGACACTTCCGAAATCGAAGCATGGATGCGCTCTACGAACTGATTGAACGCACTGCCGACCTCGCCAAATTCGTCCTTGCTGGTGACCGCCAGACGACGGGTCAGGTCACCCTCACCCTGGGCGATATCCTGCATCGCCACGCCCATAGTGGTCAGGGGTCGCAGCAAGACTTGAATCAGCAAGCTCAGGAGCACGGCAATCGCAACCACGGCGATCAACATGGCAATCAACGCAGATGTCCGGAATTTGCCCAGTGGTGCGTAGGCTTTGTCTTTATCAATCGACAGGCCGATATACCAATCCGCGCCTGGCAAGCCGCTGATAGGGGTGAATGACAAGATTCGGTCCTGGCCATTGAGAACGACGTCCTGACTGACCTTCTCAATGCGCACTTGGGTGCCGGGGTAGATGTCCTTGAGGTTTTTCATCACCTGGTCCTGATCGGGACTGACGATGACTTGCCCGTCACCACTGACCAGGAACGCATGGCCAATGCCGCCAAAATCCACCGAGTTGATGATCTTCACCAGGGTCTGCAGACTCAGGTCACCGCCGACCACACCGAGCAACTCGCCGTTCTTTTTCACCGGCATGGCAATGGTCACGATCTGCCCACCCACCGCTGCCATATAGGGTGGCGTAAGCATGGGTTTATCTGCAGCTACGGCTTGTTTGTACCAAGGGCGCTGACGGGGGTCGTAGCCGTCGGGCATTTTTGCGTCAGGACGTTGGGTAAACACGCCGTTGGTTTGGCCAACATAGGTGAACTGGAAGTTATCAGTGAACGCCGGCTGATCAACCAGGCCAGGAAGGTCGGCACCACTGCCTTGGTGAGCAACGTTTTGCGTAAGGCTTTCGAGTACCAATATTCGGCCACTAAGCCAGTTCTGCACACTGCTGGCAGTGAGTTCACCGGATTGCTGGATGGACGACTCCAGGTTCTGCTTGATCGTGCTGCGCTGCAGGTAGTCGTTGTAGAGGGTGAATAACGCGAAGGCCAGAACCACGACGCCTGACGCGGCCAACAGAATTTTATGACTGAACTTGAGATTCATTTCATCGACTTCTTTTGCCAAAGGGGGGTGAGCGTGCCGAGCGGAACATTCCATGTAACGGTATAGGCAGCTTCTCGGGCCGCTCTATTTCGGTGCACGCATGGCTCGTCAGGCTTTCGGCCACGCCGCGGTAAAGCTTAGAAAATTGTGAGACGTTTCTGATTTTTAAGCAGGAAACTGACCAGCGGTAGGCATGTGTGAGGAAACTAAAAATTGTGCCGACTTATAGCCCCAAACGACAAAACCCCTGTCTGTGCTAGCAGACAGGGGTTTTGGAATTAAATCTTGACGATGACCTACTCTCACATGGGGGAACCCCACACTACCATCGGCGATGCATCGTTTCACTGCTGAGTTCGGGATGGGATCAGGTGGTTCCAATGCTCTATG
>NZ_JBYSZX010000002.1:626155-657173 GCF_058787615.1 Pseudomonas sp. FW305-3-2-15-C-LB1 | reverse complement strand
AGGCCAACCTGGTGAGAATTAGGGCCTGCCTGACGGCAGGCCGTTACCGGCCCGCACACAAAAAATCTGACAGTCCCAGCGCTATCGGGGGCAAGCCCCCTCCCACATTTGGGCGCGGTCGGTGCTTTGCCGCAAGAACGATTTCTTGCGGCGAATACGTTCAAACTAACCAAGTGATTAACCGTTAGAACAACCATTGCCCATCACGTGGTAATTAAGAATATGCCGCTGGCCCTGCGAGTCTTCATATTCCATCTTCACCGGTACAACTTCGCACACTTCCGGAATACTGCTCATGGACAGTACTTTTGCCACGTCCAGATGGGTGCTGTAAGTGTAGTCTTCAACGATCGGAGGGTTGCTGCCAGCTACGTCAGTCGGGGCTTCGTCGGCCAGGGCGGCGGTGGCGCACAAGCTGCTGAGGGCCATAACTACTAAAGCTTTCATTTCTCTATTTACCTTCTTCAGGACGAAAGGGGTCACGGGGCCCTTGTGAGGCCACGTGTGTAACTCAAGAGTTGGGAAGTTCGGATTAACGTTGCCTTCGTGGGGGCTGTTGCGTTGTTAATCACTGCTGTATTTAACTAAAGTGCCGTGTTGGCGGAAGTGATTTTAGGCTCCCGGGTTATATTCATATACCCGTGCTTTTGATAAACACTATTGGCGGTTTTTGTAACAATCCGGTGGTAAAGCTTTTTTCACAAAGCCGCAAAGCGCCACAGCCCGCGGGCCAGAGCCGCAAACGGAGATATCAGGGCAATTTGTAGGGGCTTGTTACTACCATCGTCGAATGGTTCTATAGGGCTGCCCCGGCTACAACAGGGCCATACAAAAACAACTATGTCACCGAGGTAAGAAAGATGAGTGCGGCTTCCCTGTACCCCGTTCGCCCCGAAGTAGCAGCCAACACGCTGACCGACGAGGCGACCTACAAGGCCATGTACCAGCAGTCGGTGGTCAACCCCGATGGCTTCTGGCGCGAGCAAGCCAAGCGTCTTGACTGGATCAAGCCTTTCACCACGGTGAAGCAGACCTCTTTCGACGATCACCACGTCGACATCAAGTGGTTCGCCGATGGCACCCTGAACGTTTCCTACAACTGCCTGGACCGTCACCTCGCCGAGCGTGGCGACCAGATCGCGATCATCTGGGAGGGCGACGACCCTGCCGAGAGCCGCAACATCACTTACCGCGAGCTGCACGAAGAAGTCTGCAAGTTCGCCAACGCCCTGCGTGGCCAGGATGTGCACCGTGGCGACGTGGTGACTATCTATATGCCGATGATTCCCGAAGCCGTGGTGGCCATGCTGGCCTGTACCCGCATCGGTGCGATTCACTCCGTGGTGTTTGGCGGTTTCTCGCCGGAGGCCCTGGCCGGTCGCATCATCGACTGTAAGTCGAAGGTGGTGATCACTGCTGACGAGGGCATCCGTGCCGGTAAGAAGATTCCGCTGAAGGCCAACGTCGACGACGCCCTGACCAACCCGGAAACCAGCAGCATCCAGAAGGTCATCGTGTGCAAGCGCACCAATGGCCAGATCAAGTGGAACCAGCATCGCGATATCTGGTACGAAGACCTGATGAAAGTGGCGGGCACCGTGTGTGCGCCCAAAGAGATGGGCGCCGAAGAAGCGCTGTTCATCCTCTACACCTCCGGTTCCACCGGCAAGCCCAAGGGCGTGCAGCACACCACCGGCGGCTACCTGTTGTACGCCGGCCTGACCCACGAGCGCGTGTTCGACTACCGCCCGGGCGAAATCTACTGGTGCACCGCCGACGTCGGCTGGGTCACCGGCCACACTTATATTGTCTACGGCCCGCTGTCCAACGGCGCGACCACCGTGCTGTTCGAGGGCGTGCCGAACTACCCGGACATCACCCGGGTGGCGAAGATCGTCGACAAGCACAAGGTCAACATCCTCTACACCGCCCCAACCGCGATCCGCGCCATGATGGCCTCCGGCACCGCTGCCTGTGAAGGCGCCGATGGCAGCAGCCTGCGCCTGCTCGGTTCGGTGGGCGAGCCGATCAACCCGGAAGCCTGGGACTGGTACTACAAGAATGTCGGCCAATCGCGTTGCCCGATTGTTGATACCTGGTGGCAGACCGAAACCGGCGGCAACATGATGAGCCCGCTGCCGGGGGCCCATGCGCTCAAGCCGGGTTCGGCGGCACGGCCGTTCTTCGGCGTGGTGCCGGCATTGGTGGACAACCTCGGCAACCTGATCGAAGGCGCGGCCGAAGGCAACCTGGTGATCCTCGATTCGTGGCCAGGCCAGGCGCGTACCCTGTACGGCGACCATGACCGCTTTGTCGACACCTATTTCAAGACCTTCCGTGGCATGTACTTCACCGGTGACGGTGCGCGCCGTGACGAGGACGGTTACTACTGGATTACCGGCCGTGTGGACGACGTGTTGAACGTGTCCGGCCACCGCATGGGCACTGCCGAGATCGAAAGTGCCATGGTTGCTCACCCCAAAGTCGCCGAAGCGGCGGTGGTGGGTGTGCCGCACGACATCAAGGGGCAGGGCATCTATGTGTATGTCACCCTCAAAAATGGTGAAGAACCGAACGAAGCGCTGCGCCTGGAGCTGAAAAACTGGGTACGCAAGGAAATCGGGCCGATTGCTTCGCCGGACGTGATCCAGTGGGCGCCGGGCTTGCCGAAGACCCGTTCGGGGAAAATCATGCGGCGCATCCTGCGCAAGATTGCCACGGCTGAGTACGACGGGCTGGGGGATATCTCCACGCTGGCGGACCCGGGTGTGGTGGCGCATCTGATCGAGACCCACAAGACCATGAACGTCGCGTAAGGCGGGATAGTCGGATAAAGCCCCACCCGGTGTAAGCCGGGTGGGGCTTTTTTGTGGGATCTTGAAACCAATGGAGATCAAATGTGGGAGGGGGCTTGCCCCCGATGGCAGTGTGTCAGTAGACATATTTGGCGCTGATCCACCGCTATCGGTGGCAAGCCCCCTCCCACATGGGATCTGCGGCAGATCAATAAATATCGGTTTTTCGTGTAGGGCGTTTCTGAATGTTACCGCGAGCCCTGAATGTGTAACCTCGCGCCCAAACCTGAGGCAATGCGCTACGCCTCTGCCCCGAAAAACCCCATTCCAGACACCCCTGGAAATAAGATTAAACGCCAGACTTGCCGTGCCAGAAGGGTTTGCGAATAATAGGCCCGCAATTTGCAGCGTCTACAGGTTTAATGTCTTTTGTCTCTGCATAAAATCCAGAGGCTGTCAATGAGCTGGAACCGCTTTCTCGGTGCTTCTGTAAATTGTTGTCGCATTGAGGAAATATCGGCTTCCAGCCTGTCGTTAGAATGCCGATCACTCGCTCGTCGTCTCCGGTGTTGAATCGGTGTAAGACGCAGCACCGCTATTCGGTTTCCCTTACGCCGCATCGTGGGCCATGGCTCATACTGCTGTTTTGCCCTATACCGATGGAGTCCCAAGATGAAGAAACTCGTGCTGTTGGGCGCCCTGGCGCTGTCCATGCTGTCCATGCAGGCTTTCGCTGATGAAAAGCCCCTGAAGATTGGTATCGAAGCGGCTTACCCTCCGTTTGCCTCGAAGGCGCCGGATGGCAGCATCGTCGGTTTTGACTACGACATCGGCAACGCCCTGTGCGCAGAGATGAAGGTCAAGTGCACCTGGGTCGAGCAGGAGTTCGACGGCCTGATCCCGGCGCTGAAAGTGCGCAAGATCGACGCGATCCTGTCGTCCATGTCCATCACTGAGGACCGCAAGAAGTCCGTGGACTTCACCACCCGCTACTACCTGACCCCGGCGCGCCTGGTGTTGAAGGAAGGCACTACCGTCAGTGACAGCCTGGATGAATTGAAGGGCAAGAAAATCGGTGTTCAGCGCGGTTCGATCCACGATCGTTTCGCCAAGGAAGTCCTGGCTCCGAAAGGCGCCACCGTGGTGCCTTACAGCTCGCAGAACGAAATCTACCTGGACGTGGAAGCCGGTCGCCTCGATGGCACCGTGGCTGACGCTACCCTGCTGCAGGACGGTTTCCTGAAAACCCCTGCTGGCAAAGGCTACGCGTTCGTGGGCCCGGCGTTCACCGACGTCAAGTACTTCGGCGACGGCGTCGGTATCGCGGTGCGCAAGGGCGACAAGGAAAACCTGGACCGCATCAACGCAGCTATTGCCGCGATCCGTGCCAACGGCGAATACAAGAAAATCCAGGACAAATACTTCGACTTCGATATCTACGGCGCTGACGCCAAGTAACTCGTCGCAGCGATTTGTCCCAAATGGCGCAAGCAACAGAATTCCTGCGGTTTGCGCCATTTTTTCATCCCCCTTTTCGAGGACCTGAATCATGTTGAAAGGCTACGGGGCCGTCATCCTCGATGGCGCATGGTTGACGCTTCAGCTCGCCTTGTCGTCCATGGCCTTGGCCATTGTTCTGGGTCTGATCGGGGTCGCGTTACGCCTGTCGCCGGTGCGCTGGTTGGCTTGGCTGGGTGACTTGTACTCCACGGTGATCCGTGGGATCCCCGACCTGGTGCTGATCCTGCTGATTTTCTACGGCGGTCAGGACCTGCTCAACCGCGTCGCGCCGATGCTGGGCTACGACGACTATATCGACTTGAACCCCTTGGCCGCCGGTATCGGCACCCTGGGTTTCATCTTTGGCGCCTACCTGTCGGAAACCTTCCGTGGCGCCTTCATGGCCATTCCCAAGGGCCAGGCCGAGGCCGGCCTGGCGTATGGCATGAGCAGCTTCCAGGTGTTCTTCCGGGTGATGGTGCCGCAGATGATCCGGCTGGCAATCCCCGGGTTCACCAACAACTGGCTGGTTCTCACCAAGGCCACTGCGCTGATTTCGGTGGTGGGCCTGCAAGACATGATGTTCAAGGCCAAGCAGGCGGCAGACGCCACCCGCGAGCCTTTTACCTTCTTCCTCGCGGTGGCGGCGATGTACCTGGTGATCACCAGCGTGTCGTTGCTGGCCCTGCGTCATCTTGAGAAGCGCTACTCGGTAGGCGTAAGGGCGGCTGATCTATGATCTTCGACTACAACGTCATCTGGGAGGCCATGCCGCTGTACCTCGGCGGCCTGGTGACCACCCTCAAACTGCTCGCCATCTCGCTGTTCTTCGGCCTGCTCGCCGCCGTGCCCCTGGGCCTGATGCGCGTGTCCAAGCAGCCGATCGTCAATGGTGCGGCCTGGCTCTATACCTACGTGATTCGCGGCACGCCGATGCTGGTGCAGCTGTTCTTGATCTACTACGGCCTGGCCCAGTTTGACGCCGTGCGCGAAAGCTTCCTGTGGCCGCTGCTGTCCAGCGCCACCTTCTGCGCGTGCCTGGCCTTCGCGATCAACACCAGCGCCTACACCGCCGAGATCATTGCCGGCAGCCTCAAGGCCACGCCCAATGGCGAAATCGAAGCGGCCAAGGCCATGGGCATGTCGCGCTACAAGCTGTACCGCCGCATCCTGCTGCCGTCGGCCCTGCGCCGTGCGCTGCCGCAGTATAGCAACGAAGTGATCATGATGCTGCAGACCACCAGCCTGGCCTCCATCGTCACCCTGATCGACATCACCGGCGCAGCGCGCACGGTGAACGCGCAGTTCTACTTGCCGTTCGAGGCCTATATCACCGCAGGCGTGTTCTACCTGTGCCTGACCTTCATCCTGGTGCGCCTGTTCAAGTTGGCCGAGCGCCGCTGGCTGAGCTACCTGGCGCCACGGAAGCACTGATATGCAACGTATCGATCACCGGTTGCCCTGGGGTCACCTGGGCTGCGAGCGCCAACTGAGCGTGTTCCGTTTCGGCAAGGGCGAGCGCAAGGCCTATATCCAGGCCAGCCTGCACGCCGACGAATTGCCCGGCATGCGCGCCGCGTGGGAGCTGAAAAAGCGCCTCGTCGAACTGGAACAGCAAGGTGCGCTCAATGGCGTGATCGAGCTGGTGCCAGTCGCCAACCCGATGGGCCTGGGCCAACTGCTGCAAGGCAGCCACCAGGGGCGTTTCGAGGTGGGCAGTGGCAAGAACTTCAACCGTGATTTTGTCGAGTTGAGCGAGCCGGTTGCCGCGTTGCTCGAAGGCAAGCTGGGTGATGACCCCCACGCCAATGTGCGTTTGATCCGTCAAGCGATGAGCGATGTACTCCGCGCGTTGCCCGAGCCAAGCAGCCAGTTGCAAGGCATGCAGCGCATCTTGCTGAGCCACGCCTGCACCGCTGATGTGGTGCTGGATCTGCATTGCGATGCCGAAGCCGCACTGCACATGTATGCACTGCCGCAGCACTGGCCGCAGTGGCGTTCGCTGTCGGCGCATTTGAATGTGAAGGTCGGCCTGCTGGCGGAAGACTCCGGCGGCAGTTCGTTCGATGAGGCCTGTTCGCTGCCGTGGTTGCGTTTGTCTCAGGCGTTTCCTGAGTCGCAAATCCCGTTGGCCTGCCTGGCGACTACGCTGGAGCTGGGCGGTCAGGCCGATACCGGGCGTGACGAGGCGATCTTTCACGCCGAAGGTATTCTCGCGTTCCTCGCTGAGCAGGGCTTGATCAAGGGGGAGTGGCCCGCGCCACAGTTCGAGCCCTGTGAAGGCCTGCCGTTTGAAGGCACCGAATTGTTGTTCGCGCCCCATGCCGGGGTGATCAGTTACCTGCGTAAAGCCGGTGATGTGGTCGAAAAAGGCGAGCCGATTTTTGAAGTGATTGACCCCCTGGAAGACCGCGTCAGCACGATCTGCGCGGGCACCTCGGGGGTGCTGTTTGCCGTTGAACGGCTACGTTATGCCCAAGCGGGTTTCTGGCTGGCCAAGGTGGCGGGGCGCGAAGCGCTGCGTCACGGGCGCTTGCTCAACGACTGACCACCTGTTTTTGTGAGAACCGACCGCATGTACAAACTTGAAGTCCAAGACCTGCATAAACGCTATGGCAGTCATGAAGTGCTCAAAGGAGTGTCCCTGGCCGCTGCGGCCGGTGATGTGATCAGCATCATCGGTTCCAGTGGTTCGGGCAAAAGTACTTTTTTGCGCTGCATCAACCTGCTGGAGCAACCCCACGCCGGCAAGATCCTGCTCAACAACGAAGAGTTGAAGCTGGTGGCCAACAAGGACGGCGCCATGAAGGCTGCCGATCCTAAACAGTTGCAGCGCATGCGTTCGCGCCTGTCCATGGTGTTCCAGCATTTCAACCTGTGGTCGCACATGACCGCGCTTGAAAACGTGATGGAAGCGCCGGTGCACGTGCTGGGCATGTCGAAGAAAGACGCCCGTGAAAAAGCCGAACACTACCTGGCCAAGGTCGGCGTGGGCCATCGCAAGGATGCGTTCCCCGGCCACATGTCCGGCGGCGAGCAGCAACGCGTGGCCATCGCCCGCGCCCTGGCGATGGAGCCGGAGGTGATGCTGTTCGACGAACCCACCTCGGCGCTGGACCCGGAACTGGTCGGTGAAGTGCTCAAGGTGATGCAGGACCTGGCCCAGGAAGGCCGCACCATGGTGGTGGTGACCCACGAAATGGGCTTTGCCCGTGAGGTGTCGAACCAGTTGGTGTTCTTGCACAAAGGCATCGTCGAAGAGCGTGGCAACCCGCGGGAAGTGCTGGTGAACCCGCAGTCCGAGCGCCTTCAACAGTTCCTGTCCGGCAGCCTGAAATAATGACCTCCTGTGAATAGGTAACCCCTGTGAGAGGGGGCTTGCCCCCGATAGCGGTATATCAGTTAGACGTGTTTATCTGACACACCGCCATCGGGGGCAAGCCCCCTCCCACATTGGATATGCATCGTTTTTGAGATTTGTACTCGATTACGGGCTAGCATTGGCCCTTGTCTTCATTACTGTTACTGGCTTCGGATAGCACTCCCATGACCGCCCACAAAATTGGTTTCCTGATTTGGCCCAGCACAAAAGCCCTGACGCTTGCGCTGGCTGAGGAGGCCTTGCGCGTTGCCCAGCGGGTGCATCCGGAGGTGGTCTACGAGCTGTCGTTCCTGCAGGCCGAACCTCCCACTGGCAATGCCTGGCAACTGCCGGGCGAGCCGTGGGCTGGCAAGCTCGAAGGTTTCCAGAAGCTGTTCCTGCTGGCGGATGAACCACCCACCGTCATTGCCTCGCAACTGAGCACGGCGCTCAAGCAGTTGGTGCGGGCCGGGTGTGTGATCGGTAGTCTGTCGGCCGGTGTCTATCCGCTTGCCCAGCTCGGCCTGCTCGACGGCTACCGCGCCGCCGTGCACTGGCGTTGGCAGGATGATTTTGCCGAGCGTTTCCCCAAGGTCATCGCCACCAGCCATCTGTTCGACTGGGACCGCGACCGTCTCACCGCCTGCGGGGGCATGTCGGTGCTCGACCTGCTGCTGGCGGTGCTGGCCCGTGACCACGGCGCCGAACTGGCCGGCGCGGTCTCCGAAGAACTGGTGGTGGAGCGCATCCGCGAAGGCGGCGAGCGCCAGCGCATCCCGCTGCAGAACCGCCTGGGCTCCAGCCATCCGAAGCTGACCCAGGCGGTGTTGCTGATGGAAGCCAACATCGAGGAACCGCTGACCACCGACGAAATTGCCCAGCACGTGTGCGTGTCGCGACGACAACTCGAGCGCATCTTCAAGCAATACCTCAACCGCGTCCCCAGCCAGTACTACCTGGAACTGCGCCTGAACAAGGCCCGCCAGATGCTCATGCAAACCAGCAAGTCGATCATCCAGATCGGCCTGTCGTGCGGCTTCTCCTCGGGGCCGCATTTCTCCAGCGCCTACCGCAACTTCTTCGGCGCCACCCCCCGTGAAGACCGCAACCAGCGGCGCAGTAGCAGCCCGTTCGAGCTGTCGTCGGTGCCGTCGGAACGCGGCTGAATACAGGCTTCACTCTTCTTCCCGACCCAAGGGTGGGGTCAGTGGGTTGCCCTCGGCGTCCTGCCTGGCGGCCTCGACATGGAAAGCAAACCCTGTACGCCGGTAGTACTCCCTGAGCAACGCCAGGCTGTGTGGCGACAACGGGTTGCCGCGCAGGTCCGAATCGCTGTCGAGGGAGTATGAAATTTCCAGGAGAGACGCCGGCAACTGTTCGATGTGGTTGTTGCTCAGGTCCAGGGTGCGCAACACCGACGACTCCTGGAACACACCTTCGGGGACGTGATGCAGTTGAGCATTGCGCAGGTGCAGTGAGCTCAATTGACGAAGCTGGCTCACATCCGGTGCGTGGCCGAGGGGGTTGTTGCTCAGGTCGATGAACTCAATATCTTTCAAGTCCCCGAGTGCGCGGGCACTTTGCGGTGAAAGCGCAATGTTGCATTCGGACAGGTCCAGAGAGGACAGCTTGGGCATGTTGAATATCGAGGTGGGCAGGGTTTGCAGTGAGCACTTGTTGAGGGCCAGTGTCTCCAGCTGGGGGAAGCTGCCGAGTGTGCCATCGACCTGGGTCGTGATGCCGTCGCCGATCAGTTCGAAAGTGGACACGTGATTAAAGCGCGCACGCAGTTGCGGCAGGGCCCCGAGTATTGGGGTATCGAGTATCAAACTGTGGGTCACCTCTTCGTCCAGGCTCTCTTCGTCTTCGATGCTCTCAAAACGCCAGGCTTGCTCGAGCAGGGTCTTGAAATCCTGCCGGATCAACTGTTGTTCGGCGCGTGCCTGTTCATCCATCAGCGTGCCGAGAATCGGGTGATGGGTCGGGACATCCAACACCCATTCGTTGAGGTCGGTGCCCAATTGCCGGTATTCCTCTTCGAGCAGGCTGATTTGGTTGGTAACGGCGTCCATGTCGCCAGGCAGTTTGAAGATGAACCGATTGATTTCGCTGTCGACGAAGGTGGGGTAAAGCTGTTGGATACGTTCGCGCTCGCCAGGGTTGGCTTCTGCCTTGAAGAACTCGCCGGTGCGTTGGCAATAGGTCTTGACCTGTTCCAGCGTCGGCTTGGACAACGGATTTCCCGACAGATCAATGCCTCGCACCGCAGTGCTGGGCAATGTGAAGGCGGTCGGGGGCAGGTTTTCGATCGCATTGTTGCTCAGGTCCACCGTGACGTGCTGATCGCTGCGCAGCAGACCCGCCGGCACCTCGCGCAGGCCGGTATTGCGCAACAGCACCCGGCGCAGGCTGGGCAATTGGCTGAAGTCGGGTGTGTGCGCCAAGGAGTTATGGTTCAGGTCCAGGAACGTCAGCCCCTTCATGCCTTCCAGGCCTTGCGCGGATGAGGCCGACAACATGATCGAACATCCGGGCAGGCTCAGGAATTCCAGGTGTTGCAGGCTGAGCAACGAGGCCGGCAGGTCCCCCATCGGTGCGTCCTGTATGGAGAGCGCGTGAACATTGGGAAAGCTGCGCAGGAACTGATCCAGGTGCAGGGGCCGTTGGTTGCCTTGTATGCGAAGCCCGCCGATGTGGTCGAACGTGATGCTCAGTTGCGGCAGTTCGCCTGCCAGGGTGGCGGGAATTTCCAGGGAGCCTATCTGGGTCTGCTGCGGGGTTTCGCGCCGCCAGCTTCGTTCCAGCAGGTCTTTGAGCGCCGCCCTGCGCGCCGTTTCCAGCTCGGGAAGCGCCGGTGCCTGGGCCCAGGCCTGCAACTCGCCCGTGAGCGTCTGGTAGTCGCCTGCCAGCCGTGCCAGCTCCCGTCGTCCCGCTTCGATATCGCCGGGCAGGTTGAAGATGAATCGGTTGATCTGCTCTTCGCTGAATTTCGGAAACAATAGCTTGGCGTCGCGCCGGTCGGCCTGCAAGGCGCTGGCCTCGAAGCGGGTGCCGTGCCGCTGGTGATAGGCCTTGATCCTTTCAAGGGTTTCGCGGTTCAGCGGGTTGCGCGAGAGGTCGAAGCGCAAGCTGGATTCAGGCGCAAGCTGGAAAATGCCATCTGGCAAGTGATTGATCCGGTTGTTGCTCAACAGGGCGACTTGCAGCTCCGGATGGCTGAGCACGCCGGCCGGCAGGCGGTCGATATTGGTGCGCGACAAGTCCAGGGCGACCAGGTCGGGCATTGTTTCGACGCTGGGGACAAGACCCAACGGATTGCCGTGCAGGTCCAGCGAGCGCATCTGGTGCATGGCGGCCAACTGCGCCTGGCTTTGCGGGGTGAGGGCGATCTGGCAGGTGTTCAGTTGCAGGGCGTTCAGGTCCGGCATCGACGTGATCTCCTGAGGCAGGCCCCGTAGAGGCGTGTTGATGACACTGAGTTGGCGCAGTTTGGGAAAGTGGCCCAGGAACGAGGACACCCCGTTCAAGTTGGCTGATCCGTTGAGGGACAGCAGAGAGACATGATCGAAATTGGCTTGCAGTCGTGGCATCTCGCCCAGGATGTTGCCATTGAGCTTGAGCGTGTGGCCGTCCCGCGCCGGGTCTTCGTAGTAGTTGTCGATCACTGTTTCACGCCGCCAGGCCGCTTTGAGCCGATGGGCCATCGCGGTGCGATTCTGTTTTTCCAACTGGCGCTCCCACCGGTACAAGGTTTGTCCCGTCACCGGGTGATGGTGAGGGACATCGGCTTGCCAGGCCTGCAAGTCGCTGTCCAGTCGCGCATATTCCTCGGCCAGTTGCGCGAGCTTGGCTGCCGCTCCGCCAGGGTGTGCCTGCCAGTCTTGGATGAGCGCGTGCAACTGGCTGTCGTCCAGGCTTGGGTACAGGCTGCGTGCGCGCTGATGCAGACTCGCCGGACCACCCTCGATGGCGGGTTGGTGGGCGTAGCCGGCATCGTGACCGAGCAGTTGCAGGGTCTCGGTGGCCGGTTCGGGAGTGTCGCCCCCCAGCAGCACGCGCATTTCGTCGCGCGGCGGCGGGCGTTGGCGCAGGCGCTCGCGCAGTTCGTGGCCTTGATGAATGTCGATGTTCAGCTGCTCACGCTGGGCGTCAGGCAGGGCATGGAGAATGGCCGAGTACAGGTCGGTCTCGCCGCACAGGGGGCCTTTTTCGTCGTAGGCCACGTAGCGACCGCTGTCCAGGCGCACCAGGCTGCGGCGGATCGGTGCGTCGTCAGGGCCGACGCTGTGCCAGGCCTCGCCGTCGATGGACTGGTGCAGGGCTTGCAGGTTGATCTCCGTGGACCAGCCTGGCAGCACCCGCAATGCGCTCAAGGCCAGCAGGTCGGTGTCGAGGTTGACCTGTGAGTCCAGGTGCTGCCCTTCGTAGGCGCGGTTCAGGCGGACTTCGGTGAGCGCCGCCTGCGCCAACTGCGCCAGGCGTGGCGGTGTGCGCTCGGCTTGCAGCTCAAGCAGCTCTTCACCGGTGGCCTGGCTCAGCAATCGCTCGGCGACGGTGGCCGGCAAGCCGGGGGCTTCATCGGCCAACTGTCGGGCTTGGGGGTGTTCGGCGTGCTGCAAGGGCCCGTAGCGTGAGTCGAAAAGTGCGACGCGATGCTTGCGGGCGATCCCGGCAAGGGTTTTTCTCAGGTTGCGCGTGCGGGTTTCCAGGCTCAGTTGCGGGTCGCTGGCACGCTCGCCGAATTGTGCACGGATCTCTTCCGGGGTCAGTGTCTGCAACACGGTCTTGAGCAGATCGCCGTTGCTCAGTTGCGCTTCGTGTATTTGTACCAGTGGCTTGGTCTGGTCGCCAAAGGTCCAGACCACGCGGCCCTGATCATCCAGAAAGCGCAAGCCCCGGGTGTGCGGCCAGGCGCCATTGGCGGTGAGCAGTTGCAGCAGGTCCTGGGCGGCGATGCGGTTGTAGAGTGCCGGGTCATCGCTGCTCAGGCGTTCGATCAAGGTGTCCAGTTCCCGCTCGATCCTGAGTCGCGCCAGGGCATCATCCAACAGCGGCGGCAGCGGCTCGCTGTTGTGGTGCATCTTGCGCAGGATGGCTTCGTCGGTACCGCTCAGGGTCATGGCCAGTTGCCGGTCGGCGTCACTGAGGCCTTGCGCACGATGGCCGAGACGGCCGAGCAAATCCGGGCCTTGCCACTGCAACGGCTGGTCGAGTTCGGTACGCCAGGTGCCCGTCTGGTTATGGATCAGCAGCGGTTGATAGGCGTCGGCCCGGCTCGGGTGCTTGAGCCGGTACTGTCCGTCTCCAGGAGACTTCTGCACGGCGTACAACGAGCCTTCCAGCGGCAGGATCGATTCCTTGCGCACGGCATGCAGGCCCAGTTCGTCGATGCCCAGGTTCGGCGGCAACTGCAGGTTTTGCGCATAGGGAGCCAGGTCGGGTTTCCAGTAACGGCGGGCACCGCTGGCGAGGGTGACTGGTTTGAAGCGATCGATGAAGGCCAGGGTCTGCGGCGACATCAGCTTGCGCAACTCGGGTACGCCGATCTGCCCGCCCGCCGTGAACAACCCCAGTTGAACCGCACTCTCCAGCAGGTTCATCAGGTGTGCGAAGGCCTCGCGGTCAAGTCCTTCGGCCCAGTCGACAATGCCTTCGAACACGTCGTCGAGCAGTTGATAGGCCATGTACGCGAGCATCAATTCCCCCAGCCCCGGAATAAACGGTGCGACCACCAGCAACGCTGCATTCACGATGGACGAAGCGACGTTGACGAAGCTGTCCCACAAGGCCCATCGCGCATTGCGATCCACGGTCGCGGTGGCGACGGCGAGGGTGCGGGCGTCGTTGAGCAACTGGTTGAGCCTGGACTGGTAGAGGTAGTCCCAGGGGGCGATGAGAATCGGGCTGGCGGTGAACTGCAATGACGGATCGTCGGTGGGGTCGGCGCGCCAGGGCGCCAGGCCGCTGCCGTATTCACTGGGATGCCAGGTGATTTTTTCCAGGCGTTGGCCCAGGTCGGCGAAAAACGCGCCGCGGTGCTCGTGGGCGACGAATCGGCTGAAAAACACCTGGTAATCGGCGGCGCGCAGTTGTCGGGTCAGTTCCTGCTTGAAGGCCAGGGGGGAGGGGTACTCCTTGAGCGGATGTTCCGGGTCGTCCGGCACATAGGCCACCATTCGTTGCACCGTGCGGGTGTTTTCGAGGTCCGGGGCGAAGAGCAGGATGCCGGTGAGGGGGGCCTCCATCATGCTGAAGTCATGTATGTGCACGGCGCTTGAGCCAAGGCGCATGCCGGAAAGCCCGTCGATCAGGCCTTCGATCAACCGTGCATAGTCTTCCTGGATGTCGCCCCGGATCCGCGCCAATTGTACCGCCGCACGCAGAGCGGCTTTTTGGCTGGCGTCGACCTTGGCTTGCAGCACCGCGCCGGCGACCGGGTGGTCGACGCCGAGTTGCTCGCGCAGGTAGCCCATATAGCGCGCGCCGAGGTCGAGGTCGCGACACAGTTGGGCGAACGCCGCGATGGGCAGGCGGCGCTTGATGGCGGGCAATGTGTCGAACTGGCCGTTGGCATCGGGTTGAGTGATGTAGGTGGAGTCCGGCTCATAGGCATCCGCCAGGGTCTCTTTGTGTTCGAAGTTATGCAGCGCGGCGTCCAGCAGGGACACGGTCCAGGCGCGCGCCCCGCCGGAACGTACCGTAAACCAGGGGATGGTCTGGGGGATGTAGAGGCGGATAAACGTGGTTTCCACATCCAGTTCAAGGCCGGATTGACGTTTCAAGGCGTCTTTGAGCAAGGGGATGGAGTAGGTCCTGGCGTCCTGGAGGTCCTTGAGGGCCTGGTCGACACGGTTCTGTGCGTGCCAGTGGGCGCCATTGAGCTGCTTGAGGGTTGCCTGTTGCGCAGCGTCGGTGGCAGGCAGGGGCAGGGGCGTGGCGTTTTTGAGGGCGGAGCGCTTGCTGGCGGACGCGTTGCCGAGCCAGGCCGGCAGTGCGCGGGTCAAGGGTTCGTAGTGGCGATCGGGATGGCTGCTTTGGGTGATTGCGGGTGCCGGGGGCGTTGGGGTCGTCATGCTCACATCCATGGAGGGCTTGAAAACCACGAGTTAATCAGTCACCTGCGCGCACCGGCCTTTAGATAGTTATGCCGAGCGTGCGCACAGGTCTCACGTAATTGTGCGACAGCGTTTAAACTGCGCCATTGCGATGCTATTTGTCGCATTGGCGTAAACCCACGTAAAACGCGGGTTGGCGCTATAAGAAGTTGTCGCTTGGCGACAAGGCCCTACTGAAAACTGTCCTTACAATCCCTGCATCGCCCGCCAGTTTCAGGCAGGCGTTCCTCTTCAGGAGACTCCGATGTCCGTTGAGCAAGCCCCGGTGCAACGTGCCGATTTCGACCAGGTCATGGTTCCCAACTACGCACCTGCCGCCTTCATCCCCGTGCGTGGCGCAGGTTCCCGCGTGTGGGACCAGGCCGGTCGTGAGCTGATCGACTTTGCCGGCGGCATCGCGGTCAACGTATTGGGCCATGCCCATCCGGCGCTGGTTGGCGCGCTGACCGAACAGGCCAACAAGCTGTGGCACGTATCCAATGTGTTCACCAATGAGCCGGCGCTGCGCCTGGCGCACAAGCTGATCGACGCCACCTTTGCCGAGCGCGTGTTCTTCTGCAACTCCGGCGCCGAAGCCAACGAGGCCGCGTTCAAGCTGGCCCGTCGCGTCGCGTTCGACCGTTTCGGCACCGAGAAGTACGAGATCATCGCCGCGCTGAACAGCTTCCACGGCCGCACCCTGTTCACCGTCAACGTCGGTGGCCAGTCCAAGTACTCCGATGGCTTCGGGCCTAAAATCACCGGCATCACCCACGTTCCTTATAACGACCTGGCTGCGCTGAAAGCCGCCGTGTCGGACAAGACCTGCGCTGTGGTGCTGGAGCCGATCCAGGGCGAAGGCGGCGTACTGCCGGCCGAACTGGCCTACCTGCAAGGCGCCCGCGAGCTGTGCGACGCGAATAACGCCTTGCTGGTGTTCGACGAAGTACAGACCGGCATGGGTCGCAGCGGCCACCTGTTTGCCTACCAGCACTACGGCGTGACGCCGGACATCCTCACCAGCGCCAAGAGCCTGGGCGGCGGTTTCCCGATTGCAGCCATGCTCACCCGTGAAGACCTGGCCAAGCACCTGGTAGTCGGCACCCACGGCACCACCTACGGCGGCAACCCGCTGGCGTGCGCGGTGGCCGAGGCGGTGATCGACGTGATCAACACCCCCGAAGTGCTGGCTGGCGTGAACGCCAAGCACGACCTGTTCAAGGCGCGCCTGGAGCAGATCGGCAAGCAATACGGGATCTTCACCGAAGTGCGCGGCATGGGCCTGTTGCTCGGTTGCGTGTTGAGCGATGCGTTCAAAGGCAAGGCCAAGGACGTGTTCAACGCGGCCGAGAAAGAGAACCTGATGATCCTGCAAGCCGGCCCCGATGTGGTGCGTTTTGCGCCGAGCCTGGTGGTGGAAGAGGCGGACATCAACGAAGGCCTGGACCGTTTTGAACGTGCAGTGAAAACGCTGACGCAAGCCTGATACACACTTATTTGCCGGACCGTGTCATGTGGGAGGGGGCTTGCCCCCGATAGCGATGGGTCAGCCACCTGATTTATCAACTGACAGACTGCTATCGGGGGCGAGCCCCCTCCCACATTTGACCTGCGTTGAATCAGCAACTGTCCGGTATTTTTTCCTATGAGTTTTTCGAGTTAA
This sequence comes from Pseudomonas sp. FW305-3-2-15-C-LB1, assembly GCF_058787615.1. Lineage (NCBI taxonomy): Bacteria > Pseudomonadati > Pseudomonadota > Gammaproteobacteria > Pseudomonadales > Pseudomonadaceae > Pseudomonas > Pseudomonas sp. FW305-3-2-15-C-LB1. The sequence goes on along the minus strand of NZ_JBYSZX010000002.1, from coordinate 640,760 downwards.
GGAGTGACACCATGCTGGTGATGCGCCCCGCGCAAATGGCTGATCTGGGCGAGGTACAGCGTCTGGCTGCGGACAGCCCGATTGGTGTCACCTCCTTGCCGGACGATGTGGAACGCCTGAGCGACAAGATCGCCGCGAGCGAAGCGTCCTTCGCCGCCGAGGTGAGCTTCAACGGTGAAGAAAGCTATTTCTTCGTGCTCGAAGACACCGAGACCGGCAAGCTCGCCGGTTGCTCGGCCATAGTCGCGTCGGCCGGTTACTCCGAGCCGTTCTACAGCTTCCGTAACGAGACCTTCGTGCACGCCTCCCGCGAGCTGAAGATCCACAACAAGATCCACGTGCTTTCCCAGTGCCACGACCTCACCGGTAACAGCCTGCTCACCAGTTTCTACGTGGTGCCCGAGCTGGTCGGTTCGCCGTGGTCGGAACTCAATTCCCGTGGCCGCCTGCTGTTCGTCGCCAGCCACCCCGAGCGCTTTGCCGACTCGGTGGTGACCGAGATCGTCGGCTACAGCGACGAGAACGGTGACTCGCCGTTCTGGGACGCCATCGGCCGCAACTTCTTCGACCTCAACTACGCCGCCGCCGAGCGTCTGTGCGGGCTGAAAAGCCGCACCTTCCTCGCCGAGCTGATGCCGCATTACCCGATCTACGTGCCGCTGCTGCCGGACGAAGCCCAGGAAGCCATGGGCCAGGTGCACCCGCGTGCGCAGATCACCTTCGACATCTTGATGCGCGAAGGCTTCGAGACCGACCACTACATCGACATCTTCGACGGTGGCCCGACGCTGCACGCACGGGTCTCGGGCATTCGCTCGATTGCCCAGAGCCGCGTGGTGCCGGTGAAGATCGGCGAGATGGCCAAGGGCGTCGGCCGCCAGTACCTGGTGAGCAACGCGCAATTGCAGGACTACCGTGCGGTGATGCTGGAGCTGGACTATGCGCCGGGTAAACCGGTGACGTTGGACCTGGCAGCGGCCGAAGCCCTGGGTGTTGGCGAAGGCGCGAGCGTGCGCCTGGTTGCGGTTTAAAAAGAGAGTTTCGCGGGTGGCTGACAACAGCGGCCCGTTCGAGGAGATAGCATGATCGTTCGTCCCGTACGCAGCAGCGATTTACCGGCCCTGATTGATCTGGCGCGCAGCACCGGCACCGGCCTCACCACCTTGCCGGCCAACGAAGAGCGCCTGACCCACCGCGTGGGCTGGGCGGAAAAAACCTTTCGCGGCGACGCCGGGCGCGGCGATGCCGACTACCTGTTCGTGCTGGAAAACGACGAAGGCCGTGTGGTGGGCATTTCCGCCATTGCCGGTGCCGTCGGCCTGCGTGAGCCCTGGTACAACTTCCGGGTCGGGCTGACCGTCAGCGCTTCCCAGGAGCTGAACATCTATCGCGAAATTCCGACGCTGTTCCTGGCCAACGACCTCACCGGCAATTCCGAACTGTGCTCGTTGTTCCTGCACGCCGATTATCGCAGCGGCCTCAACGGTCGCATGTTGGCCAAGGCGCGCCTGCTGTTCATCGCGGAATTCCCGCAATTGTTCGGCAACAAGATCATCGCCGAGATGCGCGGGGTGTCCAACGACGCCGGGCGTTCGCCATTCTGGGAAAGCCTGGGTCGCCACTTCTTCAAGATGGAGTTCAGCCAGGCCGACTACCTGACCGGCGTGGGCAACAAGGCATTCATCGCCGAGCTGATGCCGAAGTTTCCGCTGTACAGCTGCTTCCTCTCCGAAGATGCGCGCAACGTGATAGGCAAGGTCCACCCGGACACCGAACCGGCGCTGAGCATGCTCAAGAGCGAAGGCTTCAGCTACCAGGGCTACGTCGACATCTTCGATGCGGGACCTGCGGTGGAGTGTGAGACCCAGAAGATCCGTGCCGTTCGCGACAGCGAAACACTGGTCTTGGCGATCGGCACCCCAGGTGACGACGCTACGCCGTTCCTGATCCATAACCGCAAACGCGAAGATTGCCGCATCACCGCTGCCCCGGCCCGCCTGGCAGCCGGAACCCTGGTGGTCGACCCACAGACCGCCAAGCGTCTGCGCTTGGTGGTGGGTGATCAAGTGCGTGCCGTACCGTTGTCCGCTGCTCGGGAGTCGAAATAATGAATTCGCTGTATATCGCAGGTAGCTGGCTGGCTGGCCAGGGTGAGCTGTTTGAGTCGCGCAACCCGGTGACCCAGCAGGTGCTGTGGGCCGGCAATGGCGCCACCGCCGAGCAGGTCGAATCCGCCGTGCAGGCCGCGCGCCAGGCATTCCCGGCCTGGGCCAGGCGCCCGCTGGAAGGGCGCATCCACGTGCTGGAAACCTTCGCCGCCACCCTGAAACGCCGCGCCGACGAAATCGCCCGCTGCATCGGCGAGGAAACCGGCAAGCCACTGTGGGAGTCGGCCACCGAAGTCACCAGCATGGCCAACAAGATCGCCATCTCGGTACAAAGCTACCGCGAGCGGACCGGCGAGAAGAGCGGCCCGCTGGGCGATGCCACCGCCGTATTGCGTCACAAACCCCATGGTGTGGTGGCTGTGTTCGGCCCTTACAACTTCCCTGGTCACCTGCCGAACGGGCATATCGTCCCGGCCTTGCTGGCGGGTAACACCGTGCTGTTCAAACCGAGCGAACTTACCCCTAAAGTCGCTGAGCTGACTGTGCAGTGCTGGATTGAAGCCGGCCTGCCGGCGGGCGTGCTGAACCTGCTGCAAGGCGCGCGGGAAACCGGCATCGCCCTGGCGGCCAACCCCGGCATCGACGGGTTGTTCTTCACCGGCTCCAGCCGCACCGGCAATCATCTGCACCAGCAGTTCTCCGGCCGCCCGGACAAGATCCTCGCCCTGGAAATGGGCGGCAATAACCCGTTGGTGGTCGACGAGGTGGCCGACGTGGATGCGGCGGTCTACACCATCATCCAGTCAGCCTTTATCTCGGCTGGCCAGCGTTGCACCTGTGCCCGTCGCCTGTTGGTGCCGGAAGGCGCCTGGGGCGATACGTTGCTGGCGCGTCTGGTGGCGGTCAGCGCGACGATCGAAGTCGGTGCGTTCGACCAGCAACCGGCGCCGTTCATGGGCTCGGTGATTTCCCTTGGCGCCGCCAAAGCCTTGATGGACGCCCAGGAATTGATGTTGGCCAATGGCGCCGTAGCGCTGCTGGAGATGACCCAGCCACAGGACCAGGCCGCGTTGCTCACGCCGGGCATCATCGACGTGACCGGTGTGACCGAGCGCGAAGACGAGGAGCTGTTCGGCCCCTTGTTGCAGGTGATCCGCTACGCTGACTTCGAAGCGGCGATTGCCGAGGCCAACAACACCCAGTACGGCCTGGCCGCGGGCTTGTTGTCGGATTCCGAAGCGCGTTACCAGCAGTTCTGGCTGGAAAGCCGCGCCGGTATCGTCAATTGGAACAAACAGCTGACCGGCGCCGCCAGTACGGCACCGTTTGGTGGGGTAGGGGCGTCGGGTAACCACCGTGCCAGTGCCTACTACGCTGCGGATTATTGTGCGTACCCGGTGGCCTCGCTTGAGACCCCGAGCCTGGTGGTGCCTGCCACGCTGACCCCCGGCATCACACTGAACTGAATGTGGGAGGGGCTTGCCCCCTCCCACATTGGATTTCTGTAGTACTGAAGATTGCTTATAAAAACAGATGTTCGTGGAGCCTCGCCGATGAAATCCTATGAAGTCAATTTTGACGGTCTAGTGGGGCCGACCCATAACTACGGCGGTTTGTCCTTCGGCAACGTCGCGTCCCAGAGCAACAGCCAGCAGCATTCCAACCCGAAGGAAGCTGCGTTGCAGGGCCTGCAGAAAATGAAAGCCCTGATGGACATGGGCTTTGTACAAGGTGTGTTGGCGCCCCAGGAACGTCCTGACGTGGCCGCCTTGCGCAACCTGGGTTTCAGCGGCACCGACGCGCAAGTGATCCAACAGGCGGCCAAAGACGCGATGCCGTTGCTGGTCGCGAGTTGCTCCGCGTCGAGCATGTGGGTGGCCAACGCCGCCACCGTCAGCCCGAGTGCCGATACGGCGGATGGTCGCGTGCATTTCACTGCCGCCAACCTCAATTGCAAGTACCACCGCAGCATCGAACACCCGACCACCAGTCGTGTGCTGGGGGCGATGTTTGCCGATCAGAAGCACTTCGCCCATCACGCCGCGTTGCCCGCCGTGGCGCAGTTTGGCGATGAAGGTGCGGCTAACCACACGCGTTTCTGCCGTGAGTACGCAGAGGCGGGCGTCGAGTTTTTCGTGTTTGGTCGCAGCGCGTTCGACCCCCGCTACCCGGCGCCGCAGAAGTACCCGGCGCGCCAGACCCTCGAAGCCTCCCAGGCCGTCGCGCGCTTGCACGGTTTGAAGGATGACGGCGTGGTCTACGCCCAGCAGAACCCGGCGGTGATCGATGCCGGCGTGTTCCACAACGACGTGATCGCGGTGGGTAACGGCGAAGTGCTGTTCTATCACGAGGACGCGTTCCTCCATACCGAACAGATGCTCGGCGAGCTGCAAGGCAAACTGGCCAGGCTGGGCGGCAACTTCCAGTCGGTGTGCGTGCCCCGCGCCCAGGTCAGTGTCGAGGACGCGGTGCGTTCCTACCTGTTCAACAGCCAGCTGCTGAGCCGCGCCGATGGTTCGATGCTGCTGATCGTGCCGGAAGAATGCCGCGCCAACGAACGCGTCTGGCAGTACCTGCAAAACCTGACCGCTGCCGGCGGCCTGATCCGCGAAGTGAAGGTGTTCGACCTCAAGCAAAGCATGCAGAACGGCGGTGGCCCGGCGTGCCTGCGGTTGCGCGTGGCCTTGAACGAAACGGAGCTGGCGGCGGTGAATCCAGGCGTTATCATGACCGCGCCGTTGTACGACACCCTGACCCAGTGGGTCGGCAAGCACTACCGTGACAGCCTGCGCGAAAGCGACCTGGCTGATCCACAATTGCTGCTTGAGTGCCGGACGGCACTGGATGAACTGACGCAAATCCTTAAACTGGGCGCGGTTTATCCTTTCCAGATCAATTAACGCCGTACGGCTGAGAACTATCTATTATGACCACCGACACCCTGAAACTGATTCTTGAAGACACCGACGGCACCCAGCTGGAAACTTCCTGCACCCGCGTCGCCGTGGTCTGGCAGGGCAAGGAAATCTGGATCCAGCACGACGGCCGTGGCCAACTGCTGATCGGCGTGGACGTGGAAGAGGGCGACGCCGAATACGCCAACCTGCTGATGCGCCCATTGGCCACCAACCTGATGAGCCTGCAACTTGAAATGGAACCGGCCGATGTTGAAGGTGATGACGACGATCACGTCCATGGCCCAGGCTGCAACCACTAAGGAAGCTGCGTATGCTCGCCCTTGGCAAACTGCTTGAACTGACCCTCGCCGGTCGTGAACCGGCGCAAAAAATTCAACTGACTGTCGACGGCGTGCAGATGCGCTGGCTCAGCGAGGGCGCACTCGAAGTGCGCCCGCCTGAAGCGAAGGACAACGGCAGCGACCTGCTGCTGTCGTCCGGCATCCATGGCAACGAAACCGCGCCGATCGAACTGCTCGACCGCCTGTTGCATGGTATTGCCCGTGGGGAGATCAAGCCCCGTACCCGTATTCTGTTCCTGTTCGGCAACCCCGAGGCCATGCGCCGCGGCGAGCGTTACCTCGAGCTGGACGTCAACCGGCTGTTCAACGGCCGGCATGAAAAAAACATCGGCCCGGAGGCCATGCGCGCCGCCGAGCTGGAGCAACTGGCCCGCAGCTTTTTCAGCCTGCCGGGCCGCTCACGCCTGCATTACGACCTGCACACGGCCATTCGTGGTTCGAAGATCGAGCAGTTTGCCCTGTACCCGTGGAAAGAAGGTCGCCAGCATTCACGCCATGAGCTGGCGCGCCTGAACGCTGCCGGCATGCAAGCAGTGCTGCTGCAGAACAAGACCTCAATCACGTTCACCGCGTTTACCTACGAACAACTCGATGCCGAGGCGTTCACCCTGGAATTGGGCAAGGCGCGGCCGTTCGGGCAAAACCAGGGCGTGGACGTGTCCCGCCTGGAAACACGCCTCAAGCAAATCATCGAAGGCACCGAGCCGACGACTGACAGCCTCGACGGCCTGCAATTGTTTGCCGTCTCCCGTGAAGTCATCAAGCACAGCGACGCCTTCCTGCTGCACCTGCCGGCAGACGTGGAAAACTTCTCGCCGTTGGCCCAGGGCTACCTGCTGGCCGAAGACGTGGCCAAGACCCGCTGGGTGATCGAGGAGGAGGGCGCGCGCATTATCTTCCCCAACCCGAAGGTGAAGAATGGTCTTCGGGCGGGGATTCTGATTGTGCCCTGTGGCGAGGAAGGCCTCGCTTAATAGCGGGTGCGTGGCGGCAGGCCCAGCTCGATGCGCAGGCCGTTCTCGCTGAAGGCCTGCGGGTTGGTGCTGGTGGGCGGTGTGCCTGGGTCGCCGTCGAAGTCGAACGGCGCTGCAGTTGTCGGTAGACCAACTGCTTGCAGCTCGGTGTTCGGCACTTGGGTAGGGGGCAGCAGACTGCCGGGTATGAATTGTGCGCTGGTGCCCGGCAGCAAGGTGCCGGTCATGTAGTTATAGGCGTGGCACAGTTCATGGAACAGGGTGACGACGCTTGGCGTGTCCCCTGCCACATCCAGATGGCTGTAGCTGATGCTGCCTCCGTAGCACGGTGTGCCGGTCTGGCCGTTGTTGATGTACGCGCCGGCTGCACCGGCGGCGTCTCCTGGAATGAAGTGCGCGTCTGTGTCTGAAAGTAGCTCACTGATTTCGATGGGTTTACCGCTGGCCAATGCCGCATTTTCCAATTGATTCAGTAAACTTTGCCCAGTGGGGGAGGCGAGCAGCAGCCGCATGTCATCTTTGGTGCGCTCAATAAATTCGGTGCTGCCTGAGAAGGTGAAGGCTGCCGGGTTGAGCGGCCGCGGTTCAACATGGATAGCGCGGGATGCCAGCTCTCCCTGTGGAAATTTATCCAGCTCTTCGTAGCTTATCTTCGTGTGGTCAACCGTCAGGTCACTTTTGACATTGTGGTAAGTGATGTCGGTGGGTTTGAGTTTTTCCACTTGGTTATAGCCATCACCGGTGTAAATCACGTTGTGGCCGTCACCTGCCTCGATCCGGTCATCACCCGGGCCGCCAACCAGTACATTCGGTCCGCCACCGCCAATCAGCACGTCATCCCCCTCGCCGCCATCAATAAACGAGAGAGCGGTATGCCGGCTGCCTTCGAGCGTGTCGTTGCCGGGTCCGCCATGGAAGGTGACAGGGGTGTCGTTCATTGAGTAAAGATGGTCGTCGCCTTCTTCACCGTCGGCGTAGCACTTGCCTTCGATGACGGTAATATGATCATCCCCTTCACCGCCGAAGATAGACGCGTGATGGGCAGAGCTGTCGATCTCGTCATGGCCGCCGCCGGCATGGACGACGCATGGGTTCACAATATGTGGGCCGAGACCTATCTCGTCGTTTCCCTCGCTGGTAAGGAACGTCATTACCTGAGTGTTTGAAGCGGGCTTGACGATAAAGCCCTGTTCATCGTTGATTCTGACGATCAGGGTCTGCGTTACCTGGGCGTCGGCGTCGTGCTCGTCGACGAATACGTCGACTTTGCTCGGTCCGGATATGACGAACACGAGTTGGTCACGCAGGGTTGCATGGTTCGATTGCCGGAAAATTTCGATGCCGTCACCGTCATGGATTAACTCATGTGGCGTGCTTGGCTGGGTACTGCCATTGATTCGGACGTAGCCAGCAGTATCAAAGGTATGGAACGGATGCGTGGTCATGCGGTAATGCTCTTTAGTAAGGGGATGCCTCACTAGACCGCATGTGCCCTGGCGCGGGGCGGTACTTATCTAGATCAAAACGCCCCGCACTAAAGAACGGGGCGTTTGGAACAACGTCAGACCGCCAGTTTCTGCGGCTCTTCACTGCGACGGATCGCGCGGACTTTCTTCAGCGTGTCGGCGCACGTACGTGCAGCTTCCTGGCCCTTGTGCACGAAGTGCTCGTAGAAGAAGGTCTGGTGTTCGCTGCCGGCGTGGAAGTGATGCGGGGTCAGGGACACCGAGAACACCGGCACTTCGGTTTCCAGCTGCACCTGCATCAGGCCGCTGACCACCGATTGGGCGACGAATTCGTGGCGGTAGATGCCACCGTCCACCACCAGCGCGGCGGCGACGATACCGGCGTAACGGCCGGTCTTGGCCAGCAGCTTGGCGTGCAGCGGCATTTCAAAGGCGCCGCCGACTTCGAAGAAGTCGATATCCGATTCCTGGTAGCCCTGGGCGATGATCTCGGCGAGGAAGCCTTTACGGCTCTGGTCGACAATTTCCTTGTGCCAGCAAGCCTGGATAAACGCGATACGTTCGCCGTGATGGTGCTTGGCTTTGCTGTCGATTGCGGTGGGTTGCATGTTCTGACTCCTGTTTAAGAAAAAAACAGGGCGTTATGAATCGAATGGGATTTAAGGGTACGCAAGCACACATCGTGCGCGGCCCTCAGGTGCCAATCCCGTTCTCTCTTCATCCGGACTATGACCGTCGGCCCCGGGATCACACCGGGTCTGCTGACCTTGTCGCCGTCCTGCGTGAGCAGTTCGAGGCGCCAAGCGCTCGCGGGCTATACACATTGCGTGTAATTACCGCCGGTGGGGAATTGCACCCCGCCCTGAGAACGTTGCCGCCAGAACCCTGGCGGCGGAGAGTTTTTAACACGGTTTTTCGAAAACTGCACGACCGCGATATCGATAAGCTATATCGGTTTGTTTGGTTGGTATTCGATTGAATGCAGTTGGGGCTTGATATTGCGTGGCGTTGCCCGCAGTAATCACTCACAAAAGGACCTTACTGAACCCTCGAGAGGCTTGTTTCATGTCTGTGATCGACCTGCGCAGCGACACCGTGACCCAACCCACCCCCGGCATGCTCGACGCGATGGCCACTGCCGCCAGCGGTGACGACGTGTATGGCGAAGACCCCAGCGTCAACCGGCTGGAGGCGGAACTGGCCAAGCGCCTGGGCTTCGCCGCCGCGTTGTTCGTGCCCACCGGCACCATGAGCAATCTGCTGGCGTTGATGGCCCACTGTGAGCGCGGCGAGGAATACATCGTCGGCCAACAGGCCCACACCTACAAATACGAAGGTGGCGGGGCAGCCGTGCTCGGTTCGATCCAGCCGCAGCCGCTGGAAGTCCAGCCGGACGGCTCGCTGGACCTGGACCAGGTGCTGGCGGCAATCAAGCCTGACGACTTCCACTTTGCCCGTACCCGTCTGTTGGCGCTGGAAAACACCATGCAGGGCAAGGTGTTGCCGCTGGAGTACCTGGCCAGAGCCCGCGCGTTTACCCGGGAGCATGGCCTGGCCCTGCATTTGGATGGCGCACGGCTCTACAACGCAGCGGTGAAGCTGGGGGTGGACGCACGGGAGATTGCCCGGCATTTCGATTCTGTGTCGGTGTGCCTGTCCAAGGGCCTCGGCGCGCCGATCGGCTCGGTGCTGTGCGGTTCAACGGCGCTGATCGCCAAGGCCCGGCGTTTGCGCAAGATGGTCGGCGGCGGCATGCGTCAGGCCGGATCCCTGGCAGCAGCGGGGCTGTACGCTCTGGATCATCAGGTGCTGCGCCTGGCCGACGACCATGCCAATGCGCAATGGCTGGGGGATGAGTTGCGCAAGGCGGGTTACGAGGTGGAGCCGGTGCAGACCAACATGGTCTATGTGCAGATCGGCGACCAGGCCCAGGCCTTGAAGGCGTTTGCCGCCGAACGCGGGATCAAGCTGAGCGCCGCACCACGCTTGCGCATGGTCACTCATTTGGATGTGAGCCGGGCGCAGGTCGAGCAAGTGCTCGCGACATTCGTCGAATTTTCGCGCAAATGACTGTGCAGACCGTCTAATTGAGCCTCTCTATCGCATAAACACGCTGTACCACCGGCAAAGGGCCGATATAATGCGGCCCTTTGCCGTCGCTCCGTCTGATGATGTTGCGCACTGGCCTTTGGCCGCAGCCTCCGTGGAAGAACCTAATGAAAAGCGCAGAAATCCGTGAAGCCTTCCTTCGCTTCTTCGAAGAGCAAGGTCACACCCGTGTCTCCTCCAGCTCCTTGATCCCAGGCAATGACCCTACCCTGCTGTTCACTAACGCGGGGATGAACCAGTTCAAGGACTGCTTCCTGGGCCAGGAAAAGCGCGCCTACACCCGCGCCGTCAGCAGCCAGAAATGCGTACGCGCCGGTGGCAAGCACAACGACCTGGAAAACGTCGGCTACACCGCTCGCCACCACACCTTTTTCGAAATGCTCGGCAACTTCAGCTTTGGCGATTATTTCAAGCAAGACGCGATCAACTTCGCCTGGACCTTCCTGACGGGCGTGCTGAAGCTGCCGAAGGAAAAACTCTGGGTCACCGTCTACGCCAGCGATGACGAAGCGTATGACATCTGGACCAAGGAAGTCGGCGTGCCGGCTGAGCGCATGGTGCGCATCGGCGACAACAAAGGCGCGCCGTACGCGTCCGACAACTTCTGGACCATGGGCGATACCGGCCCGTGCGGCCCTTGCACCGAGATCTTCTATGACCACGGCGCTGACATCTGGGGCGGCCCACCGGGCTCGCCGGAAGAAGACGGCGACCGTTACATCGAGATCTGGAACAACGTGTTCATGCAGTTCAACCGCACCGCCGATGGCGTGTTGCATCCGTTGCCAGCGCCGTCGGTGGATACCGGCATGGGCCTGGAGCGGATCAGTGCGGTGATGCAGCACGTGCACTCCAACTACGAGATCGACCTGTTCCAGAGCCTGCTGGCCGCTGCGGCCAAGGCCATTGGTTGCACCAATGAAGACCAGGCCTCGCTCAAGGTAGTGGCTGACCACATCCGTTCCTGTGGCTTCCTGATTGCCGACGGCGTGCTGCCGTCCAACGAAGGCCGTGGCTACGTGCTGCGTCGCATCATCCGTCGTGCCTGCCGTCACGGTAACAAGCTGGGCGCCAACGGCAGTTTCTTCTATCAGATCGTCGCGGCGCTGGTCGCCGAGATGGGCGAAGCCTTCCCGGAACTCAAGCAGAACCAGGCGCATATCGAGCGCGTGCTCAAGGCTGAAGAAGAGCAGTTCGCCAAGACCCTGGAGCAGGGCCTGAAGATCCTCGAGCAAGACCTCGCCAACCTGCAAGGCTCCGTGGTGCCGGGCGACGTGGTGTTCAAGCTCTACGATACCTACGGTTTCCCGATGGACCTGACCGGCGACATCGCCCGTGAGCGCAACCTGACCCTCGACGAGGAAGGTTTCGAGCGTGAGATGGAAGCCCAGCGCGTGCGCGCACGGTCGGCCAGCTCGTTCGGCATGGACTACAACAGCCTGGTCAAGGTTGACGTAGCCACTGAATTCACCGGCTACAAGGCCACCAGCGGTTCGGCCAAAGTGGTTGCCCTTTATAAGGACGGCCAGTCGGTTGATGTACTGAATGAAGGCGATGACGGTGTTGTGGTTCTGGACCAGACCCCGTTCTACGCCGAATCCGGTGGCCAGATTGGCGACTGCGGTTTCCTCAAGGCGACTTCGGGTCGTTTTGATGTGCGTGATACCACCAAGACCGGCGGTGCGTTCCTGCACCACGGTGTGTTGGCGTCGGGCAGCCTGACTGTCGGTTCGTCGGTCGAAACCCAGGTGGACGCCGACGTGCGCCACGCCACATCGCTGAACCACTCGGCCACGCACTTGTTGCACGCCGCGCTGCGTCAGGTTCTGGGCGAGCACGTGCAGCAGAAGGGGTCGTTGGTGGACAGCCAGCGCCTGCGTTTCGACTTCAGCCACTTTGAAGCGATCAAGCCTGAGCAGATCAAGGCCCTGGAAGACATCGTCAACGCCGAGATTCGCAAGAACACGGCGGTAGAAACCGAAGAAACCGATATCGAGACCGCCAAGGCCAAGGGCGCCATGGCGCTGTTCGGCGAGAAGTACGGCGACAGCGTGCGCGTACTGAGCATGGGCGGCGACTTCTCGGTGGAACTGTGTGGCGGTATCCACGCCAACCGGACCGGTGACATCGCCCTGCTGAAAATCATCAGCGAAGGCGGCGTAGCCTCCGGCGTGCGTCGTATCGAAGCGGTGACCGGCGCTGCGGCCCTGGCCTACCTGAATGCGGCGGAAGAACAACTCAAGGAAGCGGCCAGCCTGGTCAAGGGCAGCCGCGACAACCTGATCGACAAGCTGTCCGCTGTGCTGGAGCGCAACCGCGCCCTGGAGAAACAGCTGGAGCAGTTGCAGGCCAAGGCGGCCAGTGCGGCTGGCGACGACCTGTCGGCTTCGGCGGTGGACGTCAAGGATGTGAAAGTCCTGGCTGCACGCCTGGACGGCCAGGACGGCAAGGCGCTGTTGGCCTTGGTCGATCAGTTGAAGAACAAGCTCGGCCGCGCAGTGATCCTGCTCGGCGGTGTCCATGAGGAAAAGGTCGTTCTGGTTGCGGGTGTGACCAAGGACCTGACTGGCCAACTCAAAGCCGGTGATTTGATGAAGCAAGCCGCCGCGGCAGTGGGCGGGAAGGGTGGTGGTCGTCCGGACATGGCGCAAGGCGGTGGTGTAGACGCCGGTGCCCTGGACGCGGCCCTGGCCCTGACCGTGCCGTTTGTCGAGGCAGGTATTTAAGGCACTGTTAACCGGCCCGTGGTCTAGTCACGGGCCGGTGTGGTGCTGGTTGATTGGATATTAGGCGCCCCTTTACGGGCTGAGGCGGCTTAGAAATGGCTTTGATCGTACAGAAATTTGGAGGCACCTCGGTCGGCTCTGTCGAAAGAATCGAGCAGGTGGCCGACAAGGTTAAGAAGTTCCGCGATGCCGGCGACGACCTGGTGGTGGTGCTGTCGGCCATGAGCGGCGAGACCAATCGCCTGATCGATCTGGCCAAGGCAGTCAGCGGTGACCAACAGCCGCTGCCGCGTGAGCTGGATGTGATCGTGTCCACCGGCGAGCAGGTGACCATCGCGTTGCTGGCCATGGCGTTGAATAAGCGCGGTGTACCGGCGGTGTCCTACACTGGCAGCCAGGTGCGCATCCTCACCGACAGCGCGCATACCAAGGCGCGTATCCTGCAGATTGACGATCAGAAAATCCGTACGGACCTGAAAGCCGGGCGCGTGGTAGTTGTAGCAGGCTTCCAGGGTGTGGACGAGCAGGGCAACATCACCACCCTCGGGCGTGGGGGTTCGGACACCACCGGCGTGGCGCTGGCAGCGGCCCTCAAGGCTGATGAATGCCAGATCTACACCGATGTGGATGGCGTCTACACCACCGACCCGCGTGTGGTGTCCGTGGCCCAGCGCCTGGACAAGATCACCTTTGAAGAGATGCTGGAAATGGCCAGCCTTGGTTCCAAGGTGTTGCAGATCCGTGCGGTGGAATTCGCCGGCAAGTACAACGTTCCGCTGCGCGTATTGCACAGCTTCAAAGAGGGTCCGGGCACCCTCATTACTATTGATGAAGAGGAATCCATGGAACAGCCGATCATTTCCGGTATCGCTTTCAACCGTGATGAAGCCAAGCTGACTATCCGTGGCGTGCCGGATACCCCGGGCGTGGCGTTCAAGATCCTGGGTCCTATCAGCGGTGCGAACATCGAAGTCGACATGATCGTGCAGAACGTTTCGCACGATAACACCACCGACTTCACCTTCACTGTGCACCGCAACGAGTACGATGCGGCCGAGCGGATCTTGCAGAACACTGCCAAGGAAATCGGCGCCCGTGAAGTGGTCGGCGATACCAAGATTGCCAAGGTGTCGATCGTGGGCGTGGGCATGCGTTCCCACGCCGGCGTTGCCAGCCGCATGTTCGAGGCACTGGCCAAGGAAAGCATCAACATCCAGATGATCTCCACCTCGGAAATCAAAGTCTCGGTGGTGATCGAAGAGAAATACCTGGAGCTGGCTGTACGCGCTCTGCATACCGCTTTTGAGCTGGACGCTCCGGCCCGACAGGGCGAGTGACGCAGTGCCTGGAAGGCGCGGTTTACCGCGCCTTTCCTTTTTTTGTCGGGCGCATGTTCTTTTGCGCGCGCTCGACAATACTTAGGCGGTAGGGCTATGGCCTTTGGGTTGTAGGTCGAAGGCCTTTTTTTTGCAGACTGTTGTTCCTGAACTGAAATGCGTGAGGAGAAAGGTATGCTGATTCTGACTCGTCGTTGCGCAGAAAGCCTGATTATCGGTGATGGCGAAATCACCGTGACCGTGCTCGGCGTCAAAGGCAATCAAGTACGTATCGGGGTTAACGCTCCGAAAGAGGTAGCGGTGCACCGCGAGGAAATTTACCTGCGGATCAAGAAAGAGAAGGACGAAGAACCAAGCCTTTAATTTTTATCGTTTTTTATGTTTGCAAACGGGGATGAACGTGGTTAATATACGCCCCGTGTTGCGGAGAGCTGGCCGAGTGGCCGAAGGCGCTCCCCTGCTAAGGGAGTACACCTCAAAAGGGTGTCGGGGGTTCGAATCCCCCGTTCTCCGCCATTATTTGCTTAGTACGTTGCAATCTGGTTTTTTCGGTAAGTTGTTGAAATTACTCGAAAAAATAGCTTTACATAGAGATTGAACGGCCTATAATGCGCGGCAACAAATGC